>JBEGOY010000061.1:0-3231 GCA_041181745.1 Actinomycetota bacterium | reverse complement strand
GCTTGGTTTTTGCATCAGCAACTGAATCGCCAATCGCCTGCAGGTAGCACTTTAGTTTTGGCTCTGTGCCAGAAGGTCGAATGATCACGCGGCGACCATCGGCTAAGTCGAAACGAAGTCCATCGGTGGCACCAAGTTGTGGTGTGGCAACACTCAGGTCTGTGAAGGCAAGAGCGGTGCCGTCAAGAAGCTGTGGGGGATTCGCTCGCAAACCTGCCATTGCCTTTTTGATCAAGCCGATATCTGCAACGCGAATCGAAATCTGCCCGGTGGCAAAGTGACCATAAAGTTCGCCAAGGTGGCTCAGCTGATCAGCAATTGTTTTGCCCTCGGCGGCTAGCTCGCAAGCCAAGCCGGCAACCACCAGAGCAGCCGAGATACCATCTTTGTCAGGTGTGTGAGTCGGGTCAACGCAATATCCGAGCGCCTCTTCGAATCCAAAGATTAAATTCGGCACCTTTGAAATCCACTTGAAGCCAGTTAAGGTCTCGCGGTAGTCCATGTTAAATTTCTCGGCCACTTTGCGCAGCGCCGATGAAGAAACTATGGAGCAGGCAAGTGTGCCACCCTGATTTGACGCGGCCGCCTTGCGGGCTATTTCATGGCCAAGCAACAAGCCAATTTCATCGCCGGTCAATCGGCGCCAGCCTTCGACTGTTGTGGCATCGGGAATGCCAACTGCAAGACGATCGGCATCTGGATCGTTAGCCAAAACTAAATCAGCGCCTACTTCGCGTGCCTTGGCAAAACTTAGATCCATCGCACCCGGCTCTTCGGGGTTTGGAAAAGCTACCGTTGGAAACGTGCCGTCTGGAAGCAGCTGCCGATCTACCGTAATCGGCTGAGGCAAACCAACCGCTGAAAAAACTTCTTTGAGAACGTGCCAACCAACACCATGCATGGCGGTGTAGACAATCTTGAGTGCTTCGCCATTTGGCACTTCGTTGGTGAGCGATGCGGTTTCGGCGATGTAGGCCTGGCGCAGTTCGTGCCCAATTATTTCGAAGTCGTCGCTCTTGTGAATTTCATCAAAAGTTTGAGATGCCGCAATAGTTGCAATCTCGGCGGCAATTTGCTTGTCGGTTGGCGAAATGATCTGCGACCCGCCATTGGCACCGCCAAGGTAAACCTTGTAGCCGTTGTCGCCGGGTGGGTTGTGTGATGCGGTCACCATAATTGCCACGGATGTGTTGAGGTGCTTGCCCGCAAAAGCTAGAACCGGAGTTGGCAGCACACCGTCGAAAAGTAGTGTGCGAACGCCTGCACCAGCAAAAATGGCCGCTGAGTCGCGTGCAAAAACAGCGCTGTTGATTCGACCATCGAAACCAATCACCACACTTGCCGAGCCGTTCGATTCTTGGGCTAAAACAAATTTGGCGATACCAGCGGCCGCCTGAGCCACAAGCACCCGGTTCATTCGGTTTGGGCCGGCGCCCAGTTCGCCTCGCAAGCCAGCGGTGCCAAAATCAAGACGAGTTGTCATGCGTTCGGCAAGCTCGGTTTCATCGCCCGCAGCAATCAAACTGATTAGCTCGTGTTTTGTTTGCGGGTCAGGGTCTTGTGCGGCCCAGGCCTCGGCGGCGGCAAGAAGTTCTGGATTCATTTTTTAGATCTTTGCGATGATTTGAGCCAGCAATGCACTGATTCGAGATTCTGCTTCTTTGCCGGCTTGCAAAACTTCGGCATGGCTCAGTGGTTCTTTTTGAATGCCGGCGGCCAAGTTTGTAATTAGCGAAAGACCAAGAATTTCCATTCCCGCTTCTCTGGCGGCGATGGCCTCAAGAGCCGTGGACATACCCACGATGTGCCCACCAATATGCTTTGCCATCTGCACCTCGGCAGGAGTCTCATAGTGAGGTCCGCGGAATTGGCAGTAAACACCATCATCCAAAGTTGAATCAACTTCGCGAGCAACTGAACGCAACCGTGCTGAGTAGAGGTCGGTTAGGTCAACAAAGGTTGCACCCTCTAGTGGGCTGGCCGCGGTGAGGTTAATGTGATCGCTAATCAAAACCGGTGTGCCGGGTTTCCAGGTATCTTTTATGCCACCGGCACCATTGGTGAGAATCATGGTTCTTGCGCCAGTAGCCGCAGCGGTGCGCACTGCGTGCACTACCCGGCGAACACCGTGGCCTTCATAAAAGTGAGTTCGTGCGCCCAGCACCAATGCGAATTTGCCACTCGGCAATTTGATTGAACGGATGCTTGCTACGTGTCCAGCCACGGCGGGAGCAGAGAATCCGAGAATTTCTGTGGCCGGCACGGTGGCTAATGTTTCGCCGATTAAGTCCGCCGCTTTGGCCCAACCCGAGCCGAGTGTCAGGGCGATGTCATGCTTGCTAACACCGGTGAGTCGGGCAATGTTTTGAGCTGCCTCGGCGGCAATCTCGAAAGGATTCGACGATGAATTTTCAAGCGGGTTCTGCATGCCTTGAGTCTAGTTCTTTGCCTAATGTTTGCTTTTGGCTGGCAGAATGAAACGGTGAGCAAATCTGCAGCAACTTCGAGCACCCCAACCACATCAACTTCTGCGCCGCAACGCGCACCGCACCACATTGTGATCATTGGCGGTGGACCAGGCGGATACGAGGCCGCGTTGGCTGGCCGCCAACTAGGCGCAGATGTAACTCTGATTGAGCGCAATGGAATTGGTGGCGCCGCGGTGCTTACCGACGTTGTGCCATCGAAGACTTTGATTGCAACCGCGGAGGCTGCCCAGCGTGTGGCTAATTCTGCAAACTTGGGAGTAAAGCTTTCATTTGCTGGCCAGCACATTAAGCCAAAGATCGAAATCGATTTGGCCGCCGTTAACCGTCGTTTGCTTGAACTAGCCGAAGATCAGTCTTCAGATATGTTGCAACAACTAATTGAATCAGGAGTCCGGGTAATCCACGGCAGTGCCAGACTCGATGGCAATCACCATGTTGTGGTTGATGCAATTGAAGATGGCAAGAGCGAGCGCCTCGAAGCTAAAACCATCATCGTTGCAGTGGGCGCGCACCCGCGACAGTTGCCCGATGCAAAACCAGATGGTGAAAGAATTTTTACCTGGACGCAGCTTTACAACTTGCAAGAGTTGCCTGAGCACATGATTGTTGTTGGTTCTGGTGTGACCGGCGCAGAGTTTGCTTCGGCATACCGCGGTTTAGGCTCAGAGGTTTCGCTTATCTCAAGCCGCGACAAAGTTTTGCCTGGCAACGATGAAGACGCCGCCGATTTAATCGAGCACGT
>JBEGOY010000060.1:0-3793 GCA_041181745.1 Actinomycetota bacterium | reverse complement strand
GTTGCCTATGAACTTGCTACCGGTGAACTTCACGTTTTCCAGGGCAAGTCGATCGTCTTTGCAACTGGCGGATTCGGCAAGATCTTCAAAACCACTTCTAATGCACACACCCTCACCGGTGATGGCGTTGGCATCATTTGGCGCAAGGGTCTTCCGCTTGAAGACATGGAGTTCTACCAGTTTCACCCAACCGGTCTTGCAGGATTAGGTATCTTGCTTTCTGAAGCCGCTCGTGGCGAAGGTGGCATTCTGCGCAATTCAAGCGGTGAGCGTTTCATGGAGCGCTACGCTCCGACGATTAAAGACTTGGCCCCGCGTGACATGGTTGCGCGAGCAATGGCAAACGAAGTGCGCGAAGGTCGCGGCGCTGGCCCTCACAAGGACTACGTGCTGCTGGACCTAACCCACTTGCCACCAGAGGTTATCGACGAGAAGCTTCCGGATATCACCGAGTTCGCTCGCACTTATCTAGGTGTTGAGCCTTACACCGAGCCGGTTCCGGTATTCCCTACCGCGCACTATGCAATGGGTGGAATTCCAACCAACGTTCAGGCCGAAGTTCTGCGCGACAACAAGACTGTTGTTCCTGGTCTTTATGCAGCCGGTGAATGTGCTTGTGTTTCGGTGCACGGTGCAAACCGCTTGGGCACAAACTCATTGCTTGACATCAACGTGTTCGGCAAGCGCGCCGGTATTGCCGCGGTCAAGTATGCGGCCACTGCAAAGCACGTGCCGGTGCCTGCAAACGCAGCCGACGAAGTCATCTCGATCATCCAAAAGGTTCGCAATTCAAACGGCGCAGAAAAAGTTGCCGTGCTTCGCAAAGAGTTGCAAGACACCATGGATAAAAATGCTCAGGTATACCGCACCGAAGAGTCACTCGATGAGGCGCTTGCCAAAATCAAGGAACTTCGCGGACGCTACGAAAACATTTCGGTTCAAGACAAGGGCGCTCGATTCAACACCGATTTGCTTGAAGCCATTGAGCTTGGTTTCTTGCTAGACCTAGCCGAAGTTCTAGCCTTCACTGCAAAGGAACGTCGCGAAAGCCGCGGCGGTCACTTTAGAGAAGACTACGAAAAGCGCGATGATGAAAAATTCATGGTGCACTCGATGGCTTACAAGAACGGCCAGAAAATTAAGATCGACTGGAAGCCAGTCACGGTTACTAACTACCAGCCAATGGAGCGTAAGTACTAATGTCAACTGCAGTTGCTACTCAAACAGAGTTCGAAGCTCTAGGTGCCGTTCCTTCTTTTCAGGTGACACTATTCGTTCGCCGCTACAACCCAGAAGACGGCCAAGAGGCGCGTTGGCAAGACTTTGATGTGCAGGTTCACGGCACCGACCGCGTGCTTGACGCTCTGCACAAAATTAAGTGGGAGATGGACGGTTCACTAACCTTCCGTCGTTCATGTGCACACGGTGTTTGTGGTTCAGATGCAATGCGCATCAACGGTCGCAACCGCCTAGCCTGCAAGACTTTGATTAAAGACCTAGACATCACTCAGCCAATTTATGTTGAGCCGATCAAGGGCCTCGAAGTTGAAAAAGACCTAGTCGTAGACATGAACCCGTTCTACCAGGCCTACCGCGACATCAACCCTTTCTTGATTGCCTCGGATAAGCCAGAGCGCGAACGTCTGCAGAGCGCCGAGCAGCACGCCAAGTTTGAAGACACCACCAAGTGCATTTTGTGTGCGGCATGCACCACTTCTTGCCCAGTGTTCTGGACTGACGGTCAATACTTTGGTCCGGCTGCAATTGTGAACGCTCACCGTTTCATTTTTGACTCACGTGACGAAGCCGCCGAAGTGCGCCTTGACATTCTTAACGACAAAGAGGGTGTGTGGCGCTGCCGCACCACCTTCAACTGCACCGACGCTTGCCCTCGCGGTATCGAGGTAACCAAGGCAATTGCCGAAGTGAAGCAAGCAATTCTTCGCGGCAAGCCTTAGGTTTTCGTTTTGAAAATTGCCACCGTTAACGTAAACGGAGTTCGTGCCGCGTTTCGAAAAGGCATGGCCGATTGGGTCAACGAATCTGGCGCAGACATTATTGCGCTGCAAGAAGTTCGCGCAGAAACCAAAGATTTGACTGAACTATTTGCCGAAACCGGGCAATGGCATGTGGTGCATGATGCAGCAACCGCAAAAGGTCGAGCCGGCGTTGCAGTGGTGAGCAAACTAAAACCAATTGCTACTCGCACCACACTCGGCCCAGATGAATTTGATTCCGCTGGCCGATGGCTTGAAGTGGATTTCAAAATCGGCAGCAAGGTGCTCACCGTAATCAGCACCTATGTGCACAGCGGTGAAGTAGACACCCCTAAACAGGTTGAGAAATATAAATTTCTCGAAGCAATGCAGGCTCGCATGGCTGAGCTGATCGCATCCGGGGGCCTTGCACTTGTTGTTGGTGACCTAAACGTAGGGCACACCGAACTCGACATTAAAAACTGGAAGGGCAACCTCAAGAACGCTGGCTTCTTGCCAGAAGAGCGCGCCTATTTTGACACCTTCATGAACGCACAGGGCTGGGTAGACGTTGGCCGAGCCGCTCACCCAGACGTGCCAGGTCCATACACCTGGTGGTCGTTTCGTGGCCAGGCTTTCGACACCGATGCGGGTTGGCGAATTGACTACCACTTGGCGACGCCAAAGTTGGCCAAGGTTGCCAGCAACTACACCGTGGTTCGCGCGCCTTCATATGACACCCGCTGGACTGACCACAGCCCAGTAGTGGTTGACTACAAGCTCTAACCCTCGCGCTCTTCTAAACTTGAGCACATGACAAAACCAAATGTGCTCAGCGGCATGCAACCATCTGCCGGTTCCCTTCACTTAGGCAACTACCTGGGCGCATTAATCAACTGGGTCGAAATGCAAGACGACTACAACGCGTTCTATTGCGTTGTTGACTTGCACGCCATCACCGTGGCTCAAGACCCTGCCGAGCTTCGTCGCAACACTCGCATTACCGCGGCTCAATATTTGGCCGCCGGAATCGACGAAAACAAGTCGGCACTTTTCGTGCAATCACATGTTCCGGCGCATGCGCAGCTTGCCTGGGTGCTGATGACCATGACCGGTTTTGGCGAAGCCGGTCGAATGACCCAATTTAAAGACAAGACTCAAAAAGGCGGCACAGATGTGGCCTCGGTTGGTCTGTTCACATATCCGGTGTTGATGGCGGCTGACATCCTGTTGTATCAAGCCAACAAAGTGCCCGTGGGCGAAGACCAACGTCAGCATCTTGAGTTGACCCGAGATCTGGCCACTCGATTTAACTCTCGCTTCGGCGACACATTTGCAATTCCTGAAGGCGTAATTTTTAAAGAGACCGCCAAAATTTATGATCTGCAAAATCCAACCGCCAAGATGTCGAAATCGGGGGACCCGAAAGGTTTGGTCAACATCATGGACGACTCTTCAGTAATTCTGAAGAAGATCAAGAGTGCCGTCACCGATACCGATGCAGAGATTCGCTTTGACCGCGAAGCCAAGCCAGGGGTTTCTAACCTGCTGGGCATTCACAGCGCAATAAGTGGCCAGAGCGTCGAATCGCTGGTTGACCACTTCGCCGGCAAAGGCTACGGAGACCTCAAGGGCGAAGTTGCCGAGGTTGTGTTGAGTCGAATTGAGCCAATTCGTGACCGCGCGAACGAGCTGCTGAGCGACGAAGCCGAGCTAGACCGCCTTTTGGCCAAGGGCGCCGCCAAGGCAAATGAACTTGCAGAGAAGACTCTGGGAATGGTTTATGACCGAGTTGGGTTTATCCCCTCAGGGCGATA
>JBEGOY010000059.1:0-9794 GCA_041181745.1 Actinomycetota bacterium | reverse complement strand
CGAGTCACGTTATCGATTGCCAATAGCGAGTGACCGAGACCTAATCCGATGTTGCGTTGTGACGACGAGTCAGTCAGATCGCGCTGCAAGCGTGAGGTGATCAAGGTATTCGCAAGACTCTGCAAGATTGCATTTGAAAGCTCAAGATTTGATTCTGCGTTTTCAAAACGAATTGGGTTGATCTTGTGCGGCATTGTTGAAGAACCGGTAGCGCCTGCAACAGGAATCTGCTTGTAATAACCCATTGAGATGTAGGTCCAGATGTCGGTGCAAAGGTTGTGCAAAATTGCATTGAAATGTGACACCGCGGTATACAACTCGGCTTGCCAGTCGTGCGATTCAATCTGTGTGGTTAGTGGATTCCACGTAAGACCCAAACCTGAAACAAAATCATTCGACTCTTGAATCCAGTCAACGTTCGGCGCAGCCACAACATGAGCAGAGAATGTTCCAGTTGCTCCAGAGAATTTGCCGAGATATTGCACCGAGCGCACTCGCTTTAGTTGACGCTCAAGACGGTGAACAAAAACTGCGAGCTCTTTGCCCATTGTGCTTGGGGTGGCCGGTTGACCGTGCGTGTGTGAAAGCATAGGCGCATCAACATACTTAGTCGAAAGATCGCGCAACTTAATCATCAATTGCTCAACGCGTGGCAACCAAACATCGCCAATTGCATCGCGCACAGTGATGGCATATGACAAGTTGTTAATGTCTTCGCTGGTGCAAGCAAAGTGAGTTAGTTCAAGCAAGTCATTGCGACCGAGTTCGGTCAATTTACCGCGGATGAAATATTCAACCGCCTTAACGTCGTGCTTGGTAGTTGCCTCAGTGGCAGCCAAAGTAGCAACGTCGTTGTCGCCAAAGTTTGTGACGATTGCACGCAGCTGGTGAATCTGCTCATCGCTAATCGGCGAATTGGTGCCCAACAAATCGCGGTTGGCTAGGTGAATCAACCATTCAATTTCAACTGCGATGCGTGCGCGGTTTAGGCCTGCCTCTGAAAGATGAAAACCAAGATCAGAGACTGCCGCACGGTAGCGACCATCAAGCGGAGAAATTGGCTGAATTGAAAGATTGTTCACGCGTCTATATTGCCCGACTTCTGCACAGATTATCCGCGGGGCAGTTGGCTACCGACCATTTTGCTGAACATTTATCTATGGATGCGATTGATCACACACTCATGAATGCCGTGACTGCATTGCGCATGGCAGTGCCAAACCCAATGCTCTGGCAAGGCCAGGCTGCAACCGCCTGCGCTCAAGCGATTGAAGATTTGGCCGCACAACTTATTGCAATGCAGCAACGACTCAGCTCGTGGGTAATTTAAGTGTTTACGGTGGCGATGCCGCAGTAGTTGCCACTCGCGCCGAAATTGAACGGGTGCAACGTGAACTCGCAGCCGTGGCCAACCTGTTGAGCTCACAGGTTGAACCATTTGATTTCTTGGTTAAACCTGGCAAGCACATTGCCTTGAGTCTCGAATTGCCTAACGTCTTGCAGCGAATTGATTTTCTAAACTCAGCCTGCTCGGCAGCCGCTGAGCAATATTTCATGGGCGAAGCCAAGGTTGCCGGTGGGCTAAGCACCGCGGGGGCAGTGGCCGGGGCAATGCTGGTTGCGGGGGCTGCGTTTGGAGTGTTTCGCGATCAACCTGGTGCTCGCGTCACTCAATTAGGGGCTGCCGAGCCGGTTGAACCGGCCGATTCGCTTGCTGGTTTGATGGCCCGTTTGCGCTCGACGGCTAGCGCAGACAGTCGAATTCGGGTGGAGTCATATGTGCGCGAGGCGCCTAACGGCGCCAGTGCGGCCTTCGCCGCCAAAGCCAAGGCGAGCGCCCAGAAGTTTGTGGTCTACATTCCCGGCACTCAAACCTGGAGTGCCGTGCCAGGGTCTAACCCAATTGACTTCACCTCAAATCTGGTGGGCATGGCCAACATTCGCCCAACCAGCAGCGAATTAGCGGTTTCGGCGGCTTTATTGGCAGCCGGCGCCCGGCCGAATGACCAGGTTTTGCTGGTGGGGCATTCGCAAGGTGGGCTGGTGGCGGCTAATTTGGCAGCCCGCAAGCACCTGAATTACAAAATTGCCGGAATTGTGACTTTTGGTTCGCCGATTGGTCAGCTGGCTGGTCAAATAAAGGTGCCAACCCTGGCGCTCGAGCATCGCAACGATGTGGTTCCAAAGTTAGATCTGCAGCGAAACCCGCTAACTACCAATTGGGTCACCGTGCAGCGCACCGTTTTGCCGGGGGCAAATTCCAGTCAGGTTGACATAACTCAAGCTCACAGCCTGGCGGAATACCAAACCACTGCTGCCCAGGCAGATAAATCCAAAGATATTGGGCTTGGTCGAGTGCGCGAGGGCATCCTGAGATTTTTAAAAGGCCCTTCGGGCCAGGTAAAAACCTTTGAAATTAGCCGGGCGCCTCTAGAGCAGGCGCATAGCCTTGAAAACGCCTCGGGCAAAGAACGCAACAATGCTCATGACGATTGAGCCCAGAATTGCCCAGCCAAGGGTCTCAATAGTGAGGCCCTCTTTAGTGAGGCCATAAATAGTGAGCACATCGCCCGCCCAGAGCTTTGACAACCAGGCCACAAACAAAAGCAGCGAACCATTGATCACAAACGAAATGAGTCCAAAGGTAAGTATGTAGAGCGGCAACGCTAGCACCTTGATCACCGGGGCAATGATTCCGTTTACAAAACCAAAGACCACACCCACCAGCAAGAACGAACCAACGGTTGGCCAAAACTCGGTGCCACCATAGGACTGCAATTTAATCGCCGGTATGCAAAGGGTAACCACCCAAAGGCCAAACGCATTGATAACTGTTGAGAGCAGAAAACGAATCATGTTTCGATTGTGCCATCTGAGCAAGTAAATTGGTCTAGATGAGTGCTCAAGAATCCTCGCGCGTTCCTATGGTCCAATTGCTGTCACCAGACGGTCAATATGGCGTGCCTAAGGAATATGCCGAGTATGCAAAGTACATCGAAGAACTCACCGAAGCAGATTTTCTAAAGTTTTACCGCGACATGGCGGTTATGCGTCGTTTCGACGTTGAAGCAACCGCCCTTCAGCGCCAGGGCCAGCTTGGACTCTGGGTTCCGGCAATTGGGCAAGAAGCAGCTCAAATTGGTTCGGGTTATGCCGTGGGCCAACTTGACCACATTTTTCCGAGCTATCGAGAACACGGCGTAGCCATTACTCATGGCATTGACCTAATGGCTGTGCTCAAGATGCTTCGTGGTGTTAACCATGGTGGCTGGAATCCAGACGAAACTCGTTTTCACCTATACGCAATTGTTTTGGGCACCCAGGTCTTGCACGCTACCGGATATGCAATGGGCGTAAAGTTCGATGGCAAAGTTGGCACTGCTAATGCGGCTGACAATCAAGCAGTAATTTCTTATTTTGGTGATGGCGCAACTGCCGAGGGTGACGTTTCAGAATCATTCCTTTTTGCAGCCACCAATCATGCACCGATTGTTTTCTTCTGTCAGAACAATCAGTGGGCAATTTCATCCCCGGTAAATTCACAAACCACAGTGCCGCTTTATTTGCGCGGATCAGGTTTTGGTGTGCCAGGTATTCGCATTGATGGCAACGACGTTTTGGCAAGTTATGCAGTAACCAAAAAGCACATGGATGATGCACGCAACGGCGGCGGACCATTCATGATTGAAGCGTTGACTTATCGCGTTGGTGCACACACCACGAGTGACGACCCAACCAAGTACCGCACCAGTGATGAAGTTGAATACTGGAAAGCGCGCGACCCACTAGAGCGTCTAGAAAAATTCTTGCGTCGTCAAGGCATTGGTGATTCATTCTTTGATGAGTGTGCCGCAGCCGGTGAAGCAATGGCCACGGATATTCGCGCACAAACTTTTGCGCTTGGTGAACCACCAATCGAAAACATGTTCCAGCACGTTTACAGCGAACCGCACCCACTGATTGAAGAACAACAAAAGTGGCTAAATGATTACGAAGCAAGCCTTGAAGGCGGTGCGCAGTAATGAGCAACTTTGTTGAGATGTCAATTGCTAAGGCAATCAATGCCGGAATTCGCAAGGCGATGCACGACAACGAAAAAGTTTTGGTATTCGGTGAGGATGTTGCACAACTCGGTGGTGTGTTCCGCGTTACCGAAGGCATCCTTGATGAATTTGGACCAACCAGAATTTTCAACTCACCGATTGCCGAATCTGGAATCATTGGCACTGCAATTGGACTTGCAATGCGCGGCTATTCGTCGGTAGCTGAAATTCAATTCGATGGTTTTATTTTTCCGGCGTTCAACCAAATCACTTCGCAACTTGCAAAAATTCAAAACCGCTCTGAAGGTTTCTTGACCATGCCGGTGGTAATTCGAGTTCCTTACGGTGGCGGCATTGGTGCAATCGAACACCACTCAGAATCACCCGAAGCTTATTTTGCACACACACCTGGTTTGCGCGTAATTTCTCCGAGCAATCCAAACGATGCTTACTGGATGATTCAGCAAGCGATCGCCAGCAAAGATCCGGTTTTGTTTTTCGAACCAAAACGCCGCTACTGGCAAAAGGGTCAAGTGAATCTTGATCACCCGCCATCATCTATGCACACCGCTGCGGTGCTGCACGAAGGTCACCATGTAACCGTTGCAGCTTATGGCCCAATGGTTGCCGTGGCCCTGCAGGCGGCAGAGATTGCCGCCGAAGAAGGCACCAGCCTAGAAGTTATTGACTTGCGTTCAATGTCGCCGATTGATTTCAACACGATCATTGCGTCGGTAAAGAAAACCGGTCGACTAGTAGTTGCACACGAGGCAAACACACATGTTTCAATCAGCTCTGAAATTGCGGCACGCGTTGCCGAGCAGGCGTTCTATCACCTAGAGGCACCGGTCATTCGTGTTGGTGGTTTTGATGTTCCATATCCGCCGGCCAAACTTGAAGAAAAGTTTTTGCCAGACGCCGACCGCATTCTTGAAGCAGTCGATCGAGCGATGGGTTACTAAGAAATGTCACAGCTAGCGTTCTTTAATCTGCCTGATGTTGGCGAAGGTCTAACCGAAGCTGAAATTGTTACCTGGATGGTGAAGCCCGGCGACACCGTAAAAGTTAACCAAATCATTTGTGAAATTGAAACTGCAAAAAGCTTGGTTGAACTGCCTTGCCCATTTGCTGGTGTTGTCACCGAGTTGCTTGCCAAAGAAGGCGAGACCGTAGAGGTTGGTCGTGCGATTATTTCTGCAACTGTTGCCGATGGCGCAGTTGGTTCAGTGAGTGTTTCAACTACTTCGATTCCAATCATCGACGAAGCAACTGCAGCGGCAGCACACACACTGGTTGCAGACGCGGCAGCAACTGTTGCAAAAGACGAAAGCAAGTCACCGAACCTGGTTGGTTATGGTGCGGCCGGTCACGGCACTTCACGTCGACGCAGACCAGCAACCGGTGCCGCAGCAATTGCAGCTGCAACAACACACGCACCAGTAGTTGCAGCCGTTGCCGGTGAGCACAATGTGATTGCAAAGCCGCCGATTCGAAAACTAGCCAAAGACCTTGGCGTTGATCTGACAAAAGTAACCGCAAGCGGTGCCTCGGGTGAAATCACTCGCGAAGATGTTTTGGGTGGAGCACAACAAGCTTCGGTATTCAGAAACCTAACCACCCCGGCCGCGCCTTCGGCGCGTGAAGAAAGAATTCCGGTCAAGGGTGTTCGCAAGGCAATTGCCAACGCAATGGTTTCATCTGCTTTCACTGCCCCACACGTAAGCATTTTCGTTGACGTCGATGCAACTCGCACCATGGAATACGTAAAGCGCCTGAAGGCATCCACGGATTTTGCCGGCGTGAAGGTGACACCACTTTTGATCATGGCCAAGGCAATGATTTGGGCAGTGCGCCGCAACCCAACCGTGAACTCAACTTGGACCGACGAAGAAATCATTGTGCACAACTTTGTGAACTTCGGCATCGCGGCGGCAACACCTCGAGGCTTGATTGTGCCGAACATTAAAGATGCCGACAAGATGTCGATGCTCGAGCTGGCCAAGGCAATTGAACAACTAGCGGCCACCGCTCGCGAGGGCAAGACCACGCCAGCCGACATGAAGGACGGCACCATTACGATCACCAACATTGGTGTCTTTGGCGTTGACACCGGCACCCCGATTTTGAACCCGGGTGAGGTTGGCATCGTGGCGCTGGGCTCGATTCGCCCAAAGCCATGGGTAGTGGACAACGAGATCTTGATTCGCCAGGTGACCACAATCGGTGCCACTTTTGACCACCGCGTGGTTGATGGTGACGTGGCCAGCCGCTTTGTGCAAGACGTGGCCTCAGTTATCGAAGAGCCGGCACTGCTGCTCGACTAAGCAAGCCTCTTATTGACAAACATTCTCAATAAGACTTAGCCTTGGCCTATGAAGCCATTCAAGCTAGTTTCCCTGTTGCTCGTTGCCCTGCTGGTCCTATCTGGCTGCTCAGCAATTGGCCCCCAAGACAATAAGTTGCAGATAGTTGCCTCAACCAATGTATGGGGAGACCTGGCGTCGACCATCGGTGGCAAATATGTGTCGGTGACCAGCTTGATTAATAACGTAAATAAAGATCCCCACTCATACGAGGCGACCGCGCGAGACCAGCTTGCAGTTAATGAAGCCGACCTGGTGATCATGAACGGCGCCGGATATGACGACTTTATGCAAAAGCTTGTTGGTGCCGGCAAGGTCAATGAAAAAGTTTTGGATATCAGCAAGCTGCAGTTGCCAATCGACCCGGCCGAGAATGAACACATTTGGTACAGCATGCAGGCAACTGTTCAAGCGGTAATTGCAATTGCAAACGAGCTTTCAAAAATTGATGCGGTGAACAAGTCGGTTTATCAAACCAACATGGCTCAGTTGGTCGCCAGCATCACCGGTTTGATAAATACCGAATCACAAATCCTCACCGGGGTATCGGGCATTCGAATTTTGCAGACCGAGCCGCTGGCCGATTACATGCTGAGTGAAATTGGTTTCGTGAACGCAACACCGTTGGCTCTCACCAAGGCTGTTGAAAATGAGACAGATATTCCACCGGCCGCGCTCAACGAGGCTTTGAAATTAATTGAAAGCAAGCAAGTGCGATTCATTGCTGTGAACGAGCAAACAGTTAGCAGTCAGGTTGACCAGCTAACCGCTGCCGCTGAAGAAAACGGTGTGCGAGTTGTTGAATTAACTGAACAGGTTCCTGCAAATAGCAACTACGTCAAGTGGATGATTGCGAATCTAGACGCCATCAGTGCGGCGCTTGGTTAATCATGACTAAACCCTTGTTGCAAATAAAAAATGCGAAACTCGCCTACGGCGAGAACGTGCTTTGGGCAAACTTGAACCTCGATGTCATGCCGCACGAATTTATTGCAATCATCGGTGCCAACGGGTCTGGTAAAACTTCTTTGCTTCGCGCAATCTTGGGTCAAGAGAAACTTGACTCCGGTTCGATTGAACTAAATCAGAAACCAATTCACCGCGGCAGTCGCGATATCGGATACATTCCTCAACACCGAACCGTGGACTCCGCAACCCCGGTGCGCGCAAAAGATTTGCTGCGCATGGGACTAGACGGTCACAAATTTGGCCCGAGTTTTGGATCAAAAAAAGCAGCGGCTCGCGTGAAATACATTTTGGGTTGCATTGACGGCTTCAAAATCGCCGATAAAAAAGTTGGTGAACTATCTGGCGGTGAATTGCAGCGCTTGCGCGTAGGCCAGGCGGTTATTGGGGAACCGGACCTAATTCTTGCCGATGAACCGCTCAGTGCGCTTGATCTTGCGCAACAAAAAACAATCGCAGACTTGCTTGATCAAGAACGTCAAGAACACAATGCTGCAGTTCTCTTTGTGACGCACGATGTGAATCCAATTCTCTCGATGGTCGATCGCGTGCTCTATTTGGCCAACGGCAAATTTAAAATTGGCACCCCAGATGAAGTTTTGCGCAGCGATGTTTTGAGCGATCTTTACGGAACTCCCGTTGATGTGCTTCGAAACCAAGGTCGAATCGTTGTGGTCGGAACTCAAGAACACGATCACCACGATCACGAGGAGTGGTCATGATTCTCTTTGATTTCTCTAACTATGACCAACTGATTCCGCTGGTTACAAATTCATTGATTGCGGGAGCACTACTCGCAATAATCGGTGGCTTAATCGGAACCTTCGTAATGACTCGTGACATGTCATTCGCAGTTCACGGAATTAGCGAATTGAGTTTTGCTGGTGCGGCAGTTGCATTGATGCTAGGAGTAAATGTTGTCTTCGGTTCGGTAATCGGTTCGTTGCTTGCAGCGGCCATTATTGGCGCACTGGGAACTAAAGCCAAGGAGCGAAACTCTATTGTTGCTGTCTTAATGCCAGCTGGTTTGGGTTTGGGCATTTTGGCGCTCGCGCTCTATGACGGTCGTGCTGCAAATAAATTCGGATTGCTCACCGGACAAATTGTTGCGGTTGATGATCCCCAACTAATTTGGTTGAGCTCGATTTGCATTTTTGTTCTTGCAGTTTTGTTTGTTGTTTGGCGCCCGCTTAATTTTGCGAGTTTAGATGCCGAGGTTGCCGCAGCTCGAGGTGTACCAACCCGTGCGCTATCCGTGGTGTTTATGATTTTGCTGGGTCTTGCAGTTGCAGCCAGTGTGCAGGTTGTCGGTGCACTGTTGGTGCTAAGTCTCTTGGTGACACCTGCGGCCGCCGCATTGCGCGTGAGTCGATCGCCAATTTTGACGGCGGTGCTTTCGGTCGCGTTCGCGATGGTTTCTGTGGTTGGCGGAATTTTGTTGGCGCTCGGCGCGGGACTTCCGATTAGCCCATATGTGACCTCGATCTCGTTTTTGATTTACGTAATTTGCCGAGTGATCGAACGAGTGCGCAAATGACCCAAAAGCGAAACACTCCGCAAAAGGCCGCGGTGAAACATGCACTTGGTGAAGCCACCGGATTTGTTTCGGCCGGTCAGTTGCATGCCACCCTGATGAAGCACGGTTCGACCATTGGTCTTGCCACGGTTTATCGCACCTTGGCCGAACTGGCCGAAAACAGCGAGGCCGACAGCCTGCAGAGCAAAGAGGGGGAGCTGCTTTATCGCGCCTGCACCACCGAGCACCACCACCATTTAATTTGCCGAAACTGCGGTTTAACCCTCGAGATTGAGGCATCCAGGGTTGAAAAATGGGCGGATGATGTTGCCAGCGAGCATGGCTTTAGCCAACCGAGCCACACGATCGACATTTTTGGCCTTTGTGCCGAGTGTCAATCAGCTTAATTTTGGGCGTGGCGACTTGATTTCTTGGCGCTAGGACTTGCTTAAGCCCCGCCAACTCGCCTAAACTTGAGCAGTTGTCTTGTGAGTGCACAAATGACAGCCAAAATTTTGAAACCAAGCCTTGACCAAAAAGGGTCTTTCTGGCTTGCCCCCTAACAAGGAGAAGAAATGGCAGCTTATTGCCAGGTGACTGAGACCGGCCCACAGTTCGGCCACCACGTCTCGCACGCCCAGAACAAGACCAAGCGTCGCTTCAACCCAAACATTCAGAAGAAGACCTACTTTGTGCCTTCACTGAAGCGCAACGTGACCCTTAACCTAAGTGCCCGTGGCATCAAGGTAATCGATGTTCGTGGCATTGAGGCTGTAGTTGCAGCCATTCTTGCCCGCGGCGAGAAGATCTAAGGAGCGCCGCTAAATGGCTAAGAAAGACAAGGACATCCGTCCAATCATCAAGCTTCGTTCGACAGCAGGCACTGGTTACACCTACGTGACCAAG
>JBEGOY010000058.1:0-3337 GCA_041181745.1 Actinomycetota bacterium | reverse complement strand
GTTGCCAAGGGTGAAATTGTGGTGCTGCTCGGCCCGTCTGGCTGTGGCAAGTCAACATTGCTTCGACTTATTGCCGGTCTAGAGACCAAAACTTCAGGAAGCGTCAAAATTGACGGCCATGAAGTTGTGTCAATTGATGACCGAACCGGATTCGTTTTTCAAGAGCCTCGCCTGCTTCCTTGGCGTTCGATCGAGAAGAACATCCAGTTGGGTTCTCGTGCAAAAGCTCACAGCAACGTAATCAGCGCGCTGATTGCTGCGGTTGGTTTGTCAGGTTTCGAAAAGCACCTTCCTCGCCAGGTTTCTGGCGGAATGGCTCAGCGCGCAGCGCTTGCTCGCGCACTGAGCGGTTTTCCGGGAGTGCTTTTGCTTGATGAACCATTCGCAGCGCTTGACGCCCTAACTCGACTTCAAATGCAAGACCTCTTGCTCGAGGTTGCCAGCGAAACCGGTGCAACGGTGATTCTGGTAACCCACGACATCGATGAGGCCCTGCACCTAGCAGACCGAGTAATCGTGCTTGGAGAGCGCGGCAAAGGAATCGCAGAGACCGTTGAGGTCTCGATTTCTCGCCCGCGCGACCGAAGCGCACCAAAGCTTGCACCACTTCGCAGCGAACTACTTGCTCGCTTCGGAATCCACCCATAATTCGTCATCAATTCGGTTTCGAAAAACTTCTATTACAAGAGAGAAATACATGTCTAACCTGATCAAGAAGATTGCAGCCGCAGTATCTGTGGCATTGCTTTCAGCGGCAACTCTGACCGCAACCGCAACCACCGCAAACGCAGCCGAAGCGCCAAGCGTCATCAAGCTTGACTATGCCTACTGGAACCCACTGAGCTTGCTAATTAAAGACAAGGGCTGGGCTGAAGCCGAGTTCAAGAAGACCAACACCAAGGTTGAGTGGGTCTATTCAGCTGGTAGCGCAAACGCACTACAGTCACTGAACGCAAAGGCAATCGACGTAGCTTCATCAGCCGGCGCACCTGCCTACACCGCTCGTGCTAACGGTGCATCGCTAAAGACCATTGGTGTTTTCTCACAGCCAAAGTGGGCTTCAATCGTTGTTCCAAAGGGCAGCCCAATCACCAAGATTGAGCTTCTAAAGGGCAAGAAGATTGCCGCTGCATCTGGCACCGACCCTTACTTCCACCTACTGCTTGCGCTTGACTCTGTCGGCCTAAGTTCAAAGGACGTCACCATTGTTAACCTTGCTCACGCAGATGGCCAGAAGGCTGTTGTTGCCGGCCAGGTTGACGCATGGGCTGGTCTTGACCCACTAACCACCCAGGCTGAGCAGAACTCAGGCGTAAAGATCCTTTACTCGAACCCTAAGTTCAACAGCTGGGGCGTTCTAAGCGCCAACGAAGACTTCATCAAGAAGTATCCAGCCGCGCTTATCACCGTTCTAAAGATCTACGAGAAGGCTCGTGCTTTCACCTTGGCTAACGGTTCAGACGTGGTTGACATCCTGGCAAAGGCAGCAAGCCTTAAGCCAACCGAGGCCAAGAAGGTTCTACTTAACCGCACCAAGATCAATGTGAGCATCATCCCGGGTGCAACTCAGGCAGCTATCTTGAAGAGCATTACCCCAGTGCTAGTTGAAGAAGCACGTATCAAGTCAAAGGATGCAGCGGACAAGGCTCTGGCCAGCCTTTATGACGCATCACTAGCTAAAAAAGCAGTAGCTAAGTAATTCGAAAGCAAGGAAGCGGTAGCACGATGTCAGACAAGCCAAAAAACAATCCGTTGAAGACTGTTCAACGCTTTGCCCTTGGCATCGTGCTGCCGGTTTCACTTTTCTTGCTGTGGCAGACAGCAGCAACCAGTGGCGCTTTTAGTGCCAGCCAGTTGCCACCACCAATCGACGTCGTTTTGGCCGCTAAAGAGCTTTATGAGCGCGAAACTTTGTTCGTGCACATCGGCACCAGCGCCCAGCGCGTCGCAATCGGCTTCGCCATTGGCGCAATCATCGGCATCGTGCTTGGTTCATTGGTCGGCCTATCAAAGATTGTCAGCCAGTTGCTGACCCCAATCATTTCTGCAATTCGCGCGGTTCCATCGCTTGCCTGGGTGCCGTTGCTGCTTATCTGGCTTGGAATCTATGAAGAGCCGAAGTTGACCCTGATCGCAATCGGTGCGTTTTTTCCGGTTTTCACCACAGTTGCTGCTGGCCTAAATGCAGTTGACCGCAATCTAATCGAGGTTGGCCGCACCTATGGCCTTCGCGGTCCGAGCCTGGTTTCACAAATACTTATCCCGGCTGCAGCTCCGCAGATCCTTTCGGGCTTGCGCCTGGGCCTTGCTCAGTCATGGCTGTTCCTGGTGGCTGCCGAGCTGATTGCGAGCTCGCAGGGCTTGGGCTTCTTGTTGCTCGACAGCCAAAACACCGGCCGCACCGACATCTTGTTTCTGACCATTTTGCTGCTGGCAGTCTTGGGCAAGCTGACCGACGTGCTGCTTGGCCTTGTCGAAAAGCGAGCTCTTCGCTGGGTCTAAGCGCAATCCGCGCAATTTCTGCTTTTCAAATAAGACAGGTTTAATATCCCAATGAGCGAAAAACAAGGCGACCACAAATTCGGTTTCAAGACCCGATCACTGCATGCGGGTGCTGTGCCAGACGCTGCCACCGGTGCACGTGCGGTTCCGATTTATCAGACCACTTCATTCGTCTTTGATGACACCAAAGATGCCGCCAACCTTTTTGCTCTGCAGAAGTATGGCAACATCTATAGCCGCATCGGCAACCCGACCGTAGCAAGCTTCGAAGAGCGCATCGCCAGCCTTGAAGGTGGCCTTGGTGCTGTTGCAACTGCGAGCGGCCAGGCAGCCGAGTTCATCACCTTTGCCGCACTCACTGGAGCCGGAGACCACATCGTTTCATCTTCTCGCCTCTATGGTGGAACCGTCACCCAGCTCGATGTCACCATGCGTCGATTCGGTGTCGAGACAACTTTCGTTGCCGGATCAAGCCCAGCTGACTATGAAGCGGCTATTCAAGAGAACACCAAACTGATTTTCGTTGAGGTGGTTTCGAACCCCTCAAGCAACGTTGCCGACCTTCAGGCCATCGCTGATGTCGCGCACCGCAACGGCATCCCGTTGATTGTTGACGCGACCACAGTGACCCCTTATCTATGCCGACCAATTGAGCACGGCGCCGACATCGTGATTCACTCAGCCACCAAATTCTTGGGTGGTCACGGCACCACTCTCGGTGGCGTGGTTGTCGACTCGGGCAATTTTCACTGGGATAACGGCAAGTTCCCGACTCTGGTTGATCCGGTTCCGGCCTATGGCGATCTTCAGTGGTGGGGCAACTTCGGCGAGTATG
>JBEGOY010000057.1:0-7397 GCA_041181745.1 Actinomycetota bacterium | reverse complement strand
GCATCGAGTGCTGCGATTAGGTCTCGGATGTCGCCGATGTAGGCCTTAATTGTGTGACTCGAGTAGCCGCGACCGGCACCCAAGTGCTGCTCAAACCCGGCGAGCGATTGGTTCAGAGTGTTAGCCACAATCAAACTGTAGTTTGAGACTTCGCCCATCCATCGCTGGTGCGCACCACCAATTTGTCGAGCTCTAATGAACCAAGCGCTATGCGAGCCTCCTTTTTGGTCAACCCAGCCGAGGTGCAGATTTGTTCAATGTCAGCTGAACCGAAACCAATTGCATCTAGCGTGCGAATCTCTAGGGCTCCCAGACCACTTAACTGGGCAACGTTTTGCCATTCCATTGGTTCACCTAGCAGATCGAACAAATCGGCGGTGTCGCTAATAAGTTCTGCGGTGTGGTCATGAATCAACCGGTGGCAACCAGCCGAAGCCGGTGATGTGATTGGCCCGGGCACTGCCCCAATCGGTCGGTTTAGATCCATGGCGTGTTTTGCCGTGTTGTGCGCGCCAGAACGATAGCCCGCTTCAACCAAAAGCACAGCATTGGCCAAGGCGGCGATCAAACGATTGCGTTGCAAAAAGCGCCACTTGGTCGGCGCCGAATCTGGCGCAACTTCGCTGATCACAGCCGAATTGCTCATGATCTCTTTGAATAACTGCGAATTACCACTTGGATAAAACCGGTCAATTCCGCCGGCCATGATGGCAAAAGTGCTGCCGCCCAATGCAAGGGTTGCCCGGTGGGCCAAGGCATCAATTCCAAATGCCCCACCCGAGACAATCGAGTAGCCCCGGCCTACAGGCCCGGCAATCAGGTCGGCAGTGACAAATTCGCCATAACTGGTTGAGGCGCGAGAACCGACCACTGCAAGAGAGCGATTCAACTTAGGCAGGGTGCCACTTTTGCCCCGCAGCCACAAACCATGCGGCGCATGAGCAAAGTCACCGGCTGACAAATCATTTAACTGAGCAGGCCAGTGCTTCGAAAACTTGGTGAGAAACTCACCCTGCAAATGCCGCAAGGTATTTGCAGCGGCTAGCACTGAACCATAACTAAGCCGAGACTTCCAACGCTCTTGGCCATCGACAATTAATTCATGCCAACGGCTTGCCCTGTCGCTAGCAATTGCTGCGCAATCAATGAGCTGCGCAACTATGTGATTAGCCTCAACTTGGTCAAGTTGCATTTTGAGCGCACTATCGGCACCAAAGGTTTTTACCAGCATGCCCGCTGTTCCTTCGCCGGGTTCGCTCATGATGCTCCATGCGATTGATGCAAACGCATTCAAACGATTTTCATCGCTGTTGATTGCCTGCAGAACCGCAGTAATTTCTGCGTCGGAGATTCTGAAATCACTTGGTTTGATCATGACCAAATTCCATTGGATTCTCTTTGCCGCGCAAAAAAATTGCTTCGGCCAAGTCTTCACGGTTGGGTTTATTGCGACCAGCCAAATCTGCCTGCGTCCAAGCAAGTCGCAAACAACGATCGAAACCGCGCATGCTGATGGTGCCCTTATCTAGCGCGTCTTGCAACTTGCTGCCGACTTGCTCATCAATTGGAAAATGTTTTCGCAAATATGAGCCGGGAACTTTTGAATTCAGGCTCCAAGGAGTTTGAGCCAACCGACGTTGAGTTCGATTTCTGGCTTCGGCAACACGCTCCCTCAATTGCGCTGAGGTGTTTGAGCTATTTTTGGATGCCTTTAGCATCGCCAACTGAGCTTTCGCAGCCGGACTGATTTGAAACCTAATGTCCACGCGGTCTAACAGCGGACCAGATAGTTTCGACGCGTAGCGCATTTTTTGCATGGCGCTGCAAATGCAACGTGTGGCTTTGCCAAAGTTGTGACCACACGGGCAAGGGTTTGCGGCTAAGACCAATTGAAATTCGGCCGGGAATTTAGCGGTTCCGCCGGAACGATTGATGACAACCTGGCCCGATTCCAAAGGTTGGCGCAGAGATTCGAGCACCGGCAACTGAAATTCAGGTGCCTCATCGAGAAATAACACGCCATGATTGGCAAGCGAAATTAAGCCGGGTCTCGGCGCACCCATGCCACCGCCGACCAACGCCGTCACCGATGAAGTGTGATGAGGGGCCTGGAACGGTGGTCTAACAATGAGTGTGTCAACGCCGGTGCTTTGGATTAGTCGATGACCGGCAATTGAATAAACCGCGGTGGTTTCAATGGCATCTTGCATCGATAAATCGGGCAGCAGCGTTGGCAGCCGTTCGGCCAACATGGTTTTGCCCGCGCCGGGCGGGCCAACCATCAATAAGTGGTGACCGCCGGCTGCGGCCACTGTCAAAGCATCGATTGCCTCTTCTTGACCCAAGACGTCAGAAACATCCAGCTGGTGAAACTCCTCGGCAGCGGCAGTTGCAACTGCGGTTTCGGCTTGCTGCAGAGAGTTGCTGGCAAAATCAAAATCAACGTTGGCACCATGCATTTGGGCAACCTGAGCCAGGTGCACTGCCCCAACCACATCAATGCCGAGTGCCAGTTTGGCTTCAGACAAATTTGCCATCGGCACAATCGCTCTTGTGAATCCGGCAGCGGCGGCGGCAATCAGACTTGGCAATACACCGCTAACTCGACGCACTTGTCCGTCCAGGCCCAATTCACCGATATGAATAACTTGGCTTACGGTCTGTTGTGGCAACGCTCCGTTTGCGGCAAGAATGCCGACTGCGATGGCTAGATCAAAACTTGCACCCTGCTTGGGCACAGACGCTGGAGAAAGATTCACCGTTACCCGTCGAGCCGGCATCTCAAACCCTGAATTGTGGATTGCAGCTCTAACACGATCTTTTGATTCCGATAACGAAGCGTCGGGCAGACCAACCAAAACAAAGTTGGGTAGGTTGCTGGAAATTTCGGCTTCAATTTCTATGACCGTGCCAGACAATCCCATAAGGCTTATGGCATAACTCTTAGCCAAACGCATTAGTACACCTGCTTGAGGTGCTCGATTGCGACTTTGCCGTTTGAAACTAAAACACTTATTGCGTCGAGTCGAACCTTCTTGCCGCGAATTGAGTGCCCCTGCAATTCTTGCTGTTCACACCACAGAGCCACCAGCCTGCGCATGCGCCGCACTTTATCTGCGGTGATTGCCTCAAATGGATGACCGAAGCCTTTACCACCACGAGTTTTAACCTCGGTAAATATAAAGCGATCGGCTTTAGAAGTGATTAGATCTATTTCGCCTTCGGCGCATCGCCAATTGCGAACTTCTACCTTGTGGCCCTGAGCTTCAAGAAACGCAGCTGCACGGTCTTCGCCGTATTTGCCAAGAGTTTGATTTTTGTGCACCCACCAAGCATCGACGGTTTGGTCGAGTCCAGATTATCCCCGGGAAAATCTGTGGATAAAACTATTCGCCGACAGCTAGGTCTTTAGGCAGATTGAAAACTTGACCCGTTAATTCTTCAACGTTCACATCTTTAAAGGTGAGCACGCGAACATTTTTTACGAAGCGGTCGCTGCGATAGATGTCCCAGACCCAAACATCTTTCATGTTGAGTTCAAAATAGAAATCATTGGCAGCATCTACACGTTTTAGTTCAACCTCATTGGCCAAATAAAAACGACGCTCGGTTTCTACTACGTATTTAAATGTGCCAACCACGTCGCGATACTCGCGATAGAGAGCTAGCTCAGCTTCTCTGTCGTAGTCGTCAAAATCGTTCTCGTCCATCGCTAAAAGTCTAAGCCTCTGAGCCAGTCAGCTCGCCGTCGGCCAAAATCTTGGCAAGCCAGGTGACCCGGTGGTGCTCAGAAGGCCCGTGGGCACGCACCGCCGCAATGTGGGCAGCAGAGGCATAGCCCTTGTGCCCATCCAGCCCGAAGTGCGGCATTGTTTTAGCCAATTCGATCATCAGATTGTCGCGTTCAACTTTGGCCACCACGGATGCCGCCGCGACCGAGACACAATCACGGTCGGCTTTAGTGCGCACCAAGACAGCTATGCCCGAAGCTTTTTCGCCCAGCCAATTATGCGAGCCATCCAAGATGATCGTTGCGCCATCGGCAACAATTTGTGACCTAAGTTGAGCATCGGCAAGCAACTGCTGCAAAGCCGATTGCCCGGCATTGGCTAAAGCAGCAACTATTCCGTATTCATCAATTTGTTTGGCATTGACCATGCCCACTGCAGACCCAACAACCCAATCGCGAACCGGTTGCACAATTTGATTTCGAACTTTTTCGCTTATTAGTTTTGAATCGCAAAGCTGTGCGGGCCATGGTTGCGCAATGCGCGAATCATTTTTATCAAGCAGCGCAACGCCAACGGCAACCGGGCCGGCGATTGCTCCACGACCAACCTCATCCATGCCAATAACAAAGCGTGAACCCCGGTCAAAGAGCTCCCGCTCAAAACTAAGGCTTGGTAACGTCTTTGAAGACATCTGGATAGTTGTCTAGCCACTGCCAGTTGCTAAATGGCCAACTGACCACGATTGCGCGACCAACAATAAATTCTTTGCTAACAAAACCTTTGCTCGGCAGATCTTGGTGATAGCGAGAATCTTCGGAGTTGCTTCGGTTATCGCCCATAACCCAAATTGAACCCTGCGGCACGGTCACATCAAAGTTGGCTGTTGATGGTTGCATGCCCTTTGCTAAGTATGGTTCGTTCAACGGATGACCGTTAATAGTTAGCTTGCCGCCACCATCGCAGCAAACAACATGATCGCCACCGATGCCGATGACTCGCTTAACCAAGTGCTGGCTGCTGTCTGGTGCAACCACACCGAATGCAGACAAGAACCATTCACCGGCAGCCACGAATGGATTCAACTGACGAACTTCGGCTGGCCCCAACCAGCCTCCTGGGTCTTTGAAAACTACTACGTCGCCGCGTTCAATTGGAATGACATTTGGAACCAGTTCATTCACAATGATGCGATCGTCAATTTGCAAAGTTTCAAGCATCGAACCCGATGGAATGAAAAAAGAACGAATCAAGAAAGACTTAATTAACAACGAAAGCACCAACGCCGAACCAAGAATTACTAGAAGGTCGATCAAGAACGAAACAAAAATGTTCTTGCGAATTCGACGCCATCTAGCTTTGGCGCTGCGTGGTGCTTTTGGTTGCGAGCTTTCAGGAAGCCCGATGTGACTCATGAATTAAAGGCTAATCGCAGATTTATGCGTTGTCGCGCTTTTCGGCGATCTTCGCCTTCTTGCCACGTAGGTCGCGCAAGAAGTAAAGCTTCGCGCGGCGAACGTCACCGCGAGTAACAACTTCGATCTTCTCGATAACTGGTGAGTGAATTGGGAAGGTTCGCTCAACGCCTACCTGGAAAGAAATCTTGCGAACGGTGAAGGTCTCGCGAACTGAGTCGCCTGAACGACGAATTACGATGCCCTGAAAAACCTGAACACGGCTGCGGTTACCTTCGATGATGTTTACGTGAACCTTTACGGTGTCACCAACGCGAAACTCTGGAATGTCGCTGCGAAGAGACGCTGAGTCGACTGAGTCAAGAATGTTCATTTTTATCGCCTTCTGTTACTGCGCACAGGTCAACAACGGGTAAGTAATTGATGGGTGTTATTCATGATGCCTGGCTCCCCTGTGGCAGAGCGTCGAAGGCGAACAACCTCAATAGTTTAGCCGGCCAGGTGGCAAACGGCAAGGCCAGGCTGCTAGGGCAACAAGTCGGGGCGCACCCGTTTGGTGCGTTCAATCTGCTGTTCTTTGCGCCAAGCCGCGATCGCGGCATGATTTCCGCTGGTCAACACCTCGGGCACATCTAATCCGCGCCATGAGGCCGGCTTGGTATAGCTCGGATACTCAAGCAGACCATCGGTGTGAGATTCTTCGGCGAGGCTCTCGGCATTGCCGATTACGCCCGGAATCAAGCGGGCCACGGCCTCAATCATGGCCAAGGCAGCCACTTCGCCGCCGTTGAGCACATAATCGCCGAGGCTTATCAGGCGCACCTGGGATTTCGTTTGCGCGTAATCGACCACGCGCTGATCAATACCTTCGTAGCGACCGCAGGCAAACACGAGGTGCTTAGCAGTGGCTAGTTCATATGCGGTGGCTTGTTTAAATTGTTCACCTGCCGGCGAGGTGAAAATCACAATCGAACTTCCGTCCTCGGCCAAGACTTCGTCTAAAGCCTCTCCCCAAGGTTCCGGCTTCATCAGCATTCCCGCTCCGCCGCCGTATGGGCTGTCATCCACGGTTTTGTGTTTGTCGTGAGTGAAATCGCGAAGATCGTGAACATTGAGTTCAATTAATTCTTTTTCGCGTGCCTTACCTAGCAGCGATAAGTCGAGTGCCTTGAAGTAATCCGGAAAAATCGTGATTGCATCGATGCGCATGATTAGTTCTCTGGCAGCTCTTCGAACAGGCCGCCTGGCGGAGTTACTGTTACTTCACCCTTGGCAATGTCTACGGTTGGAACAAAAATCTTTAGGAATGGCAATAACACTTCGCCAGTTGCGGTTTCGATGGCCAGACAGTCCTGGGCTGGCAAGTGATCCACTCGAACGACTTTTCCGATTTCGGCACCATCGCGAATTACACGCAGGCCAACAAGTTGGTGGTCGTACCAAGCATCAGGCTCGGTAGGCAGAGTTTCAACATCGGCATTGACTAGCAAAATTGCTTTGACGAGCGAATCTGCGGTTGTGCGGTCTTCTGATTCATTTAGAAATAAAACCGGTGACTGGTTGTAGTAGCGCAACTCTTTAACGGTCACGGTCTTGCCGAACCAAGGTGAAGTGTCTGGCACTTGAAGGTCCAGAACAGCGCCCGGCTTAAAACGCACATCAGGGCTGTCGGTGTATAGCTCAAGTTTGAACGCTCCCTTTAGGCCGTGGGCCTTGACCAGACGGCCAACTCGGAGCGTTGTCTTGCTAGAAATCGGTGTCCACCACGTCTACGCGGACTTTTTTGCCATCGGCTAGAGCGTTTACGACAGTGCGCAACGCTTTGGCAGTGCGGCCGTTGCGCCCGATCACGCGACCCAGGTCATCTGGGTGCACATTAACCTCAAGCAAGTCTCCTCGCGAAGTTGAGCGTGCAGTTACAGAAGCGTCGTCAGGATTGTCGACGATTCCCTTAACTAGGTGTTCGAGCGCAGCAGCTAGCACTTATTAAGCCTCGGTTGATTCAGCAGCTTCAGCAGCAGGTGCCTCTTCGGCAGCTGGTGCCTCTTCAGCAGCTGGCGCTTCAGCGACTACTTCTTCAGCAGCAGCTTCGGCAACAGGTGCCTCTGCAACAACTTCTTCAGCAGCAGTTTCTGCAGCAACTTCTTCAACAGGTGCTGCTTCAACTGCAGGTGCAGCCTTCTTTGCAGCAAGCTCATCCTTAGGAAGAAGAACTGTCTTCTTCTTTGAGTCAATTACGAACTCTGGCTTTGCG
>JBEGOY010000056.1:0-128891 GCA_041181745.1 Actinomycetota bacterium | reverse complement strand
CTTGCAAGTAAAACAGTTGTTCATCGTCAAATCGCCCACTCGCGCTTGCGTGACCGGCGCCTGCAATTTGACCCGTTTCGATTTCAAGGTTCGGCACTGAATCTGCGCGTGCGCCATCGGTAAGCAAAAGATTGCGATTTAGCTCGTAGGTGTCTGTGCCTTCAGCGGCCTTGCGAATAAGCACGTCACCGACCCAAACCGTGTGTGCTTTCTCGCCTTGAAGTGCACCCTTGTAGGTGACTCGGGATTTGCAGTTCGGCACAGCATGGTCGACATAAAGTCGGTTCTCAAGAAATTGCCCAGCGTCAGCGAAATACAGACCAAGCATTTCTACTTCTGCGCCTGGCTGAGTGAATTCAGTAGAGCTTGAAACTCGCACGGTTTTTCCACCGAGGCTAACTACCACGTGACGCAACTTAGAGTTGCGGCCTAGCTTGGCGAATTGCGCCGATACGTGAACGCTTGAATCCGCCCAATCCTGAATTGAAATAACTGTGAGATTAGCTTCATCGCCAACAATGATCTCAACGTTTTCACCAAGGGTCGCTTGACCCTTGTGGTCGAGAATCACGATTGCGTTAGAAAAAGGCTTTGCTTCAACAATCAAGTGCACCGCCGCTGGCTCATCGCTTTCAGAATTGATTCCGATTTGCACTTGATGAGCTTCGTTCGAGTTGCCTGGAATAGTCACCAGGTAGGCCTTCTCTGCAGAACCCCAGGCCGATGCGCTAATCCGGTCTTCTGGAATACCGGCCGCACCAAAGGCGGCGTGCTCGGCACCTACCCAAGAAGTAGTGACACCATCGGTGTGCGTGATGCTGATGTCGCCAACATATTCACTAGTGGCATCGGCGTCTAAACCATTTAGGCGATCGGCAGAAAGATAGCGCCACTGTTCTTCGCGATTTGAAATTGGCGCAAAGTCGGCAACGTTTACCGAGCGAATGCGCTCATTTCTTGTCTGGATCGGAACACCGTATCCGTGGCTGTGCTCACTTAGGCCGTGCTGAACCGCACCGCTGTTGGCGGTTTGAGTAGCTGTTGTCATTAACCAACAGCTCCTTCCATTTGCATTTCAATAAGTTTGTTTAGCTCAAGCGCATATTCCATTGGCAGCTCTTTTGCGATTGGCTCGATGAAACCACGAACAATCATTGCCATCGCTTCGTCTTCTGGAAGCCCACGGGATTGCAGATAGAAGAGTTGTTCTTCGCTCACACGAGACACTGTGGCCTCGTGACCCATGGACACATTGTCTTCACGAACGTCGACTGCAGGGTAGGTGTCCGAACGCGAAATTGTGTCAACCAACAGGGCATCACAGCGAACTGTGTTTGCAGAGTGATGCGCCCCCGGCATTACCTTGATTTCACCTCGGTATGAAGTGCGACCGCCGCCACGGGCGATTGATTTAGAAACAATCGAAGAAGATGTGTAAGGAGCTAGGTGAATCATTTTTGCTCCGGCGTCTTGGTGTTGACCTTCGCCAGCGAATGCAACCGAAAGAGTCTCGCCTCGGGCGTGTTCCCCAGCAAGAATGACAGCTGGATATTTCATGGTGACCTTTGAACCGATGTTGCCGTCAATCCACTCCATGGTGGCGCCTTCGTGAGCAATTGCACGCTTCGTGACCAAGTTGTAAACGTTGTTGGACCAGTTTTGAATGGTTGTGTATCGCACGCGCGCATTCTTCTTGACAATGATTTCAACCACTGCGGAGTGCAAGGAGTCTGACTGGTAAATCGGTGCAGTACATCCCTCGATGTAGTGCACGTATGAGCCTTCGTCGGCGATGATCAGCGTGCGCTCGAACTGACCCATGTTTTCGGTGTTGATGCGAAAGTAGGCCTGCAGTGGAATCTCTACGTGAACGCCCTTAGGAACATAAACGAACGAGCCGCCAGACCAAACCGCTGTGTTGAGAGCCGCAAATTTATTGTCGCCGGCAGGAATGACTGTTCCGAAGTATTCCTGGAAGATCTCTGGGTAATCCTTGAGCGCTGTGTCGGTGTCCAAGAAAATTACGCCTTGACGCTCCAGCTCTTCATTGATCTGGTGATAAACAACTTCAGACTCGTACTGCGCAGCTACACCTGCAACCAGTCGGTTGCGCTCGGCTTCTGGAATTCCGAGCTTCTCGTAGGTGTTTTTGATTTCGTCTGGAAGCTCTTCCCAGGTGTTGGCCTGGCGCTCAGTTGAACGTACAAAGTATTTGATGTTGTCGAAATCGATTCCTGAAAGATCAGATCCCCAACTAGGCATCGGCTTCTTGCCAAAGTAGTCAAAACCCTTAAGACGACGCTCGAGCATCCATTCAGGCTCGCTCTTTAGTGCTGAGATGTCTCGCACAACGGTCTCGCTGATGCCGCGCTTAGCCGACTGACCCGCTGAATCCTTGTCGTGCCAACCAAACTCATAAACACCCAAGCTATCTAGCTCAGGACGGTCAATGATGATGTCGGACATGCCGGCCTCCTTATTAAGATTCAGGACTGAGTGGTTATCTCAGCCTGCTTAAGTCTGTTTGGGTCAACCTTTGAAATGCACTCGCCTATTCCCCAGACAGGCAAGCTGGCCTGTGTAAAGATTGAGAACTAGGGATGGCTTCATCGCCAAACGCACGAGTTGATCCGAAAGTAAGTTTACTTAGGCAATGGCGTTCCCGAAAGCCCCAGGGTCATGAAAGGCAACATTCGCTTGTTAGGCAAGATCAAATCATTCATCACTTCGCTGATTTCAGCTGAACGAATTCCACTTTACGTGTGGGCCTCTCTGGTTAGCCAAATCCTGATTGTGGTCACAGGCGGTGTCGTGAGACTCACCGGCTCGGGTCTGGGTTGCCCAACTTGGCCGAAGTGCACCCAAGAATCATTGGTCACCGTGCCAGAGATGGGAATTCACGGAATCATCGAATTTGCAAACCGTCTATTAACTTTTGTTTTGGCCCTAATCGCGATTCTGACTTTTCTAGCAATTCTTCGACTCGGAAAAACGCTTCGCGCCGGCCTACTCTTGCCGGCCTTAGTTCTTGGCCTCGGCATTCCCGCACAAGCGGTGCTTGGCGGCATTACCGTGCTCACAAAATTGAACCCTTGGGCCGTAGGTGCTCACTTTGTCCTCAGTGGCTACATGATTGCGGTGGCTTCTCTCCTGGTCTTCCGCGCACTGCCACCCGCTCATGTCGCTGTCACTCCAATGATTTACCGCAGTGCAACACCAATCGCTTTTATCGGCTCAATTGCCGTGCTGATTGGAGTACTGGTGACCGGCGCCGGGCCACACTCGGGTGACGCTCAATCAGTTCGCAATGGTTTAGATCTCGAAATTTGGCAACATCTACACAGCTATCCGGCCTATTTGCTTTTGACCTTGGTGGCAATTCAATTGCTCCTTTTGATTCGTCGCGATCAAAAACTATCGGTGCTTAGTTTTCAAACCAAGGTCAATGCAATCTTGCTAGCGGTTTTGATTGCCCAAGCCATAATTGGTGTTTTGCAGGCTCGACTCGGTGTGCCCCCGACCCTTGTGGCCTTGCACATGGCTGGCGCGGCAACCATCTGTTCATTGCTCACTTTCCAATGGCTAGGTATCCACGGAAAAATAACGAAAAATGGCTAGAGTTTTCTGGTTTCGTCGCGACCTGCGCTTGCAAGACAACATTGCGCTAAATAATGCAATCGTCGCTGCTAAGCAAGACGGCGACTCAGTTGTTGTGCCGTTTTATGGCGTCGAAATCGATCAGTTCAACAGGCTTAGCGGAATACGCCAGTGGTCTTTGATTGCTTCCTTGGATGCACTCGGAGCGACGGTTGACCGAAAGCTTACGATTCAACACGGCGACATAGCGCAAAGTCTGATCACTGTTGCCAAGGCTGCTTCTGCTAGCGCTGTGCACGCCACTCGAGCATTTGACCCATTAGCTGTTGCCGAGCAAAACAAAGTTGGGCTTGCACTCAAAGCGGCGGGAATTCATTTGCAGTTAGACGACTCTAACTACGCAGTTGCGCCTGGCACAATCACCAAGGCCGATGGTTCCCCATACCGGGTATACACACCTTTCTATAAGGCTTGGTACGAACATGGCTGGCCTGCGCCAGTAACCCTTGAACCAGGAGTCAAATGGGTTGAACCCATTGCGTGCCACGGCGGACCAATTGCAACTAAGAAGGCGCCGTTTCGAATTAAAGCTGGCGAGGAGTTTGCTCTGCGAACTTTCGAGCGATTCAAAAAGCGTGCGTTATTTGATTACGACGAATTGCGAAATCGTGCAGATTTAAGCGGCACATCACACCTCAGCCACGCACTCGCCTTCGGAGAAATTCACCCTCGCACCATTTTGCGAGAACTTGCCGACAGCTCTGGGCACAATGTGTTTCGCAAAGAAATTGCGTGGCGGGAATTTTATGCTGACGTGCTCTGGCATAACCCAAGCAGCTTGAACGATTACTACGAACCTAGGTTCAAAAACATGCGCTACGACACCGGAGTCGAAGCGCAAAGACGACTAGAGGCCTGGCAGCAAGGCAAAACCGGTTATCCGATGGTTGATGCAGGCATGCGTCAATTGCTAGCCGACGGCTGGATGCACAATCGCGTGCGCATGATTGTGGCATCTTTCTTGGTCAAAGATTTGCACCTCGAATGGCAACAGGGCGCGGCCTGGTTTGAAGAGCACCTGAGTGATTTTGATCCAGCTTCAAATTCGCACGGTTGGCAATGGACCGCTGGTTGTGGAACCGATGCTTCTCCGTATTACCGAGTCTTCAACCCAATTCTTCAGGGATACAAGTTTGACCCCGAAGGTGATTACGTAAGAAAGTACATTCCTGAGCTCTCACACATTACAGGCAAAGAAGTTCACGAGCCTTGGCTGCTAATTGAGGGATTGATTAATGGCTACCCTGCACCAATTTTGGATCACAAAGAAGAACGCGACGAAGCGCTAAGAAGGCTAGACGAACTAAAAGTGAATTAGTGGGTCGATTGCAAGTGCCACAAACAGAAGCGTCAAATAGATATTAGATATGTGAAAAAGCGGCATCGGATTTGAAATCTCTCCGGATGCACTCTGTCGGTAAAGCTTGTATGCACCGATTAGAAACCAAATTCCGCTAGCCAAAGCGACAACGGTGTAGATGTATCCGAGACCAGCAATCGGTGTCAGCAAAAGCGTGCAAATCACCACAGCCCAGGTGTACAAAACAATCTGCACGGCAACCGTCTTTGCACTGCGAACCACCGGAAGCATGGGTACACCGGCACGGGCATAGTCATCTTTGTACTTGACCGAAAGTGGCCAATAGTGCGGAGGGGTCCAAAGAAAAATCACTAAAAATAGAACCCAGGCGGCCGGCGATAATGAAGTCGTCACAGCAGCCCAAGCGATTAAAACTGGCGTGGCACCGGCAGCTCCACCCCAGACGATGTTTTGTGGGGTGCGACGCTTAAGCACCATTGTGTAGACGATTACGTAAAAAAGAATTGCCGCCAAAGAGATAGCCGAAGCTAACCAATTCACGAAAAAACCCAGCCAGAGCACCGAAATGATGCCGATTACCCAAGCGAAGACAACCGCCTCACGGTTTGTCAGTTGGCCGGTCACCAGAGGGCGACTCTTAGTGCGACCCATGATTTTGTCGATGTCAGTGTCAATAACGCAGTTAAAGGCGTTTGCAGAGCCGGCGCTCAGCGCCCCACCAAAGATAGTGGCCAGAACCAACCACAGATTCGGCAGGCCTCCTTGAGCCAAGATCATGGTTGGCACGGTGGTAATCAAAAGCAATTCGATGACTCGAGGCTTGGTGAGCGCGAGATAGGCAGCTGCCTTGAGCTTCAAAGATGACTGGGACATTAGGCACAAGTCTAAATGAACGGATTCGCTGCAAGTCGCGCAAAGTTCAAATGACGGTTTGTGTAGACTTGAACTAGGCAAACAGGGCCGTTTGTAAACTCCCACTTCTCAATTCCAACAAAGTTTAGGAAATATCGCCTTGTCATCTCTTCAGTGGACAGATCTAGATTCAAAAGCCGTTGATACCGCACGTGTTTTAGCTGCCGATGCCGTAGAGAAGGTGGGAAACGGTCACCCTGGCACAGCAATCAGTTTGGCGCCGGTTGCCTATCTGCTGTTCAACAAGGTGATGCGTCATGATCCGAAGGATGACCGCTGGCTAGGCCGCGACCGCTTTATCCTCAGCGTTGGTCACAGCTCGCTCACTATTTATAACCAGCTTTATCTGCACGGATACGGCCTTGAGCTTGACGATCTAAAGTCACTGCGCACTTGGGGTTCAGCAACCCCTGGTCACCCGGAATATGGCCACACCAAAGGTGTAGAAATCACCACCGGTCCCCTGGGTCAAGGGCTAGCATCAGCAACCGGCTTCGCCTATGCAGCTCGATTCGAGCGTGGCTTGTTTGACCCAAACGCTGCCGAAGGCCAGTCACCCTTCGACCACTTTGTTTATGTGATTGCTGGCGACGGCGACATGCAAGAAGGTGTGACCTCTGAAGCCGCATCACTCGCTGGACACCAGAAACTTGGCAACTTGGTGGTCATCTACGATTCAAACCAAATTTCTATTGAAGATGACACAAACATCGCCTTCACAGAAGACCTTTCAGCGCGCTACGAGTCATACGGTTGGCACACCCAAGTTGTCGACTGGAAGAAGACCGGCAACTACGTTGAAGACATCCAAGAGCTCTATGCGGCAATTGAAGCGGCTAAGTCGGTCACCGACAAGCCATCGCTGATCACCCTGCGCACAATCATTGGCTGGCCTTCACCAAAGAAGCAAAACACCGGAAAGATTCACGGTTCGGCTCTTGGAGCAGAAGAACTTGCCGGTCTAAAAGTTGCTCTTGGTTTTGATCCAGAGAAAACATTCGAGGTTGCACCTGAAGTTATTGCCCACACTCGTGGTTACCAGGCGCACGCGGATAAGGCTCGAGCTGCGTGGGAAGCATCTTTTGATGCGTGGGCGTCAGAAAACGCAGACAAAAAGAAACTGCTAGACCGAGTTGTCTCGGGCGCGGTGCCAGCTGAACTTGAGTCGGCTCTGCCTAAGTTCGAAGCTGGCAGCTCAGTATCAACTCGTGTTGCCTCTGGAAAAGTCATCAATGCGATTGCTGCGGTTATGCCGGAACTTTGGGGCGGCTCTGCTGATCTCGCTGATTCGAACATGACAACTATTTCTGGCGCAAAGTCATTTGTTCCAACCGAGTGGTCAACACACGAGTGGACAGGCGACAAGTTCGGTCGTGTTCTTCACTTTGGTATTCGCGAGCACGCGATGGGTTCAATTTTGAATGGCATCGTTCTTCACGGAAACACCCGCGTATTCGGTGGAACCTTCCTAATCTTCAGCGACTACATGCGACCTGCGGTTCGTCTTGCCGCGCTAATGGGTGTTCCTTCAATCTTTGTTTGGACTCACGATTCAGTTGCTCTGGGTGAAGATGGTCCAACCCACCAGCCAATTGAGCAGCTTGCAACGCTTCGAGCAATTCCAAATCTTGACATCGTTCGCCCAGCCGACGGAAATGAAACTTCGTATGCCTGGAAGACCGTTCTGGAGCGTCGTCAAGGCCCTGCCGGTTTGGCACTTAGTCGACAGAACCTGCCGGTTTATGCCCGCGGTGAAGCAGACGAAACTGGTTCAATTTACGCAGGTGCCGAAAACACTTCAAAGGGTGCCTACACATTGCTAGAAGCAGCCAACGGCAAGCCTGAAGTGATTTTGATCGCTACCGGTTCAGAGGTTGAGATTGCAGTTGCTGCGCGCTTGCAGCTAGAGGCCCAGGGTGTTGCAACCCGAGTTGTTTCTGCGCCGTGCCTTGAATGGTTTGACGAACAGTCGCCTGCCTACCGCGAGTCTGTATTGCCTGCAGCAGTTAAGGCCAGAGTTTCGGTAGAAGCTGGACTATCCCTAGGTTGGAACAAATACGTGGGCGCCACTGGACAGAGTGTTTCAATCGAGCACTTTGGTGCATCGGCAGACGCCAAGACTCTTTACCGCGAATTCGGAATGACTGGAGAGGCCGTCGTCTCTGCAGCAAAAACCGCAATCGCTTCAAACTAATCTCAAGCAGAAAGAAAAATAATGACTACTCCTACAGCACAACTTTCAGCAAATGGTGTCAGCATCTGGCTTGATGATCTTTCACGCACGCGCATTGTTTCTGGTGGCCTAAAGAACCTCATCGCGACTCGCAACATTGTTGGCGTGACTACTAACCCGACCATCTTCGCCGGAGCGCTTTCAAAGGGCGAGGGCTACCAAGAGCAGGTGGCACAACTTGCAGCAGCTGGCGCCTCGGCTCAAGAGGCCATTTTTGAAATCACTACCAAGGATGTTGCAGATGCCTGCGACATCTTCGCTGACATCTATCACTCATCAAAAGGTTTCGATGGTCGTGTGTCAATTGAAGTTGAACCAAAGCTAGCCAACGACACCGCGGCAACAATCTCACAGGCTAAAGAACTGTTCACAAAAGTGAATCGTGAAAACGTGATGATTAAGATTCCAGCAACAAAGCCGGGTCTGGCTGCCATAACCGCGGTTATCGCCGAGGGCATCAGCGTGAACGTCACCTTGATTTTCTCGTTGTCTCGCTACCGCGAGGTTATCGCGGCTTACATCGAAGGTGTAAAGCAGGCCAAGAACAACGGACACGACATTTCGAAAATCCACTCTGTCGCCTCATTCTTCGTTTCACGAGTTGACACTGAGGTGGATAACCGCTTGGTTGCCGCAGGTCATTCAGAACTCAAGAGCAAGGCTGCCTTGGCTAACGCGCGTTTGGCATACGAAGTATTCGAGCAAGAATTCGCCACTGCGGACTGGTCGGCACTTGCTGCCGAGGGTGCAAATGTGCAGCGTCCACTTATGGCTTCGACCGGCGTGAAAGATCCTGCGCTTCCAGACACTCTTTATGTGACTGAGTTGGTTGCACCTCAGTTGGTAAACACCATGCCAGAAAAAACTCTGGAAGCGGTTTTCGAGCACGGAGTCGTGCCTGCCTCTTCAATCACCAATAACTACGAATCTGCTCGCGCAGATCTAGCCGCTGTTGCTGCAGCGGGAGTTTCACTTGATGATGCAACTCAGGTTCTAGAAACAGAAGGTGTAGACAAATTCATCGTTTCTTGGAACGAACTTGTTGAAACAATTGATAACGCATTGAAGGCCGCAAAATAGTGAAACTTAAAGTTATTGTTGCCGGAACAGCCGCTGCAGCCGCAGCCAACGCTCTTCCTCAGCTAGTTGCAGACAAAGTCGCTAGCCGAATTGCTGCCAAGGATTTCACTCTTTGGGGCAAAGATGCAGAGGCGGAATCATCTATCCGCATGGGTTGGATTTCTTCTGCGACCGATTCTGCAGCCCTAGTTGACGACATTCTTGCTCTTAAAAAAGAGTTCAACGACAAGGGCGTCACTCGCTTTGTATTGTGTGGAATGGGAGGCTCTTCGCTTGCGCCCGAGGTAATCACTCGAACCGCAGGTGTTGAATTAGTTGTTCTTGATTCAACGAATGCTGACCAAGTTGGTGCCGCTCTAACTGGTGACCTGAACAAGACAGCCGTAATCGTTTCGTCTAAGTCAGGATCGACTGTCGAAACTGACTCACAAAAACGTATTTTCGAAAAGGCATTCACCGATGCCGGTATCGATAAAACCGATCGAATCATCGTTGTGACAGATCCAGGCTCGCCTATGGAGGCAGCGGCTAAAGCTGACGGCTACCGTGTCTTCAATGCGGACCCAACCGTCGGTGGTCGCTACTCTGCCCTAACCGCATTCGGTGTTGTTCCTTCTGGTCTAGCCGGCGCAGACATTCGAGCTCTATTGCAGCAAGCGCAGGACGCAGCGGAATTGTTATCCCAAGATTCAGAACTAAACCCCGCACTAATTCTGGGCGCCGCTCTAGCACGCACACCAGGCGAAATGGGCAACCGCGACAAGATCGGAATCGTTGCAGACGGAACCGAAATTCTAGGTTTCGGAGACTGGGCAGAGCAACTGATTGCCGAATCTACCGGCAAGCTCGGAAAGGGAATTCTTCCAGTTGTGCTTGAACCAAAGAGCCAGGAATTGCACTCTGGCCTAGCCGATCTTCTCGCCGTGCATGTTCAAGCCGAGGCAAAACCAGTTTCCGGTGACACCGTTTCGGTCTCAGGTTCGCTTGGTGCGCAGTTCCTACTCTGGGAATACGCAACGGTTATCGCAAGTCGTTTGATTGGCATTAACCCGTTCGACCAGCCTGACGTTGAATCTGCAAAGATCGCTGCGCGTGGCATGCTGGAACAGCGCGATGCCGTTGTGCCACCGTTGTATTCAGCCGAAGGTATTGAAGTGCGTGCAACCGAACTTTCAATTAGCGGAACATCAGTCGCCGACGCAATCAAAGCGCTGCTGGCTCAGCTTGACACTGATGAAGGCTACGTTTCAATCCACGCTTATCTTGACCGCACTTCAGTAGCCGAGGCCGAGGAATTGCGCGATTTGATTGCGAACAAAACTCGCCGTCCAGTGACTTTCGGTTGGGCTCCGCGCTTCTTGCACTCAACTGGTCAGTACCACAAGGGTGGCCCAAAGCAGGGCGTCTACCTTCAACTTGTTTCTGAGGCTAAGCAAGACATTCAGGTACCAGGCCGCGACTTCACTTTTGGTGAGCTAATTGCCTCTCAGGCTGCCGGCGATGCCAAGGTTCTGGGAGCACTGGGTCGCCCTGTGCTAACCCTCACTTTGGCAGATGCAAAAGCGGGAGTTGCCGCTATCAAGAACGCAATCTAAGGAGACTGCCTCGTAATGAGCAAGTTTTACGCGGGACACAATCCGCTGCGAGACCCAGACGACCGTCGCCTAAACCGAATTGCCGGCCCAAGCAGTTTGGTTATCTTTGGTGTCACCGGTGACCTTTCACGCAAGAAATTGATGCCAGCGGTCTATGACTTGGCAAACCGCGGATTACTGCCGCCGGGCTTTGCACTCGTCGGTTTTGCTAGACGTGAGTGGAAAAACCAGGATTTCGGCAAGGTTGTCAAAGAGGCCGTAAAGCAATACGCGCGCACTCCTTGGAATGAAACCGTTTGGAAGCAACTCTCCGAGAACATTCGATTTGTATCTGGCGAATTCGACGATGACGCATCGTTTGATCGCTTGAAGGCAACCATCGATGAACTTGATGCAAAGGTTGGCACTTCCGGCAACCACGCCTTCTATCTTTCAATTCCGCCAAAGGCATTCGCGCAGGTGTGCCAGCAACTGAAACGTTCAGGTCTAGCCGACGCGCAGCCCGATGAATTTAGACGAGTTGTAATTGAGAAACCATTCGGCCACGACCTGAAATCTTCGCGTGAATTGAATTCAATCGTTGAATCGGTATTCCCACCTGACTCGGTATTCCGCATCGATCACTACCTGGGCAAAGAGACCGTGCAGAACATCCTGGCGCTTCGATTTGCCAACATGTTGTTTGAACCTCTTTGGAATGCAAATTACATCGATCACGTGCAAATCACCATGGCCGAGGACATCGGCGTGGGTGGCCGAGCTGGTTACTATGACGGCATCGGCGCGGCTAGAGATGTTATTCAAAACCACTTGCTACAGCTCTTGGCGCTAACTGCAATGGAAGAACCGGTGTCATTTGATGCGGCAGATTTGCGCGCAGAAAAAGAAAAGGTTTTGTCTGCCGTTCGTGTTCCACAGGAATTGAACAAGCACACCGCTCGCGGACAGTACGCCGGCGGCTGGCAGGGCGGCGAAAAGGTTGCGGGCTTCCTTGAAGAAGAAGGAATGAACCCAAAGTCGGTTTCAGAAACCTATGCGGCCATGCGCCTAGACATTAACACTCGTCGCTGGGCAGGGGTTCCCTTTTATCTTCGTGCCGGCAAGCGACTTGGTCGCCGCGTGACAGAAATCGCAGTGGTATTCAAGCGCGCACCGCAACAACTTTTTGCAGAGAGTCAAACCAGCGCCCTGGGTCAGAATGCACTCGTCATTAGAGTTCAGCCAGATGAGGGCGTGACCATCCGTTTTGGCTCCAAGGTTCCTGGCGTTGGCATGCAAGTGCGAGATGTAACCATGGATTTCGGTTATGGCCACGCTTTTACCGAAGCGAGCCCAGAAGCTTATGAGCGATTGATTCTAGATGTGCTCTTAGGTGACCCTCCCCTGTTTCCACGCCATGAAGAGGTGGAACTTTCATGGAAGATTCTTGACCCGATTGTTGCGCACTGGGAGAAGAGTGGCCAGCCGGAGCAATACCGTCCGGGAACCTGGGGTCCTGCCTCTGCTGATGCAATGTTGGCCCGTGACGGCCGCGAATGGAGAATTCCGTGATCATCGATCTTCCAAATACCACCATCAGCCAGGTTTCTAAACGCATTGTGGCAATTCGCGAGCAAGGTGGCGTAGTTGCCCTCGGTCGCGTTTTGACTCTTGTGATTGAAACTAACTTCAAGGGCCTTGAAGATGCAATTAAGGCTGCCAACGAGGCATCTCGTGAACACCCATGTCGCATCATCGTTCTTGCCGACGAAAAGGTTAAGACCAAGAAAGATGCCCGCCTAGATGTTCAAATCCGAGTCGGTGGCGACGCGGGAGCATCCGAGGTAATTGTTTTGCGCGCCTATGGTGAGGCTGCCAGCGACCCTGAGAGTTTGGTCACCGGCTTGCTGCTGCCAGACGCCCCGGTGGTGGCCTGGTGGCCTAACGAAGCGCCTGTGAATGCATCACAGTCATCGATTGGCCGCATTGCCACTCGCCGCATTACCGATGCCGCAGCGCAAAAGGATGCCAGAGCACACTTCAAGAACTTGGCTAAAACCTATGAGCCTGGTGACAGCGATTTTGCTTGGACTCGCCTAACTCAGATTAGAACCCAGCTGGCCACAATGCTTGACCAACCCCCGTTCGAAAAAATTACAGCGGCTGAAATTGTTGGCGCCAGCGACTCACCAAGCGTGGATCTTTTAGCTGCTTGGCTAGAGCTGAAGCTACAGATCAAGGTAAAGGTCACGCGCACAACTCGAGCGAAATCAATCAACGGTGTTGCAAAGGTAAAGCTCACTCGCAAATCGGGAACCGTAGAAATCATTCGCGACAACGTTGACAAAGCTGTTTTGATTCAGACCGGCCAACCAACACGCGAAATTTCGATGCCCCGCCGATCGCTGCGTGACTGCCTAAGTGAAGATCTTCGTCGTCTTGATGCAGACGATCTCTTTGGCAAAGTCATCACCAAGAGTTTTGGCTCTAAGGTTGCGGCACGCAAGCCGGTTGCGCGCACCACAGCAAAGAGGTAATCATGACACAACCAATTGTTCACCGGTTCATTGATGGTGATTCGGTTGCTAGAAACGCGGCCAGCGACTTCATCACCCACCTTGCCAAGCTTCTCGCCGTCAAACCTGAAGCGCACGTAATGCTAACTGGCGGCACAGTTGGCATCGCAACCCTGGCGGCCATCGCTGCAGACGAAAAGCGCGATTCGGTCGACTTCACTAAAGTGCATTTCTGGTGGGGTGACGAGCGTTTTGTAGCTTCAGATAGCGGAGACCGCAACTCACTGCAGGCCTACAAGGCACTGCTAAGCAAGATCGATGTTGACGCAGCCAAGGTACATGAGTTCCCGGCCACGGATAACGGCCTGCTGCTGGATGACGCTGCAGAACAGTTTGAAGCAGCGGTGCGAGAGATCAACCCGCACTTTGATTTCGCTTTCGTTGGAATGGGGCCCGATGGTCACATCTGCAGTCTTTTCCCTGGCAAACCAACACCCCCTGCCGGAAGGTTTATCGTTGCCGAACACGATTCACCAAAGCCTCCACCGCAGCGACTCTCATTTTCTTATGAAGCAATGAATTCGGTGGACGAGATTTGGTTTGTTGTTGCTGGCGCCGATAAACAGGATGCGGTTTCAGTTGCCATGGGTGACGATCCTGCTGCTTTGCCAGTAGGGCGAGTAAGCGGAACAAAAGCCACGCACTGGTACATCGACTCGACAGCCGGCACAACCGTCTTTGGTTGCTAGTTTGAATTCTGTAATCAAAAAAAATGAACCCGACAGGGTTCATTTTTTTTACTTCTTAGCCTTGGTCGGCTTGGCTGCCTGAGCGAGTCTTGCTCGACGCTCTCTAATGGCCGCTACCGCTTCTTCGAGCAACTCTTTTGCCTCTGCATCGGTTCGACGCTCTTTAACGTAGGCAAGGTGTGTCTTATATGGTTCATGCTTGGCAATGACCGGCGGATTGTTTTTATCCTGCCCGGCTGGTAGTCCGCAATTCGGGCAATCAATCTCTACGGGAATTTCAGCTGCTTCTACTGTGGCTGCAAACTGCGGGCTATATTCGTGGCCACTGGAACAGTAGTAACTGATAGTTACTCGTTCTGCCTTGAAACCACGATCTTGTTCACCCATTGGTCCTGCGCCTACACGCGAACCGCGGATTGCTGAGCCCCCAGTGTTCATGCTTTATCCCTAGGCGAGGTTGAATCTGGTGAAAAGGCCAAGTGTGATGATTACGACCACCCAAACCACGCCAAGAATTACCGTGATTCGGTTAAGGTTTCGCTCTGCAACGCCAGATGAAGCCATTGTGCTGCTCATGCCGCCGCCGAACATGTCAGATAGACCGCCACCACGACCCTTGTGAAGCAAAATGAGCAAGGTCAAGAAAAGACTGGTGATGACAAGAAGCACGATAAGTGCAATCTTTAGGGCTACCATGGCGAAATCCTTAGTTAATTAGGTCTAAAGAGAATTATAAAGCGATGTGCTTCTGAAAACGGGCAATACCGCTGAACTCTTCGGCATCCAGGCTGGCACCGCCAACCAGAACTCCATCAACCTCGGTTGAGCGCAGGAATCCGGCTACGTTAGCTGCCTTTACCGAACCGCCGTAAAGAATGCGGGTAGCCTGAGCCAGCTCTTCACCGTGCTCGGCCGCGATGGCCTCGCGAATCTTGCCACAAACGGCTGCTGCCTCTTCTGGTGTGGCAACCTTGCCGGTGCCGATGGCCCAAACTGGCTCGTAGGCGATCACAAACTCGCCGAGCTTGTCGTGACCCGCCAAAGCGGCAAGGGTCTGTCGAACTGGCACAGCGGCCTGACCTTCAGATTCAAGTTCTTCTAGGGTTTCGCCAACGCAGATTACCGGCACCAAGTTGTGACGGAATGCAGCTGCAGTTTTTGACTGCACTACTGAATCGTCCTCGTTGTGGTACTGACGACGCTCACTGTGACCGATCAAAACGTACTTGACGTCCAGCTTTGCCAAGAAAGCTCCAGAGATCTCGCCGGTGTAAGCGCCTGAATCGAACTTTGAAAGATCTTGCGCCCCAAGGCCGATTTCCAACTTGTCTGCATCAATCAGGGTCTGCACGCTGCGCAGATCGGTGAACGGCGGAAACACAACAACTTCAGCGGTCTTGTAATCGTGTGCTGCGTCCTTGAGTGTCCAGGAAAGTTTCTGCACCAGTGCAATACCTTGCTGGTGGTCCAGGTTCATTTTCCAGTTACCCGCGATTAGCGGAACACGATTTGCCATGATGCTTCTTTCGTTTAGTTGAGAATTTCGATGCCCGGCAGAGTCTTGCCTTCGAGGAACTCAAGACTTGCGCCACCACCGGTTGAAATGTGACCAAATTGGCTGTCTTCGAATCCAAGGATGCGCACGGCTGCAGCAGAGTCTCCGCCACCCACCACGCTCAGGCCTTTAACTTGAGTAAGAGCCTCGGCAACCTTGCGAGTGCCGTTTGCAAACTTGTCAATCTCAAACACGCCCATAGGTCCGTTCCAGAAAACGGTCTTAGCATTCTTGATTTCTTCGGCGAAGCGAGCAGCAGACTCGGGGCCAATGTCTAGACCCAATCCATCTGCACCGAAAGGTGAAGATTCGATTGCGTCGGCAGCAGTAACAGCAACTTCTGCATCTGCGCCAAACTTTGATGCCACAACGATGTCGGTAGGCAGAATCACCTCAATGCCCAACTCTGCAGCGCGGGCCAAATAGGTTTTGCAGGTTTCGATTTGATCTTGCTCGAGCAGTGATTTTGCAACCTTGTGACCCTGAGCAGCCAAGAAAGTGAAAACCATTCCTCCGCCAACTAGAAGTTTGTTTACGGTAGGCAGCAGGTGATCAATTACGCCAAGCTTGTCAGAAACTTTCGAACCACCAAGCACCACTGCGTATGGGCGATCTGGGTTGCTGGTCAAACGAGTAAGAACGTCGAGTTCCTTTTCAATCAAGAAACCACCGGCACTAGGCAAGGCCTTGGCCAACTCATAAACGGATGCCTGCTTGCGGTGCACAACGCCGAAGCCATCACTGACAAAGAAGTCAGCAAATTCAGCCAACTTGGCCGCAAACGCTTCGCGTTCTGCAGCATCTTTGCTGGTTTCCCCCGCATTGAAGCGAAGGTTTTCAAGCACTACAACTCCCCCGCGAGCCAAAGCTCTTACGGCTCCAGTAGCCTCGCTGCCAACGGTATCCGTGGCAAAGAACACTGGCTGGCCCAGCAATTCACCAAGGCGAACCGCAGCTGGTTCAAGTGAGTATTTTGCGTCGGGTGCGCCATCTGGGCGACCAAGGTGCGAGATCACAATGACCTTCGCACCCTGATCGACTAGATATTTGATGGTTGGAACAGAGGCAACAATGCGCCCATCGTCGGTAATTCGAGTGCCATCCAAAGGAACGTTCAGGTCACAACGAATGATTACCCGCTTGCCGTCTAGGTTTGGCAGGTCAGAGATTTTGCGCATTTGCCCTTTTACTTACTTGAGTTTGCTTGCAACAAGTTCGGTTAGCTCTACCAGACGGTTTGAGTAACCCCATTCGTTGTCGTACCAAGAAGAGATCTTTACGGTGCGGCCGATTACCTTGATTAGACCTGCGTCAACAATTGATGAGTGTGGGTCGGTCACAATATCGCTAGAAACGATTGGGTCCTCGGTGTACTTCAAGATGCCCTTCATTGGGCCTGAAGCTGCAGCCTCTTTATATGCCTGCTTGATCTCTTCAACGGTAACGTCGGTCTTCGACACCAAGGTTAGGTCAGTAATCGAACCAGTTGGCACTGGAACACGAAGAGCGTAACCGTCAAGTTTGCCCTTCAGTTCTGGAAGAACTAGACCAATCGCTTTAGCAGCACCGGTTGATGAAGGAACAATGTTGATTGCAGCCGCACGTGCACGACGAAGGTCGCCGTGTGGGCCATCCTGCAGGTTCTGGTCAGCGGTGTAAGCGTGAACAGTGGTCATCAAACCGTTCTCGATGCCGAACTTGTCGTTGAATACCTTGGCAAATGGAGCCAAGCAGTTGGTTGTGCAAGATGCGTTTGAAATGATGTGGTGCTTTGAGTTGTCGTATAGGTGCTCGTTTACACCAATCACGAAAGTCTCTGCGTCACCGGTTGCCGGAGCTGAGATAAGAACCTTCTTTGCACCGGCTGTGATGTGTGCACGTGCAGCTTCTGCGTCGGTGAAACGACCGGTTGATTCAATAACGATGTCAACGCCTAGGTCACCCCAACCTAGGTTCGCTGGGTCGCGCTCTGCAAGAACCTTGATTACTTGACCGCCAACAATGATGTTCTGGCCATCGACAGAAACATCTTGAGGCAAACGACCAGTCACTGAGTCGTACTTCAGCAAGTGAGCTAGCGACGCAGGGTCACTTAGGTCGTTTACTGCAACGATTTCAAGTTCGGTGCCCTTTGCCAGTGCCGCACGAAGGTAGTTGCGACCGATACGGCCAAAGCCGTTAATTCCAACACGAATAGCCACTTAGTTCTCCAAGAGATTAGGCGTCGCAAACGACGCGTGGGGTTAATGATTTTTGGTGCATTTGCCACGCGTCGTTGGGTGGAAAAACTCTTATCAGAATAGCAGTAGGCCGCTAGTTTTGCTGCGTGCGGCCTCGAAGCGAGCCTGGATGTCGGCCCAGTTGATGATGTTCCAGAAGGCCTTTACGTAGTCGCCCTTGACGTTCTGGTAGTCAAGGTAAAAGGCGTGTTCCCACATGTCCAGCATCAAAAGAGGCACGCTGGTTGGCACGATGTTGCCCTGCTGGTCATACAGCTGCTCAATGATTAGGCGCTGACCCACAACATCCCAGGCCAAGAAGGCCCAGCCAGAGCCCTGAATGCCCATGGCGGTGGCGTTGAAGTGCGCCTGGAAGGCCTCAAATGAGCCAAAGAACTCGTTTAGGGCAGCGGCTAGTTCGCCCTCTGGGCGGTCGCTGTTAGCTGCGGCCAGGTTGTTCCAGAAAATCGAGTGGTTGATGTGTCCGCTCAGGTGAAAAGCCAGGTCCTTCTGAAGCTTGTTGATCCAGGTGAAGTCGTTCTTGGCACGGGCTTCTTCTAGCTGATCAAGAGCCGCGTTTGCCCCGGCAACGTAAGCCGCGTGGTGCTTTGAGTGGTGCAATTCCATGATTCGAGCCGAAATGCTTGGCTCCAGTGCTGCGTAATCGTAGGTGAGTTCTGGAAGAACGTATTTGCTCATTTTTCTGCTCCTGTGCTGGGGTCGTAATAAGGATAGTTAGAAAATTCGTTGCTTTATTCCGGACTATTGGTCAATGTCATCGGGCAAAAAGGCGTCGGTAGCCGGAATGCCGAGATCCTCTGCTCGCTTGTCGGCCATGGCGAGCAATCTACGGATACGGCCGGCGATGGCATCCTTAGTCATTGCTGGGTCGGCTAGGTGGCCAAGCTCGTCAAGGCTCGCTTGCTTGTGCTTGAGTCGCAGCTGACCGGCATAACGCAGGTGTTCGGGAATGTCGTCTCCGAGAATCTCGAGCGCGCGCTCGACTCGTGCACCTGCAGCAACTGCCGCTTGGGCTGAGCGACGCAAGTTTGCGTCATCAAAGTTTGCAAGTCGATTAGCAGTGGCACGCACCTCGCGACGAAGACGCATTTCTTCCCATCGCAAAACCTGAGTGTGCGCTCCCATTTGGGTGAGCATGGTGGCAATCGCTTCACCTTCACGAATAACTACGCGATAGATGCCTCGCACCTCGCGAGCCTTTGCACTTACCCCAAGGCGTCGAGCAACGCCAACCAAAGCCATCGCAGCTTCATTACCCGGTGCAGTGATTTCTAAAGCCGCGGATCGTCCCGGATCAGTAAGTGAACCGTGCGCCAAAAATGCTCCACGCCAAACGGCCTGAGCTTCTTGAATCGAACCAGAAACTAAATTTGCCGGAAGTCCACGAACCGGGCGCCCGCGCTGGTCAAGCAATCCGGTTTGTCTCGCAAGCACATCACCTTGGTTGATGACCCTTACTTGATAACGACTGCTGCGACGAATGCCGCTTGGTGAAATAACAGCGAGTTCGCTGTCGATGCCAAATAACTCGGATAGGTCCTTGCGAACTCGTCGCGCAATTTGAGCGGTATCCAGTTCAACTTCAACTGCAACGCGACCTGAAATTAGGTGAAGTCCGCCAGAAAATCGCAAAATAGTTGAAAGCTCTGCGACTCGCACTGCGCTCTTGTTTATGTCGAGTCGAGCGAGTTCGTCTTTAAGATCCCCAGTCAATGCCATTTCTATTCCTTGCCTAAGTCGCGGTGCTTCAAACTCACAGACACGTCTTCGAGCTTTGATAGCTCTTGAGCAATGCGGCGAGATACTGCGACTGATCGATGCTTTCCCCCGGTGCAACCGATTGCAATGGTTGCGTAACGTTTGTTTTCTTGCATGTACCCGCGCAAAACTGGCTTCAATGCCGCAACGTAGTTTGCAATGAACTCTTCTGCTCCAGGCTGCGCTAACACGTATTCACTGACCGCCTCGTCTTCACCCGTGAATGGCCGCAAATTCTCTTGCCAAAAAGGATTCGGCAAAAAACGAGCATCCGAAACCAAGTCGGCATCTGAAGGTAATCCGTATTTGAAGCCAAATGAAAGCACAGTCACCTGAAGTCGTCGTGACTGTTCAATCGAGAAACCATCTGTAATTTTTGTCGATAGTTGGTGAATGTTTAGGTCGGTTGTGTCAATGATCACGTCCGCAGATTCGCGAAGCGAAAGCAAACGCAATCTCTCTTCTGCAATGCCGTCCAGAATGGTTCCATTACCCTGCAACGGGTGCGGGCGCCGTACTGATTCGAACCGCTTAACCAGCGCGGCATCCGTGGCCTCAAGAAAAAGAACTCGCAAATTGATTGAACGGCTGCGCAATTGATTTAGGTGCTCATTGAGCTCACTGAAGAACTCACCACCGCGCACGTCGATGACAACAGCTAACCGAGGCAGCGGCGATTCAGAAAGAGAAAAAAGATCGGCAATTGGGCCCAGCATTTGCGGAGGAAGATTGTCGACCACATACCAACCGAGGTCTTCGAGAGCATTGCCCACCGTTGAGCGACCCGCGCCAGACATGCCAGTCACAATCAAAAGCTCATGCTTTTTATCGCTGCTCATGTGACTCCCCTCAGCCTCTGTTCAACGGCGTGTCGCCTTATTCCGAGCACCTGCGAGAAAGTCTAACCGAGCGCGACACGCCGAAAGACAAAACTAGGCACTCAAACTGCTGACAATCTCCTGAGCCAACATCGGACCGATTCCAGCAACCTCGGCAATGGCTTCGACGGATGCCGCTTTCAACCGCTTAGCAGACCCGAAGTGCTTTAGCAGGGCTGCCACGCGCTTTTCGCCGAGCCCTGGTATCTCGCCAAGCGCACTGGCAATCGTGGAACTTCGCTTTTGACGTTGATAGGTGATGGCAAACCGGTGAGCTTCATCTCGAATGCGTTGCAGCAGAAAGAGTTCATCCGTGGCGCGGGGCAAAATCAGCGGGTATTCCTGACCTGGAACCCAGATTTCTTCGAGTCGCTTGGCCAGCCCAACCACAGTGAGGCCCTGAACCCCGGAATCTTTTACTGCCCTAGCCGCGGCATTCACCTGTGGTAAACCACCGTCGACAATTAGTAGCGAAGGAAAATACGCGAACTTTGAACTGTCGCTTTGCGGATCAGGATCCTTCAAATATTTCAACCTGCGCGTTAATACCTGGTAGATCGAATCGGTGTCATCCTGGGTCTCTTCAATTGAGAATCGACGATAGTGATCCTTCTTGGCCAAACCATCTTCGAATACAACCATCGACGCAACTACGCCGGTTCCACCAAGATGGGATACGTCGAAACATTCGATTCGTAGTGGCGCAGAAGATAAACCAAGTGCCTTTTGAATTCCACTGAGCGCATCGGCACGCGCGGTGAAATCGGCGGATCGTCGGGTTTTGTAAAGCATTAGGGAATGCTTGGCATTAGTGAGTGCGGTCTGAGCCAATGCAGCTTTATCGCCGCGTTGGGCCACACGCAAATCCAACTTGCTGCCTCGCAGCTCGCTCAGCCACTTGACAACGGCTTCGGAGTCATCAGGCAGTACAGGAACTATCACTTCTCGTGGTACTTCAATAGGCTCGGCGGATTCGGAACGAGCGTAAACGTTTTGCAAAACGTATTCCACTACTTCGCTTAGGTCGCGTTCAAGCTCTTTATCAATAACCCAGCCTCGCGCACCACGAATGCGGCCGCCGCGAACGATGAACATTGACACCGCTGCCGCAAGTTCATCGTCGGCTACGGCAATCAGATCTGCGTCAGTCTGGTCGCTGAAAACCACAGCACTCTTCTCAAGCACGGTATCGAGGGCTTCGATGTTGTCGCGCAAGCGCGCAGCTAATTCATACTGCTGAGCCTCAGATGCTTTTAGCATTTGCTTGCGCAGCGTTGCTATGTGGCTTACATCGCCACCCGACATAAAGTCAACGAATTGCTTGACCACAGCCTTATGTTCAGCCGGTGTTACTCTTTCAACGCACGGGGCAACACACTTTCCAATGTCGCCGAGCAGGCAGGGTCTATTGCTCTGCTGCGCGCGCTTGTATATTCCCGTGGTACATGAACGCATTGGATAGACCTTGAGCAAAGTGTCCATAGTTTCCCGCACAGCCCAAGCTTGCGTGAACGGGCCGAAATATTTGACGCCTTTCATCTCACGATTACGAGTGACAAAAACTCTTGGAACCGAGTCGCTGACGGTTACCGCCAAATAGGGATATGACTTGTCATCCTTGAACTGAACATTGAACGGTGGATTGAATTCTTTGATCCAGGTGAACTCCAGCTGCAGAGCCTCAAACTCGGTTTTAACAATCGTCCATTGAACATCGGCGGCGGCAAGCACCATTCTGCGGGTTCGCTCATGAAGACTGTCTAGCGGGCCGAAGTAATTGCTGAGCCTGGCCCGCAGGTTCTTAGCTTTACCCACATAGAGCACTCGCCCATCGGCGTCCATCCACCGGTAGACGCCGGGATCAGTCGGTATCTCGCCGGTTTTTGGCCGAAACGAGAGCTCTTGAGACATTAGCCGAGAATCTCTTTCAAAAATTGACCAGTGTAGCTCTTTGAGTTTTTAGCAACTTGCTCCGGAGTTCCGATTGCAATTACTTCGCCACCCTTGGCGCCACCCTCTGGACCAATGTCGATTACCCAGTCGGCACATTTGATTACATCAAGGTTGTGCTCAATTACCAAAACTGTGTTGCCCTTCTCAACCAGAGAATTTAGCACTAACAGCAATTTACGAACATCTTCGAAGTGCAAACCGGTAGTCGGCTCATCGAGCACATAGATTGTTCGTCCATTTGATCGGCGCTGAAGTTCGGTAGCCAATTTCACTCGCTGTGCTTCGCCACCAGAAAGTGTGGTGGCACTTTGGCCCAGGCGAACATAGCCCAAACCAACTTCTACCAAAGTTTCCAAATACCGCGCGATAGATGAAATAGCCGCAAAAAATTCTGCTGCCTCGGCAATCGGCATTTCCAAAACCTCAGCGATGTTCTTGCCCTTGTATTTAACCTGCAGGGTCTCGCGGTTGTAGCGCTTGCCGTGGCAGACTTCACAGTCCACATACACATCGGGCAAGAAATTCATTTCGATCCGCAATGTTCCATCGCCACTGCAAGCCTCGCAACGACCACCCTTTACGTTGAATGAAAAGCGGCCTTGCTGGTATCCGCGAGCTTTTGACTCTTGCGTCTCGGCGAACAGTTTGCGAATGTGATCGAAGACCCCGGTATAGGTTGCCGGGTTTGAGCGCGGAGTTCGGCCAATTGGATTCTGGTCAACGTGTACGACCTTATCGAGAAATTCCAAACCATCGATGCGCTTGTGTTTTCCGGCTACGCCTTTGGCGCCATTCAAGCGGTTGGCCAAAGCTTCGTAAAGCACGTCGTTCACCAAAGAAGACTTTCCCGAACCACTCACTCCGGTGACGGCAGTGAAAGTGCCCAGTGGAAACTCAACATCTATGTTCTTAAGATTGTTTTCGCGAGCACCAACAACCTTTAATTTGCGCTTCGCATCGAAAGGTCGGCGGCTAGCCGGCGTGACAATCTGCTCGCGACCGGCCAGGAATGCGCCAGTGATTGATTGTTTGTTAGCCAGCAAGTCTTTATAGGTGCCGCTGTGAACCACTTGGCCGCCGTGCACTCCCGCACCAGGGCCGATGTCGACCACCCAGTCACTCGCTTTGATGGTGTCTTCATCGTGTTCAACAACAATCAGAGTATTTCCGAGATCGCGAAGTTTGATTAGTGTCTCGATTAGGCGGCGATTATCGCGTTGGTGCAGCCCAATACTTGGTTCGTCGAGAACATAAAGCACTCCGGTAAGGCCGGAACCAATTTGCGTAGCCAGGCGAATTCGCTGCGCCTCACCACCCGAAAGAGTAGCGGCTGCGCGTTCGAGACTCAGATAATCGAGCCCAACCGCAAGCAAGAAGTCCAGACGAGCTCGAATTTCTCGCAGCACCTGCGCCGCAATTTTCACGTCACGGTCATCTAGCTTTAGACCATCAAAAAACTCCTGCGCTTCATCCAGGCTGAGAGCAGCAACGTCGGCAATTGAATGGTCGGCAACCTTGACCGCAAGCACCTCTGGCTTGAGTCGCTGACCGTTGCAAGCGCTGCAAGGAATCTCGCGCAAATACTCAGCCCAGCGAGAGCGCGCATAGTCGTTTTCAGACTCTGAATACTTTCGCTCAATGTAATTCAGCACGCCTTCAAAGCCGGTTGTATATCGCATTTCACGGCCATAGCGGTTCTTCCACTTAACCTGAACGTCAAAATTGTTACCGAAGAGAACTGCTTCTTGCACCTCTTCGTCTAACTCTGACCACGGAGTGTCTAGCGAAAATTTGAGATCGGCCGAGAGGCCCTCGAGCATGCGTGTGAAATAGCTAAACAAACCTTTGCCTTGAGTCGACCAAGGCAGGATCACTCCATCGTTTATAGAAGCATCGGTGTCGCCAATAACCAGCTCGGCATCTACCGCCTGTTTAGTACCGAGGCCACTGCAAGTTGCACACGCACCGAAGGGGGCGTTGAACGAGAAGGTGCGCGGTTCAATTTCAGTGAGCGACAGCGGATGTTCGTTAGGGCAAGACATTTTTTCGCTGAAAACTCGAGTCTTACCCGGACCGTCTTTTTCGTCGACAAAATCGATGATGATGCGGCCGCCGGCCAGTTTGAGACCGGTTTCAACCGAATCAGTTAGTCGACCCACAATGTCGGGCTTTATTACCAAGCGGTCGATTACTACAGAGATGTCGTGCTTGAAAGTCTTCTTGAGTGGTTTTGCATCGGCGAGCTGAATCACCTCACCATCAACCACGGCTCGTGCGAATCCTTGAGAATTTAGATCGGCAAAAAGATCTACGAACTCGCCCTTCTTTTGATCAACAATTTGGGCAAGAATCTGAAAACGAGTTCCATCCTTTAGCTCGAGAATCTGGTCGACAATCTGCTGAGGAGTCTGCTTGATGATTCGTTCGCCACAGACTGAACAAAATGGCACACCAATTCGAGCCCAGAGCAGACGCAGGTAATCGTGAATTTCTGTGATGGTGCCAACGGTTGAACGAGGGTTGCGGTTGGTTGACTTCTGATCAATAGACACCGCAGGACTGAGACCCTCGATGAAGTCCACATCTGGTCTGTCTACCTGCCCCAAAAACTGTCGAGCATAAGAAGAAAGCGACTCAATGTAGCGGCGTTGGCCCTCGGCAAAGATGGTGTCAAAGGCCAGCGAAGATTTTCCCGAACCGCTGAGGCCTGTGAAAACCACCATTGCATCTCTCGGGATCTCCAGGTTCAGATTCTTAAGATTGTGGACGCGAGCGCCCTTTATCTTGAGCAGGTCTTTGGAGTTTTGGGTAGTTTTGGCCACCGAACCAGTCTATGCGTGACCGGCTTTTTCAATTTGCCGCAGCTCATATTTGAGCTCTGCAATCTCGTCGCGCAGTCTGGCGGCAAGTTCAAATTGCAGCTCAGTTGCCGCTAACTTCATCTGCTCATCAAGATCAACAATCACACTGAGGATCTCGTCATAGCCCATGCCACCAATACCCTTGCGCGGTTTGATTGGAATGGCAGCCTTGCCACTGCGACTCTTCTTCTTAGCCGCCTGGGCCAGTAGTTCGGCGGTATCTTGTTCCTCGCGCAAGATTTGATCGGTGATATCGGCAATCTTCTTGCGCAGCGGCTGTGGGTCTACCCCGCGTTCAAGGTTGTAGGCAACCTGCTTTGCCCGACGGCGGTTGGTCTCGTCGATAGCTCTTGCCATCGAATCGGTGATGTTATCTGCGTACATGTGAACTTGACCACTAATGTTTCGGGCAGCACGGCCGATTGTTTGAATCAGAGATGTTGATGATCGCAGGAAACCCTCTTTGTCGGCATCGAGAATCGCAACCAAAGAAACCTCTGGCAAGTCGAGACCTTCGCGCAACAGGTTGATGCCAATGAGCACGTCAAAAACACCGCTGCGAAGCTCACGCAGCAATTCAACGCGGCGCAGCGTGTCTACATCGGAGTGCAAATAGCGAACCCGAACGCCGGCCTCGGTTAGGAAATCAGTAAGTTCCTCTGCCATCTTTTTGGTGAGCGTTGTGACCAAGACGCGCTCATCCTTGGCCGCTCTAACTCGAATCTCTTCAAGAAGGTCATCAATTTGACCCTTACTTGGTTTAATTACGATTTCGGGATCAACCAAACCGGTAGGGCGAATGATTTGTTCAACTATTCCAGCGCCCAAACCCATTTCATACTTGCCAGGCGTAGCGGATAGATAGACCACTTGACCAACCCGCTCTTGAAACTCTGACCACTTGAGTGGCCTGTTATCTAAAGCGGATGGCAACCTGAAACCATATTCGACAAGGTTTCGCTTTCTACTCGAATCACCCTCGTACATGGCGCCGATTTGGGGAACCGTGACGTGTGACTCATCAATCACGGTTAGAAAGTCTTCGGGAAAATAATCCAACAAACAACTAGGGGCTGAACCGGGAGCTCGCCCATCGATGTGCCTTGAATAGTTTTCGATGCCGCTGCAAAAACCGATTTCACGAATCATTTCGAGGTCAAAAGTGGTGCGCATTTTCAAACGCTGCGCCTCAAGAAGTTTTCCCTGCTGCTCGAGTTCTTTTACCCGCCAGACCAACTCTTCTTCGATGGCCTCGATTGCGAGACCCATGCGTTCAGGGCCAGCAACATAAAGCGACGCAGGAAAAATGGAGACAACTTGCTCGGTTCGTGCAATTTCACAAGTCAGTGGAAAAAGCGAGTGTAGACCTTCAATTTCGTCTCCGAAAAATTCGATTCGGATTGCCATTTCTTCGTTGACCGGAATGATCTCGATGGTGTCACCTTTAACCCGGAAATTGCCTCGCGAAAAGTCAAAATCATTCCGGTTGTACTGCATTGCGACAAACTGACGAATCAAATCGTCACGATCAATTCGTTGACCTACTTGAAGTGTCACACGGCTGCTTAAATACTCCTCAGGCGCACCGAGACCATAAATGCAAGAGACTGTGCTGACCACAACAACATCTCGACGACTCAGCAGGCTTGTTGTGGCCGAATAGCGCAGTCTTTCAACCTCCGCGTTAATCGAACTATCTTTTTCGATGAAGGTATCGGTTTGCGCAACGTAAGCCTCAGGCTGGTAGTAGTCGTAATAACTAACGAAATATTCGACGGCGTTGTTAGGCAGCAGCTGCCTAAATTCGTTGACTAATTGCGCTGCAAGAGTTTTGTTGTGGGCAAGCACAAGCGTTGGACGCTGCACGGCTTCAATAAGCCAGGCTGTTGTCGCGGACTTTCCAGTTCCAGTGGCACCAAGCAAGACAACATCTTTTTCACCAGCATTTATTCTTGCCGCTAGGTCGGCAATCGCGGCAGGCTGATCTCCGCTCGGCGTAAACTCACTTACTACTTGAAATGGTGCGAAAGATCTTGTGGCTTCCATCAGTCTTGCACCGCCGCTTCGGCAACGATGCTGCGCCAAAGATTATCTGCGTCTTTCAGCAGCAGCGCCAAATCTTGATTCGAGTTCAAAATAACATCGGCTGCGTTTGCTCGCTGTGCTGCACTTGCCTGTGCCGACACGCGACGTTCAGCCTCTTCGCGAGATAATCCGCGGATCTTTATCAGGCGATCAATTTGCTTATTGGCCGGCGCTTCGACCGTGACGACTTTGTCGAAATCTAAATCAACAGCTGCTTCTACTAAAAGCGGAACGTTATAGATAACAATGCTGTTTTCAGGCAGCGCGGAAATTCTCTGCTTTGCCAATTGCTTTACCCGAGGGTGGATTATTGCCTCTAATTGCAGTCGCTTTTCAGGATCAGCAAAAACGATTGAGCCAAGAGCTGCTCTATCTAGTGTTCCGTCAGATGCAAGAATCGACTCTCCAAATTGTGCGACTACTTGCGCTAACCCATCGCTGCCTGCCGCAACGGCCTCTCGCGCAAGTTGATCGGCATCGATTTCAATCGCACCCTGTTCAACCCAACGGGCCGCGACGGTGCTTTTTCCCGCCGCAATGCCACCGGTTAAACCAATCAGATACATAGTCCTAGCCTAAACAAAAGCGGGGTGACCCGAAGGCCACCCCGCTTTCTGAATTAGTTATTATTCAGCGCTCTTTAGCTTGTCGCGAAGAGCAGCAAGCGACTCGTCTGCTGCAAGTGTTCCTGCATCAGATGATTCGCTTAGACCGACTGAAGATGAAGAAGCTGCCGCTGGAGCTGCCTCGGCTGCTGGTGCATCAGGAAGGGCTGCAGCTGCCTCGTTGGCTGCCTTAACCTGCTTCTTGTGCTCTTCCCAGCGTGCGTGAGCCTCTGCGTATTCCTTCTCCCACTTGGCGCGAGCTTCTTCGAAGCCAGGCTTCCACTCGTTGGTCTTAGGGTCGAAGCCCTCAGGGTACTTGTACTGACCGTTCTCGTCGTAGTCTGCAGCCATACCGTAAAGTGCTGGGTTGAATTCGGTGCCCTCTGGGTCTACCTCTTCGTTAGCCTGCTTTAGCGATAGTGAGATGCGGCGACGGTCTAGATCGATGTCGATGACCTTCACGAAAACATCCTGGTTGATTGAAACAACCTGCTCGGCAAGTTCGATGTGCTTCGAAGATAGCTCTGAAATGTGAACTAGGCCTTCGATGCCGTCGGCAACGCGAACGAATGCACCGAAAGGAACCAACTTGGTTACCTTGCCCGGAGCGTACTGACCGATTGCGTGAGTACGAGCGAATACCTGCCATGGGTCTTCTTGAGTTGCCTTCAACGATAGTGAAACGCGCTCACGCTCTTGATCAACTTCTAGAACCTCAACGGTAACTTCTTGACCGATTTCTACAACTTCAGACGCGTGCTCAATGTGCTTCCATGAAAGCTCAGAAACGTGAACAAGGCCGTCAACGCCACCAAGGTCAATGAAGGCACCGAAGTTCACGATAGATGAAACAACACCGGTGCGAATCTGGCCCTTAGCCAAGTCTGCAAGGAAGGTGCTGCGTGAAGCAGACTGTGACTCTTCAAGAAGAGCACGGCGTGACAACACAACGTTGTTGCGGTTTTTGTCTAGCTCGAGAATCTTGGCTTCAACCTTCTGGCCAAGGTATGGGCCAAGGTCGCGCACGCGACGAAGCTCAATCAATGAAGCAGGAAGGAAGCCGCGAAGACCGATGTCTACGATCAGACCACCCTTAACAACTTCGATGACAGTACCGGTAACAGTGCCATCAGCTTCTTTGATCTTCTCAACATCGCCCCAAGCGCGCTCGTACTGTGCACGCTTCTTTGAAAGGATTAGACGGCCTTCTTTGTCTTCTTTCTGAAGAACAAGCGCCTCTACTGCATCGCCAACTGCAACGATCTCTGATGGATCTGCATCGTGGCGGATTGAAAGTTCACGAGAAGGAATTACACCTTCAGTTTTGTAACCGACGTCTAGCAAAACTTCGTCGCGGTCGATCTTTACAACGGTTCCTGTGATTAGGTCACCATCGTTGAAGAACTTTAGGGTTGCCTCTACAGCAGCAAGAAAGTCTTCAGCAGAGCCGATGTCGTTGACGGCAATTTGCTTTGTGGTTTTGGTGGTCATATTTATTTTTACTCTTAACGGGCATTACTCGGGTCGCGACAAAAACAAGACATTTGTCCTGGATTTCCATCGCAACGATGGATAGGGATTGCGTCGAAAGACGCCCCTCAAGCCTACCGGTTTTTGGCCCTAGTGACCAGCCTGATCCCAGGTTTTACCTATGCCCAAGTGCACTTCTAGCGGCACCGAAAGCTCGACTACGTTTGACATACGTTCCACCACTAGTTGCTTGAGCTCTTCAAGCTCACCCGTGGCAACCTCAAAAACCAATTCGTCGTGAACCTGCAGCAACATGCGGCTTTTTAGACCCTGTTCCTGCATCCGAAGGTCGATCTGAGTCATCGCCAGCTTCATAATATCGGCCGCAGTTCCTTGAATTGGCGCGTTTAAAGCGGCTCTGCGGGCATTTTCGCGAACCTGAAATAACTTGCTGTTGAGATCATCGAATGGGCGACGGCGACCGTAACTGGTTTCGGTATAGCCAAGAGTCTTAGCCGTATCAACCACGGATGCCAGGTAGCGACGGACTCCCCCAAAACGGGCAAAATAGTCAGCCATCAGCTGTTTTGCCTCGGCGTTTGGAATACGCAACTGCTTGGCGAGTCCGTATTCGCTTAGGCCGTAAACCAAACCGTAACTCATGGCCTTGACCTTTGATCGCATTGCGCTGGTTACCTCTTCAGGTTTAACACCAAAAAGTCTCGCACCCACAAACCGGTGAAGGTCCTCGCCGCTCTTGAACGCCTCGATGATTCCTTCGTCTTCGGCAAGGTGAGCAAGAATGCGCATCTCGATTTGTGAGTAGTCGGCGGTCAACAAAGTTTCGTATCCTTGGCCGACAATGAAGGCATCACGAATCGAGCGACCACGCTCTGACTTGATCGGAATGTTCTGAAGATTTGGATTCTCGCTTGAGAGCCGACCCGTGGCTGTTCCCGTCTGAACATAGTTCGTGTGGATTCGACCGTCCGCAGCAACAGACTTGAGCATTGTTTCCACAATTTGGCGAATTTTGGTCACTTCACGATGCTCAAGCAAACGCTCTAGGAACGGGTGTTCAGTCTGCTCGAAAAGTTCAGTGAGAGCTGCTGCGTTAGTTGAGAAACCAGTCTTAACCTGTTTGGTGCCGGTCATGCCAAGCTCGTCGAAGAGCACCGTTTGCAATTGCTTCGGTGAAGCCAGATTAATTTCATGGCCAATGATCTTGTAAGCGGCCTTGGCGATTGAGGCTACCTCGGTGGTCAGCCGCTCAAAGAGAGCCTCGAGCTTAGGCACGTCAATTGCCACGCCAAAGTGCTCCATGCGGGCAAGCGTTGAAACCGTCGGCAATTCGACTTCACCATAAACGCGCAACTGGTCTTGATCTTTGACCAACTCATAAAGCTTTGGGCTCAGCATGATTGACAACCACGCATCAAGAGAAATGTCGCTGGTTTCATCCGCAACGAGTTGATTTGGATCCGCGCGTTTCACGGAAACACCTAAATATTCAAGCGCCAATTCATCCAAAGAAAAATCTTTGCGAACCGGGTTCAACAGGTAAGCCAGAAGCATTGGGTCATAGTCAAAGCCAGAGCTTTGAATGCCAGCATCAAGCAATCTGCGGCTGTTGTCTTTTGCCTGGTGAATAGCCTTTGAAATGGCAGTGTCGGCTAACCAGACGCCGAGTGTAGACACGACTTCTTGATTGTCTTTAGGCTGCCAAAGTTTTCTCAGAGTCTCGGTTGCGAATCCGACAGAAGTAATTTGATTGTCAACGTACTCAAGTGCAAGACCAATGGTTGTCTTCGTTGCCTTTAACCATTTGATCAGCTCTGCACTATTTAGGGCTTGTGAATCTGGAGTAGCAACATCATCGAAAACCGCTGCTGGCTTATCAAAGACTTCGTTAAATGCCTCAACAGCGGCCGAGTTTGATTGCTCTGCCTTGGCCGGGCTCGTTCCAACAGCGGCGCCGCGCAAGCGCAAGACTCGTTCGGTCAATGTCTTAAAGTGCAACTTGGCAAAGACTTCTCGAACAGCGGTTTCGTCAGCGCCACCAAGCGCTAAATCGTCACGCGTGAAATCGAAGTCGAGATCGCGAACTAGATGATTTAGTTTTCGGTTGCGAACAGCAAGTTCTCGATGTTCGCGCAGACTCTCGCCCACCTTGCCAGCAATCGAATCCGCTGCTGCTAAAACGCCCGCCAGGTCGCCATACTGCTGAAGCCACTTCGCCGCCGTCTTAGGCCCAACGCCAGGGATTCCCGGAAGGTTATCCGAGGTTTCGCCCACTAACGCTGCCAAATCGGGATATTGCTTTGCGTGAATGCCGTATTTTTCATGAACCGCGGCATCATCCATTCGCGCCAAATTGAGCACACCCTTTACCGGATAAAGGATTGTGGTTCGGTCTGAAATCAATTGGAAAGTGTCTCGGTCCCCCGATACTACAAAGACATCGAAACCAGCTTCGGCAGACTGATCAGCCAGGCTCGCCAGAATGTCATCGGCTTCATAATTCACTCGAGTGATGGTCTTGATGTTCATTGCGGCAAGCGCCTCTTGAAGCAACTCGGTTTGTCCGTTGAACTCTGGCGGTGTCTCTCCTCGTGTGCCCTTATATTCCGGATACTGCTCAGTGCGAAAGGAACTTCGAGAAAGATCGAATGCAACCGCAAGATGTGTTGGCTTCTCTTGCTGCAGGATATTCAGCAGCATCGAAATAAAGCCGTGTACTGCGTTGGTGTGCTGACCATCGGGTGTCTTAAAGCTGTCTGGGCTCAATGCATAAAACGCTCGAAACGCTAAAGAGTGCCCGTCAATGAGCAGAAGAGTAGGCTTTGGGTTAGCGTTCATGAGGCAAGCCTAGTTTGCCCTTAGCCGTGGAGACTCTAATGACTAACGAAAAATTCAGCCCAGCAGCGCTTGAACTTCTAAAGCTGCGCGGTCTTGGCGCGCTTGCCGAAAAGATGGGTATACAGCTGGTTGAACTTAGCGCCGAGCGCGCGGTGGCAACTATGCCAGTAGACGGAAACACTCAACCTCTAGGCGTGCTGCACGGTGGGGCGCACGTGGTTATCGGCGAAAGCCTAGGAAGCTTTGCGGCAAACGTTTGGGCATATCCCGACAAAGTCGCCGTTGGCATCGAGGTCAACGCCTCGCACAGCAGATCTGTGACTTCGGGAATTGTGACGGCTGTTTGCACCGCAGTTAATTTGGGTCGCACCTTAACTACTCATGAAATTGTGGTCTCTGACGATCAAGGTCGACGACTGTCAACTGTGCGCATCACTAATTTCTTGCGCGATAAGTCTGCTTAGTTCGTTTAGTTTGCGGCAGGTTTTGCAGCCGATAGTTGCTCAATAATTGTCACTGCAACCTCCTGCATGGTCAGTCTGCGATCCATTGAGGCCTTCTGAATCCAGCGGAACGCATCTGGTTCACTGAGCCCCATTTTTTCGTTGAGCAAGCCCTTGGCGCGATCAACTAGCTTTCGTGTTTCAAAGCGTTCGTTTAGATCAGAAATTTCATTCTCAAGTGCAACCAGCTGGCTGTGACGGCTAAGCGCAATTTCAATCGCTGGCAAAAGATCGCTAGGCGAAAAGGGTTTGACAACATAAGCCATGGCTCCAGCTTCGCTGGCTCTATCTACGAGTTCTTTTTGACTAAAAGCGGTTAGAAGCACAATTGGAACTTTCTCGCCAACTAACGCTTCCGCGGCGGTGATGCCGTCCATGTTTGGCATTTTGATGTCCATCACCAGCAAATCTGGATGGTGCTGCTTGACCAAAGAAACGGCCCGTTCACCGTCGGCTGCTTCGGCGATCACATCGAAGCCATTCTCTTTGAGGGTTTCAACGATGTCCATGCGAATCAAAGACTCGTCTTCGGCCACAATTACAGTGCGCTTCTTTGCTTCAACCATGCGCTCCACTTTATTGGATGGTTGCCAATTCTGGAACTTTGTTAGTTTCAGGTAAGATTTAGTGGTTGAAACAAGCCGAAGTGGCGAAATGGCAGACGCGGAGCACTCAAAATGCTTTTCCTCACGGAGTGCGGGTTCAAGTCCCGCCTTCGGCACCAAACAGAAAAAGACCCGATTTCTCGGGTCTTTTCCTGTTTATGTTGATTAGATAGAGAATCCTGGTGCGGCACCGTTTACGGCATCGCCAACTCGGTGTACTCGCAAAGAGTTGGTGGAACCAGGGATGCCCGGTGGTGTTCCTGCTACGACCACAACTTCTTCGCCAATCTTGGCAAGGCCATGAGCAATGACAATCTTGTCTACCTGGTGCATCATCTCGTCGGTGTGCTTAACCGGCGCTACTAGGAACGAGTGAGCTCCCCAGACCAAAGACAAGCGGTTTTGAATGGTTGTGCTTGGAGTAAATGCCAATGTCGGCACAGATGAACGGAGGCGCGCTACACGGCGTAGTGAGTCACCAGATTCAGTAAATACACAAACGAACTTAGAACCGAGCAGTTCGGCGATTTCAACCGCAGCCAGAGAAACGGCTCCTGAGTGAGTGTGAGGGCGGGTGCCAAGAGACGGAATTCGGTCAAGGCCATTCTCTTCAGTTGACTCGATAATTCGAGCCATTGCCTGAACAGTCTCGACAGGCCACTTTCCAACTGAAGTTTCACCCGAAAGCATTACTGCATCGGCTCCGTCAAGAATCGCGTTTGCAACGTCAGATGCCTCGGCGCGTGTTGGACGCGAGTTTTCAATCATGGTTTCAAGCATCTGCGTCGCCACGATTACCGGCTTGGCCCAGCGGCGAGAAAGTTCAACCGCGCGCTTTTGCACCAGGGGAACCTGTTCGAATGGGAGCTCTACACCAAGGTCACCGCGAGCAACCATGATGCCATCGAAGGCGTCGATGATTTCCTCGAGAGCCTCTACCGCTTGTGGCTTTTCAATCTTGGCAATGACCGGAAGGTATTTGCCTTCTTCGTTCATGATTTCGTGAACACGCTTGATGTCTGAAGCATTGCGCACGAATGACAACGCAATCATGTCAACACCAAGTCGAATGCCCCAGCGAAGGTCGTCTTCGTCTTTTTCAGAAAGAGCTGGCACATTTACGGCAACACCCGGCAAGTTAATGCCCTTGTTGTTTGAAACAAATCCAGGAATCTCGACAACTGTGGTTACTGTGTCGGCAGTTACTTCGGTGGCCTTCAGTGTGACCTTGCCATCATCAATTAGCAGCAAGTCGCCAGGCTTAACGTCGCCACAGAGACCCTTGAAGGTAGTGCCACAGATGGTCTCATCGCCCTCAACCTCGTTGATAGTGATCCTGAAGACATCACCCTTGTGAAGTTCGTGCGGACCATTCTTAAAGCGACCCAAGCGAATCTTTGGACCCTGAAGGTCTACAAATACGCCAACTGGCTTGTCAAGATCAGCCGCAGCCTTGCGCACAGTTCGGTAAATCTCTTCGTGCACGTCGTAGCTGCCGTGGCTTAGGTTCATGCGAGCAACATCGACACCGGCCTCGATAATGGCACGGATTTGCTCATAGCTTGAAGTTGCTGGACCTAAGGTTGCAACAATCTTGGCGCGTCTCATGGATTCCCTTTGTTTTGATTTCTTAAACAGAAATTGAACGATCAGTTGGTTTCACCGGGCTTGGTAGCACGGTCTTGCCCTCGAGGTATTCATCAATTGCCGCAGCTGCAGCACGACCTTCGGCAATCGCCCAAACAATCAGGCTCTGGCCACGGCCGGCATCGCCAGCAACAAACACGTCTGGCAAGTTAGTTGTCCACTTGCCGTCTCGTGCGATGTTTCCTCTCGAGTCAAGTTCAATTGCTGACTGCTGAGTCGCGGTGTCGCCTTCGACGCCGGTGAAGCCCAGAGCTAGCAGAACCAAATCTGCAGGGATGATATTCTCGGTGCCTGGTTTAGGCAGACGCTTGCCGTCAACGAACTCGGTCTCAGCAACTTTGATGCCGGTGACCTTGCCGTTTTCGCCAACAAATTCAACTGTTGACGCCAAGTAGTTGCGCTCACCGAATTCTTCGTGCGCGCTTGCGACTTCAAAGAGGGTCGGGAACATTGGCCATGGCTGGTTAGCCGGGCGCTCGCTAGGTGGTTGCTTGCCAATCGCAAGTGTCGTGACAGAAATCGCTCCCTGTCGAGTGGCAGTACCCAGGCAGTCTGCACCTGTGTCGCCGCCGCCAAGAATTACCACATTCAAACCATCGGCCACAATCTGGTCTTCAAGGCTCTCGCCGCTAATGACGCGGTTTGCTTGCACCAGGTAATCCATTGCAAAGTGAATACCAGCGAGTTCACGACCTGGAATCTGCAAGTCACGAGGCTTTGTGGCTCCCGATGCAATCAGAACAGCGTCATATCTTGAGCGCAAGTCTTCCCAGGTGATGTCAACACCGATGTTCACACCGGTGCGGAATCGGGTGCCCTCTGCCTCCATCTGCTGAATCCGAAGATCGATGTGCTGCTTCTCCATTTTGAAATCTGGAATGCCGTAGCGCAGCAAGCCACCAATTTTGTTGTCGCGCTCATATACGGCAACGGTGTGACCTGCGCGAGTGAGCTGCTGAGCCGCGGCCAAACCTGCCGGTCCAGAACCGACAACTGCAACAGTCTTGCCGGTTAGTCGCTCAGGCGCGTGTGGTGTGACCCAATTGTTTTCGAATGCCTGATCGATAATCGAAACTTCGATTTCTTTAATTGTGACCGCTGGCTGATTGATGCCAAGCACACAGGCACTTTCACAAGGTGCCGGGCAGAGACGACCGGTGAATTCAGGAAAATTATTTGTGGCATGCAAACGATCAATCGCTGACTTGCCGTCGTTTCGCCAGGTTAGGTCATTCCATTCCGGAATCAGGTTGCCGAGTGGGCAACCCTGGTGACAGAACGGAACACCACAATCCATGCAACGACTGGCTTGGCGCTGCACCACTGCCTGGTCGCGCTTTTCGTAAACTTCTTTCCAGTCAAGAATGCGAACCGGAACCGGACGACGTTTTGCTGTCTCTCGTTCGGTGGTCTTTAAAAATCCACGTGGATCAGCCATTGGTGACCTCCAGAATTTCCTTCCAGACAACATCGCCATCTGGATCTAGGCCATTTGCCGCAGCCTTGGCACGAATTGAAAGAACGCTTGCGTAATCACGCGGCAAGACGCGAGTGAAATTTGCCAACTCTGCATCGAAGTTATCCAAAATCAATTTGGCAACGTTTGACGATGTCTCGGCAACATGCTTCTGTAGCAGCTGCTTAAGTTGCGCCGCATCGTTGGCATCGAGTTCACCAATGTGCAATTCTCCCGCTGCCAGTGCATCGTGGTTAACGTGGTCACCGCGAAGTTTGTAGACATAGGCGACACCACCAGACATGCCGGCGCCAAGGTTTCGGCCGGTTGGTCCAAGGATGACCGCAACACCGCCGGTCATGTATTCGAGAGCGTGGTCACCACAGCCTTCGGCAACTGCCGTGACGCCAGAGTTTCTAACCAAGAATCGTTCACCAACGATGCCTCGAAGCAGCATGGTTCCGCTTGTTGCTCCGTAACCAATCACGTTTCCGGCGATGATGTTTTGCTCTGCAGCAAAAACACTGGCGCGGTCAGGTCGCACAACGATTGTTCCACCCGAGAGGCCCTTACCGACGTAGTCGTTTGAGTCACCCTCGAGGGTCAACTTGATGCCCTTTGGAACAAAGGCACCAAAAGACTGGCCGGCTGATCCCTTCAATGTGATGTCGATGGTCGCCTCTGGCAGACCGTCTGCAGCGTAACGCTTGGTCAATTCATTGCCGAGCATTGTGCCAACCGCTTGATCAACATTTGTGATGTCTAGTGAAATCTTCACCGGCTGCGCATCTTCAAGAGCGGCAGTCGCTAGAGCAATCAACTTGTGGTCAAAGTGCATTTCAAGTTCGTGATCTTGCACCGTAATGCGACGACGAGACGCACCCGATGGCAATGCTGGTGTGCTCAGGATTGGAGTCAGGTCTAGACCATCAGCCTTCCAGTGAGTAATTGCACGGTTCACATCGATTAGCTCGCTGTGACCAATTGCCTCGTCGAGTGTGCGGAATCCGAGGGCTGCAAGGTATTCACGAACTTCTTGAGCCAAAAACTCAAAGAAGTTCACTACGAATTCTGGCTTGCCAGTAAAGCGTGCACGCAGAGTTGGATTCTGGGTTGCCACACCAACCGGGCAAGTGTCTAGATGACAAACGCGCATCAAGATGCAACCCTCAACCACAAGTGGTGCAGTTGCAAACCCGAATTCTTCTGCGCCAAGCAATGCAGCGATGATAACGTCGCGGCCAGTTTTCATCTGACCATCAACCTGCACAGATACACGATCGCGCAGACCATTTAGCAACAAAGTCTGCTGTGCTTCGGCTAGTCCGAGTTCCCAAGGGGTTCCGGCGTGCTTCAAAGAGTTCAGCGGGCTAGCGCCTGTTCCACCGTCGTGGCCTGAAACCAAAATCACGTCTGCTTTGGCCTTTGCCACACCAGCAGCAACGGTGCCAATGCCAACCTGTGAAACCAACTTCACGTGCACACGAGCTGCGCGGTTTGCGCGCTTAACGTCAAAGATCAATTGTTTGAGGTCTTCGATCGAATAGATGTCGTGGTGTGGAGGCGGCGAAATCAAACCAACTCCGGCAGTTGAGTGACGGGTCTTGGCAATCCATGGGTAAACCTTGTTAGGTGGCAACTGGCCACCCTCGCCTGGCTTAGCACCTTGAGCCATCTTGATCTGAATGTCATCAGCGTGAGTCAAGTACATGCTTGTCACACCGAAACGGCCTGAAGCAACCTGCTTAATTGCAGAGCGACGGGTTGGGTCTAGCAGTCGCTCAACGTCTTCGCCACCTTCACCGGTGTTTGACTTTGCACCAAGTTGGTTCATTGCGATAGCTAAAGTTTCGTGAGCTTCAGCAGAAATTGAACCGTATGACATGGCGCCGGTTGAGAAACGCTTAACGATTGCTGATACCGGCTCGACTTCGTCAATTGACACAGCTGGACGCACGCCTTCGCGCAGTGAGAACAAACCACGCAAGGTCATCAGGTTTTCGGCCTGATCGTCAATTGCCTTGGTGTACTCACGGAAAATGTCGTAGCGCTTGTTGCGAGTTGAGTGCTGCAACTTGAAAACTGTTTCAGGATTGAAAAGGTGAGGTGGGCCCTCGCGTCGCCACTGGTACTCGCCGCCGGTTTCTAGAGTCGCGTGAGCATTAGTTGAAAGTTCAATCGGGTAAGCAAACGCATGACGCGACGCAATCTCATCTGCAATAACTTCGATACCGATTCCACCTAGCTGGCTAGTGGTGCCAGTGAAATATGTGTCAACGAATTCCTGACTCAAGCCGATGGCTTCAAAACATTGCGCACCAGAGTAAGACGCAACTGTCGAGATGCCCATCTTCGACATAATCTTGAGCACACCCTTGCCTAGAGCTTTCACCAAGTTGGCGTGAGCTTTCTCGGTGGTGAGTCCAACAATCGCACCAGACTTAACCATCTGCTCCACAGACTCAAGAGCTAGATATGGATTTACCGCGGCGGCACCGTAGCCAATCAGAGCTGCAACGTGGTGCACCTCACGTACATCTCCGGCCTCAACAACTAAACCAACGTTGTTGCGCAAGCCTTCGCGAATTAGGTAGTGGTGAACCGCTGAAGTCAGCAGCAACGAAGGAATCGGTGCCATTTCACGGTTGCTGTCGCGGTCAGAAATGATTAGGTAGGTTGCCCCAGCTTTAATCGCCTCGTTCACGGCAGTGAAAATTTCACGGATGCGATCAGCCAAAGCCTCTGCCCCGCCATCAACGCGGTAGGTGCCCTTAACGGTGAACGCTTGGCCAACACCAGGTCGCTCGTCGATGTGCTGAATCTTGGCCAGCTCATCGTTGGTGATTACCGGAAAATTCAAGATAACTTGCTGAGCGTGCTCAGGCGTTGCAGTCAGCAAGTTGCGAACCGGACCAATTCCAGTGCTCAACGAGGTGACAACTTCTTCACGAATCGAGTCAAGTGGCGGGTTAGTCACCTGGGCAAACTGCTGCACAAAGTAGTCAAAAACCAAACGAGGGCGATCCGAAATTGCTGCGATCGGTGTGTCTGATCCCATCGCACCCAAAGGCTCTGCGCCGGTGCGCGCCATCGGTGCCAACAAAATTCGCAGTTCCTCTTCGGTGTATCCGAAGGTGCGCTGGCGACGATTAACCGAAGTTGCGGTGTGCGCAATGTGCTCACGCTCAGGCAAATCTTTGAGGTTGATTCGGTTGCCCTCTAACCACTCTGCCCAAGGCTCAAGCGCAGAAATCTCCGCTTTGATTTCGTCGTCGTCAATTAGTCGGCCATTAACGGTGTCCGCAAGGAACATGCGACCAGGCTGCAAGCGCCCCTTGCGCACAATCTTGCTCGGGTCAATATCAACGACACCAATTTCAGATGCCAACACAACTAGACCGTCGTCAGTAATGATGTAGCGACCCGGGCGAAGACCATTGCGGTCAAGGGTTGCACCAACAAGTGAGCCGTCGGTGAAGATTACAGCGGCTGGACCATCCCATGGTTCCATCAGCATCGAGTGGTACTCGTAGAAGCTCTTTCGGTTCTCGTCGATGTCGCTCTGCTTTTCCCAAGCCTCTGGAATCATCATCATCATCGCGTGCGGCAGTGAACGACCACCAAGGTAAAGAAGCTCTACGACCTCGTCGAATGAGGCCGAGTCGCTGGCACCAGGAGTGATGATTGGTGTCAATTGCTTGATGTCGCCTAGAACATCTGCACCAAGCTGGGCCTCACGGGCACGCATCCAGTTTCGGTTGCCCTTGACAGTGTTAATTTCACCGTTGTGCGCAATCATGCGGAATGGGTGGGCTAGCGGCCATGAAGGGAAAGTGTTGGTAGAAAATCGCGAGTGAACCAAAGCCAGAGTCGATTCGAACCGCTCGTCACTTAGGTCTGGGTAGAACGGCTCAAGCTGCAAAGTGGTGACCATGCCCTTGTAGACGATTGTGCGAGACGAAAGCGATGGGTGATATGCACCAAGCGTGCGCTCAGAGCGGTTGCGCAAACGGAAAGCGCGACGCTCAAGTTCAAGGCCGGTAATGCCATCGGTTGCGGAAACAAAAACCTGGCGAATGGTTGGCATTGCAGCGCGAGCCTGGTCACCTAGAACACTCGGGTTGGTTGGAACATCGCGCCAGCCAATTACCTGTAGCTTCTCTTCGACTGCAAGATTTGCAAATGAAGCCTCGAGCTGCTGCTCTTGACCAGGTTCAATGAAAACCAGACCTGCGGCATATGCGCCTGCGACTGGAAGTTCGAAACCCGCGACTGCGCGCAAAAATGCGTCAGGAATTTGAGACAGGATTCCCGCACCATCGCCAGTGCCGGCGTCAGAGCCAACCGCACCGCGGTGCTCGAGATTGCGAAGGGCGTTTAGCGCAGTGTCAATAATGTCGTGACCAGCCTTGCCGCGGAGAGTCGCCACCATGGCGAGACCACAGGCGTCTTTCTCGTTAGCCGGGTTGTAGAGTCCGGTTGCCGCAGGTGCGGTACCAAATCTCTCAAACGGTGACATTAGGGGCATGCCACGCTCCAATCTTTAATCAGAGGGACAACGATGGCCCAGAAAAAGGCGTCGAATGACGCAGGAAACAAGGGGTTATTTAGGTTCCGAGTCTACTGCATCAGCAGCCACTTCAAGGGCTTTTGGGCCCTTGCCAGGCAAGTAAACCGTGGTCTCTAGGCCCGGGTGTCGGTTTCGCTGCACATAATAAATCGTCAAGCCAATCGCAATACCAAACAAAGCCGACCAAATGTTAGTTCTTAGGCCAAGGATGATGTCACTTGGGTCGATTCGGAGCGATTCAGTCCAAATGCGACCGATTGAATAGAAGACCAAGTAGATGGCAAAAAGCTTGCCCCAGCGCAGTTCAAATTTGCGGTCCAACCAAAGCAACAGCGCTACGCCGCAAAGACTCCAAATTGATTCATACAGAAAAGTTGGGTGGAACAGTGTGCCGGCAGGCAAACCCTGAGGAATTGCCTGATTGCCAGGGTCAATTTCTAGCCCCCAAGGCAAATCGGTCGGCAAGCCAAATAATTCTTGGTTGAAGTAGTTGCCCCAGCGACCTAGGGCTTGGGCCAACAGAATTCCCGGAGCCACAGCATCGGCAAATGACCAGAACTTTATGCCGGAACTTCGGGCACCAATCCACGCTCCCAGTGCTCCACCGATTAGCCCGCCATAGATGGCGATGCCGCCTTCCCAAACGCGAAACACAGCGGTGAGGTCTGCGCCCTCATAGAAGTAATCGTTGGTGTGGGTAAGAACGTGAAAAATTCTGGCGCCAATGATTCCGATCGGCACCGTCCATAGGGCAACATCCAAAGCAATGCCACCATCTGCGCCGCGGGCCTTTAGTCGACGGTTGGCCAACCAAATTGCCAAAATGATGCCCGCCAAGATGAACAAGGCATAAAAATGAACTCGAACCGGCCCAAGTTCGATGTAGCTAATTGACGGACTCGGGATGCTTTTCAAAATGTTCAATTCTTGACCGGTTACTTTCTAAGTGGATTTGAAAGTTCTTGCACCTTATCAACCAGCGCGTCGATGCCGCCGTCTTGATATGCGCGAACAAACGCTGATCCAACAATTGCGCCATCTGCGTATTGATTAACTTCAAGAACCTGATCTGCGGTAGAAATACCAATTCCCACAGCTGTGTTTTGGGTGTCAGATGAACCGCGAACTCCTGCAACCACCTGCTTTGCAAGTTTGTCGACTTCTTGACGGGCGCCGGTGATGCCCATCGTCGAAACGGCATAGACGAATCCACGACTCAGATCAACTGCGGTTTGAACTCGTTCAGCCGAGGATGACGGAGCAGCTAGAAATACTCGATCGAGATCAAATCGATCTGAAGCCTCAAGCCAATCTTTTGCTTCATCAGGAATCAAATCTGGAGTGATCAGACCGGCTCCCCCGGCTGCAGCCAAATCCCGAGCAAAATTTTCTACGCCATAACTCAGAACAGGGTTCCAATAGGTCATAACCAATACCGGTGTATCAACCTGGCTAGTAATTTTTTTGACCGCTTCGAAGACCTGCTTCAATTTGAAGCCATGCTCGAGAGCTACCAAAGTTGCTTCTTGAATGACGGGGCCATCCATCACCGGGTCACTGTAAGGAACTCCGAGTTCCAAAACATCCACACCGTTTTTGCACATTGCCACGGCGGCCGCTACTGAGTCATCGAGGTTCGGATATCCGGCCGGGTAGTAACCAATCAACGAGCCCTTGCCGGCAGCCTTATTGGCCTTGAGCGTGGCGGAGGTTTTACTTGCCATCTGCTGCACCATCCAATATGCCGAAGTACTTTGCAGCGGTTTCCATGTCTTTGTCGCCGCGGCCACTGTTGTTGACCAAAATCGAAGAACCAGCTGGCAAGTATTTACCGAGCTTCAAGGCACCAGCCAATCCGTGGGCGGTTTCAATCGCCGGGATAATTCCCTCGGTGCGACTCAGCAGTCGCAAGGCATCCATGGCTTCTGCATCTGAGATGCCCCAGTACTGCGCGCGACCAAGATCTTTCAACCATGCGTGTTCCGGCCCAACGCCCGGATAATCGAGACCCGCTGAAATTGAGTGACTTTCCAGAGTCTGGCCATCTTCGTCTTGCAGCATGTAGCTTCTTGCTCCATGCAAAACACCAGGACGCCCGTAGTTCAAAGTCGCGGCATGCATTGGAGTGTCCATTCCTGCGCCAGCAGCTTCGAATCCAAACATTTGCACATCGGCGTCGTCTAGAAATGCGTGGAACAAGCCAATTGCATTCGAGCCACCGCCGACACAGGCTGCCAATGCGGTTGGCAAGAAACCATATTCGTCGAGCATCTGCTGACGAGCCTCGACGCCGATCACCGAGTGAAAGTCTCGAACCATTTGCGGAAACGGGTGTGGCCCGGCAACGGTGCCCAAAAGATAGTGCGTGTTCTCAACGTTTGCGACCCAGTCACGAAGAGCTTCGTTAATGGCATCTTTAAGTGTGCGGCTGCCAGTTTTAACTGGAATAACCTCTGCGCCCAGCAAACGCATGCGCGCAACATTCAAAGCTTGACGCTCAGTGTCAACCTCGCCCATATAAACAACACACTCGAGTCCGAATAGTGCGGCTGCGGTGGCGGTGGCTACACCGTGTTGACCCGCGCCGGTTTCAGCGATCACTCGTGACTTGCCCATGCGCTTGGTTAGCAGTGCTTGGCCCAAGACGTTATTAATTTTGTGCGAGCCGGTGTGGTTCAAATCTTCGCGCTTTAGAAAAATGCGAACATCCCCGGCGTGCTGTGCGAAACGTTTAACTTCGGTGATGATTGATGGTCGCCCGGTGTAGGTTCGGTGCAACTCGGCAAGTTCGGCTTGGAACGAAGGGTCGTTCTTTGCAACGTTGTAGGTTGCCTCTAGTTCGTCTAGGGCCGCAATCAGAGATTCTGGAACAAAACGGCCGCCGTACTCGCCAAAGTATGGGCCCTGCTGATCTCTGAGGTTAGACATGACTTAAATCCTAAGACTTGCCAGCACTCAAAAAAGACTTGAGCATTGCAGCCGGATCATTGGTGACCAGGGCTTCGCCAACCAAGACAACGTCTGCACCGGCGGCACGGTAGTGTGCAACATCCGCTGCGTTGCGCACCGCCGACTCAGCAATTTTGATCACGTCGCCAGGGATTAGGTGCACTAGCTGGCCAAAAAGATTGCGATCAGTCTCAAATGTTGAAAGGTCACGGGCATTTATGCCAATCAGTTTTGCATCCAAGTCAAGAGCGGCCTTGAGTTCATCCGCGGAATGGGTTTCAACAAAAGGAGTCATGCCAAGTTCGATGGTGAATGCCTTTAGGCGCTCAATTGCAGCAAATGGTAAACCTGCAACAATCAGCAAAATAATGTCGGCCCCGGCTGCACGCGCCTCTAGAATCTGATATTCATTGGCAATGAAATCCTTGCGCAGAAGAGGCACATCTACCTGGGCACGCACCGCAATAAGGTCTTCAAGCGAACCCTTAAATTTGCGTTCCTCGGTGAGCACGCTAATTGCACTGGCACCATTTTGGGCATAGACCTTAGCCAGAGAAGCTGGGTCAGCAATTTCGGCCATGTCACCGCGGGATGGCGATGCGCGCTTCACCTCGGCTAATACTTTGATTTGACCGGTCGGAGCTAGAGCCGCCATTGCATCGATAGCAGTCGGCGCCGAAAGAGCGTTCGCTTCGATCTGTTTGAGGGAAATTAATTCTTGTCTGCGCTGAGCATCAGCGATGGAGCCAGCGAAAAGCTGCTCAAGCACTAGTGATTGTTCTTGGACTTCGAACCGCCAACGCCGTAGCCCTGACGCTTAAGCAAGATGCCCACACCAACACCGGCAACAGCTAGCACTCCCGAAAGAACAACTAGAACAGGCTGGTCAAACCAGAAGAACAGTGTTCCCGCTGCTGCTGCCACCATGATGATGATTACTGCGGTCCAAGAGGCTACTGAATCGCCGTGACCTGGATCGCCTGCTGGCAGGTTGTGGTTTTGAGACATGCTTGCCTTTCTGCTTCTTTCTCTAAATCTTAGCGTTGTGAATCCCAGAGCGAGATGCTGTCGCTAGGGGTTTTGCCTTTGGCTGCATTGCGCTCGATTTTGGCCACTCGGGCAGGCCAGTGGCGCTCCGATAGCAAAACCAAAATTGTTGCAATGACTAGCAACGCGAATGAGGCAACACCAAGCCAAGCAAAGGCTGAACTTGAAACTTGAACTCCGGTTAGTCCGTGATTGGCGGCGATGCCGGTCGCCTGCTCGATTTGTTTGCTTAGACCAGAAACATCCGAACTAGAGACCTTGGTGACCAATAGCGCGAACCCACCCAGAGTTAGAACGAGTGAGATGAGCGAGATTATCTTTCGAGCCAGCGATGCGACGAATGAGATGACGAAAACCGAAGCCAAGCTTGCAAGCAGAATTGCTGAAATAAAGGAGTAAGTGGTGAACCCATCGAACTCAGAGATTGTCACGGTGTCTCCGTTTGGAGACATTCGCAATTGGTACCAGACCTGACTTGCAGTAATTGTGGCGATACCGAGTGCGATAACCCAGAACCCTAGGGCCGTGCTCTTCTTGATTTTCAATTCTTGGACCGCAATGAATTTGCGGCAACAACCGCTCGAAGCGGAGCACCGGCCTTTGACAGAGTTTCTTGATACTCCGTTTCAGGCACGGAATCCAGAACCAAACCGGCGCCAGCCTGCACGTGAGCTACGCCGTCGCGAATGAACGCAGTGCGAATAGCGATGGCGAGATCGGCGTTGCCCGCAAAGTCGAAATAGCCAATCACGCCGCCATAGACACCGCGATTTGACTGCTCTAGTTCGTCAATAATCTCGAGCGCCCGTGGCTTAGGTGCTCCGGATAGGGTTCCTGCTGGAAACGTCGCGCGGAACACATCCACTGGATTTTGACCTTCGCGCAATTCGCCTTCAACCGTAGAAACCAAGTGCATGATGTGGCTGTATCTGTGGATTTGCATGAATTCGGTCACCGATACGGAGCTCGGCTCGCACACTTTCAGTAAGTCGTTGCGGGCGAGATCAACCAGCATTAGGTGCTCGGCTTTTTCTTTGTGGTCGAGCAGCAAACTCTCAGCATGCTCTGCGTCTTGAGCATCAGTCTTGCCTCGCGGGCGAGAACCTGCAATCGGATGCGTGATGGCTTTGCGATCAATAACTTTGACGAGTGCCTCTGGCGACGAACCCACCACCGCGTATGCGCCTGATTCATCGACAAAATTAAGCAGGTACATGTAAGGGCTTGGGTTCAATTCACGCAGAGCTCGGTAAACCTCAAGTGCGCTGGCGTCGCAGTCAATGTCGAAACGCTGCGACAAAACAACTTGAAAAACATCACCGATGCGAACGTAATGCTTTGCCTTCTCGATTGACTCAATGAAATCCGATTTCAACGTTCGATTGCGCGGCTGCAAATCACCAGTCAAATCGAAAGTGCCTTCGTGAACCGCGCTTGGCTTCTTGAGGTCGCTCAGCATTTGGTCAATAAATTTAAGACTTTCAACATATGCATTGTCTAAATCAATGTTTTCTTCGACGAAAATGTTTGAAACCAGCAGCAGTTTCTGCTCATGGTGATCAACAACCACAAGATCGCGAAACATGGCCAGGGCCATGATTGGTGCCGGGTAGTCCGCTTTTGGTGCTGGGCCAAGCTTCTCGATTTCACGAATGAGATCCCAGCCAAGCACGCCAACCAAACCAGAAGTCAGGGGCGGCAGATCGGCGTGGGCGGCTGAGTGCCAAGCCGATTGAATCTGTGCAACTGCATCCAAGGCATGTTTGGCTAATTCTTGGTTTTCACTTGGCAATGGGCTGGCGTTAGTTTCTGAAACCCAATCAACAGAACCAGAGGCACTTTGAATCAAATTTCCACGATTGCGAACACCCACAAAGCTGTAGCGCGACCAGATTCCCTGTTCTGCAGATTCCAGCAAAAAACTGCCAGTCAAATCGGCCGCCAACTTTTCAAACACCGAAAGCGGCGTCTCATTATTGAGCGGCACTGTTTGGATAATTGGAACCACGCGGTGCAGAATGGCTAGTTTCTGAAGGTCTTCTAGTTTGAAATTAACCATTAGTCCTGCGCCTCAAAAATAGTGGCGGTGTCGAAACAGGACTCAGTTCCGTTGTGACAGGCCGGGCCAGCTTCGGTGACAAGAATCAGCAGAGCATCCGAATCGCAGTCCGCTTCTATCGAAACAACTTTCTGAATGTTGCCAGAAGTTGCGCCCTTGTGCCAGAGCTCATTGCGAGACCGCGAGAAGAACACTGTTTCGCCGATTTCAATGGTTTTCAAGAGTGACTCTTGATTCATCCACGCCATCATGAGCACTCGCTTTGAATTGATGCTTTGCACAATTGCAGGAATCAAACCGTCTGCGTTATAGGACAAACCAAACGCGGCTTCGCGGCTCATGTTCATGATTATCTCGTCTCGTATCCAGATGATTTTAAAGCTTGTTTGGCCTCGGCAATGGTTACCGAACCCTCGTGAAAAATAGACGCTGCAAGGATGGCATCTGCCCCAGCCGCTGCGGCAACTGGAAAATCTGAGGCTTTTCCTGCGCCGCCGGATGCAATGACTGGAATGTCAGATATCTCGCGAATTGCCATAAGCATCTCTGCATCAAAACCTTCACGAGTGCCGTCAGCGTCAATGCTGTTTACCAGCAACTCCCCTGCGCCTAGCTCAATTGTTTGTTTCACCCAGGCCAGGGCATCAAGCTCGGTCTCATTGCGACCGCCGTGAGTGGTCACAACGAAACCGGACTCAGTCTTATCTGACCGCTTCAAATCAAGAGATATAACCAGCACTTGATTTCCGAATCTGTTCGCAATTTCGCTCAGTAAAGCGGGATTAGAAATTGCCGCGGAGCCGACACTCACTTTATCTGCGCCCGCCGAAAGCAATCTGGCAACATCGTCAACCTCGCGAATGCCCCCACCAACGGTGAGTGGAATGAAGACCTGCTCAGCGCATGCGGTCACGAGATGGTACATGGTTGAACGATTGTCTACAGTTGCGTGCACATCAAGAAAGGTAAGTTCGTCGGCGCCATCTTGGTAATAGCGCGAGGCGAGTTCAATCGGATCACCGGCGTCTCGCAGGTTAAGAAAGTTGACACCCTTTACTACGCGACCATCGGCAACGTCGAGGCAAGGAATCACTCGAATTGAGAGCGACACTAGATTCTCGCTGCGTGAATCGCACTTACTAGAATCGCGCGAGCGCCAAGCGTGTAAAGCTCATCCATCTTTTGATTGATGTCTTGAGTGCGAACCAACGCTCGAACCGCAACCCAATCACTGTCGCGAAGTGGCGAGATTGTCGGCGATTCAATTCCCGGAGTAATTGCTGATGCCTTTTCAACAAGTTCGGTTGGGCAGTCGTAATCGAAAATTACATATTCGCGAGCAACCAACACACCTTGCATTCGACGAAGAAGCTGAGCGTGCTCGTCTTTAATGCTCGGCGAGATAATCAAGTGAGCTGAACTTTCCAGGATTACCGGACCGAAGATTTCCAGGCCAGCCTGACGAAGGGTATTACCGGTAGAAACTACATCTGCCACCGCATCGGCAACGCCAAGTCGAACCGCAACTTCAACCGCACCGTCTAGGGCAACCAAATCAACTTGAATGCCTTCGCGCTTTAGAAAATCCTCGACGAGGTGCGGGTATGCCGTGGCAACACGCTTGCCCGCTAGTTCAGAAATAGATTTGAACGCACCAACCGGACCGGCGAAGCGGAAGGTCGAACCCCCGAATCCTAGGTCGGCAACCGACTTCGCCGTTGATCGACTGTCAAGCAGCAGATCTAGGCCAGTGAAACCAACATCCAAAGAACCCGAACCCACATAAGTGGCGATGTCTCGTGGGCGCAGGTAAAAGAATTCAATCTCGTGTGCCTGATCGACAACGTGCAAATCTTTTGGATCGCGACGAACTGTGTAGCCCGCCTCTTTGAGCATCAGGATGGCTGAATCGGAAAGTATGCCCTTGTTGGGAACTGCTACTTTAAGCATTTGTCTCTTTCGTTAAGTCTTAGAAGTTTTTCTCGAGGTCTGCGAGGGTGATTCCCTTAGCGGTCATAAGCACCTGCAGATGGTAAATAAGCTGTGAGATTTCCTCTGCGGTGCGTTCGTTACCCTCATATTCGGCCGCCATCCAGACTTCGGCTGCTTCTTCAACAATCTTCTTGCCAATGGTGTGCACCCCGGCGTCAAGCCACTTTACGGTTTCTGAACCCGCAGGGCGCGACGCAGCCTTTTCGGTGATCTCGGCTAGTAGTTGTTCGAAGGACTTCATCCCTCTAGGTTACCCGTAAACCCCTGAATCAGGCGGTACTAGTGGTGATGCGAGTATCCGGCCGTGGCCAAATCACGCAGATGCTCGATTTGCTTGGCACGATCATCGGCTTTGAATACTGCACTTCCTGCCACGAAAGTATCCGCGCCTAATTCTGCGACTCGGGCGATGTTGGATTCATCGATACCGCCGTCTACCTGCAACCAAACATCGAGCTTTTCTTGATCAATCTTGCGACGGGCCGCAGCCACCTTGGCCAGCGTACTTTCGATAAGTGCCTGGCCACCGAAACCTGGTTCAACTGTCATCACGAGCAGTTGATCAAATTCACTTAAAGATTCCAGGATGTCGTCTACAGCAGTGCCCGGCTTCACGGCTACACCGGCACGAGCGCCGATGCTTCGTAGCTTTCGGGCTAATGCGATTGGATCCTCTGCTGCCTCAACGTGGAAAGTGACAGAGAAGGCTCCAGATTCTGCATAGCCTGGGGCCCATTTATCTACATCCGAAATCATCAAGTGAATGTCTAATGGTTTCGGAGTGATTTGTTGCATTCGCTGAACCATTGGCAGACCAAAGGTCAGATTTGGCACAAAGTGATTGTCCATGACATCAACGTGAATCAGATCGGCATTGGCAATCGTGTTGAAGTCCCGTTCGAAGTTGGCAAAATCAGCCGACAGGATGCTTGGGTTGATGCGAGCTGGCATGGAATTAGCCTAATGACTTGCGCAAGAGAGCAATAAACATGGCATCGGTTTGATGAAGGTGAGGCCAAAGCTGAGCTGTTTTGCGTTTGCCGTTCAAGACCAGGTTGGGATTGATCTTGGCTAAGACTTCATTCGAGTTCAAGAGCTCAACGCCGGAAAGTTTGCGACCCGCCCACTCAACAATTGAGTTGGTTTCGGCTATGTGAGGCGAACAGGTCACGTAAGCCAGCACGCCACCCGGTTTAAGCGCTTGCCATGCACTAGCCAACAACTCTTCTTGCAATTTGCTAAGTTGCGCCACATCGCTCTGCTGCTTGCGCCAACGAGCCTCAGGTCTGCGACGAAGTGCGCCCAGCCCGGTGCACGGAGCGTCCAGCAAAATACGATCAAACTTTGCGCTGCTCTGCGAGCCAATCACTCGACCATCTGCCACATAAACCTGAATTGATGAATCAACTGGTTTAAGTGCTTGCGATACGAGCTTGGCACGGTGGTCAGAAATCTCGTTGCAGATAAGGGTCGCCCCGGCTAGCTTTGCTTCTGCCGCGAGTAATGCTGCTTTTCCTCCGGGGCCAGCACACATGTCGAGCCATGTCTCCTTTTCGGCAAGGGCTTGCACATCTACAAGTGCCAACGCAGCAAGTTGAGAACCTTGATCCTGCACGCGAACCCGACCTTCTCTGAAGGCACTCAACTGATTTGGATCTCCGCCATCTAGTTGAGCACCAATCGGGCTTGCCGGCCCAATTTCGAGGTCTTCAAAATCTTCTTGGTTGGCCAGGCCGGGCAGTGCGACCAAACTAACCAGTGGGGCAATGTTGTCAGCTAGCAATAAATCACGGATATCGCCTTCGTGCCCATCCAATTTCAGAGCGGCACTCAGAGCGCGCACAACCCAGATTGGATGCGAGAACTCCACCGCCAGGCGCTCATCTGGGTTTTGAAGTCCGTTAAGAACGACTTCCAGCCATTCTTCTCTCGAACGTTCAGAAACTCTGCGCAGAACTCCGTTGACGAATCCAACCGCACCTTGGCTCAGTGCCGCTTTTGCTAAATTCACAGTTTCACTCAATGCAGCATGTGATGGAACACGCATTCCAAGAATCTGATGTGCTCCGAGACGCAAGACAACCAGCGCTTTGATGTCGATTTCATCGCTGTACCGCTTGGCGCACTCCTCGATGACGCGATCATAAAACAACTGCCAGCGCAACGTGCCAAATGCTAGTTCTTGAGCGAAGCCGGTGTCCCTGGTGTCTAGACCAGAACGATCCAACAGTTTTGGCAAGAGCAAGTTTGCATAGGCATCTTCAAGTTCAACTGCCAACAGAAGCTCAAGCGCAACCGATCGGGCCGAAGTCTTGCCTTTAAATTTGTTCAATTAAATTGCACCGTAGCCTTTGAATTCTGGCCACGAGCCCACGAGATAGCGCTCATTGGTATCTTGCCAGCCGGTTGAACTTCTTTTAGCTCCAACAGAGTTCCACCACCGCAGTGCACAATCACTCGCTCATTAACAGTGACTGAACCCGGCACGGTGCTGGATTCTGCCAGAGCAGACCAATCAGTTGCACCGAGCGACCGGGCGTCAAGAATGCGGAAAGTTTCGTTCTCGAAATTAGTCCACGCCATTGGTTCGGGATTCATTGCTAACACGCGATTTTCAATTCGCGGCGCCGTCTCTGACCAGTCAATTGCACCATCATTTCGCGAGAGCTTATTTGCCAACGGCAATTGCTTAAGCAGCGATTGATCTTGAGCTTTAGGCTGTGCTATTCCAGCTTCTATTTGTGGCAGCAATTCAAGCAATGCGCTGATGCCAAGCTGAGTAAGCCGGTGCAGCAGACGGCCAGAATTTTCACCTGGCTCGATAGAAGTAGGGACCTGCAAAAACACTGGGCCGGTGTCCATTCCCTCATCGAGCTTGAAAACAGTGACTCCGGTTTCACGATCCCCCGCGAGAATTGCATGCTGAACCGGTGCGGCACCGCGCCAATGAGGCAACAAACTGTAGTGCACATTCAGCCAACCCTTATCCAGGGCATTCAGTGATGTCGAGTCAAGAAATGCACCATAGGCAACAACCACACCAAGTTGCGCACCACTCGCACGGATGGCATCTAATGTTTGTGAATCAATCGAACTGGTTTTTATGAGCGGGAGGCCAAGATCGTCGGCGACCTGTGCCACGGGTGACGGCGTGACGATTTTTTTGCGCCCAAGCGCGGCATCGGGTCGAGTTATAACCAAAGAAATGTTTGAACCGCTTATATGCAAGGCCTTGAGGGTAGCGGCAGCGTTTTGTGGAGTACCCGCAAAAACTAAATTCAAACCGCACCAAGCCTTTCAGCCTCTAGATTACTTGCGAGTCATCCATCTTTATGCGAATTGGCCTCATCGCTCTGCCAGATTTAGCGTTAATGCGACTTTGACCCGCGGATAGCTGCAAACTTAGCGCCTTAAGAAAATCGGCAAGCTTCGCCCCAACGGAAAAGTCGTATCGAATCAAGATTCGCTGACCCTGAAAGGATGACTGATGGTTAGAACTAATTGGACCAAGAATCTCTGCTTCAGAAAATGTTGACAGCGAATCGATTACTTGATCAAGCAGCGAACGCTCGGCTTCAACCGAAGCCATGCGAACTGCAGGAACAAACCTTAGCTCGCGCCTGGTTTGCAATTCATGTTTAGCTAACTCAACCTGAGACCACAGGGCAAGTTGTTGGCCAAGGTGTTGCGAGAGGCCGGTAATTACCGCTTGGCCGCCTGGAGCTAGCATCGCAACCGCATTACTCCAACCACGAATTGCATCTTCAGTTGCCCGCAAACTATCTTTGGCCAACGATTCTTTAGCATCAAGAATCACCACTGCCTCATAGCCACCGGCTATGCGAGGTTCAGCGCCGGGAGTTGCTACCACAATTGTTTTGCCTCGCTTTACCCATTGCAGACGATGCTCAGCGTTAGCCTCGACAATCACCGCTTGGGCGAATGCCTTTCCAAACTCTGCAGCGGTTCGAGTTGAGCCTGCCCTGCCCTGCCTAAGTTGGCGACTTCCGCATACCTGGCAGACGAAGTTCAGATTTGTTGCATTGCACCAACGACACCTCGGGTGCTTATCTGAACCCAGCCAAATCGGGCCCGCGCAGGAATTGCATTTCGCTCGCTCAGTACATTCTGCGCAGTAGGCAGACACTGACTGCCCTTTATTGGCTACTTGAACTAAGACCGGCCCAACTTCGAGCGCCTGACGAACTACCTGCCAGGCCATTGAATCAACTCTGGGTTCATTTGGTGAAACGGCAAGTTTGGGAACCGGGAAATTTGAAGTGACATCTTCAAGGTAGCCAATTTCAACAAGTCGCTGAATTTCGGTTGAACGTGAATGAGCGGCAAAAAAAATGTTGCATCCGGATTGCTGCTGCCGAATTAGCGCTACATCCCGAGTGTGAAAATATGGCGAAGCTTGTTCAACGAGCGAAGGGTCATTTTCATCCCAGATAATTAGCTCGCCCAAATTGTTTACTGGAGCAAAAATCGCTGACCTAGAACCAACAACTACCGCTGCGCTGGTGAACATACAGCGTAGAAATGCTGCATAACGTTTAGAAGGCGTCTGATCAGATGAGTAATCGATAGCGCTCTCAGCCATTGCCGAACCTTTGAGTGCACCAAGCAAAACAGCCTGATCTCTGAAGTCAGGAACAATAACAACAACTGATCGACCAGCATTCAATTGGTCGCTTATTCGCTCTAGAAAATTGATTACCCAAATTGGATTATCGCCAATCTGAGCAGGTCGTTGCAGCGCCGTTTGCCTTGTTGCTCGTTCAGGTCTTTCTAAGAGCTTTATGTCGGCTGTGTTTTCAATTGCGCGTTTTTCAACTGCCACAGATCGGGCTGGGATCGCAAGTCGCAAAACATCAGACGCTGATGAAGCTTGACGATCGGCAACTGCGCGGGCCAGCTGATAGATTTCTGGCCTGAGCACAGGCAAAGGTGAGATGACCTCAGAGATAAAAGCAACTTGACCATCAAAACCAGCGGTTTCAGTGAGTTCAATCACAAAACCATTGTGTTTTGTGGCTGCCCGACCAAACGGAACGAGAACGCGAACACCAACTTGAATTTGCTCAGCAAGCTGTTCAGGAATTTGGTAATCGAATAAACGATCGAGTTGTGGCAACGGCGAGTCGATCACAACTCTCGCGTAAGTCACGATTTTCTCCTAGGCGTTTGCTGCTGCGCGTAACGCATCCGCGCGATCAGTTGCTTCCCAGGTGAAGTTAGGCAGCTCTCGTCCAAAGTGGCCATAGCTTGCGGTTTGGGCATAGATGGGACGCAGCAAATTAAGTGCATCGATGATTGCCTTAGGGCGAAGATCAAAAACTTCATTGATAGCAGCCACTATTGCTTCATCGGCAACCTTGCCGGTTCCAAATGTTTCAACGTATAAACCGACTGGGCGTGCAACGCCAATTGCGTAGGCCACTTGAACTTCAACGCGATCGGCTAAGCCTGCGGCAACAACATTCTTAGCAACCCAACGCATGGCATAAGCCGCAGAACGATCTACCTTTGATGGGTCTTTTCCAGAGAAAGCACCGCCACCATGGCGGCTAGCGCCCCCGTATGTGTCAACGATAATTTTGCGACCGGTAAGACCTGCGTCACCCATTGGACCGCCGATTTCAAATTTGCCAGTTGGATTGATGAGCAATTTTACGTTTGAAAAATCCAAACCAGATTGACCGAGAATCGGATCAATCACGTTTGCTTTCATCGCCTCAACAATTTGAGAGTGGCTGACTCCAGGATTGTGCTGAGTAGAAAGAACTACCGCTTCAATTGTGCGCGGTGTGGTTCCTTCGTAACCGATTGTCACCTGGGTCTTGCCGTCTGGGCGAAGAAAATCTACGGTGTTGTTTTTTCTGACAGCGGCTAGTTGTTCACTAAGCCTGTGGGCCAAATTGATTGCCGTTGGAATCAGCGTTGGGGTTTCATTAGTTGCGTAGCCGAACATGATTCCTTGATCGCCGGCGCCCTGAGCATCGTATTTATCAGAAGAATTACCCACGCGAGATTCGAGGCCCACATCTACACCCTGGGCGATATCTGGTGATTGCTGCCCAATCGAAATTGAAACGCCACAGCTGTCGCCGTCGAAGCCGATATCCGAAGATGTGTAACCGATTTTGCGAATGGTCTCGCGAACCAACTTTGGAATTTCTACATAGCCTGAGGTGGTCACTTCACCAGCAACATGCACCAAGCCGGTTGTAACCATGGTCTCAACGGCAACGCGTGAAGCTGGGTCTTGCTCTAACATGGCGTCGAGAATCGTGTCGCTAATTTGGTCACAGATTTTGTCTGGGTGACCCTCGGTGACGGATTCTGAGGTGAATAGGCGAAGTGAAGTCATAATTGCTCAAGTATATCGCCGCAAATAGACAGCGTTGCTAGGCTAACTCAGATTCAACTACATCGAGCAACTCTGCGGCCACGAGGGCCTTTGATCCACTCGCTGCAACAGCGCGACCCGATTTTGTCAAGATCAGCGTGTCATTTGTATCGGCACCAAATACCGCACCGTGCGAAACATCATTGGCAACCACGATGTCGCAACCCTTTGAGACCAACTTGTGCTGAGCAAACTTCTGCAAGGCCTCGCCCGAGGCGGTCTCTGCTGCGAAGCCAACAGTTAAACATCGCCCCTGACTAGCGGCGAGTGTTTTGACGATCTCGGCCAAAATATCCGGATTCTGTTGCAGAGTAAGTTGAATGCTGGTCTGCTGCGCAAACAACTCTGACCGCTTCAATTTTTTGTCGGCAACCTCAGAAAGTTTGAAATCGGATACGGCTGCTGCCATGACCAGTATCGTCGCATCACTAAGCACTGAATGAATTGCCGACTGCAACTCAAAAGCTGTTTGAACAGCTATCTGATTCTCAAATTCGTCAGTCTGCTCGAGGTTGGCCGAAATAAAAGTGACCCGTGCCCCGCGCGCTTTTGCCTCGCGGGCAATCGCCAAACCCTGCTTACCGCTGGAGTGGTTGCCAATGAATCGAACTGGATCAATTGGCTCCTGTGTGCCACCGGCCGTGACTACGACGTGATGCCCCGCTAAAGAGTTGTGTTTTAGATTCGCCAATGCAAAAGCGACAATCTCGTCAGCTTCTGGCAGGCGACCAACTCCGCTATCGCTTCCGGTTAGACGCCCTTCTGCCGGAACAAGAATTCGCACACCGCGCTGCTCTAACGTTTTCACATTCGACTGAGTCGACTGGTGGTTCCACATTTCGGTGTGCATTGCAGGAGCAACAACTACCGGTGCCTTAGTGACTAAAAGTGTGCTCAGTAGCAGGTCATCGGAAATTCCGGCGGCATATCGACCCAGGAAAGCTGCCGTAGCCGGGGCGACGATGACTAGATCGGCCTCTTGACCAAGTGCCACGTGCTTTACCGATTCGACGTCGGTATAAAGATCTGAATCTACTGAGTTGTGTGAAAGCGCCTCAAGAGTAGTGGCTCCAATGAATCGCAAGGCGTTTGCGGTTGGAATTACTTTTACCGAGTGCCCGGCCTCAGTTAGCAGTCGAATTATCGAGGTTGCTTTATACGCAGCAATACCGCCGGTGACACCAACGATTATGCGCATGATTGAGTTCGCCGAAGCGATTATTCGGTAGCGTGCTTCTGCAGCTTGTCTTGATCGATTTCGTGCATCGCAATAGTTAGCGGCTTCTCATCGATAGTTGTCTCAACCAGTGGGCCAACGTTGTTGAATAGGCTGCCTTCATGCAGAGCCGAGTAGTAATCGTTAATCTGACGAGCGCGCTTTGACGCAAAAATGACCAGTTCGTACTTCGAGTTAACCTTGCTGAGCAAGTTGTCGATTGCTGGTGAAACGATTCCTTCAAGCTTTTCAGACATGATTCAACTTTCTGTTGTCTTTAGCGAGGCTTAAAAATGTGGGCGATTTGAATAATCGCTAGGCCTGCATCAATTCTACGACTTCAGCGGCACATCTGGCCACCTCATCGTTGATAACCACATGGTCGAATTCTTGCTGGGCAGCCAATTCAGCCTTTGCCGTTTCTAGGCGGCGAGCCTGCTCTGCCGGGCTTTCGGTGCCCCTTGACTGCAATCGGTGCACCAATTCATCCCAGGATGGCGGTGCAATAAAAATGAGTCGGGCATCTGGCAGAGCCTTTTTGACTAGCCGGGCACCCTGGATGTCGATCTCAAGAATCACTAATTGGCCGGCTGCCAGGGCCTCTTCAACCGGCTTTCGAGGGGTTCCGTACTTGTTCTGGCCGTGAACCACGGCATATTCGAGCATCTCTCCCCTGGCAATCAGGTCGTCGAATTCAGCCATTGATAAAAAGAAGTAATCCTTGCCATCAACTTCATTTGGTCGAGGCTCACGGGTGGTGGCAGAAATCGAAAGTTTCACTTGAGGAAAATGCTCAAGGATGTAGTTAACGACTGTGCCCTTGCCAACGGCGGTTGGCCCGGCAATTACGGTCAACTTATTGGTCATGGATTTAGCCTAAACCGACTGATAGTTCAGCCTTGGCTGCGTCGATGGCCTTGGCCATTGCTGCTGGGCCCGCTGACAGCACGCTACGCGATACCGAGTGCAAAACCTGGGATGCCCCGGCCCCGAACAGAATCTTGCTTGCCGACAGCTCGGCACCCTGAGCACCGAAACCTGGCGCAAGAATCGGCGTTGCTGCATTTGGTTGCCCGTCAAGCACTGAAGCCAATCCAAAACTGTTGAGGTTTAGCGTTGCACCCAGAACGGCACCGAAAGAACCAAGTCTCTCGTTTGGGCCTGAAGTGATTTTGTTTATTTCGCTTAGGCCACGCCAAATTTGTGCAGCGATAGTCTCATTTGCCACTGTTGCACGTTGTAGCGCTGCACCCTCGGGATTCGAAGTGGCTGCTAGCACAAACAGGCCTTTTCCGCGCTCGAGACATTCGTTCATCAGGGGCTTGAGTGAATCAAAACCAAGATATGGCGAGACTGTAAGTGCGTCACAAACAAATGGTGCATTTGCGCCTAGCCAAGCGTCGAAATAGGCATCCATGGTGGTGCCGATGTCGCCACGTTTCGCGTCCATGATCACAACAAGATCTGTTGCGGCAGCTTTTTCTGCAAGCCGCTCGAGCACCGCGAAACCGGCTGAGCCATGTCGTTCAAAAAACGAAACCTGAGGCTTAATGATTCCAACTCTGCCGATCGCCGCATCGATTGCGCGATTTGCAAATTCCTCGAGTCCTGCGGCGCTATCGTCTAGCCCCCAATCATTAAGCAAGGCAGCGTGGGGATCAATGCCAACGCAAAGCTGCCCGTACTTATCGAAAGCGGCTTCAACTTTTTTTGCGAAACTAATTGGCAAGCGCCACCGCCCGGTCGTGAGCATGTTCTTGCAGTGACTTCACCGAGAATGGCCCAGCGATCACTGCCTCGAATGACCCGATGGCAGCACTCAGTTGCGCAATGGTTGTGAAAATCGCTTTATCGGCCGCGGTGGTTGCAGCACGAATCTCATATCCATCCTTGCGAGCGCTTGAACCCGATGGTGTGTTGACAACAACATCAACCTTGCCGGCACCAATTAGATCCACGATTGATGGCTCACCATCGATCGACGCTTCTGAATGCTTTCGAACAACTTCAACTTCGATTCCGTGGCGGGCCAGAATTGCGGCGGTGCCGCTGGTCGCCAGCACGCGATAACCAAGTTGCTGCAAGCGACGAACCGGCAGAACCACCTGTGGCTTGTCGCGGTCAGCAACCGATATAAAGATGCTGCCAGAAGTTGGCAAGGCGCTGCCTGCCCCGGCCTGACTCTTGGCGAATGCCTTTGGAAAGTCGACGTCGATTCCCATGACTTCACCGGTTGAGCGCATTTCAGGGCCCAGCAGTGAGTCAACGAAACGGCCATCCTTGGTAGCAAAGCGCTTGAACGGCAAAACAGCTTCTTTAACAGCAATTGGCGCCCCTGCAGGAATGTAAGTTCCATCCTTGGCTGGCAGGTGACCTTCGGCAACGAGCTGCTTGATGGTCTTGCCTACCATCACAAGAGACGCTGCCTTGGCCAAAGTGATGCCAAGCGCCTTGGATACGAATGGCACAGTTCGAGAAGCACGCGGGTTGGCCTCTAACACGTATAGAACGTCAGCCGCCAAGGCAAACTGCACATTCAACAAACCTCGAACACCAATGCCCTGAGCGATTTTGAGAGTGGCCTCACGCACACGAGCGATCTGCGAATCACTCATTGTGATTGGAGGCAATGTGCAACTTGAATCGCCCGAGTGAATACCGGCTTCTTCAATGTGCTCCATAACACCGCCAACAAACAAATCTGTTCCGTCGAATAGTGCATCGATGTCAATTTCAATTGCATCATCAAGGAAGCGGTCTACCAGAAGTGGGTGACTTGGCCCAACGATGCCCTGATCTTCGATGCGATCAAAGTAATCGCAGATTCCATTTTGATCGTAAACAATTTCCATGCCACGACCACCGAGTACGAAAGATGGTCGAACCAGCACCGGATAACCGATGCGATTAGCAATGACTTCTGCCTCTGCCAAAGTGACCGCGGTTCCATTAGCCGGTGACAGCAGGCCACCATCATCAAGAATCTTTGAAAACAAGCCACGTTCCTCGGCCAAATCGATTGCGCTTGGGCTGGTTCCAAGAATCGGAATTCCTGCAGCTTCGAGACCCTTGGCAAGACCAAGGGCTGTTTGACCACCAAGCTGAACCACAACTCCGATCAATTGACCGCTTTGTTGCTCAGCGTGAATTACTTCAAGCACATCTTCAAGAGTCAGTGGCTCAAAATAAAGACGATCCGAAGTGTCATAGTCGGTTGACACTGTTTCGGGGTTGCAGTTGATCATGATGGTTTCATAACCAGCATCAGATAACGCAAACGAAGCGTGAACACAGCTGTAGTCGAATTCAACACCCTGACCAATTCGGTTTGGGCCCGAACCAAGAATTACCACCTTTTTGCGATCGGAAGGTACTACCTCGGTCTCCTCTTCATACGTGCTGTAGTGATAAGGGGTTAGAGCCGGGAACTCACCGGCACAGGTATCCACGGTCTTGAAAACAGGTCGAAGTTTGAAATCGTGGCGCATGACACGAACTTCGGTCTCAGAAATTCCACGAAGGTCAGCAATTTGAATGTCGCTAAAACCATGGTCTTTGGCGTTGCGAATAACCTCGGCGTCAAGTGACGGCGCTGCAGAGATGTCGGCGGCTACTTCATTGATAAGAACAATCTGATCGATGAACCACGGATCCATCTTGGTTGACTCAAATACCTCGGAGGCTGTTGCACCTGCTCGCAAAGCTTGCTGCAACAAAACAATTCGACCATCGGTCGGGGTTTTGATTGCCTCAAGAAGTTCAGCCTTGTCCCCTGGCAAACCATTCCAGTGGAAAGATGAACCCCGGCGCTCAAGGCTGCGAAGCGCCTTTTGCAAAGCCTGCGAGTAATTGCGGCCGATAGCCATCGCCTCACCGACTGACTTCATAGTGGTGGTCAATTCAGGATTCGCTGCCGGGAATTTCTCGAATGCAAAACGCGGAACCTTTACCACGATGTAGTCAAGGGTTGGCTCAAAGCTGGCCGGAGTGACTCGTGTGATGTCATTTGGAATTTCATCGAGGGTGTAGCCAACCGCAAGTTTTGCTGCAATCTTGGCAATCGGAAAACCTGTTGCCTTAGAAGCAAGGGCGGATGATCGGCTCACGCGTGGGTTCATCTCGATGACGACCACTCGACCGTTTTCAGGATTCACAGCAAACTGAATGTTGCAGCCGCCGGTGTCTACTCCCACCGCACGAATGATGTCGATGCTGATGTCACGCAGGTTTTGATACTCGCGGTCAGTCAGCGTTAGCGCAGGAGCAACGGTGATTGAGTCGCCGGTGTGAACACCAACTGGGTCAACGTTCTCGATTGAACAAACCACCACGCAGTTATCGTTGGTGTCTCGCATCAACTCAAGTTCGTATTCCTTCCAACCAAGAATTGATTCCGAAAGCAACACCTGTGAAACCGGGCTGGCCTGCAATCCGGCGCCACAAATTCGACGCAGCTCTTCTTCGTTGTATGCGAAACCGGAACCCAAACCACCCATGGTGAAGGAGGGCTGAACCATTAGCGGGTAACCAAGCTCGGCTGCGGCGTCGAGGCATTCATCCAAGGTCGAACAAATCACCGACTTTGCTACGTCGGCGCCTGCATCGAGCACCAGCTGCTTAAAGATTTGACGATCTTCGCCCTTCTTAATGGCGTCAACCTTTGCACCAATAAGTTCAACGTTGTATTTTTCGAGGATTCCAAGCTCGTGCAAAGCCATGGCCGCATTAAGTGCCGTCTGACCACCAAGAGTTGGCAAAATCGCATCTGGTTTTTCTTTGGCAATAATCGCTTCGATTACCTCGGGAGTAATCGGTTCGATGTATGTGGCGTCGGCGAAATCTGGGTCAGTCATGATTGTGGCTGGGTTCGAATTAACCAGAATTACTCGGATGCCTTCTGCTCGAAGCACTCGACAGGCTTGGGTTCCGGAATAGTCAAATTCACAGGCTTGGCCAATCACGATTGGGCCTGAGCCGATTACTAGAACGCTATTGATGTCGCTACGTTTTGGCATTACTTGGCCACCTTGTTGTTCTTGACTAGTTCAACCAAGCGGTCGAAAAGATAATTTGAATCGTGCGGACCTGCTGCCGCCTCTGGGTGATATTGAACCGAGAATGCAGGAATGTCGAGGCATTCAAGACCTTCGACGCAGTCATCGTTCAAAGAAACGTGACTCACCTGCACGCGACCGAAACCAGCCGGACTCTGCACTTCTGGCCCACCATCAACCTTTACGGCGAAACCATGGTTGTGCGCGGTGACCTCAACGCGACCAGTTCGGCGATCGAGCACAGGCTGGTTGATGCCACGGTGACCGAAAGGCAACTTATAAGTATCGAAACCAAGTGCTCGGCCCAAAAGTTGGTTGCCGAAGCAAATTCCGAAGAACGGAATCTTCTGTTTGAGAATTTGCTGAAGAACTTCTACCTGGCCTGCGGCAGCTTCTGGATCACCTGGGCCATTTGAATAGAAAACGGCATCAGGTTGTTCACGCAAAATAGTCTCGGCGTCGGACTTTGCCGGCATAACCACCACGTCTAGGCCGCGTGCCGTCATGTGTTCAATGGTGGATTTCTTGATGCCTAAATCAAGGATGGCAACCTTGCCCACTTTTTGACCCTCTGCCGCCACTGAATAGTTTTCGCTGGTGGTCACTACGTCGCTGAGTGAAAGGCCCTTCATCTTGGCCGCACCCGTAACCTGAGCCAGAAGCTCTTCGATAGGTTTTTTGGCAGCATCGCCAGAAAAAACGCCGGCTCTCATTGATCCGGCCGAGCGCAGGTGACGAGTAAGTGCTCGGGTGTCGACGCCCGAGATGCCAACAATTGAATATTTTGCGAGCTCTTCGTCGAGGCTAGCCTCGGCCCGAAAATTTGAAACGATTCGGCTAGGGTCACGAACAACATAACCAGCAACCCAAACCTTGCTTGACTCTTCATCGCGCGCGTTTACACCGGTGTTGCCAATGTGTGGTGCCGTCTGAACAACAATCTGTCCCGCATATGAAGGGTCGGTCAGGGTTTCTTGGTAGCCAGTCATGCCAGTGGCAAAAACGATTTCACCCAAGGATGAGCCGACTGCACCATAGGACTTGCCGTGAAATACTCGCCCGTCTTCTAAAACCAAAAGCGCTTGGGTCATTTTGTTGCCTCTCCGGTGATGCTCATTAGTGAATTCAAAATTGCACGACGTTGCTTTTCGTCAACAATTCGCAAGTGAGTGGCAAGCTGCGATTGCTCATGTTGCCATTCAATAGAAATTAGTCCGCCTGGTTCAACCGCACGATCGATTACCACCTGGTTAGTGCCGACTCGAATAACTGAAGCCTTATCGATCGCAAGTGGCACTTCGCCGGTGCGCACAATCAAAATGCCTTCAGTGAACACAAATACTTTTGCGTGACCACGGGCACCAAGACCATACGCCGCAATTCGTTCAAGCAGGTTTTGGGCATAGGTTGTAGCAACGTAAAAACCATTTGCTTCGCAAAGTTGCTCGCCAAAAAATTCGAGTGCCTCAAGGGGTCTAGAAAAACTAGCTGACTGCTGACTCTTGCGACGCAACCAGGATCTAACGGCAAGACCGGCAAATCCAACCACAATTACAACGCTGATTAGCGCCATCGTGCTCTTAGTCATTAGGCACGCCCCTTTGCGGCAAGTTTGCCGTCACGAACGGTGAAGTATCCGCGGTAAATTGTGTGCTTCACTCGCCCCGGCAATTGCATGCCCACGTATGGTGAATTTTTAGACTTTGACGCGCCTTCGGCCACGATGGTGCGCTTGGCAGTTGCATCAACCAAGGCAATGTTTGCTATTGAACCAACTTCAATCGGTTGACCAGCATTTTCGTCACGAGCAATTTGCGCTGGATTTGTTGACAGCACCTGAGCCAGACGCGCCCAGCTAGATTTGCCGCTTTCAATTAGAACTTCCTGCGCAATCGAAGCTGCAGTTTCAAGACCCAGCATTCCAAAAGCAGCAGCCGACCATTCGCAGTCCTTTGCTTCAATCGGGTGCGGTGCATGGTCTGTAGCGATGATGTCGATGGTGCCATCAACCAATGCCTCGCGCAGCGCCAGCACGTCTTTGAGTGTTCGAAGTGGCGGATTCACTTTGTAGACCGCGTCGTAAGAGCGCACCAACTCGTCGGTGAGCAAAAGGTGATGCGGCGTAACTTCTGCAGTCACATTGATGCCTCGAGCCTTTGCCCAACGGATAATCTCCACCGAACCCGCGGTAGAAAGATGACAAATGTGAACTCTCGAACCAACGTGTTCGGCTAGCAAAACATCGCGAGCGATGATTGATTCCTCGGCGACTGAAGGCCAACCAGCTAAACCAAGTTCAGCCGAGACTGCCCCTTCGTTCATTTGTGCACCCTCGGTTAGTCGAGGCTCTTGTGCATGCTGTGCGATTACGCCATCGAATGCTTTCACATATTCAAGAGCGCGTCGCATAATCACCGGATCATGCACGCACTTGCCATCATCAGAAAAGACGCGAACCTTGGCTTTGGAATTTGCCATTGCACCCAGTTCGGCCATTTGTTTGCCATCTAGGCCGACAGTTACGGCACCAATTGGGTAGACATCTGCATAACCTGCTTCGCGCCCTAGGGTTGCCACTTGCTCAACTACACCTGCGGTATCAGCTACTGGCGAGGTATTCGCCATGGCGTGAACTGCAATGAACCCACCGACCGCTGCGGCCTGGGTTCCGGTCAAAACTGTTTCACTTTGTTCAAACCCTGGTTCACGCAAGTGAGTGTGCAGATCAACGAACCCTGGCAAGGCGATCAAACCAGTGCAATCAATTTCTTCACCGCCGGTTAGACCCTTGCCAATCGCAGAAATTTTGTCGCCGCTAATGGCAATGTCGGCAACGTCGCCATCGACCAATGTGGCATTTTTCAAAACATAATTAGTTGACATCGTTGGCCCTTTCGCCCGAAAGCAGTGTGAACAAAACAGCCATGCGCACTGAAACGCCATTGGCTACCTGTTCAAGAACGGTGGATTTGGCAGAGTCGGCCGATACTGCGTCGATTTCCAGCCCGCGGTTCATTGGACCTGGGTGCATCACTATTGCCGAGTCTTTTAGTCGGTGCAGTCGTTCGCCGTTCAAACCCCAAATGCGTGAATACTCTCGCTCACTCGGAAAATAGGAAGCATTCATTCGCTCAGTTTGCACGCGAAGCATCATCAGCACATCTGGTGTCTCGTTATCGATAACTTCATCAAGGCTGTAATGCAACTTTGCATTCCAGTTGCTTGAGTTGGCAGGCAACAAAGTTGGCGGCGCTACAAAGTGCACCTCTGCCCCAAGAGTATTTAGCAAGAGCAGATTTGATCGCGCAACCCTGGAGTGCAAAACATCACCCGTGATTGCGACCTTGACACCGTCTAAGCCTTTGCCCGCCGAAGCAGTACCGTGAATTCGCTTGCGCATTGTGAATGCATCTAGAAGTGCTTGGGTCGGGTGCTCGTGAGTGCCATCTCCAGCGTTAACAATTGCCCCGTTGATCCAGCCGCTATGAGCCAAGACATTCGCTGCGCCGGATGCATGGTGGCGAATAACCACTGCGTCGGCGCCCATGGCCTCTAGGGTTTGCGCAGTATCTTTGAGGCTTTCACCCTTAGACACACTTGAACCCTTGGCAGAGAAATTGATTACGTCTGCCGACAACCGCTTTGCGGCTAATTCAAATGAAATGCGAGTGCGAGTCGAATCTTCGAAGAATAGGTTCACGACCGTCTTGCCGCGCAGAGTCGGCAGTTTCTTAATCTCGCGGTCATTGACGTCGGCCATTCCCTCGGCAACATCCAAAAGGTGAATCGCGAAATCGCGGTCAAGATCTGCAGCAGAAAGCAGGTTCTTCAAGTTGCTCATGACTCGATCACCACGCCGTTTTGGCCATCGGCCTCGGTTAGTTGCACACGGATGCGTTCCTCGCGAGCAGTAGGCAGGTTCTTGCCAACAAAGTCTGCGCGAATCGGCAGCTCTCGGTGACCACGATCTACCAATACCGCCAAGCGAACAGCGCGCGGACGACCGTAATCATTCAAGGCATCCAGAGCAGCTCGAATGGTTCGCCCGCTGAACAGCACATCGTCGACCAGCACAACAACCTTGTCATCGATTCCTTGGCTTGGGATGTGCGTTTCGGTCACACTGCGAGTTGGATTTGAAGCAAGATCATCGCGATACATAGTGATGTCGAGGCGGCCAAGAAGTTGTTCGCGATCTACGCCAGGTTCGGCTTTCTCAATTACCTTCACGATTCGATCGGCTAGAACTACGCCACGGGTTGGAATGCCCAAAATTACTAAGTTTGCTGTGCCACTCTTCTGCAGTGCAGTGTTGGCTTCGAGAATCTCGTGAGCGATGCGAGTAACTGCGCGATCGATGTCGTCGCTGCTCAAGACGGTGCGTGAAGACACGCCCACCTCCTTCTCCGTCTCTCTGGACGGCCTTTAAAGGATGTTGTGGTTACTCTAACAGGCCCAGTGGCTACTGCGCAGCCTTTGTGGCCGAGATTCTGGTGAGCAAGCCATTGATAAAGGCCCCGGATTCATCCGTTGACAGGTCTTTGGCCATCTCAACAGCTTCGTTAATGGCTACGGCATCAGGCACATCATCGTTGAAGATGATCTCCCAGACCGCAACACGCAGAATGGCGCGGTCGACATTTGGCATGCGGTCAATAGCCCAACCCTGTGAATAGGTGTCTAGCAGGTCGTCAATCTCGTTGTGATTGTCAACAATCCCCTGCACTATCTCTTTGGCGTAACCAAAAATGGCATCCTGATTTTGACGATCAGCGGTCAGCTCTGCCGTCTCTGCAATTAGAGTCAGCGGAGAAATCTTGCGCAGGTCAGCCGCGAAAACCGCGTCCACTGCGCGCTTGCGTGCTTTAGTGCGTGCGCTCAAAGGATTAGTCGGTTACTCGACCGAGGTAGTCACCGGTGCGGGTGTCAACACGAACCTTGGTGCCATTCTCAAGAAATAGCGGAACCTGAATCTGCAAACCGGTTTCAACCGTTGCTGGCTTGGTGCCACCGCTTGAGCGGTCACCCTGAAGACCAGGCTCGGTGTATGTGACTTCAAGCACAACAGATGCTGGTAGTTCAACGTAGATTGGGTTGCCTTCGTGCATTGCTACTACTGCTTCTTGGTTCTCTAGCAGGTAGTTCTTGGCATCGCCAACGGTTGCATCATTCAGGCTTACCTGGTCAAAGGTCTCGCCATCCATGAAAATGAAGCCTTCGCCATCATTGTAAAGATAGGTCATGTTTCGCTTGTCGACGTTTGCGGTCTCAACCTTGACGCCTGCGTTGAAAGTCTTGTCGACAACCTTGCCGGTCATTACGTTCTTAAGCTTTGAACGCACAAACGCAGCACCCTTGCCAGGCTTTACGTGCTGGAATTCGACGACAGCCCAAAGCTGACCTTCGATGTTTAGAACCATGCCGTTCTTCAAGTCGTTTGAAGTTGCCATGACAATCACTCACTCATTTCGATGTTCGGGGTTTCATCCATAAAAAAAGGCGGTCCAAGCCGCATTTACTGGGTTAAGTCTAGTAGACGGCTATTACTTTGTTGCCAGTTGAGTCAAGGCAAGCAGGTATGAATTCACACCAAAACCGGCGATGTATCCGGTGGCCACAGCCGAAATCACGCTGGTGTGGCGAAATTCTTCGCGGCTGTGAGGGTTGCTTAGGTGAACTTCGATCAGACGCTTGCCCGATTTGGTAATTTGCACGGCAGCGTCACGCACGGCGTAGGAGTAGTGAGTGAAAGCCGCTGGATTCAAAACCACGTCCATTTGGCGGTCAACCGCTTCATGCAGCCAAGAAATTAGCTCTGCTTCGCTATCGGTTTGGCGAACGTCAACCGAGATTCCGGCAGCTGCTGCGTGAGTCTCAAGGGCGGCAACCAAACCGGCATAGTCAGTCGCTCCATAGATTTCAGGCTCGCGAGCGCCCAGGCGACCAAGATTCGGGCCGTTCAAAACCAATACAGTCTGCATAACCTAAGGTTACCGCTAGCCTTCAGTAATCTCTTGGAAGGCCGCGTGCAAAAGTTCGATTGCCGGAGCCGTCATGATGGTTGGCTTTGCAATGTCATCGAGCACCACAAAACGCAGGGTGCCGGCACGGGTTTTTTTATCGCGCTGCATAGTCTCTTGCAATTGACCCCACTTGCCGGCCGGATAGGTTGTTGGCAACCCCAAGAGCTTCAGCACACTTCGGTGTCGATCTACGGCGGCATCGCTCAAGCGGCCCGCAAGCCGAGCAAGTTCTGCGACGAACACCATGCCAATCGCAATGGCCGCACCGTGACGCCACTTGTATCTTTCGGCGTGCTCAATTGCGTGACCGAGGGTGTGGCCATAGTTCAAAATCTCGCGCAGCCCAGATTCTTTAAAGTCCTCGCCCACCACACGCGCCTTGATGGCAACCGAGCGTTCAATGATTTCTTGAAAAACCTCGGATGTCGGATCAGTAGCAACATCAACATCGGCTTCAATGAGTTGCAAAATTTTCTCGTCTGCAATGAAGCCGTATTTCACTACCTCACCAAAGCCGGCCAAGATTTCGTTTCGTGGCAGGCTCTGCAAAGTATCAATATCAATAATCACTGCCGCTGGAGCGTGAAAAACACCAACCAGATTTTTGCCTTCTGCGGTATTGATTGCGGTCTTGCCACCGATTGCCGCATCAACCATGCCCAGCAAAGTGGTTGGCACTTGGATCAACTTCACACCGCGCAACCACGTAGCCGCAACGAAACCAGCTAGGTCTGTGGTTGAGCCACCACCAAAACCAATCACTGCATCAGTGCGTGTGAAATCTGCCTGACCCATAATGCCCCAGCAGAAGGCCGCAACTTCAACGCGTTTAGCGTCTTCACTATCGGGCACACCGGCGAGAATTGCCTCATAACCGGCCTCGACCAGAGTTTCGCGAAGCAGCTCAGCGCTTGGCGATAAGCCAACCGGGTGAACGATCAAAACTTTGCTAACTGATTTGCCAAGCGCGCCGGCAACATCGCCTAGCAGAGCGCGACCGATGACAACCGAGTAGGGGCTATCCCCAGAAACTTGAATCACTGTTTTATCAGACATTAGATACCTAGTTTCTCGCGAATTTCTGAAATCGTGGTGTTCAAAGATTGCCCAGCCGTGTCAATTTCTAGATCCGCTACTTTTTCATAAATAGGTTTGCGTTCGTTATAGATGCGCTTCCAGTCATCAACCCCAGATTTAATCAGCGGTCGATTGCCATTCTTCAAACGTGATCCGATGTGCTTGCCATCCGTGGATAGATAAATCACCGTGGCACCCTTTAGGAGTTGTTGATTTTTTTCGAGCAGCACTGCCCCGCCACCGGTTGCTACAACGGCAGGCGCAGCTAAAGCCTTCGCCAGTGCCTCATGCTCTACCTCGCGGAAAGCCGGCTCACCGTGGGCCTCGAAGTAGGCAGCAATTTCACCGTGTTGATCAACAATCAGCGCATCGGTATCGATGAACGGAACCTTGAGTGCCTTGGCGAGTTTGCGGCCGACTGTGGTTTTGCCGACTCCCATTGGGCCGACTAAAACCAAAAGCTCGCTCTTGCTAGGCACGCCAAGAAGTTGAGTCAGTTGAAGACAACACAGCTGGAATGTTTTCTAGGTAACTCTTTAAATTGCGCTTGGTTTCGGCAACTGAGTCACCACCAAATTTTTCAAGCACAGAATTTGCCAGCACGAGGGCAACCATTGCTTCGGCAACTACACCGGCAGCTGGAACGGCACACACGTCGGATCTCTGGTGATGAGCCTTTGCAGCGTCACCGGTCGCAACATCAATTGTTGACAGCGCTTTTGGAATTGTTGAGATCGGCTTCATGGCTGCGCGCACGCGCAGAATTTCGCCATTGCTCATTCCACCTTCGATGCCGCCGGCACGATCAGTAAGACGGTGCACAACACCGTTGCTGTCGCGTTCGATTTCGTCGTGTGCAACCGAACCGCGTCGGCGGGCGGTCTCAAAACCATCCCCGACTTCAACACCTTTGATGGCCTGGATGCCCATGAGTGCACCGGCAAGCTGTGAATCCAAACGGCGATCCCAGTGAACAAAACTGCCGAGGCCCGGTGGAAGTCCATAAACCAAAGTTTCAACGACACCGCCAAGAGTGTCGCCATCTTTGTGACACTCATCAACTTCGGCAATCATCAAGGCAGAGACATCCGCGTTAAAACAGCGCATTGGATCTTCATCTAGCTTGGCAACATCTTGGGGCGTAGGCAATGCCGCGTCGGCTGGCGACATTACTGGGCCGATGCCAACTGTGTGAGTCACCAAAAAGATACCGAGTTCATTCAAAAACTTTGCTGCAACTGCGCCCAGAGCAACACGTGCCGCAGTTTCTCGTGCACTTGCACGCTCGAGCACCGGGCGGCTGTCAAGAAAGCCATACTTCTGCATTCCGGTGAAATCGGCGTGACCAGGTCTTGGTCGAGTTAGCGCCTCGGCTCGTGCTCCAGAAAGTTTTTCTTCGGGCACCGGATCAGCAGACATCACGTCTTGCCATTTTGGCCACTCAGTGTTGGCAACGGTAATGGCAACCGGCCCGCCCATTGTTAGACCGTGGCGAACACCACCCGATAGCGAAACCTCGTCTTGCTCAAACTTCATGCGAGCACCGCGACCATAGCCCAGGCGGCGGCGGGCAAGAGCGTCTTGCACCTCGGCAGTGGTGATTGGGGTTCCGGCTGGCAGGCCTTCTAGAACGGCAACGAGCTCAGGGCCGTGCGACTCTCCTGCTGTGATCCAACGTAACATGCCTGCAATTCTCTCACAGACCCAAGCGATGCCTGTGAGGTTGGCGAATTACTTAGGATGTTGCGGTGCCGGCTGCGATGCGCATTGCTTCAATGATCGCTACTTCATTAGGTAGCTCTTGAGTGGGGTTCGAGAATTTGAAGATTCGAATTTGAACGATGGCCTGCCAAATAAGCATTTCAAGACCGCTGGCAACCGGCGCACCCTTTGAACTAAAGACTGCCGCCAATTTGCTAGGCCAAGGGTTATAAGCCACGTCTAACAACATGCCTCCTGGTTTCCAGAGCTCCAAGCGCTGCAATCGTTCGGCGGATTCATCCATGGCGTGTGCCGGCAATGTGCTGATGGTTAATTGCGCGTTGGAAATTGAATTGGAAAGATTCCAGGAACGTTTAGCTTTGAGACCCAGAGATTTAGCGAACAGGATTGCCTGTTTGCGGGTTTTTGCGTTTCGCGCTGAGACTAAAACCTGGCAGCTCGGGTTCATTTTGGCAATGGCCGCTATTGCCGAGGTAGCGGTTGCACCTGAACCAATCACCACTGCGCGGTCTGGCACAGACTGTTGCACCTGCCGAACAGCTTGGATAATTCCAAAGACATCGGTGTTGTAGCCAAACCAGGTTCCGTCTTCGCGGTGCTCAAGAGTATTAACCGCATTGGTAGCGGTTGCTAATTCATCAACCTGATCTGCAAACCGAAATGCTTCCTCCTTGAGCGGAGCGGTGACGCTGAAACCATCCCATTGCTGTTGCAAGGCTGCGATGAAAGTTCGAAGGGCGCCCTTCTTAACTTCGGCTCGGCCGTATTCCCAATTTTCACCAAGCACTCGATATGCAGCTAGGTGAATTGCGGGTGACTTTGAGTGATCTATCGGTGAACCTAAAACGGCAAATTTCTTACTCATAACCGGGGTGCTCTTTCATCCACGCTTGCCAAAGCGCAACTGCCTTGGCGTGCTCGGCATAGGTGTTGCTGAAAACTGTTTCACCAGTCTCTAAGTTTATGGTGCAAAAATACAACCACTTTCCAGTCGCCGGATTCAAGGCGGCATCGATGGCCAGAGCACCTGGGGCGCTAATCGGTGCAATTGGCAAACCATCGTGCAGGTAGGTGTTCCAGGGATTGTCGTTAGCTCGATCGGCAGCGCTTGTGCTAACCGTTGAACCATTCACGCCGTAGCTCACTGTGGCGTCAGATTGCAAACGCATGCCGACTTTAATTCGGTTTAAAAAGGTTGCCGATACTTTATAGAAATCACTTTGGATGCGTGCCTCTTTTTGCACCACCGAAGCAAGCGTTATTACTCGGTTGGCTTTATTGGCCGAGACGCCGAATTTATCCAGCTCTTGTTGCATTCGATCAACCATTACCTGCAAAATTTGTTTGGCAGATGAGCCTGGAACAAACGTGTAGGTGGCCGGGAACAGGTAGCCCTCGATGCTCGGTAGTTTTGCACTCAATCCAAACTCGGTTGGCTGCTTGAAGTATTGCTGGAATTGCGCGGTTTCTATGCCGGTGTGCTCGCTAAGTACCTCGAATATATTGCTTGCGCGCAAACCTTCTTTAATTACAACGCGCTCGAGTGAGGCCGAATTTTTGTCTGTCAAGACTGCGATTGCCGCAGCTGATGTCATGTGCGTCTTCATCGTGAAAGTGCCTGGATAAAATGTCGGATTCAAATCAAGAATGAGTTGATAGGTCACTCGAAAATCTTTGGTGATTTCGGCAGCAACAAGATTGCGCGCAATGGTCTCACCGGCATCCCCGGAATTAACTACGAATTTGACATCGGAGACGCCTGGGCCGGAGTAGTCATTGCCGAGGAGTTGATTGAAACCTGCACGCAGCACACCACGATTGATGTAGGCAACGCCGGCGCCCACTGCAACAATCAGCAACACAGCAAGAAGCGCAGCTAAGCGGCGACGAACGAACACTCGCTTAGTCATTAAGTTGCTCCAGACTCTTGCCGGGTTGGGCGCCACTCGCTTTTTCTAACTCGAGTGCTTGTTCCAAGATAACGGTGGCAGCAACCTGATCAATAATCGGCCGCGATTGTTTGGAATTCTTGCCCGAAGCCTGAAGAGCCGAAGTGGCCGAAACTGTGGTCAGGCGCTCGTCGATTAGGCGAACTTCAACTGCAGCGATTTCTGAAAGGGCCTTGGCGATGCTCAACGCATCTGCGGTTGATGCAGTTTCTGCACCAGAAAGATTCAGCGGTAATCCAACGTAGATCTCAATAATCTCTTCGCCCTGAAGCGCATTCAGAACTTGTTTTGCCGTTTCTGAATCGCTCTCTGCGCGGGCAATGGTTGCTAAGCCCGAGGCAAGAATTGCATGAAAGTCAGAGATGGCCAATCCAACGCGAACTTTGCCCACGTCGACGGCCAAACGGCGCCCAGAACGCACTATGCGTTCAACGCTCCTTCGATTGCGGCTACTGCAGCATCGATCTTGCTGACGTCTTGACCGCCACCCTGCGCCATGTCATCTTTGCCGCCGCCGCCACCGCCAAGGATTGCACTTGCAGTCTTTACAAGCGCACCAGCCTTAATGCCGTGCTGACGAGCGGTCATAGTTGTGGCAACCACCAACATTGGCTTATCGGCGATTACTGCAAATAGGGCAGCCGTTGCCGAAGTGTCGCCGAACTTGTCGCGCAATTGAGTCGCTAGCGTGCGAAGGTCATCCACGGAATCGAGTTCACCAAGATTTGCAGCAACAAACTTGCTGCCCTTTATTTCTTTTGCACCAGAGATCAACTCAGGAATCTTGGTGGCCAGTTGACCCGCCTGCAAAGCAGCTAACTTACGCTGGGCAGTTTTCAATTCTTCGATGGTTTGGGCGAGGCGCTCCTCAAGTTGTTCCTTAGGCGCCTTCATCGACTCGGCTAGACGTGCAACCAAAGCGCGTTCGCCAGCCAAAGCTCGGAAAGCTTCGATGCCCACCAAAGCCTCGACGCGTCGAGAACCTGAACCCACGCTTGATTCACCAATCAAAGAGACCAAACCAATTTGAGAGCTACGCGAAACGTGAGTTCCACCACAGAGCTCGCGTGACCACGGGCCGCCAACTTGAACCACACGAACGCTTTCGTCGTAGGTTTCGCCAAACAGGGCAACTGCGCCCCAGGTTTTAGCCTCTGGCAACGACATGTATTGCGCACTCACTGCAAGATCGCCACGGATAGCAAGATTCGTGACTTCTTCAATCTCGCTTCTAGTTTCAAGTGAAAGTGCCTGCGCCCAAGCGAAATCTAAGCGAAGGTAACCGGGCTTGTTGTATGAACCACTCTGCAAAGCAGACGGACCAAGCACCTGTCGCAGTGCCGCGTGAACAACGTGAGTTGCCGAGTGAGCTTGACACGCACCCAAGCGCCAATCGGCGTCAACTTGGGTAGAAACTTTCTGCCCCACAGAAACTTCACCAGAGCGAACCAAAACCTTGTGGCTGATTAGTCCCTTAACCGGCTTCTGCACATCAAGAACCTCAAGTTGCAAGCCATCCGCGATGATGAAGCCGGCGTCAGAATCCTGACCACCCGACTCGGCATAGAAAGATGTTTCATCAAGAATTACTTCGGCAATTTGACCCTGTTTTGCATGCTTAGCGTCAGAACCATCAACGAGCAAACCAAGAACTTCTGCCCCGGTTTCAAGTTGTTCATAGCCGGTGAACTTGGTGACCCCCTTTGCGCGGAATGCTGAATAAACCGAAAGATCGGTGCCACCCAACTTCTTTTCGCGGGCATCTGCCTTGGCTCGGTCGCGCTGCTCTGCCATCAAAGCCTTGAAGCCATCGCGATCAACTGAGAGGCCTGCTTCTTCGGCAATCTCAAGAGTTAGATCGATTGGAAATCCGTAAGTATCGTGCAGCAAGAATGCTGCATCGCCGGCAAGCTGTTTTGAACCAGATGACTTAACCGCGTCTAGGGCTTCATCCAGATAAACGGTGCCGGCAGTAAGAGTGCGCAAGAAAGTTTCTTCTTCAGCGATTGCAGTCTTCAAGATGCGATCAAAGTCGGTTTCCAACTCTGGATACGCTGCCCTCATTGCATCTTTAGACGCAGTAAAAAGTATTTTGAAAATTGGCGTCTCAACACCAAGCAAACGCATTGCACGAACTGAACGACGCAAAAGACGACGCAATACATAGCCGCGACCATCGTTGGCCGGTGTGACACCATCGCCAATCAGCATCAAGGCTGAGCGAACGTGATCAGCTACAACACGCATGCGCACATCGTCTTCAACGTTTGCACCGTAGGTCTTGCCCGAGAGCGACGCTGCCAAGTCAAGAACTGGACGAACCTGATCAATTTCGTAAAGGTTTTCTACACCCTGCATCAAAAATGCAACGCGCTCAAGACCCATTCCGGTGTCGATGTTTTTCTTTGGCAGTTCGCCAAGAATTTCAAAGTTATCTTTGCCGGTTCCTTGGCCACGCTCGTATTGCATAAACACGAGGTTCCAAATTTCGATGTAGCGATCTTCGTCGGCTTCGGGGCCACCCTCACGACCGTAGGCCGGGCCTCGGTCGTAATAGATCTCTGAACACGGGCCAGCAGGGCCAGGCTGACCGGTTGACCAGTAGTTGTCTTTCATTCCACGACGCTGAATGCGTTCCATTGGAATGTCGGCAACTTCGCGCCAAATAGCAATCGACTCGTCGTCGTCTTGAAAAACTGTTACCCAGAGCAACTGCGGGTCTAGGCCAAGACAACCACTCTCTTTTGAACCGGTAAGAAATTCCCAGGCGTACGCAATTGCTTCCTTTTTGAAGTAATCACCGAATGAGAAGTTTCCGTTCATCTGAAAGAAAGTGCCGTGGCGGGTGGTCTTGCCGACTTCTTCGATGTCTAGGGTGCGCACACACTTTTGCACGCTGGTTGCCCGCGGGTATGGTGCAGGCACCAAACCGCTCATGTATGGAATAAAAGGAACCATGCCAGCCACTGTGAAAAGCAGTGACGGGTCTTCGCTGATTAGCGATGCAGATGGAACAACAGTGTGGCCTTTGCCCTCAAAAAAGTTGAGCCAGCGTTGGCGAATTTCTGCCGTCTGCATTTATTAGATGTCGGCAGCTGGCTTGCTAGCCGGCTTTGTTGCAGGAGCACGCTTTGCAGCTGGCTTCTTGGCAGCAGCAGGCTTTTTAGCCGCAGGCTTCTTGGCCGCTGGCTTGCGTGTTGTGCCGCGCAACTCAGCAGTGCGCTCTTTGAAACCCTCGGTGACCTGCTCGGCAATCTGCTCACCAAGTTCTCGCGCACGCTTAGTTGCGTCATCTAGCTTGGCCTGTGCCTCAGGGTTTTTGTCGAGCTGCTTCTTAATCTCAACTCCGGCAAAAACGCCAACAATAATCCAGAACAACTTCTTCATTGTCGATACCTATTTCTTCTTTGTGAGATTTGATCGCAGTCCTTGAGCAAGACCTGCAAGTTTTACTAATGGTGAACCCACTGCAGATGAAAACACAGCTACCAACGAGCTGATGTTTGAAGTTACCTCTGCAACGTTTTCGGTGATCACGTCAACGCGAGCCAACTGCTTGTTAGCTTCGGTGACGGTGTCGGTAAGTTCAGTGAGTAGCGGAGCAACGCTGCTGTTCAAATCACGAATAGATTCGCGAGTCTCGTCAAGCACACGGCCGAGCTTTAGCAATGGCACTGCAATAAACAGCACCAGAAGCAAAAAGGCTCCGGCTGCAACCAGTGCAGCAATGTCTCCGCCACTCATCTGAACTCCTAAGTTGTTTTATCGAGCTGCGTAGTACTCAACAACAAGCTGAACTTCACAGGTAACTGGAACTTCAGCACGCTTTGGACGACGAGTCAAAGTGACGTGCAACTTGTCTAGAGCAACATCCAAGTAACCAGGAACTGGAGGCAGAACGTCGACGTGACCGCCGGCTGCTGCAATCTGGAAAGGCTCAGTCTTTTCTGACTTCTCGTGCACGTGAACTAGCTGACCAGGCTTCACACGGAATGAAGGACGGTCAACGCGCTCGCCGTTTACAAGAATGTGACGGTGAACCACCATCTGACGTGCCTGAGCAATTGTGCGAGCGAAACCTGCGCGAAGCACGATTGCGTCAAGACGCATCTCTAGAAGCTCAACTAGGTTTTCACCAGTTAGGCCGTCGGTGCGCTTTGCCTCTTGGAAGGTCTTGCGAAGCTGTGCCTCACGGATGCCGTACTGGGCGCGAAGACGCTGCTTCTCGCGAAGACGAACGGCGTAGTCGCTGTCGGCCTTCTTCTTAGTGCGGCCGTGCTCACCTGGAGCATATGGGCGCTTTTCTAGGTACTTTGCTGCCTTCGGGGTTAGGGCTAGACCCAACGCACGAGACAAACGTGTTTTACTACGGGTACGTGTGGTTTTAGACACGTGTTCCTTTCATGCAAATGCAATTAAGCAATTGCGGTTATAGCGGTCAATGTTCACAAAACGGATCTTGGATTGGATCCTCTGCCACGGACCCTCCGGCTATTAGAGGGTCGCACCGTGAATTGAACACTCGCACAGCCGCGTTTGAGTGCTCCAGTCGGCAACCTGTCAATCCTAACAGCGAAAGGGCTATTTTTTGAAGCCCCGGATGATTGAGCGCAACCTCGGCCACCGATCAACATATTCACGCTCTGCCCCAATGTCTTTGGCGACGTAATAACTTCGGCCGAGGGATTTATCGGCCAGGTAGCGCTGTGGCACCACGGATTTTGGATCGTCGTGGGGGTAGATGTAGCCAACCCCTGCCCCGGATTTCTTGGCCCCCGAGTAGTTTGAGCTTCGCAGCGGCTTGGGAACCTCGCCAAACAGGCCGGCTCGCACATCATCCAGGGCGCTGTTTATAGCGTTGTAGGCAGTGTTGCTCTTTGGCGCGAGCGCCAGGTAGATGGTGACTTCAGCCAACGGAATTCGCCCCTCGGGCATGCCAATCATGGCAACCGCCTCGGCTGCAGCTACGGCCACGCCCAAAGCCTGAGGGTCGGCCAGGCCGATGTCTTCTGCTGCCAGAATGATCAACCGTCGGGCAATGAACCGTGGATCCTCGCCCGCTTCAATCATGCGAGCTAGATAGTGAACCGCCGCATCGGCGTCTGAGCCACGCACCGACTTAATGAAGGCACTGATTACGTCGTAGTGCTGGTCGCCATCTTTGTCATAGCGCACCAGAGCCCGGTCCATGGCCTTGGCCACATCATCCACGGTGATTTTGGCTTGTTTTTTGCCTGCACGCGCAGAAGCGACCGCCGCGGATGCCTCGAGCACGGTAAGCGCCCGTCGAGCATCGCCGTCGGCAAGGCGCACGATGTGTGGCACCACTTCGGCCTCAAGCTCAACTTTGCCGGCTAGCCCACGCGGGTCTTCTGCCGCACGAACCAGCAACACTTCGAGGTCTTCGTCGCTGAGCGAATTCAAGGTCAGCATCAATGATCTTGAAAGCAAGGGTGCAATCACCGAGAAACTCGGATTTTCTGTGGTGGCGGCGATTAGAACGATCCACCCATTTTCGACACCCGGCAACAAGGCATCTTGCTGCGCCTTCGAGAAACGGTGAATTTCATCGAGAAAGAGTATGGTGCTGACTCCATAGGTGTCTCGGTCAGCTCGGGCACGCTCCATAACTTCGCGAACGTCTTTGACTCCGGCGGTGATCGCACTTAGTTCCACAAAGCGGCGACCGCTCAATCGAGCCACCAGCTGAGCGATGGTGGTTTTACCAGTACCCGGTGGTCCCCACAAAATAACTGAGACCGTGCTTGCCTTTTCGCCAGCCTCTGCCTTTTGAGCCAAAGCTCGAAGCGGCGATCCGGCACCCAGAAGGTGCTTCTGCCCCACAAGTTCATCCATGGTTGCCGGGCGCATTCTGGCGGCCAAAGGCATCACCGATGAATAGAAACCCGACTGGTCAGACATAAGCAAAGGCTAATCGAAAGGCTGCAAACCGCGTGGCCATAACTTGCGTAATATCGAGCAGGAGCATTTCTAGAGGGGCACTCATGGCATCGAAAAAGAAGCAGCAGAACATTTATTCAAGCGCGGCCGCACGTTTGGCCGAGTATGAGGCAAAGCAGGGGCAGGCAGAAGTTGCCAAGGCCAAGCGCAGCCGCGATAACCGTTTGGCATTGATTATTTCTGCCGGCGCAGTTGTTCTGGCTGTGGTTTTGCAATTGAGCTACTTTGGTTTCGGCCCCGGCCACGTGGTCGCTTCAGCGAATCCTTCGGCCAGCCCATCGGCAAGTTCCAGCGCAAATGCCGCCGGTGTTCCTGCAGCAAGCCTCGCCGAAAACCGCGCCTGGACCGGCACCATTGACATCAATGGCAAAGCTCTATCGGTCAACCTTGACGGCAAGAACGCGCCTCAAGCGGTGGCTAACTTCATCACCCTGGCAAAAAAGGGTTTCTATAAGAACGTGACCTGTCACCGACTAACCACCGCGGGAATCTTCGTGCTTCAGTGTGGCGATCCGAAGGGCGACGGCACCGGTGGCCCGGGATACTCGTTCGGTCCAATCGAAAACGCACCGGCAGACAACATTTATAAGACCGGTGTTTTGGCAATGGCGCGTCAGGGCGGCAATGATTCAAGCATGGGCAGCCAATTCTTCATCGTCTACAAAGACAGCCCAATTCCAGCGGATGCCGCCGGCGGCTACACAGTGTTTGGTGAGATCACCAAGGGCTTGGAATCTTTGAAGCCAATTATTGATGGTGGCGTATCCGGTGGAGGAACCGATGGCAAGCCAGCTGTCGAAACCAAGCTCGGCGCCATCAGCCTAAAATAAAACCAAGCGTATTCACGGACACCAAACTCAGGAGCCTCAAGTGTCAACAACCACTAATTCATTCGGTCGCGTAGATGCAGACAACAACGTTTATGTCACCGAAGGCGGCTCCGAGCGCAAAGTTGGCCAGTACCCAAACGTGCCTGCTGCAGATGCACTTGCCTACTTTGAGCGCAAATTTGCAGACATCGAAGCTCAGGTTCGCATCCTTGAGCAACGTGTTGCAAACAAGGTTGATTCGCACGGTCTAAAGAAGGCGGCCCAGAAACTTGCCGAAGAGCTAAAGGAGCCGGCGGTTGTTGGCGACATTGCAGACCTTCGTCGTCGCGTTTCGAATCTTGATGCCAAGATTGCGGTTTTGGTTGCCGAGAAACACGAGTCTTCTAAAGAGGCAACTGCCGAGGCAATTGCCAAGCGCACAGAGATTGTGACCAAGGCAGAAGCAATTGCCAACCAAGACACCGCCAAGACCCAGTGGAAGAACTCAACCGTTGAGCTAACTGCACTGTTTGAACAGTGGCAGGCAATTCAAAAGAATGGCCCAAAGGTTTCAAAGTCAGAAGCCGATGCATTGTGGAAGCGTTTTTCTAGCGCTCGCACTCGCTTTGAAGGAAATAAGCGCCAGTACTTTGCAGGTCTCGATGCCGTGAATAAAGCCGCGAAGTCAAAGAAGGCAGACATCGTTGCTCGCGCAGAAGCTTTGGTATCAAAGGGCGCCGACGCAGTTGTTGAGTACCGCAAACTTCTAGATGAGTGGAAGGCCTCAGGTCGCACTCCTGGAAAGTCTGACGATGCAATGTGGGCGCAATTCAAGGCCGCTGGTGATGCAATTTATGCTGCGAAGTCAGAGCAGGTTGCAGTTGAAAGTGTTGAATACGCGGCAAACCTTGAAACCAAGCTTGCATTGCTAAAAGAAGCCGAATCGATTGACCCGAATAAGAACCTTGCCGAGGCAAAGAAGCAGCTGGCGGCAATTCAGACCAAGTGGGAAAAGGCTGGCAAGGTTCCAAAGGAAAAACTTCGCGAAACTGAAGACAAGCTTCGTGCCATCGAAGCCAAGGTGCGCAAGGTTGAAGAAGACGAATGGCGCAAGAGCGACCCCGAGGTCATCGAGCGTTCAAATGGTGTGCTGGCTCAGCTTGAAGATTCAATTGCAAAGCTTGAGGCAGATCTTGCTGCCGCAACCAAGTCGAATGATGCCAAGAAAAAGGCTGCTGCAACCGAGGCTCTGGCTGCGCGCAAGGCATGGCTTGAAGTTGTTAAAGCTTCAATGGCTTAAGTCTTAAGAACTAACTCGATACACGTCGTAAACAGCTTCAATTCGGCGCACCGCATTTAGCAGGTGTTCCAGCACCGCTGGGTCACCCATTTCAAAAACAAATCTGCTCAGTGCAACTCTGTCGTTTCTGGTTGAAACCGAAGCCGAAAGAATATTCACGTGATGCTCTGATAGCACACGGGTCACATCGCTAAGCAAGCCGGCACGGTCTAACGCTTCAATTTGAATCTGCACCAAGAACAAAGTCTTTGAAGTTGGCGCCCAACTCACTTCCATCAAACGCTCAGGTTCATGCTTTAGTTCTTCAACGTTTTTGCAGTCCTCACGGTGCACCGAGACTCCGCTTCCGCGCGTGACGAATCCAATAATCTTGTCGCCTGGCACCGGAGTGCAACAACGAGCGAGCTTGACTAATACGTCGGCATCTCCCTTGACCAAAATGCCGGAGTCCGTGGATCTCTGTCGATTGATGCTTCTAGGTGACGATGGCAGCGTGAACTCAGTTTCATCAACGTCATCGGCGTTGATGGCTGCGGTCAGTTTTTCAACTACCGACTGAGCCGAGATGTGGTTGTCGCCGATGGCAGCGTATAGGCCGGCAACATCAGGGAATCGCAACTCCCCCGCGAGTTTGACCAGTTCGTCAGCCGCCATAAGTTTTTGCAACGGCAGGTTCTGCTTGCGCATCGCCTTGGCAAGCAACTCCTTGCCTTGTTCGATGGCATCGTCGCGGCGACCAACTGCAAACCACTGCTTGATTTTGGCTCGAGCACGCGCTGACTTTACAAAGTTCAACCAGTCCTTGCTTGGGCCAGCATCCTCAGATTTAGAGGTGAATATCTCGACGACATCACCCGATTGCAGCGCGGTCTCAAGTGGAACCAGACGACCATTTACTTTGGCACCCATAGTGCGGTGGCCAACCTCTGTGTGCACCGTGTAGGCGAAGTCAACCGGGGTGGCACCGCTTGGCAACCCGATAACTTTTCCCTTTGGCGTGAATACGTAAACTTCTTTGGCGCCAATTTCGAAACGCAGCGAGTCAAGAAATTCAGATGGGTCCTGCGTTTCGGCTTGCCAGTCAGTGAGGTGCTTAAGCCAGGCAAGATCTTCGTCTTTGGTTGCCTCGCTCTTGCCAACTTGCTCTTTGTATTTCCAGTGAGCTGCCACACCATACTCGGCACGTTGGTGCATTTCGAAAGTTCGAATCTGAATCTCGACCGGACGCCCCTGAGGTCCAATCACTGTGGTGTGCAGTGATTGATACAGGTTGAATTTAGGCATCGCAATATAGTCTTTGAAACGACCTGGCACCGGTGACCAGCGAGCGTGAATTGCACCGAGCACTGCATAACAATCTTTTACGTCGTTTACTAATACGCGTATGCCAACCAAGTCATAGATATCATCAAACTCGCGGCCACGCACCACCATCTTTTGGTAGATGGAGTAGTACTGCTTTGGTCGACCAGCAACTTTGCCTTTAATGCGATTGTCGCGAAGGTCAGTTTCAATCGCGCCAATGACGCTTTCGATGAACTCTTCACGCTTTGGCGTGCGCTGCTTGACCAGGTTGACAATTTCTTCGTAAACCTTTGGATACAAAACGGAGAATGAAATGTCTTCGAGTTCCCACTTGATCGCGTTGATGCCAAGACGGTGTGCCAGCGGTGCATAAATTTCCAGAGTCTCTTGAGCCTTGCGCTTGGCTGACTCTTCTGGAACGAACCCCCAGGTTCTAGCGTTGTGCAAACGGTCGGCCAGTTTGATCACCAGAACACGGATGTCCTTTGACATGGCGACAACCATTTTGCGAACAGTTTCAGCTTGGGCATGATCACCAAATTTAACTTTGTCTAACTTGGTAACTCCGTCGACCAACATTGCCACTTCGTCGCCGAAATCCTTGCGAAGTTGTTCGAGCGAGTAATCAGTGTCTTCAACAGTGTCATGCAGCAGCGCGGCGGCCAAAGTCACGGGACCAATGCCCAGTTCGGCCAAAATTAGGGTAACGGCAAGAGGGTGGGTGATGTATGGCTCACCAGATTTGCGCTTTTGAGGGCGGTGCGCTTCTTCGGCTACGGCAAAGGCTCGATCAATTATCGAGATGTCAGCCTTCGGATGATTGATGCGAACCAATCGAACGATTTCGTTTAGTTCAGCTGCATAAGGGCCAGTTCGCGAAAACAAACGCGGCAAGCGAGATCGCAGGGTTGCGATGCTGCCGGTTGGCGTTAGGTCGCTCACTTAAGGCCTATCTCTCTGTGAAGAACAGCCTACAAGTCACTCTGAATAACAGGGACTAGTTGGCGGCTGCAACCTTTTGCGCTGCCTTGCGATACTTGGCTTCACCTTCACGAAGGTTGCTGTAAAGCGGAGCTGCGATAAAGATTGTTGAGTAGGTGCCCACGATCATGCCGATGAACAATGCAAGCGCGATGTCTCGCAAAGTGCCGGCACCAAGCAAAGCTGCACCGACAAACAAAATTGAGGCAACTGGCAAAATGGCGACAACCGAGGTGTTGATCGAACGAACCAAGGTCTGGTTGATCGCGTAATTGACCTGCTGAGCAAAAGTTGTTGTCTCGCTAAATTCGACTTCAAATGTATTTTCGCGAATCTTGTCAAACACAACCACTGTGTCATAGAGCGAGTATCCGAGAATGGTCAAGAAACCAATTACCGCTGCAGGAGTAACTTCAAAGCCAGTGGCTCCATAGATTCCAGCGGTAATAATCAAGTCGTGAGCCAGCGCGATTACTGCAGCAAGAGACATCTTTAGAGTGCGGAAGTAAAGTGCCATAAGCACGGCAGCAAGGGCAATAAACACGATCAAACCGTTGATTGCCTTGCTAGTTACATCGGCACCCCAGTTGGCACCAATAAACGAGCTAGCAACAGCCCCACTCTTAACGCCATAAGCCTTAGCCAAAGCAACACGAACTGCTTCTGACTTCACGTCAGTAAGTTGCTCAGTCTGCACACGAATTGCGTCGGTGCCCACGTTGGTGACCAACGGCTCGATGTTTGCCTCGACAGAATGCACGGCATCGACTGCAAGTTGCTGCGAGGTGTCGCTTGCGCCCGAGACGCGGAATTCCGAACCACCGCGGAATTCGATACCAAAGTTGAATCCACCGCGTGCGATAGGCAGAACAATCGCCAAAGCAACCATCACCAACGCGATCACATAGAAGATCTTGCGCTTGCCGACAAAGTCGTATGAGCGCTTTCCGGTGTAGAGATCGTTACCGAAATCACTGAACTTTGACATTAGTTGCTCTCCCCTGCTTTGTTAGCAGCATTAGCCTGAGCAGCTTTGCGCTCGGCAATGGTCTGACGCTTGTTTGCCTCTTTAGATGCCTTAGCAACTTTGCCAGCCGCAAGTGCTGTCGAGGTGCGGAATTGACCGCGACCTACGTAGTTCACAACACCAAGTGCTTTCGAGTCGAAGCCAGACCAAGGGTGGCCAGAGCTAAAGAACTTTGTCTTGGCAAGCAGCTGCAAAATCGGGTGGGTGAAAATCACGGCCACACCTAGGTCAACCAGGGTGGTTAGACCAAGAGTGAAGGCAAAGCCGCGCACGTTTCCGACGGTAAGCGTGTAAAGCACAACCGCAGCCAAGAGGCTTACGCCACCAGACACCAGAATGGTGCGAATCGCACGCTTCCAACCTTGGTCGACTGCTGCGCCAAGGCTGCGCCCATCGCGAAGTTCATCTCGAACGCGCTCAAAGTAAACGATGAAGGAGTCCGCCGTAATACCGATTGACACAATCAAACCGGCAACACCAGCAAGCGATAGACGGTATCCCTGGCGCCAAGCAAGCAAGGCAATAAACAGGTAGACCAACACAGCGGCAACAACCAACGAACCAATAGTGACCACTGCTAGACCGCGGTACTGGAATAGTGAGTAGATAACAACAAGCAAGAGGCCGATGCCACCGGCAAGCAAGCCAGAAGACAACTGCTCTGAACCAAGTGTTGCCGAGATGTTCTCTTGACTCTGAACTTCAAAGCCAATCGGCAACGAACCATACTTCAGCTGGTCTGCCAATGATTTTGAAGAATCCTTGTTGAAGCTACCGGTGATTTGCGCGCTTCCGTTAGTGATTACAGCGTTTGTTGTTGGAGCAACAATCACGTAGCCATCTAGGGTGACTGCAAATCGGTTTAGCGGAGTCTTCTGTGGGTACAAACGAGTTGTCACGTCAGCGAACTTCTTGGTGCCGGCATCATTGAAATCAAGGTTTACAGCCCAGGTGTTTGTTGATGCACCGGTTGAAGAAGTTACTGTGCCAGCAGCCGCGTCGGAAATGTCTGAACCCTCGATCTCAACTGGACCAAGCACAAACTTCTCGTATCCGTTGACATCACAGGTGACTAGATCTTTAGTTGGGTCATCAACCTGACCAGGAGAACGATATGGCGTGTTGCAATCAAGTTTGTCGAAAATTTGCTGAGTGGTGCCGGTAGGTGGAGTAACAGGGGCCGCTGACGCAGAAGTCGACGGCGAAGGTGAAGAACCAACCGCCGCGGATGCATTTTGCGTTGCCTGAAGTACCGGACGGAACTCTAGCTTTGCGCTTGAACGAATCAGCTTTAGCGTGTTTTCGTCTGGAACACCTGGAATCTCAACAATGATGTTGTTGTTTCCTTGAGTCTTTACCGAAGCTTCGCTCACACCACTGGCGTCTACACGCTGACGAATGATCGAAACTGCCTGATTCAACTGCTCTTCTGTAACTGACTTTCCGTCTTCAAGCAACGGCGCCAGGATGATTTGGGTACCACCCTGAAGGTCAAGCGCAAGCTTTGGTGCAAATGAAGCACCCGCGTTGGTTACCGAACCTAGACCGATGATGCCGGCGAGGCCGACCACCAAAACGCCAAGCCAAGTGAGGCGCTTGCGAGCGCTCTTAGTTACAGATGATTCAGACACAGGAAATCCTTTTAGGTATTAGTTGGCGGCTGGCTTTTTTGCAGCAGGCTTCTTAGCCGCTGGCTTTGCCGCTGTCTTTGCAGCAGGCTTCTTGGCAGCTGGCTTTGCGGCAGTTGCAGGCTTAGCGGCAGCTGGCTTCTCAGCAACAATCGGCTTTGCGTTTAGGTCAACAGTGCGAACTGCGCCCTTTAGAACTGCAATCTTGGTGCCAGGAGTAGTTTCAACAATTAGTCGGTCATCTTCGGCTGCCACTACGGTGCCAACGATGCCGCTGAACAAGATAACTGGAACACCAACCTTGACGCTGTCTTGAAGAGCCTGCGCGGCCTTCTTGCGCTTGCGAGAGCTCATGAACATGAGCAAGATCATTACTGCTAAAGCGGCAAAGAGGAACAAATCTGTGGGCTGCATGAGAACCTAACTTTTGGGTAAAAGACTTTTAACAAGACAAGAGACGCAACCGCGTCTCATCCGCTCAATTATAGGTCAATACCCTTGTCGGCCTCTTCAGCCGGGCCATTTTGACCGAGGTGTCGAAAGCCCGCGGCTGTTGCCTGTCGGCCCCTGGATGTGCGGGCAATTAGCCCTTTTCGCAGCAAGAACGGCTCAACCACGGCCTCGATTGTGTCCTGCTCTTCACCCACTGCAACCGCAAGTGTCGATAGACCCACCGGCTTGCCAGAAAAGCGATTGACCAGCACATCAAGAATCGCTTGGTCAAGGCGATCAAGCCCCAAGTCATCGACCTCATAAAGCTTCAAAGCGCCCTGAGCATCGGCAAGCTTGATTTGGTCATGGCCGTTTACCAGGGCAAAGTCTCTAACTCGACGCAGCAGTCGATTGGCAATGCGTGGCGTGCCTCGACTTCTTACCGAAATTTCGGCAAGTGCCTGCGGTTCAACATCTAGACCTAATTTGCTCGCGGCCCGAGATAACACCTGCGCGAGTTCTTCGTCTTCATAAAACTCAAGGTGCGCTGTAAAACCGAATCGATCACGCAGCGGATTCGGCAGCATGCCCGAACGAGTTGTGGCACCGACCAGAGTGAATGGCGCAAGATCAAGCGGAATCGAAGTTGCGCCGGGACCTTTTCCGACCATGACATCAATTCGGAAATCTTCCATGGCCAAATAGAGCATTTCTTCTGCCGAACGGGCCATCCGGTGAATTTCATCGATAAATAAAATCTCGCCCGGGGCAAGAGATGACAGAACGGCTGCCAGATCGCCGGCGTGCTGAATGGTTGGACCACTGGTCATGCGCAGAGCACGGCCACTTTCGTGAGCCACAATCATCGCAAGTGTGGTTTTGCCTAGCCCTGGTGGGCCGGCAAGCAAAATGTGATCAGAGGTGCGATTTTGAATCTTTGCAGCCTCGAGCAAAAGGGAAAGTTGACTGCGCACTTTCTGTTGACCGACAAATTCAGAAAGTGACTTTGGTCGAAGAGCAGATTCAAAGGCCAACTCATTTTCGGCAGCGATTGGTGAGGTCTCATCACTCATCGGTTGCACCCACTGACTTCGATGCGCCTAGCTGGGCTAATGCGGCTCGCAACAACTCATCGGTAGAAAGATCACCTTCGCGGCTGGCTAACGCAACTGCCTGCTCAGCCAATCGCTCCGGCCAACCCAAACCGGTGATCGCGGCAATAACTGTTGCTGAATTCGAACTCTCTTCGGTGTAGTTAATCGCCACTCCGCTGCTTTGAAGTTTTCCTGCCAAATTGAGTGTGATTAATTTGGCGGTTTTCGGGCCAATGCCACTTACCGATTTGAAAACTGAATCCTTTTCTTCAACTACCGCCGACTTAATTGCATCCACGGATAATTGGGCAAGAACCGCCAAAGCAGACTTGGGGCCAACCCCGGTGACCGAGCGCAAGAGATCAAAAATCTGCTGCTCTTCAAAAGTCATGAAGGCAAAGAGCGTGTGGGCATCTTCTCGAATAATCAGAGAAGTGAAAAGGTAAGCCTCGGCACCCAAAGATAGCGAGCGGAGTGTTTCTGCAGTGGCATTCACTTGATAGCCCACGCCACCAACTTCGAGCACGGCGGTGTTTGCCTCAATGGCCATAACGGTTCCGCGCAATGATGCAATCACTGCATAAGACTAACTAACGCCGCTTCGATGCCGTGGCAGCGCGCTCGGCGGCGTGCCAAGCCTTTTGGGCGGCTGTCATTTCACTAGCCAGAGTTTCAGTGGAGCCAGCTGCGCGCCAGGCATGACAAATCGCAATTGCCAGGCTGTCGGCAGCGTCCGCTGGTTTCGGAACTTCTTGCAGACCGAGAATTTTGGCTACCATCGCACCAACCTGGGCCTTTGCGGCACGGCCAGAGCCGGTCACCGCAAGTTTCACTTCGGTAGGCGTGTGCAGGTAAACCGGAATTTGTTCTTGGTGGGCCAACATCAAGACAACGCCACTAATTTGAGCCGTTCCCATCACCGAGCGCACGTTTTGCTGCGAGAACACGCGCTCGAGAGCGATTGCTTGTGGTTTCGATTCTTTGATTAATTGCTGAATGCGCAAACCGATTGAGCCAACCCGCTCACTCAATTCGATTTCAGCCGAGCTAGTAAAAGTGTCTAACGAAACCAAGGTGACTTTGCGAGATTCGCCTAAATCAATTACTCCAACTCCGCATCTGGTGAGACCGGGGTCAATACCAAGAATGCGCATGGCTGATTAGTCGTTTTCTAGTTCGGCAAGAACTTCTGCAGACATATCGAAGTTCGAGTAAACATTCTGAACTTCATCACAGTCTTCAAGAGCGTCAATCAGTGCAATGACTTTGCGTGCGGTGTCTGCATCAACCTGAATCGGCATTGATGAAATGAACTCGACGTCTGCAGATTCGTAGTCAATGCCAGCAGCCTGCAAAGCGGTTCGAACGGCAACCATGTCGCTAGGGTCTGTAGTCAAAACAAACTGTTCACCGCGGTCTTCGATATCTTCGACGCCCACTTCAAGAACGGCTTCGAGAATGCTGTCTTCGGTTAGGCCTGCAGCCTTGGCAACCACAATTACGCCCTTGCGGCTGAACTGGTAAGAAACACTGCCTGGGTCGGCCATGGTTCCGTGATTGCGAGAAACTGCCAAGCGAACTTCTGCCGCAGCGCGGTTTTTGTTATCGGTCAGACACTCAATCAAAACTGCAACACCATTTGGGCCGTATCCCTCGTACATGATGTTTTGGTACTCAACTGCATCGGCGCCAACACCTGATCCGCGCTTGATGGCACGTTCAATGTTGTCGTTTGGCAGCGAGCTCTTGCGGCCTTTTTGCACAGCATCGTAAAGGGTTGGGTTGCCGTCGATGTCTGGGCCACCAAGACGAGCTGCAACTTCAATGTTTTTGATCAGCTTGGCAAAAAGCTTGGCGCGACGACCGTCGATGACAGCTTTTTTGTGTTTGGTCGTTGCCCATTTGGAGTGGCCAGACATGATGCTCCTAGATTGCGAAAAAGATTTCTCTAAGTTTAGAGCACAGCCGATTAGGCCTTTTTGATCTGCTCGATAAAGAGTTTGTGGATGCGAGACTCTCCAGCTACTTCAGGGTGAAACGAGATGCCGAGAGCGTTATTCTGGCGCACTCCCACAATTCGACCGTCCTCGAGCTTTGAAAGAATCTCTACCCCGGTTCCAACCTGTTCAACAATTGGAGCGCGAATAAAGGCGGCATGAACTGATCCGTCAACGCCGGTGAATTCAAGATCTGCCTCAAATGAATCCACCTGATGGCCGAAAGCGTTTCGACGAACAGCAACATCCAAGCCGCCAAAGCCAGATTGTCCCGGGATACCGTCGAGGATTTGATCGGCCAACATGATTAAACCTGCGCAGGTACCAAATACCGGAAAACCATTTTTGATTTTGTTTTGAATTGGCTCGAACAGATCGTAGGCAACCGCCAGCTTTTGCATAACTGTTGATTCACCGCCGGGAATGATTAGGCCCGAAACTTTTTCGAGTTCCGAGACTCGACGAATTTCGGCGCTATCAACACCAATTGACTGCAGGGTTGCCGCGTGTTCGCGAAAATCACCTTGCAGCGCTAGAACGCCAACTTTCAGCGACAATTACCAGCCGCGTTCAGCCAGACGGTGTGGCGCAGGCAAATCAGAAACGTTAATGCCAACCATTGCCTCGCCTAGTCCTCGGCTAACTTGAGCCAAAACATCCGCATCATTGAAGAATGTCGTTGCCTTGACGATCGCCCTAGCGCGAGCAGCAGGGTCACCAGACTTGAAAATTCCAGATCCCACGAAAACGCCATCTGCACCCAACTGCATCATTAATGCTGCATCGGCAGGAGTTGCCACACCACCTGCGACGAACATAACTACTGGAAGTTTTCCGGTAGCGGCAACCTCGCGCACTAACTCGTATGGAGCTTGAAGTTCTTTTGCAGCAACAAACAATTCGTCTTCAGACTTGGCAGCCAATGCGCGAATTTCGCCGGTGATTGTGCGAATGTGCTTCATTGCCTCGGATACGTCGCCGGTGCCAGCCTCGCCCTTTGAACGAATCATGGCTGCACCCTCGGTAATGCGACGAAGCGCCTCACCTAAGTTTGTAGCTCCACAAACGAATGGAACATCGAAGTTCCACTTATTGATGTGGTTTACGTAGTCTGCGGGGCTCAAAACCTCTGACTCGTCGATGTAGTCAACATTCAGCGACTGCAAGATTTGAGCCTCAACGAAGTGACCAATACGAGCCTTTGCCATTACTGGAATCGAAACAGCGCTGATGATGCTGTCAATCATGTCTGGGTCACTCATGCGTGACACGCCACCCTGGGCACGAATATCTGCAGGCACGCGCTCAAGTGCCATAACTGCAACTGCGCCGGCGTCTTCAGCAATTTTCGCTTGCTCGACATTTACGACGTCCATGATTACGCCACCCTTAAGCATCTCGGCTAGGCCGCGCTTAACAAGAGGGGTACCGGTTACGGGCTTTGAATTTTGTGCGTCAGTCATGGCTTAAGTGTAAACCTTGACTTGAGGGCGCGCTAAACACTACGAAACAGAAGACCAGCTCTGTGCAATTTGGTCTCGAACTTCACCGAGCAATCGAGGCAATGCCTTAGTTTCGGCGATGATCGGAAAGAAATTGGCGTCGTTGCGCCAGCGCGGAACGATGTGCTGGTGCAAGTGTGCGGCAATGCCGGCGCCGGCAACTTCACCTTGATTCATACCAAGGTTGAATCCGTGGGCGCCCGAAACCTTGCTCAAAACACGCATGGCCTGCTGAGTGATTTCACCGATTTCGGTCACCTCTTCTTGGGTAGCCAAGTCGTAGGTAGAAATATGCCGATAAGGGCAGACCAAAAGGTGGCCCGAGTTATAAGGGTAAAGATTCAATAGTGCATAGGCAGTCTTGCCTCGATAAACAATCAGGCTCTCTTCGTCAGACTTATTTACCGCCAGGCAGAAAGGGCACTCGTGATCAGCTGGTTGTTGGCCGTGCTGAATGTAAACCAAACGATGCGGTGTCCAAAGGTGCTGAAACGCATTTGGCACTCCGGGCAATTCCGAAGATAACTCAACGCGCGGCTCAGACATTTCTAAACCTGCACCTTGTCTTCGATTGCCTTCAGAATTCGAGCGACTGCATCCTTGATCGGAATGCCATTCTCTTGAGAGCCATCACGGAAGCGGAAGCTAACTGCACCGGCAAGCTGATCGCTCTCACCGGCAATCAACATAAACGGAACCTTTGCCATGGTGTGGTTGCGGATCTTCTTTTGCATGCGATCGTCTGAATCGTCAACCTGAGCGCGAACTCCGTGCTTGCGCAAATCGGCGACTATTTGGTGAAGGTATTCAGAGAACGCCTCAGCAATTGGCACAGCAACAACCTGCACCGGCGCCAACCAAGGAGGGAAATGGCCGGCATAGTGTTCGGTTAGCACACCAAAGAATCGTTCGACAGAACCAAACAGTGCACGGTGAATCATCACTGGTCGCTGCTTGTTTCCCTCTTGGTTGGTGTATTCAAGATCGAAGCGTTCCGGAAGGTTGAAGTCGAGTTGAATCGTCGACATCTGCCAGGTGCGGCCAATAGCATCACGGGCCTGAACCGAAATCTTAGGACCATAGAACGCGGCGCCACCTGGGTCTGGAACTAGCTCAAGACCCGAGTCCGCAGCAACTTGCTCGAGAGTCTCGGTTGCTGTCTTCCAAATTTCGTCACTACCCACGAACTTGGGGTTGCCCTCTTCTTTAGTCGAGAGCTCGAGATAGAAATCATTCAGACCATAGTCTTTGAGCAAATCAAGAACGAACTTCAAAACATCGGTGAGTTCTTGCTTCATGTTCTCTTGCGTCACAAACAAGTGGGCATCATCTTGAGTTAGTCCACGCACGCGAGTTAGACCATGCAGCACACCACTCTTTTCGTTGCGATACACGGTGCCAAATTCAAACATTCGCAATGGCAGGTCACGGTAGCTTCTCGGCTGGCTGCGGTAAATGAGAATGTGGAACGGGCAGTTCATAGGTTTCAGGTAATAGTCCTGGCCAACCTTCTTAACGTTGCCCTCTTCGTCGAGCTCCTCATCCATGCGAATTGGCGGGAACATGCCATCTGCATAGGTTTGCAAGTGGCCTGAGATTTCAAAGAGATTGCTCTTCGAGATGTGCGGCGAATAAACGAAGTCATAACCAGACTCTTCGTGGCGCTTGCGCGAGTAATCTTCCATAACGCGACGCATGATGCCGCCCTTTGGGTGAAATACAGCTAGACCCGAACCAATTTCGTCTGGGAAAGAGAACAGATCTAGATCAACACCGAGACGACGGTGATCGCGACGAGCCGCTTCTTCGAGGCGCTCTTGGTGAGCGCGAAGTTCATCTTTGCTTGGCCAAGCAGTGCCATAAACACGTTGCAACTGCTTGTTGTTTTCGTTGCCTCGCCAGTAGGCAGATGCAAGACGAGTGAGCGCAAAGCCATTGCCAATCATTCTGGTGTTTGGCAAATGCGGACCACGACAAAGGTCACGCCAGACAGTTTCACCAGATTGAGGGTCTACGTTGTCATAAATAGTGAGTTCGCCGGCGCCAACTTCAGCGGCACCCTCGCCCACGTCACCGCCTTTGAGCCCAATAAGTTCAAGTTTGTAGGGTTCGTTCGCAAGTTCCGCGCGAGCGGCGCCATCATCTGTGACTCGACGCATAAAGCGCTGACCCGAACGGATGATTCGCTCCATGGCTTTTTCGAGAGCCTTGATGTCCTCTGGCGTGAATGGGTGCTCAACATCGAAGTCGTAGTAAAAGCCATCTTTAATCGGTGGGCCGATTCCCAATTTAGCTTCTGGGTTGATGCTCTGAACAGCTTGCGCCAAAACGTGGGCCGCTGAGTGGCGCAGAATGTTGAGGCCATCCGGGGATGAAATGTCGACACCCTCGATAACGTCACCATCGGCAATTTTGTGAGCCAAGTCTTTAAGCTCACCGTTTACACGCTGCGCAACGATTGTCTTTGTCGTGAAAAGACCAAAACCATCGGCTCCAGCCGCGGCCTCAACCGGTGCTCCGTCAACAGTCAGCTTTAGAACAGACACAACAAACCTCGTCTAAGTAATGAATAGAGCAATCCTACTTCTTGAACTTAGGCGTGCCTTGCTGGACGGAGGCTCGGGCCTGGTGTTTTCTATACCCATGACCAAAACAACCGGCAAGAAATCAGACCTCAACAAACTCGACGAAGAGATCATGGCGAGCCAAGAGTTTCAGCGCAGCACAATGGCAGCCAAACTCAACTGGCTTCGTGCTGGTGTTCTTGGCGCCAATGATGGAATCGTTTCTACCGCTGGCCTCGTGATGGGTGTGGCCGGTGCAACAACAGACTCGGCGGCCATTTTGATTGCCGGTGTGGCCGGTCTAGTAGCTGGTTCAATTTCTATGGCCGGTGGTGAATACACCTCAGTTAGTGCGCAGAAAGATAGCGAAAAGGCCGCACTTGCCAAAGAGCGCCAAGAGCTTGCCGATAATCCAGAGCTAGAGCTACGCGAACTCGCTTGGTTCTATGAGCAAAAAGGCCTGAGCCTTGAATCGGCCATGCAGGTTGCCAAAGAATTAACTGCCAACGATGCCCTGAAGGCACATGCCGAAGCCGAATTAGGCATCGATTCAGAGGCGCATGCGAGCCCTAGCCAAGCCGCGATTGCATCCTTCGTAGCATTTGCCGGTGGCTCACTTCTTCCACTGCTAGCAGTAACCGGCCCTTGGATTGGGCAACGCATCCCAGTGACCGTTGCCGCAGTTATCGCATCTCTGGCCATCACCGGATATGTGGGAGCGAAAATTGGCGGTGCCAAGTCAGGCAAGGCAATCATCCGCAACGTGGTGGTGAGCCTTTTGACCATGGGCATCACATATGGCATCGGCTTGCTGGTTGGCCAGAACATCTAAGTTCTATTCGAAAGTTATGCTTGCCTAGTGAGTAAACCAAAGGCAATCGACGTCGTTCTTATTGGCGGTGGCATCATGAGTGCCACTTTGGCAACATTTCTGAAGTTGCTAAATCCAAAACTCGAAATTCAAATTTTTGAACGTCTAGAAGCTACTGCGCTTGAAAGCTCTAACGCGTGGAACAATGCCGGAACCGGACACGCTGCACTTTGCGAACTCAACTACATGCCAGATTCAAACGACGGCAGCCTGCCAAGCGCAGCAAAAGCCGTTGAGATCAACGAGCAGTTTCAACTGAGCCGACAGTTTTGGGCATACCTTGTTGAGCAGGGAATTCTCAAGAACCCCGATTTCATCAACGCAACACCGCACATGACTTTTGTTCGCGGTGAAAAAGATGTCGACTACCTTTCACGCAGATTTGAAGCTCTAAAAAATCAACCACTTTTTGCCGGCATGCAATTCAGCACCGACTCAAAAGTCATTGAGCACTGGGCTCCACTTTTGATTGCCGGCCGCAAGCCGGGTGAACCAATTGCAGCTACTCGCATTGAATCTGGCACTGACGTAGATTTTGGCTCGATCACCAACCAGCTCTTTGCCTGGCTAACTGCAAACGGAGCAAAACTTCACGCCTCGCATGAGGTAAAGGATTTGCAGCGCAATGATGATGGCAGTTGGAATGTTGCCGCTTTGGATTTGAAGACGACCCGCAACAAATATGTGAATGCAAAATTTGTTTTTGTGGGGGCCGGCGGATGGGCTCTGAAGTTGTTGCAGAAATCTGGAATATCAGAAGCTAAGGGCTATGGAACCTTCCCGGTTGGCGGCCAGTGGCTGCGCACCGACAACCCGACATTGGTTAAGCAGCACAAGGCTAAGGTTTACAGCCAAGCTTCGGTTGGTGCTCCCCCAATGTCTGTGCCTCACCTTGACACCCGTGTAGTGGATGGCAAAACCAGCTTGCTGTTTGGCCCATACGCAACCGCTAATCCAAAGTTTTTGAAAAATGGTTCGCTGCTAGATCTTCCTGCCTCGCTTAGACCAGCCAATCTCATTCCATACATCTCTGTAGCTCTCAGCAACTTTGGCTTGATCAAATACTTGATTGGCGAACTCTTGAAAACGAAGTCAAAGAAATTTGAATCTCTTCGAGAATTCGTGCCTAACGCGAACGCTAAAGACTGGCAATTGCTCAACGCCGGTCAACGCGCTCAGGTGATCAAGAAAGATGCAGCCAAAGGCGGAGTGCTGCAGTTTGGCACTGAAGTAATTACATCTGCGGATGGTTCTATCTCTGGTTTGCTCGGTGCATCACCGGGCGCATCTACCGCTGTCTATGTGATGCTTCAGGTGCTAGAACGCAGTTTCGCAAAAGAATTTAAGAAATGGTCAAAAGACCTCAAGGTCATCATTCCAAGTTTTGGCACAAAGCTTTCGGCCGACCCGGTGAAGGCTGCGGAATCGCTTGCCACTACTGCGAAGATTCTGGGAATCAACTAGAACTCAAATAGGAAATCCCGAAACCGTTGGTTTCGGGACTTTTTCTTTGGTGGTCGATACTGGGATCGAAATAGGAAAGTTTGCGACAGCAGACTTTCGGTCACTGGTTCGGAAAAACTTTGGTGGTCGATACTGGGATCGAAATAGGAAAGTCTGCAACAGCAGACTTTCGGTCACTGGTTCGGAAAAACTTTGGTGGTCGATACTGGGATCGAACCAGTGACCCCTTCCATGTCAAGGAAGTGCGCTACCGCTGCGCCAATCGACCGTGCGTATTTCTGGAGGTGGAGACGGGATTTGAACCCGTGGGTTTACAGCTTTGCAGGCTGTTGCTTTGGGCCGCTCAGCCACTCCACCATGCTTTGCGAGGCTTACGCCCTACTGCGAGCGGATGACGAGATTCGAACTCGCGACCCCAACCTTGGCAAGGTTGTGCTCTACCAACTGAGCCACATCCGCATGTTCTGCAAAACAGAACTTGCCTACTCTAACCGAAAAAAACGACCTTCGCAAACTTATCTAAGGGCGGGTTAGCCTTTCCAAGACCACCGTGGATCAGTTTCCGAATAAGCATTTTCGCCGTGGAGAACGTTGTCCACTCCGGCAATTTCATCGGTGCTGGTGACTCGGAAGCCGATGGTTTTTTGGATTGTCCAGCCGATTGCATAAGACAAAACAAACGCAAAAATCATCACTACAAGGGCACCAAATAACTGCTTCAGCAATTGGTCTGGACCGTAGCCAAAGAACAATCCAACCTTGTCTCCTAATAAGCCGATGTAAATTGTGCCGACTAGGCCACCCACAAGGTGAATACCAACAACATCCAACGAGTCATCAAAGCCGAGTTGATATTTCAACTCAATGGCCATGGCGCAAACAACACCAACAATGGCGCCTAGCAGCAACGCCCAGATCGGCTCTAGGTAGGCACAAGAAGGCGTGATGGCAACCAAGCCGGCGATTGCGCCCGAACCGGCTCCAATCGAAGTTGGCTTGCCATGCATCACCTTTTCATAAATTACCCAGGTGATCATCGCACCTACTGGAGCTGCGAGTGTATTAATGAAAGCTAGAGAAGCAATTCCATCGGCGGCTAATTCTGAACCGGCGTTGAATCCAAACCAGCCGAACCAAAGAATAGCTACACCGATGAGCGTTAGCGGAACGTTGTGAGGAGCGTGCATCCCCTTTGTGAATCCAAAGCGCTTTCCCAGCACCAATGCAAGTGCAAGCGCTGAGGCTCCCGAGGCAATTTCAACTACGGTTCCACCGGCGAAGTCCATAACGCCGATATCTTTGACAAGCCAACCACCATCGATAATTTTTCCGTCGGCTACCTGGAAATTGAAGATCCAACTCGCAACTGGAAAATAAACCAGAGTGGCCCAAATAGCTGCGAAGAGCATCCAAGAACCAAATCGTGCTCGGTCGGCTATAGCGCCTGAGATCAAAGCAACTGTGATGATTGCGAATGTGCCCTGAAAGCCTGAGAACGCAAGATTGAATCCGTCCCCCGCTTTAGCTTCGGCAATCACATCGGCAAGAAAAAGTTTGTTAATGTCCAGGCCGAAAACACCGTCTATGCCAATGAATGATCCGTGGCCGGCATTTGAAAATGACATTGCATAGCCAAAGACAACCCACATCAACCCAACGAGTCCGAGAGAACCGAAACTCATCATCATCATTGAAACAACGCTCGAAGCGCGCACTAGGCCGCCATAGAAAAACGCCAAACCCGGCGTCATGAATAGCACTAACGCCGAGCAGATGATCAAGAACATTGTGGTGTTCTGATGAACCATGTGTTGCCTTTCTTTCGAACGCACCAAAAGGAGAGGCCCCTTCGGACCTCTCCCTTTGGGTGTTGCTGTTTAGTTATCCGCGGTCTGCACCGAATGCATAAGCCTCTTCACCGTGAACCACAGTGTCGATGCCGGCAATCTCGTCTTGGGCTTTGACTCGGAAACCAATTGTCTTTTCAACAATAAACCCGATGATCAACGCCATGACGAAGCTGTAAACCAATACCGCTGCGGCACCCAGAGCTTGCATCGCAAACTGGTGCCAACCGTAACCAAATGCCGCACCAACACCGTTTCCGAAGATACCGATGTACAAGGTTCCAACGATTCCACCAACCAAGTGGATGCCCACAACGTCAAGTGAGTCATCGAAGCCTAGGGCGAACTTCAGGTCAATCGCGAGGGCACACAACATACCGGCCAATAGACCTAGAACAATTGCCCACACTGGGTCAAGCGAAGCACAGGCCGGTGTAATTGCAACCAGACCAGCTACCGCACCAGAACCTGCACCGATTGAAGTTGCCTTGCCGTGCTTGATCTTTTCTACCAAGATCCAGCCGAGCATCGCCGCTGCCGGAGCTGCAAGAGTGTTGATGAAAGCGATAGATGCGATTCCATCTGCGGCTAGTTCTGAACCAGCGTTGAATCCGAACCAACCGAACCAGAGCAATGCAACACCAAGAAGAGTCAAAGGCACGTTGTGAGGCTGCGTGATTCCCTTGCTGAAACCGAATCGCTTGCCAAGAACAATTGCCAGAGCTAGACCGGCCGCACCAGCATTGATGTGAACTGCGGTTCCACCAGCGAAGTCAATTACGCCGAGGCCATAGACAATCCAACCACCGTCAACGACCTTGCCGTCTGCAAGTGTGAAGTTGAATACCCAGTTAGCGACTGGGAAATAAACGATGGTCGCCCAAAGTCCTGCGAAAACCATCCAAGCGCCAAACTTGGCACGGTCAGCAATTGCACCTGAAATCAAGGCAACAGTGATGATGGCAAATGTTGCTTGGAAGGCCACGAAAGCCATAGAAGGGAATGCACCGGTTGGCGCTGCTGCATCGGCAACCTGCGCCGATAGACCGAGGTAAGAAGTGTCGATTCCAAACCAACCGTCAATTCCTACGAATCCTGGTGTACCGCCGTTTGAGAACGAAATGGCATAACCATAAAGCACCCAAAGCACAGCGATTAGACCAAGCGATCCGAAGCTAAGCATCATCATGCTGACAACGCTCTTGGCCTTAACCATTCCTCCATAGAAGAATGCCAAGCCCGGGGTCATTAGCAACACTAGGGCTGCTGAAATTAGAACAAAGGCGGTATTTCCCTGATCCATTTGTTTACCTCTCTCTAAGAAAACAAATCGAAGCCAAGCGCGTCTTGGCTATAAAGAGAGTTTGGGCTACAAAGATTTCGTTTCGACACCCGAAATGTTTCGTGTTTGTAAAACGTGAAAACCGAATTATTCGGTCATTGCACCGAGTCGTGAAACCGCGCGCAGGTATTTCTTTCGAAAACCGCCGCCCAGGTACTCAGCTGAAAAGACCTCAGTCAGTGAGGTTCCGGTGCCGCGCAACTCAATTTGGGCCTCGTAGGCACGGTCAACAAAGGCCACAAACCGCAGCGCATCGACCTGATCGCTCAACTGGTACACGTGCTTAAAAGCCACTCTCGTGAAGCCCTGCAAAAGTCGTCCATAGCGCGAGGGGTGAATTGTCGAGAGATGCATCAAAAAGCGTTCAAAGTCATCCACGGATGTTTGCCCCGCGTTGCCCGCGGCTAACCACTCTTCTAGCTGAGGCTCGGTAAAGGTGCGGCTCTCAACATCAACCGGGCGGTGACGATAATCCTCGCCATCGATTCGGAGCATTTCAAAACGTTCCGAAATGCCATGAATCTCTCTTTGAAAGTCAGAAGCCGCAAACCGGCCCTCGCCAAGCGCATTTGGCGGAGTATTTGAAGTAGCGGCGAATCGCACTCCCTTGGCTTCGAGTTCATTCAAAAGTCGCGACATCATCATGGTGTCACCGGGGTCATCGAGTTCGAACTCATCGATGCAGATCAACTGGAATTTAGATAACGCTTCGACTGCCTGAGCAAATCCAAGGGCGCCAATCAAGCTGGTGTATGCAATGAAGCTTCCGAACGCTTTGGCACCTTTGAAACCATGCCAAATAGAAGCCAGCAGGTGGGTCTTGCCTACGCCGAAACCACCATCCAGGTAAATGCCTGCTGGCGCCGGGGCCGATTTGCTGAATAGTTTGCGCTCGGTCTTTCCTGCAGCAAAGTTCTGCGACTTCTGAATCGCCTTGGCCTGGCTCTCAAATTCTGCATGAGGCTTGTAGTTGTCGAAGCTTGCCGATGAAAATTCGCGAGGGGGCACTAAATCTGCAAGCAACTCTGAGATCGAACTTTTCGGGTTCTGAGAAATCAATGAACCGAAGCTACTGGTGTCTATGGCCAATTGTTACCTTGCGTTTGGGAAAGCCTTTGTCGCGAAATAGGCTTGATACAGATACATGCAGTCTAATCAACCAGAAAGTTGCAGCCTCACAGATGACTATCGAGTTCGATTCAAATCCAAAATTCTCTGAGTATGCCCACCCTGAAGTACTTGTTTCGACCGAATGGCTCGCCTCTAATCTTGGCCGCGAAGGTCTTGTTGTTGTGGAGTCCGACGAAGACGTTTTGCTTTATGAGACCGGTCACATCCCAACTTCGGTGAAGATCGACTGGCACACAGACCTAAATGACCCAGTGACTCGCGATTATGTGTCAGACGAGGCGTTCGCCAAACTGCTTGGCAGCAAAGGCATTTCACGCGACACGACTGTTGTGCTTTATGGTGACAAGAGCAACTGGTGGAGCTCCTATGCACTTTGGGTATTTAAGCTTTTCGGCCACACCGATGTGCGCCTATTGGATGGCGGACGCGATAAGTGGATTGCTGAGGGTCGCGAACTTACCAAAGCCGAGCCAGCCATCACACCCGCGGAGTATCCGGTTGTTAAGCGAAACGACTCTCAATACCGCGCCTTTCGAGACGATGTTTTGAAGCACTTTGGCAATCCAATGATTGACGTGCGTTCTCCAGAGGAATACACCGGCGAGCGCACCCATATGCCTGCCTACCCAGACGAGGGCGCTCTTCGCGGTGGACACATCCCGAGTGCAAAATCAGTGCCTTGGTCTCGCGCAGTTGGCGAAGACCACGCTTATAAGTCACGCGCCGAACTAGAAAAGGTATACCTCGATGAGGCAGGTCTAAAGCCCGGCGATAACGTAATTGCTTACTGCCGTATTGGTGAGCGATCAAGCCACACCTGGTTTGCTTTGAATTTCTTGTTGGGCTTCAGCAATGTGCGCAACTACGACGGATCATGGACTGAGTGGGGAAGCTTGGTTGGAGTTCCAATCGTTAAGGGCGCCGAACCCGGTGCGGCTCCGGCTGCGGCATAACTTTGAGCACAGCTAACAACTCGATTGAAGAGCTAATCGAAGACTTCAATTCAATCGGCATTAAAGACCGGTTGAATTTGCTGCTCGAGTTTTCAGAGAAATTGCCGCAACTGCCTGAGCGATATGCAGATCACCCAGATTTGCTAGAGCGAGTTGAAGAATGCCAGTCGCCCGTCTACCTCTTTGTGGAGGTTGATGAAGCCGATAAAGTGCATTTGTTCTTCACGGCTCCCGCCGAAGCACCGACCACACGCGGTTTCGCAAGCATTTTGCAAGAAGCCTTGGACGGCCACAGCGCAGACGAAGTCTTGGGGGTAGACGACGACTTTCCTTCCCGCATTGGTCTCTCCGAAGCCGTTTCACCACTGCGGATGCGTGGAATGCGGGCAATGTTAGGTCGCATTAAACGCCAGGTTCGTGAAAAGCGAGCCAAGCGTTGACTGAATTTCCGCTGCGATTAAAGCCAGGGTGGAATGCGCTTTTTGTTTGCGACTGGTCTGGCAATTACATTGATGCAAACGGAAGTTCAAGCGAACTTTCAAATTCAAATGACCGCGAAACCTTTTTGCGACTTCGCAAAAGCGCAGATGCCATTGTGACTACTGGTGCCACGGTGCGAAGTGAAAAATATACAAAGGTTAGTTACGCGCCGATATATATTTTGAGCGCGTCGGGATCAATACCCGATTCGAACCTTGGCAAAGTGCTTAGGTTCGCTCCCCCAATTTTCGACCAGCTAACCCAGCAGCTGAAGACCGAAGGACATGAAGTCTTCTTCTATGAAGGCGGCCCCTCTATCTTGAAAAACATTGAGCAAACCGACCAACCGATAACCATTTGGTTGACCCTTGTTGGCACCCAGACGCCAGGTGGTTTGACTCAACACGCACTGCAGAATCTGGGATTCAACACCAGCTGGCGCTTGCTAAATACGTTTCAGGATGGGCCCAACCTGGTAACAGAGTGGCACCGCCCCTAAACGGCGTGGCAACTGTTGCCTGAAGCAAGGGCCATTTAGCCTTATTTTCAATGATCGAGTTTGAGACCCCAGCAAACGCGTCGGCTGAATTTCGCCTAGCGCTTGATTCGTTGCGCTCAGCTTCGATTCGCGAAGAGTTGCTGCTTGAGCAAATTGATGCACCTAGCAAACTTGCCACCCACGCCATTGCATTTTCTGCAAACGTAGACGCCGCCGCAAATGATGTTGCCTCGGATGCCGGCACTGGACGATTTGTATTGCTTTGGGAACCGAACGAGCCCGAGGCCTGGCATTCTCGCTTTCGAGTCATTTGTTTTGCAAAATCGCCACTCGAGACAAACATTGGTGCCGACGAACAAATCTCTGATGTCGCCTGGGCTTGGTTGACCGAAGCCCTGGATAACCGCGCCGCGGCCAACACCGCCGCTGCCGGAACGGCGACTCGAATCATCTCTTCGGGCTATGGTTCGCTTAGCGGCCAAAGCGACCACGCCGAACTGGAAATCCGAGCATCATGGTCACCGACGAATACCGACGCGGCTGCCCACCTAGAAGCTTGGCAAGATTTAGTTTGCATTATGTCGGGTTTTCCAAATCTGCCAGCTGGGGTCACTGCGATCGGGCTTAACCAAAACCGATGACCGAAGAAAATATCGAGCTGCCGCTTTTAGCAAAGCCTCGAGTTGAAGTTAAATTCATTGACTCCGCTGAACTACTCAGCGAAGCGATTGACACGCTCGAAAAATTATCTGGGCCTTTTGCCTTGGATGCAGAACGCGCGTCAGGTTTCAAATATTCTCAACGCGCTTATCTAATTCAGGTCTACCGACTTGGCTCGCCAATCTACTTGATTGACCCAATCGCAATTTCACCTGATCACAACACAGAAGCTTTTAGCAAACTTGCTCAGCTTCTTGCGAGTGACGAATGGATTCTGCACGCAGCAAGCCAAGACATCCCATGTCTTCGCGAGCTTGGAATCTCACCTACAAAATTATTTGACACCGAACTTGGTTCTCGCATTGCGGGCTTAGCACGTGTTGGGTTAGGTGCCGTCACCGAACAGTTGATCGGAGTGAAACTTGCCAAGGAACACTCCGCAGTGGACTGGAGCACCCGGCCACTGCATGAAGATTGGTTGAATTACGCGGCCTTGGATGTTGACGTGCTCTTTGAATTGCGTGAACAGCTCTTGAATTTGCTAACCGAGAAAAACAAATTGGATTGGGCGCGGCAGGAGTTCGAAGCGGTTGCAAACATGCAACCGAAAGCGCCAAAGGTTGATCGTTGGCGCGGACTCACTGGAATTCACGACATCAAAGACACTCGTGGCATGGCAATTGCTCGAGCACTATGGACCGCACGCGAAGCTCTTGCCGAGAAACTCGATGTCGCTCCCGGTCGATTGGTTCCTGACACATCCTTCACACATTTGGCAAAGAACCCACCCAAATCAAAACCAGAACTCGCGTCAGACAAAGCATTCGTTGGCAGAGCCAGCCGCAGCTACCTAGACACATGGTGGGCTGCCTTGCAGGCCGGTCAGACGGATCGCGATATGCCACCGGTTAAATTGCCAGTGGTTGGAATTCCAAATCACCGAATCTGGCCTAACAAATATCCAGAAGCAGATGCCCGTCTAAAGGCAGTGCGTGCTGCTTTGACCACTCAGGCCGAAGAGCTCGAGCTGCCTATTGAGAACTTGATTACCCCAGACTACGTGCGTCAACTATGTTGGCAGTCACCTGAGCCGCTGAGCATTGAATCTCTAGAGAAGGCTTTGCTGGATTCTGGTGCCCGTCGTTGGCAAGCAGAACTGACCGCGCCGGTTATTCTGGCCGCGCTTCAAAAACCTACGGACGCACCTGAATAGTTGGGTTATCGCTGAGTGGTCGCGCGTGCGGCACCTTAGAACCAACCACCTGTGCAACAATGTCGCGCGCAATCGCCTGAGCGGTTAGACCGACTCGCTCAAATATCTCGTTGCGGGTAGCGTGTTCAAGAAATTCATCGGGCAAGCCGACTTCGTTAAGGGCCGTGTCAACCTGCGCCTCACGCATGTCTTGGCGCACCCGAGTGCCGATGCCACCTACCTTGATTCCGTCTTCGATGGTCACCACCAAGCGATGTTGGGCCGCAATTTCAATAACAGATTTCGGCACTGGAACAACCCAACGTGGATCAATCACAGTGGCTCCGATGCCTTGGGCCGCCAAAAGATCGGCCACCTGCAAGCCAATCGAAGCCATTGGCCCAACTGTCAACAGCAGCACATCTTTGGCAGCTGCTTCACCCAACACATCAACTCCATCGGCTGTGCGTCGCAGGGCTGCAATTTCGACTGAAGCAACTCCCTTTGAAAAACGCACAACAGTCGGTGCATCTTTGATTGCTACCGCTTCATTAAGTTCTTCGCGCAACCGCGCTGCGTCACGTGGTGCACTGATTCGGATGTTTGGAACAATCTGCAGCAAACTTAAGTCCCACATGCCGTGGTGACTCGCACCATCGGGGCCTGTGACTCCTGCACGGTCAAGCACAAAAGTTACTCCTGCTTTGTGCAAGGCAACATCCATCAGCACTTGGTCAAATGCGCGGTTTACAAAAGTTGCATAAAGGGCAACTACGGGATGCAACCCACCGAAAGCCATGCCGGCGGCAGAAGTTACGGCATGCTGTTCCGCAATTCCAACGTCAAAAACGCGTTCAGGATATTTCTCGGCAAACTTGTCGAGTCCGACTGGACGCAGCATTGCACCGGTGATTCCAATGATGTCTTTGCGGCGATCTGCGATTTTCACAATCTCGTCACCAAAGACATCAGTCCAAGTTTCTGCTGGGTTATTTTCGAGTGACTCACCGGTCGCTGGGTCGATCTTTCCAACCGCGTGAAATTGGTCATCTTCGTTGAGCAGCGCTGGATTGTAACCCTTGCCCTTTTGGGTGATCGCGTGAACGATAACCGGACTCGCATATTTGCGAGCCTGTTGCAGCGCTTGCTCCATTGCCACAATGTCATGACCATCAATTGGGCCGATGTATTTAATGTCAAGGTTTGGAAACAGTCCTCGCGGAGCAAATGTAGCCAGCAGACCTTTTCCTGCGCCGCGGGCAGCAGAATAAATCAGGCGACCAAGCAATCCAAATTTATAGAACAACTTTCTGCTGAGCCGGTACAAACGGCGGTAATTGTGATCTGTGCGAACACCGTTTAGATACTTCGCCAAACCACCGATGGTTGGCGCATAAGAACGACCATTGTCATTCACCACGATCACGAGTCGGCGATCGTTGTCATCCGAAATATTGTTGAGCGCTTCCCAGGTCATTCCACCGGTTAAGGCGCCGTCGCCAACCACCGCCACAACATATCGATCTGTCTGGTCGGTCAGCTTGAAGGCTTTGGCAATGCCATCAGCCCAAGAGATCGATGATGAAGCGTGAGAGCTCTCTACAATGTCGTGCACCGATTCAGACCGCTGCGGATAACCAGCAATGCCATCCTTTTGACGCAAAGTGCTTAAGTCACTGCGACCGGTAAGCATCTTGTGAACGTAGGACTGGTGACCCGTATCAAAAATTATTGCGTCGGTTGGTGAGTGAAATACCCGGTGAATTGCAACAGTGGTTTCAACCACACCAAGGTTTGGGCCAAGGTGACCGCCGGTCTTTGCAACAGCACGAATCAGCGAGTGGCGAATTTCAGAGCAGAGCTCTTTTAGCTCCTCAGCACTCAGCGAATCAAGGTCCCGGGGACCTTTAATTCGCTCTAGAAACGTCATGTGTATTCGAACCAGAAAAAACCCGTGGGTATTTCTGGTTAGCTCACCAAACTGCGAAGTACGTATTGAAGAATTCCGCCGTTGCGGTAGTAGTCAGCTTCACCCGGGGTGTCGATTCTTACTACTGCATCAAACTCAACCACTGACTTGCCAGCCGGTGAGTGTGCCGAAGGTTTAGCAACCACATGCACAGTTTTTGGTGTTGTGCCGTTGTTCAATTCTTCAACTCCGGTGATGTCAAACACCTCGGTGCCGTCTAGGCCCAGTGACGCTGCATTCTGACCAGCTGGGAACTGCAATGGTAAAACACCCATTCCGATTAGGTTGCTGCGGTGGATGCGCTCGAAGCTCTCAGTGATTACTGCGCGAACACCAAGCAAGCTGGTGCCCTTTGCCGCCCAGTCACGTGACGAACCAGAACCGTATTCTTTTCCACCGAGGATCACCAGTGGCACACCGGCAGCTTGGTAGTTGCTTGAAGCGTCATAGATGAATGACTGTGGTGCGTCATCCTTGGTGAAGTCGCGGGTGAAGCCACCCTCTACCCCATCGAGAAGTTGGTTCTTTAGACGGATGTTCGCGAATGTGCCACGAATCATCACTTCGTGGTTTCCGCGACGTGATCCATAGCTATTGAAATCGACGCGAGAGATACCGTGCTCGGTCAAATACTTTCCAGCCGGTGAGTCCGCCTTGATTGAACCCGCAGGGCTGATGTGGTCGGTTGTCACCGAGTCGCCAAGCTTGGCCAGCACGCGTGCACCGGTGATGTCGCGAACGGCATCCGGGGTCTTTTTCATGCCGTCAAAGTAAGGCGGTTTGCGAACGTAGGTTGACTTCTCATCCCACTCGAATACTGCACCCTTTGGGGTTGGCAGAGCTTTCCAGCGCTCGTCGCCATCAAATACGCCGGCGTACTGAGTTTTAAACATGTCAGAGTTGATTGACTCATCGATGGTCTTCTGCACTTCTTCTGCGGTTGGCCAGATGTCACGCAAGTAAACCTGCTGGCCATCTGAACCTTCGCCCAATGAGTCATTCTCAAAATCGAAGTCCATGGTGCCAGCCAATGCATAAGCAATAACTAGCGGTGGTGAAGCCAAGTAGTTCATCTTTACGTCTGGACTAATGCGACCTTCGAAGTTTCGGTTACCCGAAAGCACGGCAGTAACCGCGAGGTCGTTGTTGTTAATAGCTTCAGAAATTTCATCTGACAACGGGCCAGAGTTACCAATACAGGTGGCACATCCGTAGCCAACTAAGTTGAAACCAAGAGCGTCTAGATCTTTGGTTAGACCTGCCTTGTTGTAATACTCGGTGACGACCTTTGAACCCGGTGCCAGTGAAGTCTTAACCCATGGCTTTGCGGTCAGACCCTTGGCAACGGCCTTGCGGGCCACCAAGCCAGCAGCCAACATGACCGACGGGTTTGAGGTGTTAGTGCATGAAGTGATTGACGCAATCGCCACGTGGCCGTTGTCTAGAGCAAACTGCTGACCCTTTACCGCGGTCGGCTTAGAAACCTGCGATGAATAGCTAGGGATAATCTGCTCAAACGCTTCTTTAGCCTTGCTCAACACAATGCGGTCTTGTGGTCGCTTTGGACCAGCGATTGACGGAACAACGGTTGATAGGTCAAGTTCGAGGTATTCGCTGAAACGCGGTTCGATGCTTGGGTCGTGCCATAGGCCCTGCGCCTTTGTGTATGCCTCAACCAAATCGATCTGCTCTTGCGAACGACCGGTGATGCGCAGGTAATCCAAGGTGACGTCATCGATTGGGAACATTGCGGCGGTGGAGCCAAACTCCGGACTCATGTTTCCGATGGTTGCACGGTTAGCCAGCGGCACAGAAGAAACTCCGGCACCGTAGAACTCAACAAACTTGCCAACCACTCCGTGCTTGCGAAGCATTTCGGTGATGGTCAAAACTACGTCGGTTGCTGTCACTCCGGTTGCAATTGAACCGGTTAGCTTGAAACCAACAACCTTAGGGATAAGCATTGAAACTGGCTGGCCGAGCATTGCTGCCTCGGCCTCGATGCCACCAACACCCCAACCAAGCACACCTAGACCATTGACCATAGTGGTGTGTGAGTCTGTGCCCACACAACTGTCTGGATACGCCTGAAGTTCACCGTTAACTTCACGAGCCATAACAACGCGGGCAAGGTATTCAATGTTTACCTGGTGCACAATTCCGGTGCCGGGCGGAACAACCTTGAAGTCATCAAAAGCGGTCTGACCCCAACGCAAGAATTGGTAGCGCTCACCGTTGCGGTTGTACTCAAATTCAACGTTGCGCTCAAACGCATCTGGTGAACCAGCAACGTCAATCTGAACCGAGTGGTCGATTACCAATTCGGCAGGTGCAAGCGGATTGATGCGCTTTGGGTCGCCACCGAGTTCGGCGACGGCCTCACGCATGGTTGCCAGGTCAACGACACAAGGCACACCGGTGAAGTCCTGCATAATTACGCGAGCCGGGGTGAACTGAATTTCAACGTCTGGTTCAACACTTGGATCCCAGTTGACCAAGGCGTTGATGTGTTCTGAAGTGATGTTGGCGCCATCTTCGGTGCGCAGCAGGTTCTCTAGCAGAACCTTAAGGCTGTAAGGCAAAGTCTTTGAGTCAACCGAGTTCAGCTTAAAGATTCGGTACTCTTTCGAGCCAACCTTCAGGATGTCGGATGAAGCGAAACTGTTGACTTTAGACATGTGTCTCATTTCCTAACTGGTGGCAACTTTGCCCTACCAAAATACCACTAACGACGGGTCAGAATTATCGCTCTGGTTAGCAACCAGGTGAGCCAGAGGCACAGCGCATAAAGCGGAATTCCCATGGCGATGCGAAAGATGCCGAGCAATTCAGTCTGATGCGAAAAATAAAGCGGCAATTGCACAAAGAGGCGAGCCGCAAAAAGGCCAACCCAGATGCCGGTAGCTGCCTGAAAGCGACGCATTTGTTGCTTGTTTTTTCGCCAGGATGTGCCCTCTCCGGTCAAAAAGCCCACGAGCACTCCAATTAGTGGCCATCTCACTGCCATTGAAATCAACAAAACCGACCCGTAGCCCAAATTGGTGAAAAAGCCCTGCACAAAATAATCCGCCGGTTGCCCGCCTTCACGAAGCGGCAAGAAGGCCGAGATTGCAATGCCGACGCCGCCGGCAATTGCGTTGGTGATTGGCTTCTTTCGAACTATCTGAAGAATCAGAAATGCCACAGAAACAGAAACTGCTGTGATTACCGCGGCCACCACGTTTTTTGAAGTCGACAGAACCGTCACAAATAAGGTCGCAGGCAATATCGACTCCACGATTCCCAGCCAACCGCCCACCGCACCGAGCATGGATTGTTTGGTGAGCGACAGATTGCCATCTTCATCGTGAATCGAAAGACCCAGCTTTGCAGCAGCCGATTGAGCTGCGTGTTGTTCTTTAGCCACTAGATGGTCCTCGGCGGAGCAACGGTGCCACCAGGCAAAGTGAGAGTCAACAAATCTTTTGGTGGCATTGGCACATCGCCACGAACGACAATCACCGAACGAAACAAGTCATCAATATCAGCGCCGGCTCGGGCATCGGTAAGTGCCGCTCCACCAACGACTCCGCGCAAAAACCACTTAGGGCCATCAACACCAATAAATTTGGCAAGTCTAAACCCGGCTTTGTTACCGTGCTCGTCAAGCAGCGGAATCCTGGCGAGCAATTCAGGCCCTAGCGAACCAACGCGCTCTTCGACTTCGCCACCCTGTGCGGTGATTGAATCTTTCATCTGACCGCGCACTTCATGCCAAACGCCTTCGCTGCGAGGTGCCGCGAATGCTTGCAATTGCAAAGTTGAGCCCTGCCAGTCCAAGCTCACAGCGATCAGGCGCTGAGTTGCTTCTTCAACCTCGAGGCGCATTTGCATGTCCTCGCGGGCGGCCACTCTCAATGCACCGAAATCGATATATGGCGATACGTCTGAAACCTCGGATACGTCGAACGGCCCGCCGCTGCGGCGATCGGCCGGTGCCGATTTGGTTGATGCGTAAAGTTCATTGCTCATAATTAGTTCTTTCCGGTGGAGCCAAAGCCACCCTGACCGCGATCGCTGTCTGGCAATTTTTCAACCCGGATGAAGTGTGCAACTTCAACCTTTTGAATCACCAACTGCGCAATTCGGTCACCGACTTCAACCGAGAAGTCATCCTTGGAGCTATTAAAGAGTGTCACGAGAATCTCGCCTCGATAACCAGCATCGACGGTGCCGGGTGCATTCAAGACGGTAATGCCATGTTTTGCAGCTAATCCAGATCTCGGGTGAACCAAGCCAACAAACCCGGCCGGCAAGGCAATCGAAACTCCGGTTGGCAAAAGCTTGCGCTCACCAGCTGCGATAACCGCTGATTCGGTGGAACGCAGATCGGCCCCGGCATCGCCCGGTTGAGCGTAAAGCGGCAGAAATTCGTCTTTGCAGACAATGAGCACAGGCACTTGGTTGTTCACGGTAAGAGCGTAATCTAGAACGGTGAGCCCAGAAACTAAGACCCCTGCCTATCGTGAGCGGGTTTTGCCAAGTTTGGGCAGTTTTGTTCCACTCCTTTTGATTCCGCCCACTGGCTGGCTTACTCTCGCCATGGTCAATCAGGCGCTCGGCCTCATCGTGGGCATAGTTGCAGCCGCCGCAATTGGCACGGCAATGGTAATGAATTCACCCGTTATTGAGCTGGATGACCAGCAATTAAGAGTCGGCAGGGCACATATTCCCCTGAAGCACTTAGCAAACGCAGAATTCATTGCCAAACGAAACGCCTTTGCTGAACGCGGCCCAAAACTCAACATCCGGGCGTTTATAAGGTTTCAGATCGGCGTTAGCACCCTGGTTAAGGTTTCAGTTAAAGATAAGAATGACCCAACGCCGTATTGGCTATTTTCGAGTCATCACGCCGAATACTTGACGGCGCTGATAAATAAGAAGACTAAAAAGAGCTAGACAGCTGAGTTAGCTGTCACACTCGATGCAAACCTTGCCGTGCTTGCCCTTGCGAGGCGAAAGCAACGAATGGTGCTTCACAATGAAGCACTCTGAACAGGTGAATTCGTCATCCTGAGGTGGCAAAACCAAGACATCAAGGTCTTCAGACACTACGTCTGGAATCGCAAAGCCTTCGCCGTGCTCTTCGTCTACGTCGACAACTCCAGATAGCTTGTCAGGAATTCGCTCCTTGATTGCCTCGATCGACTCGGTATCGTCGTCGGACTTTCTAGGTGCGTCGTAGTCGGTGGCCATGTGGCTGCCCTCTCGCTTAGTTCAATAGGCGTGCATAGTGTGCAACAAAATCTTTGCAATAGCAAACCCGCAACGCCGATTCTAATCAGAAATCTTTTCCAACTGGAACACGGCACACCTTGCCGCTAAACGAACATTTCGTGAACGCGGTGGCAAACTTCTCTCAAAGGGAGGTTCGCATGGATGACATTCGATTGTTAGAAACCGATGGCGACTATTTGGTGCTCGAAGCCAATGGTGGTCAGAAGTTTCGCCTATTGCTTGATGACTCAGTTCGCTCGGCCGTAAAACGCGAACCAACGCAGACCCTGGATGACCTGACGATGACTCCCCGTGAAATTCAAGACGCTGTGCGCATCGGCACAACGATCGAAGAATTGGTGAAGCTCTCTGGGGCAACCTTTGAATTCGTAGAGAAATTTGCAGCACCGGTAATTGCTGAACTGGAACACATTGTTGATAGCGCCAAATCGGTGCGGGTAACCACTGCCGGTGATCGCTACTCGGCTACCCAACAGGTTGAATTTGGTGAATTGATTCTCGGGCGCCTTGCCGCTGCAGGGGCAACCAATATCTCTTGGATAGCTCGCCGCACTGACTCAGGCGTGTGGCACGTATCCGTCGCTTATAAATTGCAAGATGCCGATGCGATTGCCACCTGGGCATTCGATCAGCGCGCACTGGCACTTTCGCCAGAAAATGAATCGGCAGTTTCACTTTCGGCAAACGAAACCATTGGTTCTGTTCCGATTCCCAAACTTCGACCTGTTGACCTATCGCCTGCTGAGTCAGCCACCGAAGTGATTCCATCAACTCCAGCTGCATTTGCCCACCTGGTGCCAAAAACCGAGACACCAGCACAACCAGTTAGCCAACCGGTGGTTGAAGAGAAAACTCAGGCACCGATTGCACCCGTAGTGAGCATTACCCCAATGGTTAAAGCAGAGCCTGCAAACGAATCTGCGGCTAAGGCAAGTGCTGCGCCAGCCGAACCACTAAGCGCCACTGCAGATTTGCTTGAAGCGCTTCGACGCAAGCGCACCGAACGTGAAGAGTCTGAAACCAAAGAATCGAAACCCGAGACTGCGACACCAGTGGCACCGGCAACAGAGGTGCCAAGTTCTGACGCGCCGGCAGCAACAACACCGGCACCAACTTCGCCTGAAACAGCTGCACCAGCAAAGAAGGGCCGCGCAAGCATGCCTAGTTGGGATGAAATCGTCTTCGGAACAAAAGCCGACGACTAGGCAAACGCCCCAAGCTTCAAAAGTGGAACACTAAGTTCTTCTTGCGATAAAGCACCGTGCTGGCCGATCATCTGCATGCTCTTTGATTTAGCAAAAGCACGGTGGTACAACGCAGTCTCACCATTTGCAATTAGAAAAACTTCAGGCATCCTGGCAGCCACGTGCTCTTGAACGTTGCCATACCAACCCGCGTCAATAATGTTGTTTTTCTGCGCAACGATCACCCTCGACCCCAACGCTAATTGCAGACTTTCTAGATCATTCTCACTTGGTTGCGAATCGAAATAGAGAAATAGCACCCGCGGATCACCGCCGACTGAAACAAGGCCGGGCAGCAGTTCTTGATAATCATCCAGATAAATTTGTCGGTCATGACGCACGTCAATGATTCCGTGGTCTGCCGTGAGCAGCAGACCCGCGTCCTTAGGAATCCCCCCAGACAATTGCTTTACAGCTGCATCAAGATCTTCTAGTTTTTCTAGCCACTCAACCGATTTACTGCCGAAAGCGTGAGCTCGCTGATCGAGTTCGGGAAAGTAAAGATAAATCAATGCCAGCGGATTGTTGTGTATCAACTTTTGAGTAGCCGACACTCGCTCATCAAACGATTTGGCGCCTACATAAACTGCGCCCGGCATCGTGGCTTGAGAGAAACCAGACCCTTCGTATTCGGCTGGCCCTACTACAAAAATAGGCACACCGGCTGCCACCGCTGCCTCAGAAACAGTTGGCTGTGACTGCCAGGAGCGCGGTGGGTAATCGCCACCAAGTCCGGTAAGCAGATTCAACGGCTTCTGGGTTTCGAGGTCAAAAACTTGATAACCCACCATGCCGTGCTGCCCGGCTGCCAGTCCGGTGGCAAAGCTAGAAATGCTGGTTGCGGTGGTGGAAGGAAATCCGCAGTGAATCGAAGGGTTCTGCTTTAGCGCTGTCGCTAAAAACGGCGCATGCCCGGCGCGGAATTCAAGATTCTTGGTGCCTAAACCGTCTACCAAAATCACACAGGCGCGCTTTACTCGCTTTAGGTTGAGTCGGTTATCGACCCCAGTGATGGCCCCGAGTGCAGAGGCGAACACATCGGATAGCCTCCCGAGAGATTTTGGAACCGAAGGTAGCATCGTAGGCATCACAGCAAGTCTGCCACACCGGCATCCAAGCGCCTAGAGAGCTAATGAGTAAAGAAATTTCGAGCGAAGAACGCATCGTAGATATCGATGTTTCTACCGAGATGCAGGATTCCTTTCTCGAATACTCATACTCGGTAATTTATGCACGCGCTTTGCCAGATGCTCGCGACGGCTTGAAGCCGGTTCACCGCCGCATCGTCTACCAAATGGGTGAAATGGGCTTGCGCCCTGATCGCGGTCACGTTAAATCTGCACGCGTTGTTGGCGACGTGATGGGAAAACTGCACCCACACGGTGACAGTGCAATTTATGACGCACTAGTGCGCATGGCTCAACCGTTTTCACTTAGAGTGCCGCTAATCGATGGCCACGGAAACTTTGGAAGTCTCGATGACGGGCCGGCGGCAGCTCGCTATACCGAAGCCCGTCTCTCGCAAGCATCGATGCTTATGAATGATGGCCTCGACGAAGACGTAATTGACTTCAAACCAAACTACGATGCGCAGCTGACCGAACCAGAAGTGCTACCAGCGGCGTTTCCTAATTTGTTGGTCAATGGTGCTTCGGGCATCGCCGTTGGTATGGCAACAAACATGCCGCCGCACAACATGCGTGAAGTCATAGCCGGTGCGCGCTACTTGCTTGCTAATCCCGAAGCCACAACCAAGCAACTGATGAAATATGTGCCTGGTCCAGACTTGCCAACCGGTGGAATCATTATGGGACTCGACGGCGTGATTGAGGCATATGACACCGGTCGCGGAGTATTCAAGACACGCGCTCGCGTCTCGGTGGAGAGCGTCTCCCCTAGAAAACTTGGCATCGTCGTGACCGAATTACCTTATTTGGTTGGTCCAGAAAAAGTCATCGAGAAAATCAAAGACGGCGTCAACAATAAAAAACTTCAAGGCATTTCAGATGTCACTGACTTGACCGACCGCACCAATGGTTTGCGTTTGGTAATCGAAATCAAGACCGGATTCGACCCACAGGCTGTGCTTGATCTGCTTTATCGGTTTACTCCAATGGAAGATTCGTTTGGCATTAACAACGTTGCATTGGTCGACGGTCGTCCACAGACGCTTGGCCTTCGTGACATGTTGGGTGTCTACCTAGCCCACCGCATTACGGTCACTAAGCGTCGCAGTGAAAATCGCCTTGGCAAGCGCCAGGCCCGACTTCACCTGGTCGAAGGTTTGCTGATTGCAATCCTTTCAATTGATGAAGTGATTCAGGTAATCCGAGCCAGTGACGAAGTCGATCAGGCTCGAACCAAACTTATGAAGGTCTTTGACCTTTCAGAAATTCAAGCCGAGTACATTCTTGAACTTCGTTTGCGTCGTTTGACAAAATTTTCGAAAATCGAACTTGAGAATGAAAAGTCAACCTTGCTGGCTGAAATTAAGGAACTCAAGGCAATTCTGGCTTCTGACCAGGCATTGCGCGACCTAGTTTCAAATGAACTAGACGAAGTAGCCAAGAAATACGGCGATGAACGCCGCACTACTTTGGTTAGCAGCTTTGAAGAAGTCAAGCCAATAACCTCTGCCAAAGCAGCTGCCATCAGCGCAGAGCTTGCAGACACACCTTGTGTAATCATCTTCACAAGTTCAGGGCTCGTGGCACGAACCAATCTCAGTGAAACAATTGCTCAGCCAGTTGCCAAACGCAAGAAGCACGACGCAATCAAAAAAGTAATCGTCACCACAACTCGATCCGACCTCGGATTCATTACCGGCAATGGCGTGATGCACCGAATTCACGTGGGTGATGTGCCAAACCTTGGTGACACATTCGATGCCGGTTCTGCCGTGCCAGCGCGCGAAATTCTTGGCCTGCCAAAATCAGAACAAGTGTTGAACGTTTTTGAACTGAATGACACCGACACCATTGCAATTGGCACGGCTCAGGGCACTCTGAAACGACTTGCTGCCGATTATGCGCCAAAGGCTGAGTTTGAAGTAATTTCACTCAAGAGCGGCGATAAAGTCGTCGGCGCTGAAGTGGTTACCGATGATGACGAAATAGTTTTCATTACCAACGACGCACAATTCCTTCGCTTTGCCGCTAAGCCGGTGCGAGCTCAGGGTCGTGGCGCTGCCGGCATCGCAGGAATCAACCTTTCAGAAGGCGCCGAAGTAATTTCGTTCGGAGTTGCCAAAGCCGGTGAAGAAACTTTGGTACTTACCGCGGCAAACAGTTCTGCAGCCCTCTCTGGCACCGATGCTGGTTCAATGAAGCTGACTTCGTTGTCTGAATTTCCTGCCAAGGGTCGAGCCACTGGTGGTGTGCGAGCACACAAATTCATTCGAAGCGAAGATCAGCTCTACTTTGCTGCGATCGGTTCGGGCAAAATTCTTGGGCTTACTGCTGACGGTAAACCAGTAGAAATACCAACCGAGTTGTCTAAGCGCGATGCCTCTGGAACCAAGGCCAGCGGAGCTATCGGCTCGCTTGGCAATGTGCTGGATTAAAAACTAAGCGTCGATTCGATCGCGCTCAAGGCCATCGGCGGAGTCAATGATGAAGTCTCTGCGAGGAGCAACCTCATTGCCCATCAAAAGTTCAAATACAGCTTCAGCCGCGGCGGCATCCTCGACTCGAACGCGACGCAAAGTACGATGACTTCGATCCATTGTTGTCTCGGCTAGTTGATCAGCATCCATTTCGCCAAGACCCTTGTAACGCTGAATTGGTTCTTTGTATCGCTTACCCGACTTTTCAAGTTGTTTCAGAAGTTCTTCTAGCTCGGCCTGACTATAGGTATAAATAACCTCGTTTGCCTTGCTGCCGGCATTAATTACCTCAACCCGGTGCAGTGGTGGCACAGCCGCGAAGACTCTTCCAGCCTCCACCATCGGACGCATGTAACGGAAAAACAACGTGAGCAAGAGGGTTCGAATATGGGCACCATCCACATCGGCATCGCTCATCAAAATGACTTTTCCATAGCGAGCTGATTCCAAATCAAATGATCGCCCCGAACCCGCACCAATTACCTGAATAATTGATGCACATTCCGCATTCGAGAGCATGTCACTCACAGACGCTTTCTGCACGTTTAGAATTTTGCCTCGGATAGGCAGCAGCGCCTGAAACTCTGAATTTCGGGCAAGTTTTGCTGTGCCAAGCGCAGAATCACCCTCGACAATAAAGAGTTCTGAACTTGCGGTGTCTTGGGTGCGGCAATCGACCAATTTAGTCGGAAGCGAACTGCTCTCGAGAGCGTTTTTGCGTCGCTGTGTTTCTTTATGGGCGCGGGCCGAAACACGAGACTTCATTTCGGCGACAACTTTTTCAAGCAACAACGAAGCCTGGGTTTTGTCATCGCGTTTAGTGCTGTTGAATCTATCGTTCAAAGCTTTAGCAACAACGTTGGCCACAATGTTTCGAACCGCCGGCGTTCCAAGAATCTCTTTGGTCTGACCCTCAAACTGCGGCTCTGCCAATCGCACAGTCACCACCGCAGTGAGGCCAGCCAAGATATCTTCTTTTTCGATCTTGTCATTGCCTAATTTGAGTTTGCGGGCCTGTGCGTCAACTTGGGTGCGAATCGTTTTCAGCAACGACTGCTCAAAGCCGGCAATGTGTGTGCCACCCTTTGGAGTCGCAATGATGTTCACAAAGGATTTAATCTCGGTGTCGTACCCGGTGCCCCAGCGAACTGCAATTTCTACGTCGCAGTTTCGCTCTACTTCTTTTGAAACCATGTTGCCGGATTCATCTAGCACCGGAACTGTCTCAAGAAAATTGGCCGAACCGGCAAGACGCCAGGTTGAGGTGAGCGCAGCGTCCTTGGCTAGAAAATTTGCAAACTCGACAATTCCACCGTCATATTTAAATTCTTGCTTTACCGCAGTTTTTTCACGCTGATCGGTGATGGCCAGAGCCAAACCAGGAACCAGAAATGCGGTCTGACGAGCACGCGCAATAAGTTCATCCATGGAGAAGACAGCATCTTTAATAAAGATTTGCGGATCTGCCCAGTAGCGCACGCGAGTTCCAGAAACATTTTTAGCTACTTTGCCAACCTCACGCAAAACCGATGCGTCTTCAAAGGGTTTAAAGGGATTGTTTGGAGCGATGCCCTTTTTGTCATCAAAGATTCCGGGTTCACCGCGACGAAAAGACATGGCATAGGTTTTGCCGTCGCGGTCAACTTCAACGTCTAGGCGTTCAGACAAGGCATTAACCACGGATGCTCCAACACCGTGCAAGCCACCCGATGCTGCATAAGAACCCGACCCGAATTTGCCGCCGGCGTGAAGTTTGGTGAAAACCACCTCAACACCAGAAAGGCCGGTTTTAGGTTCAATATCAACAGGAATTCCGCGAGCCTTATCGGCAACGCCGACGCTGCCATCCTGGTGTAGTTGAATTTCAATTCGATTGCCGTGTCCGGCCAAAGCTTCATCCACAGAGTTGTCAATGATTTCCCAAAGACAGTGCATCAGACCACGACTATCGGTTGAACCGATATACATGCCAGGTCGCTTGCGAACCGCCTCTAGGCCCTCTAGAACAGAGAGATGGCGGGCAGAGTATTCAGACTTAGACACCCTGAAATGCTAACCGCCACGGGCCTTGGCTCGGCTTCTGACACTCCAAGGCCGAATTAACGGCTTATTCGCAGTTAGCGAAATGCTGGTTAACTTGGGACTTTTTTTCAGTTTCGTGTGTTGATATGGAGCGAACGAAAGGTAGACCCAATGCAACCACTAGAAGAAACCACCACAGAGAACGAAATCACTGAGGTTGGCGCACTTAAGGCAACCGACCGTTGCGACGTTTGTGGAGCACAGGCCTACATCCGTGTTGAGTTAGCCACCGGTGAATTGATTTTCTGCTCACACCACGGCAACGAAAAGCGCTCCAAGCTTGAGCCGATTGCAGTTTCTTGGCACGACGAGAGCGAAAAACTACTCGCTCGCTAGTTCTTTCTCTAGCTTCCAAACTTCAGCAACTAAGCCGTCTGCATAGGCGGCTTTTTTGTTGCCTAAGCCCGCACTGTCCAGACCGTGCTTGGTAAGAAGTTGTGTCAAAATTTCGTCGGCCAACTCTGGGTTCTTTGCCAACACGGGGCCATGCAAATTGATTCCTAGGATGCCGCCGTGGCGAGCGATTACCGCTAGATCAGCTTCACTGTTCAAATATCCCAACAACTGCTTGCCTTCAAATTCGGTAACTTCGAATTTTGAAAGTCTCTCGACCAGCTCAATGTCGCCACCGAGCAATCCAATGCCTTGCTGGCCGGTGGCAGTTTTGGCGAATAACATTTCGTAGCCGGTTGCGATGGCTAAAAGTTGAACGCCATTCGCCAACAGTGTTTCAAGTTCGGTCTTGCGTTCTACCAAATCATCACGAATGTCATTCCAAGCAGCAACTGAACCGTGGCCAATAATCACTAGATCGACATCGCTGTCGATTGCTTGACCTGAAGCGACAACCTGAATCGAAGAAGGCAGCCCCGCCCAATCCAGACGCCGACGCAACACTTTGATGTTGGCTAGGTCACCGTTCAGATTAAGGTGTGCCGGAAAAAGCACTGCAAATTTGATGCTCATCGCTGCACCGCCTCTGGATCTGTGAAACCAAGCATTCGCCGGGTGCGGCGCATTGCATCCGCAGAGAAAATTACCGTGCGTATCGAGTTAGTTGGTGCAGGCAAAGCAAAGAATTTGTCGAGTGCAACTTGCAGGTCTTCTTCGACAGCGTCCATCGGAATGTTGTCGTAGGCCAAGCGCAAAGCAATTTCTGCGTAGTTGTATCCGGCAACAACATCGACTCGCTTGATTGCTGACATATCTACTGTCCAGAGCCAAGACGGATCATGAACATCTCGCCCGATGGCAACCATCAAGCGCTCAGGTTGACCGGCAAGGTTATCTAGGTTCAGCTGCATGCTCATCGGATTTTGCACCAAAATAAACTCAACGTCCTCGCCGTTTACTTTGGCAATTTCACCTCGGGCAAATACCGGAGGCAGTTCATCCAAGGTTTTTGCGGCCAGTTGCGCATCGAACTGATTGCCCAAGTATCGACGAGCACTTTCAAGAGCTGCGGCTGCATCAAGCGCAAAATGCAGCCCCCGGTTTGGCAAGGCAAATTTCACTGACTGATTGCCAACGCGGCCACTTGCCTGCTTGCCATTCAAATAATCAATCTCGGTTGACACCTGAGGTCTTGGCAATTGCGATTGATATGTTGGGGCGTTGCCCAATCCGTGCTTCGATGCAGCAATCAAAGCTGAGTCAAGCCCGAACCAGGTTGTCATTGCGCTGGCAACCTCTTTGTTGATTAGCAAAACGTTTTGATCATCGGCATTTAGAACAAGTGCTCCCGAGCAACGTTGGGCAACATCAAGAAGTTTTTGGCGCACCACCGCTGGGTCGATAAAACGATCGAGTTGATCTTCGAGCACATTCAGGATGGTCACCTGGCGCGGTGAGATTCGTTTGGTAATTTCTGCAGCGTGACCCTCATCCATCTCAAGAATGGCCACGTCGCCCTTTAGGTTTCCAAAAGCATCAGAGCTCTGAATGATCGACGAGAAAAAACCCTGCTCAATGTTCGCAGTCGAAGGGTTGGTAAATACTTCTTTGCCATGCGCACGCGCAATCGCAACCAGCATTTTCGTGGTCGTCGATTTTCCGGCGGAACCTGTCACGATCACAAGCCCATCCTTGAAGTGATTCAAGGTTTTAGCTAATAAACCTGGAGCGATTTTTGACAACACCAAACCTGGCAAGGCGGAACCGCCACCAGGTCTAACCACTCGAACCAACTTGCGAACAAGACGGCCAATCAGAATGGCTGGCAGATAGAACATAAATTAGTTCTCTAGGTAGTCGCGCAGCATCTGTGAACGTGACGGGTGACGAAGCTTCGACATAGTCTTTGACTCAATCTGTCGAATACGCTCACGAGTCACACCAAACTCTTCACCAATTTGGTCCAGAGTTTTTTGCACTCCATCGCCCAATCCAAAGCGACTGCGAATAACGCCAGCCTCGCGCGGGTGCAATGAATCCAGAATGCGCTCAAGTTCACGCTGCAACATTGTGAAGCCAACCGCGTCTGCTGGAACAACGGCCTCGGTGTCTTCGATCAAGTCACCAAATTCGCTGTCGCCGTCTTCACCAAGTGGTGTTGAAAGCGAAATTGGCTCGCGGCCATACTTCTGAACTTCAACAACTTTTTCAGGTGTCATGTCCAGTTCGCGGGCAAGTTCTTCTGGGGTCGGCTCGCGACCTAGATCCTGCAGCAACTGACGCTGAACTCGGGCCAACTTGTTGATTACTTCAACCATGTGCACAGGAATACGAATGGTGCGGGCCTGGTCCGCCATCGCGCGAGTAATTGCCTGACGAATCCACCAGGTTGCATAGGTTGAGAACTTGTAACCCTTGGTGTAGTCGAACTTCTCTACCGCACGAATTAGGCCTAGGTTTCCTTCTTGAATCAAGTCAAGAAACTGCATGCCGCGGCCGGTGTAGCGCTTAGCCAGCGAAACAACCAAGCGAAGGTTTGCTTCAAGCAAGTGGCTCTTCGCGCGCTGACCGTCTTTAACGACCCACTTGAGATCGCGTTCCATGTCTTTTGAAAGACGCTTGTCGGTGGCAAGTTTTTCTTCTGCAAATAGCCCAGCTTCAATGCGCTTGGCCAGCTCAACCTCGAGTTCAGCATTCAGCAGCGCAACCTTACCTATTTGCTTTAGGTAGTCCTTTACCGGGTCAGCAGTGGCGCCGGTGATAGTTGTTGACTGAGCCGGGATGTCTTCTTCTTCACGGTTCGACAAAACCAATGCGCCCTCGGGAACAACAATTTTGTCGCCGTCTTCGGGCTCTTCTTCAGGAAGCTCTTCTTCGACGGCAGTGATGTCAACCAGTGCAGCGGCTTCGGCAACGATTTCCTCTGGGGATTCGAGTTCTAACTCTTCGTCATCTTCAACCTCTGTCATGCCCTTTGGCAGCTTGGCTGCCTTTTCTGGCTTAGCCTTTGTCGCTGGGCCGGTTGATTTTGCGGCCGGTTTCGATGCAGCCTTGGCTGCAGGCTTGGCAACAGTTTTAGAGGCAGCCTTGGCAACTGGCTTAGCGGCAGTTTTTGCTGCTGGCTTAGCGGTTGTCTTTGCCGCTGGCTTAGCGGTTGTCTTTGCCGCTGGCTTAGCTGCCGGCTTAGCTGCCGGCTTGGCTGCTGCCTTGTTAGCCGGCTTGGCTGCTGCCTTAGTGGCTGGCTTAGATGCAGGCTTTGCTGCTGGCTTAGTAGCAGTTTTTGCTGCCGGCTTTGCCGCTGGCTTTGCAATTGGCTTAGCAACTGGCTTGGCAACAGCCTTGGCTGCAGGCTTAGAAGTAGCTTTTGCCACCGGCTTGGCTGCTGCTTTGGCAACCGGCTTTGAGGTTGCCTTAGTCACAGGCTTTGCGGTTGCCTTAGCCGCTGGCTTTGCGGCCGGTTTGGCCACAGGCTTGGCTGCTGGTTTTGCAGCTGCCTTCACGGCAGGTTTAGCCGCTGGCTTGGTTGATTTTGGGGCTGAGGCAGTCGATTTAGCCGGTGTTGAAATTTTCTTGGGTTCCTTACTTGCATTAGTTTTGTCCCCCGAAGACTTTTCATTCGAGCGCAACAGACCGCCGAAGAAGCCGCGCTTCTTAGCTGGTGCCTGTTCTTTAGCCATTTTTTCCTCTTGACTCCCCCGCCAAGCGATAGGTCGCTCAGCCCATTTCGGGCATTACTAAGACCCATGTCAAGTCGGATATTTCACCGAATGACTGGGTCTTGTTGGCAATTATAGCCTGCGATTACGCCCCGAGTGACTATTTAGGGCGTTTTGCAGATAATCGTTCCCTGGCTAGAACATGCAGAGGCTTGAGAATTATTCCCTCTTCGTCTGCCTTTTTCTTTCGGGTTTTGCGGCGCTCGATGCTAAAGAACGTCACTCCAATTAGCAGAGCAAGAAATTCGACGCTCATCGCCCAACGAAATCCATCGAGGCTATATAGCGAAACGGTGTTTCCCACGGATGCCTGGTAGCTCTTGTATGCGTCGAGAATCAAGCCGGCAAAAAACATCATTGTGAAGGTCGCGCTAAAGCCACCAACGTTGATGAAGCCATTCGCGGTGCCCAATCGATTCTTATCTACGAACGATTTTGAATAGTCGAAAGCGATCATCGATGCCGGGCCACTGGAAGCCAAAACCACGACCAGCAAAATGATCATCCAGAATGGCGCGCGGCCGGGCATAGCCACAACAAGACCCCAGGCAAGGGCAATTAAAAGCATGAACATGTAGACCAAATCTGATCGACGATGTGGGTGCTTGTGAGCAAATTTGGCGATTTGAGGGCTAACGAAGAATCCAATCACCGTAAACAGACTCAACAGCAGCGATGCGTTGGCGGGTGAAAAACCTTGACCCTGAACCAGAAATGGATATCCCCAGAGCAATAGAAATACAGATGGCGCCGATTGCAAACTAAAGTGCGTCCAAAACGCCAGACGAACACCGGGCAATCGAATATTTTCAAAAAGCAATTTGACTGCGTGCTTTATCGTTTCTGGTCGCGATGCTGAATGGTGAGCCTCGCGGTCATCAACCACCAAGGTAAAACTCACGAATACCAAAATCAGAGTGATCACCGCAAGCCAACCGAACGACATGCTCCAGCCAAGGTGAACTAAAACAAATGCAAACGGAATTGCTGAAACGGCTTGACCAAGTTGCCCGACGTTGGTGAGCAAACCTTGCATGCGAGTTGCTTGTTTGCCGACGTACCAACCATTAATCAATCGAATCATTGAGATGAAGACAAAAGCATCACCCGCTCCAACCAGCAAGCGCCCGATTACAGCAGGGGTCAAAGATTCAGAGAAGGCAACAATTAATTGACCGGCGCTCATTAATAGGGCGCCTACAATCAGAAGTTTTCTTGCGCCAAATCGGTCAAGCAGGATTCCAACCGGAATCTGCAGACCAGCGTAGGCAATCAACTGAACGACCGCCAAAGTTGACAATGCCGCCGCGGTTACATCGAATCGCTCACTTGCAGCAAGTGTTGCAATACCCATGCTGCTGCGATTTGTAACTGCAACAAGATAAGCGAACGCTCCGGAAACCATGACCAGCGTTGCGGAACGTTTTTTCATATTTACTGGTCGTTTGCTTCGTTGCGACGTCGATTCGCCAAGTAACTTTCAAGCTCTTCAGCAATTTCTTCGGCTGATGGCATCTTTGAACGTGGTTTCGTAATTGGAGCAAGCATCATGTTTGAACGTGAGTTGGCGTAGCCCTGTTCGAGTGAATTTACAACCTTGGCAAGCTCTTCGTTTTTTTCAATCTGCTCATTCAACTTTTCAAGAAAAACTTTGCCTTCATCACGAAGTGAATCAGTTTCAAATACCAATCCGGTGGCAGCTGAAACTTGCTCTAGTGCAGCCACCGCAGATTGAGGAAAATCGCTGTCGCTCAAGTAGTGCGGAACTAGCATCACGAAGCCGACCGTATTGATTCCAGCCCTGGTCAGGTTGTACTCAATCAGATGCAGAATGTTGCCTGGCACCTGAGTTTGAGGCTTCCACTCCGAAACTGATTCGATGATGTCTTGCCGGTTGCCAGAAACAGTGATGCCAACCGGTCGCGAATGCGGAATAGGAAATGGAATTGCGTGAACCCAGGTCAGATCCCGCACTTCGAGCACTTCAAATATTTCGGCAAAGGCTTCGGCAAATGCTTCCCATTTAAAGTCAGGCTCGTAGCCATGCAGGTACAGGAATGGTTGATTCGCCTCGTCATTGACCAGATAAATGCCGAGCACGGCAGGCTCGTAGTGTTCAATGTGGTCACGCTCAAAAAAGAAAACCGGACGACGTGATCGGTAATCAAGCAACTCATCGTTGTTGAACTGCACTAGTAGCTCATGTTGAAAATTTCCAAAAATGTTGTCGGCAATTTGGCTATGGGTGCCGCCGGCATCGGTGAACCCGCTTAGGCCCGCCAACATGTGCAAACCGCGTGGAGCAGTATCGAAACCATCAAGGTATTCAAACAACTCATCCGACATAGCCATATCCTAACTTCCGCCGATTACGATTGCCTCATGATCAAGCTCAGCGCATCTGCAAAGACTCCTGCATTCACCAGAAACCAAGCCATCGTCATCGGTGTTAAATCTGTTTCCGGAGTACTAGAACTCCTAGACCACACAATTGATTCCGCTTGGCTCGATGGGTTGAATCTCTCTGCACTGGGAGCGAGCGCAAAATCCGAGGCAATTATTCGCGTGCCAGCACCAAATGATTCAGTCGTTGCGCTGATTGGCGTTGGCAGCGACGAACTCGACGAAGATAATCTTCGCGAATTGGCTGGTGCTGCGGCTCGAGCACTGGGCGCCTTCGAACAAATCACTTTCGATCTGCCAACTTCGGATGCGCGCGATGCAGTGTCAATTCTGGAAGGTGCGGGTCTCGGTCAGTATGAGCTCACCACATATAAAGGAACCGACAAGTCGAACACAATCAAGACCAAGGCAGTCACGGTGGTCACCACTTTCAAGGTTTCTGCCGCAGCGATCGCCAAGGCAAACATCATCATTGATTCGATCAAGGCAACCCGCGATCTTGTAAACACACCGCCAAACGTGCTTTATCCTGGCGCATTTGCCAACTTGGTTTCGAAGCGAGTTAAAGGCAGCACCCTAAATCTTTCGATTTGGGACGAAAAAGCACTTGCCCGAGACAAATTCGGTGGATTGCTTGCTGTTGGTGGCGGTTCGGTTCGCCCACCGCGCTTAGTAAAGGTGGAGTACCGACCGAAGGGAGCAAAAAAGCACCTGGCCTTGGTTGGCAAAGGAATTACTTTTGACTCAGGTGGCCTTTCGCTGAAGCCTGCCGAAGGAATGGTCGGCATGAAGTACGACATGACCGGGGCGGCTACCGTGTTTGAAGCGCTGGTGGCAATTTCTCAGCTGGCTATCCCGGTGCGCGTAACTGCATGGCTTTGCCTTGCCGAAAACATGCCTTCTGGCACAGCTCAGCGACCAAACGACATTATTAAGGCGCGCAACGGCAAGAGCATCGAGGTATTAAACACTGATGCCGAGGGTCGCCTGGTTCTGGCCGACGGTCTATCTGCGGCGAGTGAAGAGAAACCAGACATGATTGTCGACGTGGCAACGCTTACTGGCGCGGCCACAATCGCACTGGGCAATCGATACGCAGGTCTGATGGGAACATCCGAGGCAATTTCAGCTGTAGAAGCCGCCGCCTTTGACACCGGCGAGTTGGTCTGGCACATGCCATTGCCGGCCGAACTTCGGCGCCTGCTGGATTCAGAGCTAGCCGACATCGCTAACGTGAAAATTGGAAACCGAGCCGGAGGCATGCTGATTGCCGGCTTGTTCCTGCGGGAGTTTGTCGGTTTTTCTGACAAACGAAACGAACACAAGATTGAGTGGGCGCACCTAGACATTGCTGGACCCGCGAACAACGATTCTGCCCCGTATGGCTTCACGCCAAAAGGCGCCACCGGCGTGATGTTGCGCACTTTGGTGGCTCTAGCAGAGGGCATGGCTCGCTAATGCAAGCTTCAGACAGTAGTAAAGTTTGAAGTGATTTGCGAAACCCTAACGAAAGAAAAATAAGTGGCTGACCACAACTTTGACGTTGTAATCCTTGGTGGCGGAAGTGGCGGCTACGCAGCAGCCCTTCGCTCTGCACAGCTTGGCAAGAGCGTGGCTCTTATCGAAAAAGACAAACTTGGTGGCACTTGCTTGCACCGTGGTTGTATTCCAACCAAAGCCCTGCTGCACTCAGCTGAAGTTGCCGACAGCGTCAAAGATGCAGCTCACTACGGTGTAAACGCCACTTTTGGTTCAATCGACATGCCTGCGGTGAACCAGTACCGCGATTCAATTGTTGACCGCCTATTCAAGGGGCTTACCGGTCTCGTTGGTTCTAAAAACATCACCGTAGTTCAAGGCGAAGGCCGTTTGGCTGGCCCAAAGACCGTTCAGGTTGGCGGGGACTACTACAACGGCCAAAACCTGGTGTTGGCCTCAGGCTCTTACAGCCGGTCACTTCCTGGCCTAGAAATTGGCGGTCGCGTAATCACTTCTGAGCACGCACTGCAGCTGAACTTTGTGCCGAACAAGGTAATCGTTCTTGGTGGCGGCGTCATTGGTGTGGAGTTTGCCTCAATTTGGCGATCATTCGGAGCCGAAGTGACCATTGTCGAAGGCCTGCCAAACTTGGTGCCTAACGAAGACCCAGCCGTGAGCAAGGCGCTTGAGCGTGCATTCCGCAAGCGCGGCATCGACTTTAAGACAGGTGTGCGCTTCTCTGGCGTTCAGCAACACGAAAACGGTGTTGTTGTGAGCCTTGAAACTGGCGAGACCCTTGAAGCTGAATTGATGTTGGTAGCCGTTGGACGCGGACCAAACACCGCTGGCCTTGGCTATGAAGAACAAGGCATCACCATGGATCGCGGATACGTTCTTACCAACGAGCGCTTGCAAACAAACATCCCTGGCGTTTATGCAGCCGGTGACATCGTGCCTGGATTGCAGTTGGCACACCGCGGTTTCCAGCAGGGCATTTTTATTGCAGAAGAAATTGCCGGTCTGAAGCCAGCCGTAATCGATGAAAACGGAATACCAAAGGTCACCTACTGCGAACCTGAGATTGCTTCGGTTGGTCTAACCGAAGCAAAGGCCAAAGAGCAGTACGGCGCTGACAATGTTTCAACTTACGAATACAACCTTGGTGGTAATGGCAAGAGCCAAATTCTTGGCACCGCTGGTTTCATCAAGTTGGTTCGCAAGAACAATGGCCCAGTGCTCGGCGTTCACATGATTGGTTCTCGCGTTGGCGAGCAAATCGGTGAGGCGCAACTAATTGTTAACTGGGAGGCATATCCAGAAGACGTTGCAACTCTTATTCACGCACACCCAACCATGAACGAAGCAATCGGCGAGGCACACCTAGCTCTAGCCGGCAAGCCACTTCACGCACACGCATAAAAATTCCCACAAGGAGCATTAACAAATGAGCGAATCAGTAGTTCTTCCGGCGCTTGGCGAGAGCGTAACCGAAGGCACAGTAACCCGTTGGCTAAAAAAGGTTGGCGACACCGTTGCAATCGACGAGCCTCTGGTTGAGGTTTCAACCGACAAGGTTGACACCGAAATCCCTTCACCAATCGCAGGCGTTATCGAACAAATTTTGGTGCAAGAAGACGAAACCGTTCAGGTGGGCGCTGTGCTTGCAATCGTTGGATCAGGTTCTGGTGCCGCGGCTCCGGCGGCCGCACCTGTTGCCGCCCCGGTAGTTGAAGCGCCGGCTCCGGTTGCAGCTCCAGCACCGGTTGCTGCTCCGGCTCCGTTTGCTGCTCCAGCTCCAGTTGCACCAGTCGTTGCGGCTCCCGCTGCACCTGTTGCTCCGGTTGCTCCTGTTGCCCCAGCAGCTCCTGTCGCACCGGTTCAGGCAACCAGCGCCACTGGCACAGTTGACGCTGGATACGTGACTCCACTTGTGCGCAAGCTGGCCCAGGAAGCTGGCATTGATCTAACTCAGGTGCTTGGCACCGGCGTTGGTGGCCGCATTCGCAAGGACGACGTTCTTGCAGCAACCTCTGCTCCAGCTCAGACCTTTGCAGCTGCACCAGCAGCAAGCAAGCCTGCGGCTGCACCGTTCGTTCCAGGCGCTGCATCGCCACTGCGTGGAACCACCGAGCCAATGTCTCGCTTGCGCAAGGTGCTAGCCGAGCGTGCGGTTGCATCGATGGTTTCAACTGCCCAGTTGACCACCGTGGTTGAAGTTGACGTCACCAAGATCGCTCAGCTTCGTCAGCGTGTTCAGCAGCAGTTTGTGGCAAAGACCGGCGGCAAGTTGAACTTCATGCCATTCTTTGCTCTTGCCGCGGCTGAGGCTCTGCGCGTGCACCCAAAGCTAAACGCAACCATCGACGGCGAAAACATTGTTTATCACGGCACCGAAAACATCTCGTTTGCAGTTGACACCGAAAAGGGTCTGCTAACCCCAGTTATCCGCGATGCTTCAACTTTGAACATTGCTCAAATTGCACAGCAGATTGCTGATCTTGCAGCTCGCACTCGCGCAAACCAGTTGAAGCCAGATGAACTTGGCGGTGGCACATTCACTTTGACCAACACTGGTTCACGTGGCGCGCTGTTCGACACTCCAGTTGTCTTCCTTCCTCAGGTAGCAATTCTTGGCACCGGAGTTGTGACCAAGCGCCCGGTTGTAGTCACAGACGCCGAGGGTCAGGAATCGATTGCAATTCGCAGCATGGTTTATCTAGCGTTGTCATATGACCACCGCTTGGTTGACGGTGCCGATGCAAGCCGCTTCTTGGTTGACGTTAAGTCACGTCTAGAAGATGCAAACTTCGACTCGGTTCTAGGGCTCTAAAGTTTCACGAAATCGACCCGGTTAGTTTTCTAACCGGGTCAATTTCTTTAACCGCCACTTTTTATCGGCCAAAAATTCGGTGAGTGCAAAGGCGAATGTTTTACCTTCACATTCCACGGTGATTAGTCGACTGCGAAATCCGCCAAGTTGCTGACTTTTGTTTTCAGTCAGGTTCAGTGACGAATTCAAATTCGATTGAGAATTCAAAGTCGCCTCAATTGCCTCGGATGTGCAGCCTGTCTGAGCTTTCTGCGCAGGCACCGTTGGT
>JBEGOY010000055.1:0-31804 GCA_041181745.1 Actinomycetota bacterium | reverse complement strand
TGACCGGCGCAGAGTTTGCTTCGGCATACCGCGGTTTAGGCTCAGAGGTTTCGCTTATCTCAAGCCGCGACAAAGTTTTGCCTGGCAACGATGAAGACGCCGCCGATTTAATCGAGCACGTGTTTCGCCGAAACGGCATCAACATCTATAGCCAGACTCGTGCCGACAAAGTAGTCAACACCGGAGACGGAGTGGAAGTCACCCTGGCCGATGGTTCGGTGATCAAGGGTTCTCACTGTTTGATGGCAGTCGGTGGTATTCCAAATACTGCGGGTCTCGGTCTTGAAGAAGCGGGTGTGATTCTTACCGATTCGGGTCACATCGAGGTAAACAAGGTTGCTCGCACATCACGTGCAAACGTCTATGCGGTAGGTGACTGCACAACTTTCTTGCCGTTGGCATCTGTTTCGGCAATGCAGGGTCGCACGGCTGTCTTTCACACCATGGGTGACGTTGCCGCACCTACTGAATTGCGCAACGTGGCATCAAACGTATTTACTGCACCAGAAATCGCTTCGGTTGGTTGGGGTGAAAAAGATATCAAAGAGGGTCGAGTTCGCGGCGAAGTTGTGAAGCTGGCCTTGAATGCAAATCCGCGTGCAAAGATGCTAGGCATCGAAGACGGTTTCGTGAAATTAATTTGCTCTTCTGGCGGCACAGTTATCGGTGGCGTAATTGCTGCACCGCGCGCGTCTGACCTGATCCACCCAATCGCGATTGCAATTGAAAATCGATTAACCGTGGATGAAGTTGCCAAGACGTTCACGGTTTATCCGTCACTGTCGGGCAGCATCAGCGATGCCGCCCGCGCCCTGCACTCGCCGAGTCGCTAAAAGCGCCTATTACTCCAACTCAAGCAATACGGTTCCGGCAGGAACAGTCTCGCCAACAACGGCGGTAATCGACTTAATAGTGCCGGCCTTGTGTGCGTTCATTGGCTGTTCCATCTTCATGGCTTCGAGCACCACAACTAGGTCGCCTTCTTGCACCGAGTCGCCAACGGCAACGGCAATCTTCACAACTGTCGACTGCATCGGTGCCTTGATGCTGTTGCCGGTGCCACCACCTGCAGTTGCGTGCGAATGAGTCTTGCGCTTTGGTGCCTGACCCACTGGGGCTCCAGCTATCGCACCTGCTCCGGTTAGCAAGCGCTTTGGCAATGAGATCTCAACTCGCTTGCCACCAACTTCAACCACAACGTTGTTGCGCTCGGCAGGCTCAGCTGCTGGTTCGGCAACGCCACTCCAGGCTGGAATGTCGTTGTTCCATTCGGTTTCAATCCAGCGAGTGTAAATGCCAAATTTATTGGCAGCGTGGTCACCGATAAAAGCAGGGTCATTCACAATTTTGCGGTGGAACGGAAGCACGGTTGGCAAACCGGCGACTTCCATTTCTGCCAGTGCGCGACGAGAACGCGCCAACGCTTCTTCACGAGTAGCACCGGTAACAATAAGTTTTGCAATCATCGAGTCAAAAGAACCGCTGATGACATCCCCAGATTCAACACCGGTGTCTACACGAACGCCCGGGCCAGATGGTGCTTTAAAAACGTGAACCGGGCCAGGGGCTGGCATAAAGTTGCGACCGGCGTCTTCGCCGTTAATGCGAAACTCAAACGAGTGGCCCTTGATTGCTGGGTCAGCGTAGTCGAGCACGCCACCTTCGGCCAGGCGGAATTGCTCACGCACTAGGTCAAGGCCGGTGACTTCTTCGGATACCGGGTGCTCGACCTGCAGGCGCGTGTTCACTTCGAGGAATGAAATTGTGCCATCCTGGGCAACCAAGAATTCACAGGTGCCGGCACCCTGGTAACCAACTTCTTTAAGAATTGCCTTAGAAGATTCGTAGAGTCGACGGTTTTGTTCTTCGGTCAAGAATGGTGCCGGAGCTTCTTCTACAAGTTTCTGGTGGCGACGTTGCAGAGAACAGTCGCGAGTAGAAACCACTACTACGTTTCCGTAGGCATCTGCCAAACACTGAGTTTCCACGTGACGTGGTTTCTCTAGATACTTCTCAACAAAGCATTCTCCGCGACCAAATGCAGCGATGGCTTCACGCGTTGCCGATTCAAAGAGTTCGGCGACTTCATCTTCTTTATATGCAACCTTGATGCCGCGACCGCCACCGCCGAAGGCTGCCTTGATGGCAACCGGCAAACCGTGCTGAGCGACAAACTGCAAAACTTCATCGGCACCCGAAACCGGGTCCAGGGTTCCCGGCGCAAGCGGAGCACCAGCTTTTTCGGCAACGTGACGAGCCGAAACCTTGTCACCAAGTTGTTCAATAGCTTTTGGTGATGGGCCAATCCAAATCATGCCTGCATCAATTACGGCTTGCGCAAACGCTGCATTCTCGGCCAAGAATCCGTATCCGGGGTGAACTGCGTTGGCACCAGACTTTTTAGCAACCGCCAGAATCTTTTCGATTACCAAGTATGTCTCTGGGCCGGTGGTGCCGTGCAGGGCATAAGCCTCGTCTGCCAACTTCACGTGCATGGCATCGCGGTCTTGGTCTGCATAAACTGCCACGGATGCAATGCCTGAGTCTTTGGCCGCTCTAATGATGCGAACTGCAATCTCGCCACGGTTAGCAATGAGTACTTTGGTGATCTTGGCTGAAGTCATAATCCCCAAGCCTATTGGCTAAAAACGGCCTTTTATTGGCGTTGAATCACAAAAAAATCACAAAACTACTGTGAGAACCGACACCTTCGCCGGCTAGTACCTAGCGATTCCAGAGTGAGGGGTATTCAATGCCCAAGCTGCGCACGAGTTCACGCAGGGTTGGCAGGCTGAGGCCAATCACGGTGTGGGCATCGCCCTCAATCGAACGCAGGAATGCGCCACCTAAACCATCGATTGTGAATGCGCCGGCAACTTTCAATGGTTCACCAGTGGCCACATACGCGTCGACTTCGCGGTCGGTCAAGTCGGCAAAGTGCACAATCGAGCTAGATACCCTGCCGGTTGCCGGTGCGGCAACTCCCGGTGCCGGTTCGCGATTATCGATCAACCAGTGGCCCGAATACAAAGTTCCTGCGCGGCCGCGCATCGAGAGCCAGCGAGCCTTTGCAACCTCGGGCTCATGAGGCTTGCCCAATGCTTCTCCGTCAAATTCCAGCGACGAATCGCAACCGATGATTAACGCACCGCGGGCATCCGGGTGATCTATGACTGCCTCGGCTTTTGCCTTAGCCAAAATGTGCACCATATCAGCCGTTGAATTAATGAGCCCCATGGATGCCGCTCGCTCGGCAACCGCGTCTTCGTCGACGCCGGGTGAAATCGTGGTTGGCTCAATGCCGCCGGCACGCAAAAGTGCGAGGCGGGCAGGTGAGGTGGATGCAAGTACGAGTCTGGTCACGAGCCAAGTCTGCCAGAAGGCGTTGGTGGAATGACCCGAAGCCAGCTTCGGTCTTGCAAGGTAACCTCTAATGGTGAGTAAAACAACAAACTGGGTCGGCCAGAATCTAGAACTAACCATCGAAAAGGTTGCCCACGGTGGCATCTTTGTTGCCCGTCACGATGGCCGCGTGGTGTTTGTCTCACACGTTTTGCCGGGTGAAAAAGTGAAGGCCGTGGTTTATGAAGACCGCGGCGGTTCGTTCTGCCGAGCTGAACCAACTGAAATCATTGAAGCGTCGGCCGATCGCGTCAAGCACTTTTGGAAGCAGGCTGGCCCTGGTGGCGCCGGCGGCGCAGAGTTCGGCCACATCGCGCTCAAGCGCCAACGCGAACTCAAAGCTGACGTGCTTGAAGAAGCTCTTTCGCGAATGGCGGGCATTCAAATGCGAGTGCCAGTTGAAGCAGCACCCGGCGACGATGAAGCTAACGGATTGGGTTACCGCACCCGAGTTCAACTGCACGTTGATGAAGCCGGCACCGTTGGGCCATACCGCGAGCGCAGCCACGAAGTAATCAAGGTGCGTGACCTGCCTTTGGCAGTCGAAGAGATTCGCGAACTCGAATTTCAAAACAAAAACTTTCAAGATGTAAAGAAGATTGAGGTTGCCGCCTCGAGCTCGGGCCAGGTTCAGTGGCGCATCGACAAAAAACTCAAGGGCGACGAACGCCTGATTGAGCGAGCAGCTGGGCGCACTTTCAGAATCTCTGGTGGTGGTTTTTGGCAGGTGCATAAAAAAGCCGCGGATGTTCTGACCGGAGCAGTAATTGACATGGTCAACGCAGCCGGATTTGCAAAAGATGCCGACAACCTTGACCTTTATGGCGGTGTTGGTTTATTCACCGGTGCACTGGCTGGCAAATTTGGTAAAGACATTCGAATGACTTCGGTTGAGTCCTTCAAGCAAGCCACCGAAGATGCAACGCTGAATCTCGCCGATCTGCCAAAAGTGAAAGCAGTTTGCTCAGCCGTTGAGCGTTTTTTGAACGAACGCGTGGGTGCAGTCAAGAAGTCGGGCATCACCGATGACCAGGCCACCATTGTGATTGATCCACCGCGGTCTGGTGCCGGTGCAAAAGTTATTGATCAGTTGATCAGTCTCAACCCAAAGCACATCGTTTATGTTGCCTGCGACCCGGTGGCTTTGGCTCGCGACCTGAAGCCTCTGCTTGCCGGTGGCTATGAACTCAAAACAATTCGGGCATTTGATTTGTTTCCGCACACCCACCACGTGGAAGCCGTAGCAAGCCTGGTTCGAAAGTAAGTTCATGGCTTCGCTGCTCACCGATAAAGAGGTCAAAGTTGCCATCGTTGATGATCACGAGGCAATCAGAATTGGTTTCAAAGGGGCGTGCCAAGAATATGGTTTGCACCTGGTAGCGTCGGCGGCCACTGTGGATGAGTTGCTAGCGTCTGAGAATCTTGGCCAATGCGAGGTTGTGGTTCTAGATCTTTCGCTGGCCGATGGTTCGATAGTCACGGATAACGTGCGCGCGCTGCTAAAGGCAGGTGCCGAAGTTGTGATATTCAGCATTGGCGACAAAAAGAATATGGTGCGAGCTGCTCTTCGCGCAGGTGCAGCTGCGTTGGTTCGCAAGTCTCAGAGCATGCAAGAACTTGCCAAGACCATTCGAATGATTGCCACCGGAATTGTGGTGAACAACACCGAGACTTCGGCTGTTATTGATGCCGATAACGAATTTAAAGACGAAGCGAATCTTTCTCCCAGAGAGCGCGAGGTGCTGTCACTGTATGCCTCTGGATTTGCACTGAAGCAGGTTGCTGCTGAACTGGAAATCTCTATCAGCACCGCAAAAGAGCATATCGACCGCGTGCGCGCGAAATATTCAGAAGTCGGTCGTACCGCCTCAACCAAGACGGATTTGCTAATTCGGGCGATTGAAGATGGCATCATCGAAGAAAGCTCTATCTAATGCAGCCCTCGGTGAAGAAGCAATTATTTATTTCTCAGCCAACTTCGTCCTATGCGGTAAATCGTGTTGCTCGAATGACAACAAAGTTTTTTTCTATAGTGTTGTTGCTCTCGGGAGCCGAGACAGCATCGAATGCAGTTTCTCAGCTGCCCCATCTCAATGCGGTGCCAGCTTTAATTTCACTGGCAGCGGTATTGATTGGTCAATTAGCGATATTCATTGATTCCTGGTTTGCCTCTGAATACAAGTGGGCGCTCATAACCTATCCGATTATCGTTGCAGCAGTTTTGTTGAGTTGGAATTTACAGGTTCCTGCAGGTCAACCACTGCCAGACGGGTTTCAACCTTGGATCTGGTGGGCCCTGGGTGCAGCGAGTTTGTCCGCCGCGCTTTCTATGCCCCTAATTTTCGGAGCCGCGTATATGGTTTTGCAACCACTTGCTTGGTTTTTCATCCACCTGCAAGATTTTGGTGGCTCGGCAAGTCTGCAGCGGGCGGCCCAGGATTCAATTTACACATTTCTTTGGAGTGCCTGCTTCGCCATGCTTCTAATATTTTTGCGCTACGAGGCTCGAATGGTTGACCTGGCAAACCAAGAGGTAGCGGCTGCCAAGGTGCGGGCGGCCCACACCGATGCAATCGAACAAGAGCGTGGGCGAGTGGATGCACTCATTCACGACAAAGTCTTGACCACGCTTTTAGTAGCCGCCGATGCCGATACCAAAACAAAGTTTGAACATGCTAAAACACTTGCTGAGCAGGCCTTGTTTGCACTCAAAAGCGCGAAAACACAATCTGAGGAAACGGACGATTCAGTTACAAGCTATTCGCTTTTCGGGGTCTTCTTTGACCGCTATCGAGGCGCGGAGTCTGGTTTTGCATTCAGTGAATCTGGGGCAAGTGATCTAAACATTCCGAATGCTGTGGTTGCTGCACTTACCGAAGCCACGTTGCAGGCGGCAGAGAACTCATTGGTTCACGCTGGTTCAAATGTTGAACGTTCGATTACGTTGCGTGGCACGAAGAAGAAAATCAAAATTGTGATCAAAGACAATGGCCGCGGATTCCGTGTTTCGCGCATACCTAAGAATCGCTTAGGAGTGCGAATGTCAATAATTCAGCGCATGGAATCAGTGGGTGGGCGAGCAATCATCGACTCAGCTCCCGGCAGAGGAACGGCAGTTATTTTGGAGTGGAACGCGCTGTGAAAAATCTTCCACGTATTTACATCACAACCTCCGCTGGTTTTTTTGCCCTTTATCCGGTTTATCTAGCACTAAGCAATGTGCACCACATCGAAGATATGTCTTGGACTTTTTTGACAGTTTTGCTTTACATTTCAGCGATCCTGCCGAGTGTTAGCGCATTCAAAACCCTAAGAATGCCTCATTCGCTAGCGTTGTTCAATTTATTTGCCGCTATCGTGATTCCACTTGTTTTATTTCCAACTATTCCAACTTCACTCGCTGGTAGTTATGCCACCTGGTTTGTTGGTGCGATTAGTTGCTTGATTGCCGCAACTGCCTTTCGGCTCCACGGAGTAATCGCTTCACTTATGACCGGCACGCTTTTGCTGCAGATTGTTGTGTGGGGCGGTTTGGCAGTCTTGGCCAATACCGGCGCAGTCGGCACTGTTATTTATCTAGCTTCGGGTTTATTGATGGCAGCAGGATTGAGAAGCACGGCGCGCGAAATCGAGCAGCACAATAATGAAACAGTTCGAATTGCCGAAGAAACGACATTTAAGACGGCATCTCGCAATGAACGCCAGCGACGCATCAACAAGGCACTTCGAAAAGCGCAACCCTTGCTGAAACAAATTGCCAACTCGAAAAACCCCCTTTCAGCAGGTGCTCGAATTGAAGCACGCAATCTAGAAGCAGCATTGCGTGACGATATTCGAGGTCAAGGCTTGCTTAGCTCGGCTGTTCGAAAAGCCGTGGATGCAGCCCGCACCCGTGGGGTTGAAGTGACTTTGCTAGATGAAGGCGGGTTGCAAACCATTTCTCACGAAGATCGAAAACGAGTTCTGCGACTCGTGGCGTCAGCAATTAGCAAAGTTGATTCTGGCCGGGTCACGGTTCGTGCCCCGCAGGGTGAAGATTGGAATGTCACTGTGATGGCAACTCGATCGGGTGTTGCTAAGCCAGATATCTGGCTAAAACTTAAGTGAAAAAGGGCGGCCCGTAAGCCGCCCTTCTTAGTCCCCATTCAGGCTTTCGCCTGACCCCAAAATGTTGTGGCGTTTCCCCTGTTGAAGCCACAGCATCTAGCACTTCAAGTATCGATGGGGCGGTGCTTCCTGAAGTTCGAAAATGGGTCCCCACTTTGGGGGACAAAAGGTAACGATTTATTGATCGCTAGTTCAAGCCATTGCGGTAGGCCCCGCGCCACTGCCCAGCGCCGGGAACGATTCCATGTCGCAGAGTGGCCGAATTGCGAGACCAGGTTGACTTGAGCGGGCGTTCATAACCGTTTATCGTGGCTTCTTCTTCGGCGCGTGCCGCTTCGAGCATGGCTATGATGGTTGCCAATTCTTCGGCGGTCGGGGCACCGCGAACCACCTGCATCAGATCTTGCAGTTCGCTTTCATCGCCTTTGGGCGCCAGGTGTTTTGCACTCATTACAGGGGAATGTTTCCGTGCTTTTTCGGCGGCAAGTTTGAACGCTTGGTGCGCAAGGCCCGCATTGCCTTGATTACTTGAATGCGAGTTGCACTCGGCTCAATGATTCCGTCGAGTTCACCACGCTCGGCTGCTAAGAATGGCGAGGCCACGTTGTAGGTGTATTCGGCGGCTAACTTGGCACGCACCGCGGCAACATCCATGCCCGCTTCTTCGGCTTTTTTAATCTGGTCGCGGAACAAAATGTTTACGGCACCTTGGCCACCCATAACTGCAATCTCGGCGGTAGGCCAAGCAAGGTTGATGTCTGCGCCCAGTTGCTTTGAACCCATAACGATGTAAGCACCACCGTAAGCCTTGCGAGTGATCACAGTAACAAGTGGAACAGTTGCTTCGGCATATGCGTAAAGCAACTTGGCGCCGCGTCGAATAACTCCGGCCCATTCCTGATCGGTTCCTGGCAAATAGCCAGGCACATCTACCAGGGTAAGAATTGGAATTGAGAAGGCGTCACAGAAGCGCACGAAGCGAGCTGCTTTTTCACCGGCTTCAATGTTGAGTGTTCCAGCCATCTGTTGCGGTTGGTTAGCAACAATGCCAACACTGCGACCATCCACGCGAGCAAAACCAATTAAAATGTTTGGCGCAAATAGTGGTTGCACTTCTAGGAACTCACCGCCATCAACAATGCTCTCGATTACTGTGTGCATGTCGTAGGGCTGGTTCGGTGAATCAGGAATGATGGTGTCGAGTTTTAGGTCAGCATCGGAGATTTCAAGTTCACCTTCTGGTGCATAAACCACAGTCTCTGACAAATTGTTTTCTGGCAGATAGCTAAGCAATGAACGTGCGTAGTCAATCGCGTCAACTTCATCATCTGCAAGATAGTGGGCAACACCAGATCGCTCGTTGTGCGTGCGGGCGCCGCCAAGTTCTTCCATGCCAACGTCTTCACCGGTCACAGTCTTGATTACATCTGGGCCAGTCACAAACATGTTTGAGGTCTTGTCGACCATGATCACAAAGTCAGTTAGAGCCGGTGAATAAACTGCGCCACCCGCGGCCGGGCCCATGATGATTGAAATCTGCGGGATGACCCCCGAAGCCATTGTGTTGCGCTTAAAGATTTCGCCGTACTTGCCGAGAGCGATAACACCCTCTTGAATGCGCGCGCCTCCCGAGTCAAGAATTCCAATGATTGGCACGCCGGTGGCAATGGCCAAATCCATCACCTTGATGATTTTGTTTCCGGCCGCTTCACCAAGCGAGCCACCAAAAATTGTGAAGTCCTGAGAGAAAAGTGCAACCTGACGACCGTGGATAGTGCCCACGCCGGTTACGACCGCGTCACCGTAGGGACGATTTTTATCCATTCCGAATGCGGTTGAACGGTGGCGAACATATTCATCGAGTTCCACAAACGAACCTGGGTCAAGCAGCATCTCGATGCGCTCGCGCGCTGTGTTTTTGCCCTTGGCGTGCTGTTTGGCAATTGCGTTTTCACCGGCAGCGGTGACTGCCTCGTGGTAGCGTTCGCGCAAATCGGCAAGCTTGCCCTTGGTGGTGGCAATGTCTGGATTTAGTCGAATTGCTGACGTGAAAGTGTTCTCAAAGGTCATAAAAGTCACTCTACCCAGTGGCATGCCCCATTTTGTTGAAGGGTATCTACTGCGAATCGCTCAATTGACTGGCAAAAACCTACAGACGGTAGCCTGTAACCATGGAGTTTCCAAATGCCAGCAAATTAGCCAGTAATTTTCAATTCGTCGAAGAAACTGGCTCCACCAATACCGATTTAGTAGACCAAGCTGCCGATTTGCCTGACTTCTCGGTTCTGGTTGCCGGTTTTCAATCCGCGGGTCGTGGTCGCGCTGGTCGTCAGTGGCAGGCGCCGGCTGGTAGTTCGCTTTTTGTCTCGGTGCTTCTAAAGCCGAAGGATTTATCCCCGGCAAAAATGTCATGGCTGCCTCTGCTGGCGGGCCTGGCAATTACCAAAGCCATCAATGAGTTGCAATTTGAAAAGCGCGCCGCACTCAAATGGCCAAACGATGTGTTGATTGAAGAAAAGAAGATTTCTGGAGTGCTCAGCGAACTGGTCACAGATCTGAGCGGCGTGGTTATTGGTGCAGGAATCAACATCAAGCAAAAGCAAGACGAATTGCCAATCGAAAACGCAACTTCTTTAAAGCTAGAGATGGGTCGTGCACCGCGTCACGACAAAGTTTTGTCGTTGTATTTGAAGCACCTTCGAGATTTATATGACTCATTTGTGATTCACCGTGGCGATGCGGTCTTAAGTGGTCTGAGATATCAAGTGATGAACAACTGCGCAACCCTGGGTATGCGAGTCAAAGCGATTTTGCCCGGCAATAAAGAGGTATTCGGTGAAGCGGTTGGCATTGACGACAGTGGACGGTTGATCCTTTTGCCAGATGGTGCAAAATCTGTGCTCGCCGTGGCTGCCGGTGATATTTTGCACCTGCGCCACAATTAACTAAATGAGTTTTATAGCCGACACCCGAATAGCAAAACTGCGACCTAGATTGTCGCGCCTGTTTTGGCCTAATTGTGCCCTGTTTGTCTCGGTGTTTTTTGTCTCATTTTTTGCCGGCCGGTTCAATCAGCCATGGCAAAACTACGTGGTCTGGATTTCCTGTGGCTTGATCGCGTTTTTATTTTGGTTTCTGCCACTGATCAGATTTGCCAGCACATATCTTGAAGTGACAACCACACGAGTGGTGAGTCGTTCCGGATTATTTGGTCAACACCGCCGCGAAATCAGAATCTCTGAAATTGAGCGCGTTGAACTAGCTAAGAATCGCGCTTTCACAATTGAGGTATCTGGTCAGGAACCCCTTGTAATTGAAGGGATTCCCAACCATAAGACAGTTGCTTTAGAAATCGACCGCCTCGCTGCGTCAATATAGAACTTCATGATTTGATAGGGAGCCAGTTATGAGCCAGCTAAACCCAGCCACACCAGCCGTGGGCGTTATTGGTGGCGGCCAGTTGGCTCGAATGATGACCGTGCCGGCTATCAATTTGGCTCTCGATTTTAAAGTGCTTGCCGAAGCCGAAGGTTCCTCAGCAGCACTGGCAACTTCTCAGGTTGGTGACTACAACCAACTCGAGGTGGTTCGCGAATTCTCAAAAACCGTCGACGTAATTACGTTTGATCACGAACACGTTCCGATGGCTGTTTTGCAGCCTCTTGAAGCAGCGGGGGTCAACGTGCAGCCGCCAAGCAAGGCATTGGCCTTTGCTCAAAATAAATTGCACATGCGTCAAAAGCTGGGTTCGCTAAATTTGCCCATGCCGGATTGGGCTGAGATTCAAGATGCTCAAACCTTGGATGCGTTTATCGACGCTCACGATGGTGTCGCGATTCTCAAGACGCCAATCGGCGGTTATGACGGCAAAGGCGTGCGGGTAGTGAAGAGTTCTGCCGATGCTGCGGACTGGCTAGACAACCTCGCTGCCTATGGCGGCAGTTTGCTGGCAGAAGAAAAAGTTGATTTTGTGCGAGAGCTCGCCCAACTGAGTGCACGCCGCCCAAGCGGCGAATTCGCAGCTTGGCCACTGGTGCAGACCATCCAAGAAAATGGCGTTTGCTCGGTGGTTTTAGCGCCGGCGCCAAATGCCACTGAATCTGTTTTGCAGCAGACTCAACAGATTGCCAAGTCAATTGCTGAGGGGCTTGGGGTAACCGGAGTGCTCGCCGTAGAACTTTTTGAGGCACGCGATGGTCGAATTTTGATTAACGAGCTTGCGATGCGCCCGCACAACTCGGGACACTTCACAATCGAGGGTTCAGTCACTAGTCAGTTTGAACAGCACCTGCGAGCCGTGCTCGATTTGCCACTCGGCTCAACTGCTATGCGCGCCCCACACGCGGTGATGGTGAATTTGCTTGGGGTGGATGACAAAAATAATTTTGTGCAAGCTTATGGCCGGGCGCTCGAAGCGCACCCGGGCGCCAAAATTCACACCTACGGCAAAGGCGCTCGAGCCGGCCGCAAGATGGGCCACATAACCGTTGTTGGGCAGTCAGCCGAGGCGATTTTGGCCGAGGCGCAAGGTGCTGCGGCCGTTTTGCTACGGGGATAATTCAACCCCTTAGGTAAAATTTTGGGGTTGCCACTATTTAAGGAGCTCCCTATGTCTAACCCAGTCGTCGGCGTTGTCATGGGCTCAGATTCTGACTGGACCGTCATGTCTGACGCGGCTCAGGTGCTAAAAGAGTTCGGCATCGAATTTGAAGTTGAGGTGCTTTCTGCGCACCGCACTCCAGAGCGAATGATTGAGTGGGGCAAAGCGGCAGCTGGTCGCGGCATCAAGGTGGTTATTGCCGGCGCCGGCGGCGCTGCACACTTGCCTGGCATGCTGGCTTCAGTTACCACCCTGCCGGTTATTGGTGTTCCGGTCGCCCTTTCAAAACTGGATGGCATGGACTCGCTACTTTCAATCGTTCAAATGCCGGCAGGAATTCCGGTTGCAACTGTTTCGATTGGCGGAGCAAAGAACGCTGGAATTTTGGCGGCACGCATCCTGGGGGCATTTGATTCTGAAATTTCAGCCAAGATGGCGGCCTACGGTGAATCGCTAAAGGTTCAGGTTGCCGAGAAGAATGCGAAACTGAAATCACAAATTTGAACCAAAGGCTAAGCCAGCGCACGCAAGCTACAACACGGGCGTCAGGGCCATTCCGCAATTTTGAGCGAGCCACTCCAGATCAAATGAATCGCCGAGCATGGTGGTTAATTTTGTTGACCCTGGTTGTTCCGGGGTCTGCTCAGTTGGTTGCCGGCAATCGCAAACTTGCCCGAATTGGCATCACAGCTACCTTGACGTTTTGGGCAATTATTTTGGTGTTGCTTCTGGTTGGCATCATTAGTCGCTCGGCAATCATATGGCTGGCTACGGTGCCTTTTCTGGTTGGCATCTTGGCGCTCGTGCTTATTGCATATGCAATTTTGTTTGCAGTGCTCGCTCTTGACACATTGCGCTTGATGAAGCTCGGGCGACTTTACAATCGCGAACGCTGGATAGCATTTTCAGCTCTAGTGGTTGCGGCAGTGTTGGGAACCTCGGCGATTTCCTACGCAGGAAATATGGCCGGAGTGCAAGCAAATCTAGTTGGCACGATTTTTAATCAAAGCGGTTTTACCACCCCCGTGGATGGACGCTACAACATCATGTTGCTGGGAGCCGACTCGGGTCGCGATCGTTTTGGAATTCGCCCAGACAGCATCAGCGTTGTCAGCATCGATGCAGCAACTGGCCAAACGGTAAACATTGGTATTCCTAGAAATTTGCAGCACGTAAGTTTTGCAGCTGGCTCGCCAATGCTTAGCGTGTATCCAAATGGTTGGAACTGCGGTCTCGAATGTTTGATCAACGCAATCTACAAGGACACCGAAGATAACCACGCCGATCTTTATCCAGATGCAAAAGCGCATGGTTCGACCCCGGGTGTTGAGGCGACTCGCGATGCCGTTGAATATGTGACCGGTCTCAAAATTCAGTCATATGTGATGGTCGACATGTCTGCCTTCACCCAGTTGATTGACGCACTCGGCGGCATTGACATCGATGTGAAAGAGCGATTGCCAATTGGTGGCCAACTTGATGATCTCTCAGATGTTCAGGGCTGGATCGAAGCAGGTCAACAACACATGGATGGCTACACGGCACTCTGGTATGCCCGATCTCGCCACAGCACCTCAGATTACGATCGCATGCGTCGTCAACACGAAGTTGAGAACACTGTGCTGCAACAGCTCGATCCAGCTAACGTGCTCACCAGATTCCAATCAATCGCAGCCGCGGGCAAGAAGTTGGTAAAGACTGATATTCCGAGTGGCATGCTCGCTCAGTATGTGCAATTGGCCGGTGAAGCTCGCAAGCAGGGCCTAAAGGAGCTTTCTCTGGTGCCGCCGGCAATCGATGTGATTCGCCCCGATTTCACTGCGATTCACGCGATGGTGAAAAAGGCTTTGACAGCAAGTTCACAGTCGCCAAGTCCAAGCAACTAGTTAGGTTTAAGGAGAGGGTATGACTATGAGAAAAATTGCGATTCTAGCCATTCTTGCCGCATCAACCGTCGCGCTGAGCGGGTGCGCTTTGCTGTATCCAAACTGGGGCACCAGCGCTAAACCAAGCGATTCGGCGGTTCCATCAAACAGCGCAAGCGAGTCGGCTTCGCCAAGCGAATCGGCAGCACCTTCGGTTTCGCCATCCGAGGCAAAACAAAACGCACAAATCAACGTGATTGAGGCCATGGCCGACACAGGCTCGGGCAATCTGCTAGTGGTTGCCGAAGTAACCAATGTGAGTGAGACCGGCGGCAAGTGTGTGATCAGTTTTGTTGCGGGCGCAGTTTCCAAATCTGTCACAGTGAACGCAGAAGCTAATGCCGCATCTACGCAGTGCTTCCCGGCAAATATTCCACTAGCCGGTTTGCCAAAGGGTGCAGGCAAAGTTTCGATTACATATAATTCCACCGGATACCAGGGCACACTCTCTAACTACGCGGTGACTATCCCTTGATTCGCAACCGGTTTTCAAGACTGGTTGCGATTCTCACTTCAACACTTCTGGTCGCAGCCGGCTTCATAGCAATTGCTGCTACCGGCAACTCAGAAAAATCTGAGGCAGCTGTTGCATCACAATTTGATCCTGGCTTGATCATCGGCGACAGCGTTTTTTATGACTTTGGCACCATGACCGCCGATGACGTTCAGAATTTTCTCGAAAGCAAACTGTCTAGCTGCAATAACGCAAATGGCATGAAATGCATAAAGGATTTTCGAATGGATACGCCGGCGGTAACCGGTGAAGACGGTCGATGCGATTCTCTGCCATCTCAGGTGAACCAATCAGCTGCTCGAATGATTTATGTGATTGCGAATGCCTGCAAAATAAACCCGCGCGTTTTGATTGTTACTCTTCAAAAAGAGCAGGGCCTGATCACAAATGGAAATCCGACCAAGCGGTCATACGACTATGCCCTGGGCATGAACTGCCCAGATACTGCTAGCGGCTGCAGCGCATCATCGGCAGGATTTTTCTGGCAGCTCTATAAGGGCGCCGGTCAACTTCAGTGGTACGGCGACCCACGCGGATCTTTTACTTATCTAAAAGTTGGCCAGAACATCACCCGTCGCTACCAAGACCGACAAGTTGAAATTGCTAAGGGCATCGACTGCGGTTCTAAAACCTTCCAGCTAAAAAGCCAGGCCACCGCAGCCTTGTATTACTACACGCCTTACACGCCGAACGCGGCAGCGCTGGCAAACCTGTACGGCAGCGGGGATTCCTGCAGTGCTTATGGAAATCGAAATTTCTGGCGCTATTACACCGACTGGTTTGGCAGCCCGGTTGGCGGTGGTTTCTTGCTCAAGAGCGAAACCAGCGGCACCTATCTGATTGTCGAAGACAAGAAATATCTGATTACTGAACCTGCGTTGGTTGCCGCGCTTAAGCCTTTAGGCCCGCTTGGAACAATCTCGCAGACTTATCTTGACTCCTTTACTAGCGCTGGCGAATTGACCCGCCTGGTTAAATCGGCCGCGGGACTCTATTACTTCTTGGCCGATGGTCAGAAGTACACATTCACTAACTGTGATCAGGTGGCCGGGTTTGGCCTCGACTGCACAAAGGCAGTTCAGTTGACTGCGAACCAGTTGTCAGCGCTTGGCATCGGCGGGCCGGTTACTGAATATGTCTCAGGAGTAGACGGCGACACCTATTTGATTCAAGGCGGAGCCAAACGTCAGATTCTCGATAGTGAATCGTTGGTGGATTCGCGTATTGGTGTGCCGGCTTTGTCGAAACTTAAAATCAGCGCACTCGCTTACTTGCCGTGGGGCAAACCCATCATTAGAAAAGGCAGCCTGTTTACGAATGCAGCTACAAATAAGCTGGCCATTTTTGATGGCGATCTCTACTATGACATTGCCGATTCAACCCAAGCCGATATTAACTTTGCGCCCTGGTTTACCTCATCTGCAGGAGTTATGAAGGCTGATGCAATTGCGAGTGTCGCCTCTAACCAAACTTTGAAGACAATTGTGGACTCGCCGGCTGGCGTGCAGTACCTGCTTTCGGCTGCAGGCAAGCGCAAGGTGGATCCAACTACTCCTCTGGTTGACGATGCACCGATAATTTCTGACGCTGTGCTAAATGCCATCTCTGACAGCACAGCACCAACCCTCACAGCGCCAGTTTTTGTTAAGAGCACGGCCAAAAAAGATGTTTACCTGGCAATTGATTCAACCTTGCGACCGCTTGCCGCAGCCACGGATCGCATCAAATTTAACAGCTCTGTATTCGACAATACGCTGTTGACCGTTGCTCAAAGCGCCATCGATCAAATGCAAGTTGCGAAGCCGGTGATTGCGCCAGGCACATATGTGACTTCGAGTTCGACAAACTATTGGATTGACGGATTGAAGCGCGCACTAGTGATATCAAGCGCAAATCAAGCGCAACTGCTAGGGCTGTCTGCGCCTAGAAAACTAAGCGCAACTGAATTATCTGGGTACTACAAAAAAACTAAGGCCGACGGCATCAAATTCCGTTGTGACGATCAAAACTTCATCGTGGTGACTGCAAAATTCCACGCCATTTCGGCGAGCGATGCCATTGATTACCCAGGCACCGCAGTAAAGCTCAGCGCACACAACTGCCTAGCCCTGAACAAGGCAACAGTGACTATCGGTCGATTTATTAAGACCTCGGATACTCGGCAAATCTTCTTGATTGATGACGGCAAGAAACGATTAGTTGCCTCTGCGGCCGCTTATGAAAAACTGCGCGGTGACGAGCCGCCCTTTGTAGTAGTGGGCCCGTACTTTGCATCCAAGATTCCAACTGGCGCAGCCGCACCAAAGACTCTTCCGGAGGCAGAAGTTGTTACAGAGGCCACGCCTTCGCCAACTGCATCGCCGACTGCATCGCCGATTGCGTCGCCCACCCCAACTGTCAGCCCGTCACCAAAGCCAAGTGTCTCAGCGTCTCCGAAGCCTTCGGTTTCACCAAGCGCAATTGCAAAAACTTACGTCGTTGTTTCTGGCGACACCATAAGCAGAATCGCGGCAAAATTTGGCGTCACCTCAACCGCTCTGATGTTGGCAAACAAAATTACCAACGCGAACCTCATAAAAATTGGTCAAGTTTTAGTTATTCCGTAGCCTCGGCTATTTCTGCGAAATTCTCATCCAGTCAAAATTCAGCAACTTCGCGCGTTTAGGCGAGCGCCCGAGTGCTTCGAGGTTTTCAGACGGCTCATTAACCTTCACGGCTAGCAAAGTTAAGATCAGCCATCCGCTTTCGATGAGCATACGACTTTCGGTGAGCGACCACACCAGCAGACCAATCAGAATAAAGATTGGCCAAAGATAAAGTGCGCTGGTGTGGCGCACAGCAAGGCGCCAAATCTTCACAAAAGAAACAACCAACAGTGCCGCGAAAATTAGCAGGCCAATAATGCCTAACTGCAACCAAACATCTAGGTAAGCGTTGTGTGCTTGAAAATATGGAACATTGTTTATGACAACAAGGCCGTCATAGGGTTTTACACCTGGAACCCAATAGCTAATCCAGCCCCAGCCAAGCCAGGGTTTCTGTTCAATCAGGTGAAGCACAATTTTCCAAATGCCACTTCGCCCAGTCATGTCGGGGCTTTTGCCGATTAGCTCAAAGACTTGCGCTCGGTAAAACAGCACAATCACTGCAACCGTGCCTGCCGATGCCCAGGCGATTCGGTAGTACTTGTGGCGCGTAGCCCGATCTTTACCTTCAGCCGCAAAAGAAACAATCGCAGAAATAGCAATAGCCGCCATTGCGAATCCAACACCCGCAGATTTCGCAAGCCAAATTGCGCCAACCGACAAAACTAAACTTGCGGCACTTAACCAACGCGAAGTGCCAACAATCAAATATTCGACAAAGAAAATCACAACACCCAACATTGCAACGTAGGCGAGCAAATTTGAATTTCCAACAATCCCTTGGATTCTGTTGCCGTCGAACAGATGACCTTGCGTCCAATAGAAAGCCGGCGCAGGTGGCACATCACCTTCATAGTTTTTGAAAATCGGAGCAATCGGGCCGTGCACTATGGCAGCTGCGATGAATTCAAAAAGCAGAGAACTAATCAAGGTAAAACGAATTACATTGGCAAAAATTCTTAGCAAGTGGCGCCAGCTAAATAGCGCAGCCAAAAAAATCGCCACCAGAGTAGTTAGCAGTTGTGCGAGGGTTGCCAGTGCAGAAAACCCGGGATACGCCGACCAAATTGTGCTCAGCGCCATCCAGGCGAGCAAAAGATAAAGCGGCAGAGGAATTTCATTAAAAATCGCCGTGCTTCGATTTTTGATTAGCAAAGTGATGACACCGGTCAGCACAGCCGCCAAGACAATTGCCCAACCCCACCAGCCGACGCTATAGCGCACGGCATCGCCGGCAAGAAGGGTGAACAGGCCGACCGAGGCGATGGCCGTTTTGGTTCGGTAGCCCTTTTCGCGGGTATTAAAGACCACGCGAATCGGTCGAGTAAGTGCGTTCATTGCAACTTTCCGTTTGGGCTTGTTCAAGTCTATTTGGGCTCAGCCTGATTAGGCTTAGAGCCGCAAGTTGAAAGGAAATCAGTGCTCGTCAAAATTGCCAACACCGCGCGGGATTACGCCTGGGGTTCGGCTGAGTTGATTCCTGACTACTTTGGCATCGAGCCGACTGGCGGTCCGATGGCCGAAATCTGGTTTGGCACGCATCCGGGCTCGCCTGCATTTCTAGCGGATCAACCAGATGTGACTCTGGCCCAAAAACTCGATGGCCACCAGTTGAGTTTTCTGCTCAAAATTTTGGCGGCCGACGCACCGCTTTCTATTCAGGCTCACCCAAACAGTGTTCAAGCTGCCGCCGGGTTTGAAAGAGAAAATGCTCAGGGCATTGCGCTGAATGCCAAGAACCGAAATTACAAGGATGACCGTCACAAGCCAGAAGTTGTGGTTGCACTCACCGACTTTGAAGCGCTCTGCGGTTTCAAACCGTTTAAGGCAATCGATGAATTGCTTGAAGATTTCATCTCGCATGCCGGCGTTAGCGAGGGGTTTCGCACTCTGTCGGCGCATTGGCGAGATCTGCTGCACCAAGAAGACGGATTGCAAAAACTTTTTTCTGACATCATTCACCGACGCGGAAACCTGGATGGTTTTAATGCAGAGCTAACCGCTTTGGCAGATGGTGAAGCACGCTTCGCTCTGGCCGAGCGTCTCAATCTGATTTATCCGGGGGATCCGGGGGTGGTGATTGCCATGTTCATGAATCACGTGCATCTAAAACCGAACCAGGCACTTTTCTTGCCGGCCGGAAACATCCACGCGTATTTGGGCGGACTCGCTGTAGAACTGATGGCTTCGTCAGACAACGTTTTGCGAGGTGGTCTGACGCCAAAGCACATCGACGTAGATGAACTAGAGCGCGTAATTGATTTCAAGGCAGGTGAGTTGCCACGCGTTGAGCCGGTTGAGCTTTCAGCTGGGTTGACGCACTATCCGTGTGCCGTGGATGACTTTTTGCTCTATCGGGTGGAACCCAATGGGCAACGAGTTTTGGCAGACATGAATCTGCCCGGGGAGGCCGTAATTTTGTGTACGGCAGGTGAAATCTTGGTGAGCGACAGTTTGGGCGAATTGCTGACTCTGCGCCGAGGCGAAGCGGCATATCTTTCGGAAACCGCTACTTTATTCACCATCGCGGGGGCCGGCACCGGCTTTATCGCCGTTTCACCAAGTAAATAAGGCTCAAGGGCGGGTTAAGACTTGCCGAAACTCAACTTGACACAACCCGAACTACAAGAGTGTAATTACAACTACGAAAGTATTCGAAAGATTCCCAATGGTGTGAAAGCCGGGGGTCGGGTTAGGAATAGAAGTTATGGACAGTCGTAGTCGTGTGCCAGAAAACTGGTTCATTGATCCAATTCGACTTGGTGTCGCGGGGGCGTACTCAGATCCAGAAAACGACCCACTAGCTTGGCAGGCCGACGCACTTTGTGCGCAGACCGACCCAGAGGCGTTCTTTCCTGAAAAGGGTGGATCAACTCGCGACGCAAAGCGCATCTGCACCGGCTGCGAAGTTAAGGCTCAGTGCCTTGACTATGCACTTGCAAATGACGAGCGTTTTGGAATTTGGGGCGGTTTGTCAGAACGCGAACGTCGCAAGCTCAAGAAGCGCGCCTAAGCAAACGGCTTTTAGCCGTTGAATATGAAACCCCTAGTTACCGCAGTCGTCGTCTCGCACGATCAAGCAGGTTACCTTGCGGCAACTTTAGAAGCGCTCACCTCGCAAACTCGTGCTGCAAATCAAGTAGTCGTTGTCGACACTTCAACAACAGACGAGTGCGCAAATTTGGCCGCCAGTCATGGCGTTGCACACATTACAAAACTTTCAAGCAAAGCAACATTGCCGCAGATTCTGGCGGCGGCGCGTGCTGCCAGTTTGGATTCCGAGTGGCTTTGGTTTCTGCATGACGACAGTGCGCCTCAACCACATGCTCTCGCAGAATTGCTGCGTGCAATTGAGCTGTCGCCTTCGGTAGCGCTGGCTGGTCCAAAACAAGTTGATTGGAATGACAATCGCATTGTCATGCAACAGGGCCTAACTCTCACCCCAATGGGTGATTTGTTTTCCATGGTTCGCGGTGAACTTGATCAGGGTCAGCACGATGATGCAGATGACGTGCTTGCTGTGGGCACTGCCGGCGCTCTAATTCGTCTCGATGTTTTTGACGAACTATCTGGGTTTGATGCAAAGGCTCCAGCACTCGCGTCTGATATCGACTACTCAATTCGAGTTCGCCTTGCTGGCCATCGAGTAATTGTTGTGCCTCAGGCAAAAGTCGCGCATGCTGCCCTTTCGATGAGCGGCAAGCGCCCACGTCGTTGGTTGGGCACGTCTCCAAAAGCTGCTCTTCGACGTGGTGCGATTCACCTGCGCCTTGCCTATGCACCTTTGCTTAGCGCACTTGCCTTTTGGTTCTTTTTGCCACTAATTGCTTTGGTTAGAGTTTTTTGGCGAGTGGCCACCAAGCGCCCCGATAGGTTGTGGTCAGAAATTTCGGCGGCACTGTGGGCTTACTTCACGCTTTTTGCTCGGCTATCGAGTCGCGTCAAGATTGCCAAAACAAGCAAGTTGAAGTTTTCAAAATTAAAAGCACTTAGAGCCACGGCCGCTCAGGTGCGCCGCAATAACCGAGCTCAACTTGACCATGAAGAGAGCCAAGCTAACCTTGCTGCTTTTGCAATTGGCCAGGTGGAATCATTTTCAAGACCCGCGTCGTTTGTTTCGTCTGGTGCAATCTGGATCTCGGTTGCGCTCGCTGCGCTTAGTTGGCGATTTTGGCCCACAGACATCGCGGGCACAGGCGGCGGATTGTTGCCGCTATCCAGTTCTTGGTTAGACCTCTTCGCCAGGGCCGGGGCAAGCTACCAACCAATCGGCTTTGGGTTTTATGGCCCCAGCGACCCGTTTGTCTGGGTGCTTACAGCTCTGGGCGGACTAACTTTTTGGGCACCGTCGCTTTCGCTGGTTATTTTGTTTTGGCTTGCTATCTCAATTGCTTTTGCAGGAGCTTGGCGGGTGGCCGCACTCTTCAGTGAATCTGCTTGGGTTCGCAATCTAACTTCATTAGTTTTTGCGCTTTCCCCAGCCTTGGTTGCCGTGCGACACGAAGCAAGAGTGCCCTCTTTAATCGCAGTGGTTGCTCTTCCTTGGTTGGTTTTTGCGTTGGCTTCAGCAGCCGGTTTTAAGCGTCGGGCTCAAACCTCATCGCAAACCTGGGTCTGGGTAGGCATCTCGGGATTACTGATGGCAGTAATTTGTGCATCGACTCCAAACTTCTTGCCGATCGTGATTTTGGCACTTGTTGCTTTGCTCTTCATCAGGGTTCGCAAATTTGGCTACTTGATTTGGATTGCGCTGCCTACTGCGGCGATTTTCTCACCGACAGTTCTTTACTATCTGAGTCTCTTGCAGCCATTAGCCATAATCGCCGATCCAGGTTTGCCGCAGCCCTCCGCTAAATTGCCAATTTGGCAGATGCTGTTAGGCGCTGGGTCGCAGAACTTCAATTTTGCTAATCTCAGCGATTTTGCAAATTGGGTAATCATTGTTCCGGCGTTGGTTGCACTAGTTGCACTATTAACGCGCAGGGCACTTCTGGCGTTTGTCGTTTGGGTCATAGTTTTAGTTTCGGCAAGCGCGGCTTTCATCGTGTCTAATTTTGACTTCGTAGCGGTGGGTGTTGGTTCAACGACATATGATTCGAACTTTGTAAACGGATCGATTTTCGTGTTGGCCTCATTTGCGACCCTTGGCCTTGTGTCACTGGTGGCGATCGCGCTAAACGAAATCAACCGTCCAAAATCGCGCACTTGGATAGCGTCGGTACTCGTGCTTAGTGCTGTTGTTCCGCTAGCTTTTCTAGCTGCCTCATCGAGCAATCCATTGCAATACAACGATGGGCGAGTGGTGCCATCGATTGTGGCGGCCGAGGCGCAGCAGGGCAGTCAGCTGAATCTGTTGATCGTTAACCCGCAAAAGAATCTGGATGGCCAGGTTTCGTATGCGGCCGAATTGGTGGCTGGCAACGGTGTGCAACTCGAAGATGTAAGCCTGGGTTACCGATTCTCAATCGGCGCAAGCTCAAATGGATTTGGTTATGAACTGAAGGCCCGCAGAGCTCAAGCGGCCGCGCTGGTTGCCGATCTGGTTTCTGCCAATGGCAAGCCAATTCAGACGCAACTAGATCTTGCCAAGGTTGGCTACATATTGTTGCCAACAAATTCGAACGAGGCATCTGGTGAATTGGCCATTGGTTTGGATTCCATCAAGGAACTTGAGGCCGTTGGAATCACCGAGTTTGGAAAATTGTGGCGCGTTAAATCGCCAAATCAAGAATTATTGCAACCCGGCCAAAGCACCGAGTCGTATTGGTCTATCACCAAGGCCGTTCAACTAGCTGTGTTGTTGGCGTTCATATTGTTGGCCCTGCCCACCTCTCGCGCGGCTCGAGCGAAACCCGCCGACAACGCGATCTTTGTTGAAGCGGGTGAAGATAACTGATGTTCAAGCGCATCGCCTCGCTGCTGATTGTGATTGTCGCTCTTGTGGCAACCGTAGTTTGGTCACCCGAAATGTCGATTCGAATTGGCGAATTGCCGAAAGTCGAAAATCTATCTGTCAAAGCGCGGGATCTTTCGCTGGTTTGCCCGGGTGGCGCCTTCAAAGCTTCAACTAAGTTGGGTGAATTCGACCAAATTGGTTCACCGCTTATCTCGTCGCAATTCAACGGTTCGTCTGACACATCGCTGTCGGTTCAATCCGGTGTCTACACGGTGGTTGATGCCGCCGGGTCAGATGCCCAAGGCTCGGCGCTTTTGAATGTGAACCAAATTCAGGCATTGGATGGCGCCACTCTCGCCGGAGTTTCGGGCACGGCCTGCCAGCGCGCAACGCAAGATCTCTGGTTAGTTGGTGGTGACACCCGAGTAGGCCGCGAAGCCCTGTTGATTTTGAAGAACCCAACCACTGTCGACTCAACGGTTGATTTGCAAATCTTTAGCGAGGGTGGATTAGTTGATGTTCCCGGGCTTACCGGAATTTCGGTGATTGCAAACAAGACCACAATCATTCCGCTCACCGGATTAATTCCGAAAACCACAAGCTTCGTCACTCATGTGACTGCAAAGGGTGGGGCAATTGCAGCTTGGATTCAGCAGCGAACTGTGCATGGTTTAACTGCTTCTGGCTTTGACTACGTTTCGCCCTCACCTGAATTCGCAACCCACCAGGTTATCCCTGGAATATTAATTCGCGGCTCTAAGCTGTCGCCAAAATTAGTGGCTGCCGATGCAGATTATGGTGACTTGCAAACGGTCGTGCGTGTCTTTGTGCCAGGTTCAAAAAACGCAACCGTGACCGTGCAACTGGTCGGTGCAACAGCCAAGACATTTGGCACTGTTGTGCAGGCAACAGTTGCGGCTGGATCAGTGGTCGATTTGCCAATCACGTCTGTGGCCGATGGCGATTACGTTGCCCTGATTAATTCGAATGTTAAGGTGCAAACTTCAGTGCGACTATCTCGAGTAGTGGCAAACAAGGCCCCGGATTTCACGTGGTTAGCCGCCGCCGATGGGTCAACTTCCGAAAGAAAAATTTCGATTCCAAATCAGGGCATCAGCAAACTGGCTATTTTTAACCAGAGCCTGCAAAAATACCAAGTTGAGTTGGTCACCCCGGGTTCAACGGTTTCAATTGGCAATGGCAGTGATCAAATTTTTGCCAATCTAATTGTTGACGTTGACGGATCGGTGGCTGGTATCGCGGTGCTTGATCAGAAAAACCTCGGCGGAAAAGTTGCCGTGAGTGTTCGTTAGAACTCGGCAAACAAGCTTGCCAAACGAGAAGCAATTAATGCCCTGCTAGGGGCGGTATTTTTCAGGCACCAGTTCCCATGGATCTTTTCCGAGTAGATTTCCCACCGCAGTGAAAACGTATTCCTCGATGTGCATGCGTTCGTGCAATGGGTCAGTGCGGCGGTGATGGCCCATGCGCTCAATCGGCAAGCGGTAGATCACGATCGTCATCTCTTCGCGCTTGACAGCCCAGCGTCTCACTGCTCGTGAATCCCGGTTGATGGTGGGGGCGTCAATTACCTGCCACTTCAGGTCTTCAAGCTCGTCTGGCCAAGACGCTTTCAAGTAGTCACAGGCGCCGGCAACGATTTGTTCAAAACTATTGGCCCGACTGCCATTGCGAAACAAGTTGCTCATCAGGGATTGGCGAATGCCTCGCCCATGACGGTCCCGCTGGGTGCCTCGAGGGGCTGCCTTGTCTGCCATGGCACCAGTTTACGAACTTGAGGCTTGGTATCCTTGAGGCGATGAATAATCCCCAAATTCTTGATTCCCTGGTCAAAACCTACGACGTTCGTGGCTTAGTTGGCGAGGCTCTTACCCCCGAGGTAGTTTCGGCGTTGGCCGCTGGCTTTGTCGACGAATTGGGCGCAGCGGGGCAAGACGTGATCGTCGGTCATGACATGCGAGATTCATCACCTGAATTTGCCGATGCCTTCGCCTATGGAGCCCAAGCCCGCGGTGCAAACGTGGTGTCGATTGGGCTGTGTTCAACCGATGAGTCTTATTTCGCTTCAGGTGCCATGGATGCCCCGGCAGCGATGTTCACGGCAAGCCACAATCCGGCCAGCTACAACGGCATCAAATTTTCTAGAGCGGGTGCGCGCGGAATAAGCCTTGACACCGGTTTAGCTGCAATTCGCGATCGCGCAAAGAAATATTTGGTCGACGGCATCGAAGAAGTTGCCCAGCCAGGTTCGTTCCGCGATGTGCACATCCTGGTTAAATACGCCAGCTATTTGCGTGAGCTTGTGAACCTAAATTCAATTCGCCCACTTCGAGTAGTGGTAGACGCGGGCAATGGCATGGGTGGAATGACTGTGCCTTCGGTGCTCGGACACGCGAACGACCTAGAGCAGCTTCCGCTAGAAATCATTCCAATGTATTTCGAACTCGATGGCACCTTCCCGAATCACGAAGCTAATCCGCTAGATCCAAAGAACTTGGTTGATCTTCAGCGTGCCGTGGTTGAGCACAAGGCAGACATCGGACTAGCTTTTGATGGCGACGCAGATCGTTGTTTTGTTGTAGATGAAAACGGCGATGCCGTGACGCCATCAGCCGTGGCAGCCATTGTGGCCCGACGCGAAATAGCTCGAGAGCGCAAGAACAATCCCGGTGCACCAATCACCGTGCTGCACAATTTGTTGACTTCCAAGATTGTTGAAGAAGTAATTCTTGAAGATGGCGCACGCGCCGTTAAAACTAAAGTCGGCCACTCCTTAATCAAGGACCAAATGGCCGCGACCAACGCTATCTTTGGCGGCGAGCACTCGGCGCACTATTACTTCAGAGATTTCTGGGGCGCAGACAACGGAATGCTGGCGGCTATGCACGTGTTGGCTGAGTTTGGTTCCCAAGATCTTCCTCTTTCGCAATTTGCTAAAAAGTACAATCCTTATTTTTTGAGTGGCGAGATTAACTCGACCGTCTCAGACGTCGCAGCCGCCAAGGCTCGAGTGCAAGCTGCATTTGCAGAGCGCGCGAGTTTTGACGAGTTCGACGGCATCACAGCGCAAGGCAAGCCTGCCGAAGCTGGGGCGTGGTGGTGGTTCAACGTGCGTGCATCAAACACTGAACCGCTATTGCGTCTCAATGTCGAAGCTTCATCCGAAGCCCAGATGATTCAAATTCGCGATGAAGTGCTAAACCTCATCCAGCAGAAGGCCTAATTAATGTCACAGACTCTAACCGCTTTTGATTTCAAAGTTGCAGATCTCGGTCTCGCCGAGGCCGGTCGTCACCAGATTCGCCTAGCAGAAAACGAAATGCCCGGACTCATGGCCCTGCGCGCAGAGTTCTCTGCAGCGCAACCGCTCAAACGCGCCCGAATTGCAGGCTCGTTGCACATGACCGTGCAGACTGCAGTGCTTATTGAAACTTTGGTTGCGTTGGGTGCTCAGGTGCGTTGGGCTTCTTGCAATATTTTTTCTACCCAGGATGAAGCGGCTGCCGCGGTAGTCGTCGGTGCTACCGGTTCAATCGAGTCACCAAAAGGAACACCAGTTTTTGCTTGGAAGGGTGAAACCCTAGAAGAGTATTGGTGGTGCACCGACCGTATTTTTGATTGGTCTGCAGAAGCTGCGGCCGCAGGCGCAGACTTTGTCGGCCCAAACATGATCTTGGATGACGGCGGCGACGCGACCCTGTTGGTGCACAAAGGAGCTCAGTTCGAAGCCGCAGGTTCAGTGCCACCGACCGCTGCCGACGACAGCCACGAGTACTCAGTGATTCTTGAACTGCTTCGCCAAAGCCTTTCGCTAAACGCAAGCCGGTTTACCAAAATTGCAAGCGAGATTATCGGAGTAACCGAAGAGACCACTACTGGTGTTCACCGACTTTACGAATTTTTCAAACGCGGCGAACTTTTGTTCCCAGCCATCAACGTGAACGACTCGGTCACCAAGTCAAAGTTCGACAATAAATACGGCATCCGTCACTCTCTGCCAGACGGCATCAACCGTGCAACCGACGTTTTGATTGGTGGCAAGGTTTGCTTCGTTGCCGGATACGGTGACGTGGGCAAGGGATCTGCCGAGGCATTGCGAGGCCAAGGTGCTCGCGTAATTGTTAGTGAGATTGATCCGATTTGTGCGTTGCAGGCTGCCATGGATGGATTCCAGGTGGCAACCCTTGAATCGGTAATTAGCGAAGTAGACATTTTTGTGACAGCCACAGGCAACACCGGCATTATTAAGCCGGAACACCTAATGCAGATGAAGCACCTTGCGGTGGTAGCAAACGTTGGTCACTTTGATGACGAGATCGACATGGCTGGCATCAACCGCATCCAGGGCGTTGAAAAAATTGAGATCAAGCCACAGGTGCACGAGTGGCGTCTGCCGAACGGCCGATCAGTTTTGATTCTCAGCGAGGGCCGATTGATGAACCTTGGCAACGCAACTGGGCACCCGAGTTTTGTAATGAGCAACTCATTCAGTAATCAGGTTTTGGCTCAAATTGAGCTATTCACCAAGGCCGACCAGTACGAACTCGGAGTGCACATTTTGCCGAAATCTTTGGACGAGAAGGTGGCTCGCTTGCACCTTGACGCTCTTGGTGTTGAATTAACTAAGTTGTCTGCTGAACAGGCTAGGTACATCGGCGTTTCAGTTGACGGACCTTTCAAGGTTGAGCACTACCGCTACTAAAAGCAACAGAGAAACAGGGGAAGTAAAATGGCGCACAAAATTCTGGTCATCGATGATGACAATGCGCTTCGCGAAATGGTTGGCATCGTTCTAGAAGCCGAAGGGTTTGAGGTTTCATATCACGACGCCGGCTCTGGAGCGATTGAAGTTTTTAAGAGCACTGCTCCTGATTTGGTGTTACTTGATGTCATGTTGCCAGGCAAAGACGGAATCGCTGTCTGCGGTGAAATCCGAGCAGTTTCTGGAACACCAATCATCATGCTGACAGCGAAGACCGAAAGCGATGATGTGGTTCGCGGTCTTGAAGCCGGTGCCGATGACTATGTAGTCAAGCCGTTTGATCCTGTGGTTTTGATCGCCCGCATTAAAGCTCGCTTGCGCCCACTGGCTGCGGCTAGCGAAGAAAAGGTTCAGATTGGTCCGCTGACCCTCGACATAGTTGGTCACGAGGTTCGTCGCGGTGGGGATCGACTTCAGTTGACACCACTCGAGTTCAACCTTTTGCTGACATTGGCCTTGAAGCCTAAGCAAGTTTTCACTCGTGAGATGTTGCTAGAAACCGTTTGGGGCTACCACTACAAAGCAGATACTCGCTTGGTAAATGTGCACGTGCAGCGGTTGCGTTCAAAGATTGAAGAGGATCCAGACAATCCAAAAATCGTGACCACAGTTCGTGGCATTGGTTATAAGGCTGGCCAGAACTAAGTGAAGGTTCGCGCCGCCTTGGATTGGGCGCTCGGATTATTCCGGCGCTCGCTTCAGGTGCGAGCGGTTTTCACTACCGTTGCGCTAGGCACAATCGCATTTGTGGTTGTTGGTGGATTCCTTTCTTACTCAATTGGTAATGGCCTATTCACGACTCGACTGAATCAGATTCTTGCCGAGTCGGAGCGCGGTGTGGTTGAAGTGCAAAACACTTTCTCGGCCTCTGCGGTGACCGATGAAATCACCTTGCAGACTCTGCTGAATTCTGTGATTCCAACGCTCGAATCCACGGATGCCTCAGGCTCCCGCAAGGTAGCCATGCTGCGCACTCCAGATCAGGGTTCGAGTCAAATTTTGCAGAGTCCAATTTCGGCTGATCTTGACATCGGCATCATCCCGGTGGATTTCAAACTTAAGGTGAGAACAAGCAACAACAGCTTGATCTACCAATCAATTGGAATTCCGACCATTGACGGTTCGGTTCACCCCGGCATTGTGGTGGGTTCTCCGCTTGAAATTCCAATCGCTGGAAAATACGAGCTCTATTTGGTTTTTGATTTGCAGAGCGAGCAACAAACGCTGGACTTCGTTCAAAACACACTCGCCATTGGCGGCTTGATTTTGATTCTGCTCATTGGTGCCGTGAGTTTCTTTGTGACCAACTGGTTGGTTAGACCAGTGAAGGTGGCCGCTGAGGTATCCGAGCAGATCGCTGAAGGTGCACTAGATCGCCGTTTGCCGGAGCGCGGTGAAGACGTCATTGCAACGCTTGGTCGATCATTCAACCGCATGGCCGACTCGCTGCAAACGCAAATTACAAAACTTGCCTCGGTTTCAAAAATGCAACAACGATTCGTTTCCGATGTTTCCCACGAATTGCGCACTCCGCTGACAACCATCAAGTTGGCTGGCGATGTGATTTTTGGTAGCCGCGAAAAACTTGAGCCAGCCGCTAAACGTTCAGCCGAGTTGATGCACGATCAAATCATTCGTTTTGAAGTTTTGCTGAACGACCTTCTCGAAATCTCTCGATACGACGCAGGTGCGGTTGCAGCCGAATTTGAAATGCAAGATCTAAACGGCGTGGTTGGCATGGCGATTGCAGGCCTAGACCCGTTGGCCGCCAGCAAGGGCTCTGAGATCTTGGTTGAAATTGGCAGCGGCGAAGTCGAAGCAGAAATTGATGCCAAGCGAATTGAGCGCTTGATCAGAAACTTGTTAGCCAACGCAATTGAGCACGGCGAGGGCAAGCCAATTCGTGTGGCGGTTGGCGCCGATGAACACGCGGTTGCCATCAGCGTGACCGATCAAGGCGTTGGCATGACTCGAGCCGAAGTAGACCGCGTGTTCGACCGCTTCTGGCGTGCAGACCCTGCCAGAAAGCGCACTACCGGCGGCACAGGCCTAGGTTTGGCAATTTCGCTAGAAGACGCGCATCTGCACAACGGCTGGCTACAGGCTTGGGCCAAGCCAAACGAGGGCGCTTCTTTCCGCCTGACATTGCCGCGCAGACAGGGCGATGTCTTCACCCAGTCTCCGTTGCCATTGCCGCCCAAGCCGTTATCGAAGGGCAAAAAGAATGTCTAGATTCGTGCGACTTCTTGTTGCCATTGGCCTCACATCCTTAGTGGTGATCACTGCTGGTTGCGCACAGCTGCCTAGGGATGGTCAGATTCACGTGGGCCCAGATCTTCAATCTGGGTTGGAGAGCGACTACCTCTACTACTCACCAGGTAGCCCAACTACCGGGGCAACTCCTGAAGAAATTCTCGCCGGATTCTTGAATGCCGGAACCGGGCCGCAAAACGACTACGCGACAGCGCGCGAGTATCTTGGTGCTGACCTCAAATCAAACTGGGTTCCGAATAAGAATGTGTTGATTCAAGAGGGTCGACCTGAAATTACTTTTGACGAAGCCTACGGGGCAACAGTCACGGTCAAGATCAAAGCAGAAATTGATGCTCAGGGCCGATACACGCAACTACCTAGTGGAACCACTCGTCAGTTTCAATACAAATTGAGCCTTGAGGGTGGCCAGTGGCGAATAACTTCTGCGCCAGACATGACCATGGTGATTCAGCCAGTTTTCGATGTTATTTTCCACGGATACTCGCTGTTCTTTTTTGACAACGAATACCAACACATGGTTCCAGACCTTAGATGGTTTCCATCGCGTGCCTCCACGAGCACTCGACTAATTGCAGCTCTTTTGGATGGCCCTTCGGATTGGTTGCGAGCAGGAGTAAAGAGCGCAATTCCGAGCGGAACGAAGTTGTCGCTGAGTGCAGTCACCGTGGCAAACGGTGTGGCGACAGTTGACTTGTCAAACGCCGCTCTTCAGGCTTCGTTGTCGGAGCGCAAATACATGATGGCTCAGATTACTGAAACGCTAATGCAGTTGAGCAATGTGCTTTCGGTCAAGCTTTTGATTGAGCGCGCTCCGCAAGAAATTGCCGCGTTCACCAATCCAAGCAATTTTGGCTTTGCAAATCTTCCTGTGGTTTTGCAAAACAAGAATTTGATTGAGCTCAGTGGCAGCAACGGACTTAACCTAGCTGCCTTCAATACTGCAATCAGCAATGTTGCAGCCAAAGATTTTGCGGTGACATCTGATCGCACATTCGCCGCCTTTGTAAACAATAAAGGCCTTTACACATTTGACAGTGCCAGGGTTGGTGCAACTCCTCAGCTGATTTACAAAGCCAAGGGATTGCTAGCCCCGATTATTGATGCTGAAGGTTTCATTTGGGCAATTCCAAAAACCAAGGGCCAACCCGTTTCGGTGTTCAATAAAAATGGCGAATCCGTTGGTTTCTATAGTGGCTGGCTTGCTGGTCGCTCTCGCTCAGGCTTCTCGCTTAGCCCAGAAGGGTCGAGGGCAGTAGTAGCCACCGCCGGCGGTGCAGTTTATATCTCCGTTGTGGTTCGCGATAAGAACGGTGTTCCAATTGGTTTTGGCGATCCAATCGAACCGTTCTTGCTTGATAAAAAAGTTCACAAGGCCACCTGGCTAAAAGATTCAACCGTGGCCCTGCTGCATGATGACGGCAACGGATTGTCTACGCCAATTATTGCCACAATCGGCGGCACCAGCTTTAAGTTGCCAGCAGTGGAAAATGCGACATCCGTTGCAAGCACAAGCAATGCGAACGGTTTCTACCTGTTGTCGTCTTCCGGCGAGCTTTACATTTATAGAAATTCCAGTTGGATGCCTATCCGTCAAAACATTTCGGCAATCCATGTTTCCAGCGATTAATTTTCAACAGATTATTTTGCAAGACTAGGTC
>JBEGOY010000054.1:0-7653 GCA_041181745.1 Actinomycetota bacterium | reverse complement strand
CGACCTGGACCACCAAAGGCTTGAAAAATGTGCTGCAGTACTTCGTTTGAACCGTTGGCCGCCCAGATGTTTTCGGCAACCAGGCCGGCGTCGAGGTAGTTGGCCAAGGCTTCGCGCAATTGCATAAACTCGCGGTCTGGGTAGCGGTTAATCTCAAGCACGGCCTTGGCAAGTCGGGCAATGATGTCAACAGCGACTTCTTCTGGAATTCGGTGAGTGTTCTCATTGACGTTCAGAGCTACCGGAACGTGAAGTTGCGGCGCGCCATATGGTTTGCGACCCTTTAGGTCATTGCGCAGGGGTAGGTCTTCGAGATTAGCCACGGATAAAGGTTACCCCTTCAGCAAGCGGGGCCTGCTGAAGGGGCTGATTCGGTTGTATGGGGACAAACGAACCCTCCCAACCGTGGCACCGGTTGGGAAATCTATCAGTTGCTATTCGCCAGGGCTATTGAGGTAGCGCGATGCGCTGGCCTGGCTGGACTTCTGCAGAAGTTAGAGCGTTGAGACTAACAACCTGAGCGATCCAATCGCGAGGGTCAGAACCGGCAGCGTGCTTTGCGGCTAGTGACCAAAGGCTCTGGCCCGGCTCGATGGTGATGTATTGAAAACTCACCTGACTCGCCTGGGTTGAGGCATTCGCCGAAGCAGAGTTGGCGGCAAAGCCCGAGGCGCCGAAACCATTGACAAAACCAAGCACGCTAGCGGTAGCAACAGCCGTGATTACGGCATTGCGAACAAAGCGGCGACCTGACTTGCTGAGAACTAGCTGTGCTGACATTTCTGGCTCCTTTTCGATGTTTTGTTTCGAACACTTGTTTGCCTATAAATAAGAATACAAACAAGGTGCGACATTTTGCAATGATTTTTGGCGACTTTTTCGAAAATGTGTTTGATTTATGCCTTTTGGGCGAATACAGTTTCGATAGTTGCTCTATTCAATCGAGGGGCACCGACATTTATCGAAAGGGCAGCCATGAGCGACCTTCCAGAACTAGATGCCAAACGCCAAACTCGCCGCGCCAGCAGCCTCAGCCCAATGCAGGAGCGCATCCTTCAGGCCATCCAACGGTCAAAAGCCGATCGCGGCTACGTGCCTAGCATGCGTGAAATCGGTGAAGAGGTAGGCCTGTCATCCACCGCCAGCGTGAGCCACCAGCTAAATCAGCTTGAACTTGCCGGCTACATCAGCCGTGACCCTCAGCGTCCGCGCACCATCGACGTTTTGATTGAACTGCCCGGATGGGAGACGAACACCGGTGTGGCATCAGATAACCCGACCCCAATCGGCGATGCAGCCATGGTGCCTATGGTTGGTCGAATTGCTGCCGGTGGGCCAATCACGGCAGAGCAGAATGTCGAAGAGATTTTTCCACTACCCCGCCAGCTAGTCGGCAAGGGTGATTTGTTCTTGCTCAAGGTTGTCGGCGAATCGATGATCGATGCAGCCATCTGCGATGGTGACTGGGTGGTGGTTCGTCAACAACAGACTGCCGAAAACGGAGACATCGTTGCCGCCCTGCTTGATGAAGAAGCTACAGTCAAAACTTTTAAGCAGCAAGACGGTCACACCTGGTTGCTGCCTCGCAACTCTGCATTCGCACCAATCCCTGGCGATCAAGCGGTGATCTTGGGCAAGGTCGTGGCAGTGCTTCGCAGCGTGTACCTGCAACCTGCAGTGTTTAAATAACGACGCGAAAGGCCGCGAGTTCGGCTGCGAGTTCGGGTTTAACCATGGCACGCACGAATGTGCCGTTGTCGCGGTAATCCAAAACCATGATGCGACTATTCAGGTGCAGTCGTGAGACCAGGTCTCCCCTGTTATAAGGAATAAGCACCGCAATTTCAACATTCGGTTCGGGCAACATGCGTGCAATGGTTTGCAGCAGTTCTTCAATGCCCTCACCCGTGCGAGCAGAAACAGCAATTGAGTTGGGCTCCATGCCTCGCAAAGCCATGCGGTGAGTTTCATCGGCCAAATCAATTTTGTTGAACACAATTAATTCGGGAATATCGCGAGCGCCAACTTCGCCGATCACGTTTCGCACCGTCGCTATTTGCCCAGACGGGTCGGGGTGCGATGCATCCACAACGTGAACAATCAAATCGCTATCTGAAATTTCTTCGAGCGTTGACCTGAAAGCCTCAACCAACTGGTGCGGCAAGTTGCGAACGAAACCAACTGTGTCGGCAAGCGTGTAGTCGCGACCATCCGGAGTTTTTGCCTTGCGCACTGTTGGATCAAGAGTTGCAAACAACGCATTCTGCACCAGCACACCAGCCTGGGTCATCTTGTTGAGCAAAGAAGACTTGCCAGCATTGGTGTAGCCAGCAATCGCCACAGCGGGAACAGCATTTCGCTTGCGGTTTGCGCGCTTGGTTTCGCGAGCAGGTTTCATCGCCGAAATTTGCTTGCGCAGTTTTGCCATGCGGGTGTTGATGCGTCGGCGATCAAGTTCGATCTTGGTTTCACCTGGGCCACGAGAACCCATGCCAACACCACCGGCGGCCTGACCACCGGCCTGACGAGACATCGATTCACCCCAACCGCGCAAGCGAGGCAAAAGATATTCGAGCTGGGCTAATTCAACCTGAGCTTTACCCTCGCGACTCTTTGCGTGCTGGGCAAAAATATCAAGAATTACCGCGGTACGGTCAATCACCTTCGCGTTGACTACATCCTCAAGGGCACGACGTTGGCTGGGTGCTAATTCGGTATCGGCGATCACGGTATCTGCACCGTAGGCCGCAACCATGGATTTCAATTCCTCTGCTTTACCCTTGCCCAGATATGTTGCCGGATCTGGATGTGCACGGCGCTGCAACAAACCGTCGAGCACAGTGGCACCGGCGGTCTCGGCCAGGGCGGCCAACTCACGCAATGAATTTTCGGCATCGAGCAAACTGTTCTCTCCCCAAAGACCGATCAAGACAACTTTTTCAAGCCGAAGCTGACGATATTCAACATCGGTGATGTCTTGAAGCTCAGTCGAGAGACCCGCAACGCGGCGCAGCGCCGATCGGTCTTCTAGATCAAATTGATCTCCGTCACTGGATGAGTGGCCGTGTGTATCGTCAGCGCCAATCGCGGCCGCCCCTCGACGCAAGATGCGATTGATTACTTCGTCGCCCCTCGAACTGCCATGTTCATAGCTGGGCGCATCATCCTCTTGGAAATCGCGGTCGCTCATTCAAGTAACACTAGTTCGCTTAGATGTAATAAGGTTTCGCTATGCCCGCGGAACATTATTTTTCCGAAACTCCTGGCAAAGAATTTAGACCCAAAGAAATCTCGGTCGAGATAAATGGGCAGCAGGTTCTGGTAACTACCGCTGGGGGAATCTTCAGCCCAGACCACATTGACTTAGGCACTCAGGTTCTTTTGGCGCACCTTGATGAAGCTCCCCCTAGTGGCGACCTTCTGGATATCGGTTGTGGCTGGGGGCCGATCGCTCTCTCGCTTGCGGCACACAGCCCGAAGGCAACTATTTGGGCGATTGACGTGAACGAGCGATCTCTTGAATTAACCCGCGCAAACGCCGCAAGACTTGGATTGAAAAACATCAAAGTATGCAAGCCCGATGAGGTGCCCAGCGAAATTGAGTTCACTGGAATCTGGTCTAACCCGCCAATTCGAGTTGGCAAAGATGTGCTGCACGACATTTTGCTCACCTGGCTGCCGCGTTTGAAAGTTGGCGGAGATTCTTATTTGGTAGTTCAAAAAAATCTAGGTGCCGATTCTCTTCACCGCTGGTTAGAAGCAGAACTGCCTGAAGATTTTTCAACTATCCGAGTTGATACTGCAAAGCAATTTAGAGTTTTGCGAGTTCGCAAAAAAGCAAACTAACGGGCGACCGACTTTAAGCTATCTAGGTCAAGGTGACCGTCATAAACAAGTTCGGCGGCACCACTCAAACCAACGTGCTCACCATCTTCAGTTGCAAACATTCGCACGCCTAAGACTCCACCGGGCACACGCACTTGCCAAATGTTTGGCGCACCGGCACCGGCCCAGTGGCGAGTAGCTAGCGCCGCAGCGCAGATTCCAGTGCCACACGACAGCGTTTCGCCAACGCCGCGTTCATAAACGCGCATGTTGAAATAGCCAACGCCATCCTTGACCATTGGCTCTGCTGGCACCACAAATTCAACGTTGGCACCCTGCTCTGGGTAAGGTTCCATTCCGGGCTCTTCATAAAGATTTAGTTGTGCCAGTTCTTTGGATGACGCCAACGCCACTACCAAGTGCGGGTTTCCAACGTTGATTCCCACCGCTGGTCGAGCAACATCCAGGCCATCCGCGTGAATCAAGACTTCATCACCCTCTAGCTTCCAGCGACCAATGTCAACGGCAAAGCCCGACATGTTGCGCTGCAAATCTTTGACCCCCGCACGGGTGCCAATCGAAAGCGTTTCACCGTCTTTAAGTTCAACCAGCCCACGTTCGGTCAGGTACCTTGCAAATACGCGAGTGCCATTGCCACACATTTCGGCAAGGCTGCCGTCTGCGTTGTAGTAATCCATGAACCAAATCGCATTTGGTTCTTCAGCAAGAATCCTTTTACCATCGACGTGATTCTCAGATTTGATTACTCGAATAAACCCATCCGCACCGACGCCAAAGTGGCGATCACAAATTTGCGCAATTTGGTCGGTGGTTAGCGCGATTTCACCGGCAGGGTCGAGAATCAGCACAAAGTCATTGCCTGTGCCGTGGCCCTTAGTGAATGAAATCAAGTTGGTCATTACTAAAGCCTAAATGCCAAGCCAGTCGGCGACTAGTCTTGCAGTCTTTTGACCGCGATCTTCATCCTGGTAATCAAGCCATTGGATGCGCTGATCGCGGCGAAACCAAGACATCTGTCTGCGCGCGTATTTCTGAGTTAATCGAACCGTATCGGCGATAGCTTCGGCTTGCGACACCTCACCGTCCAGCTGAGCCAGCGCCTGAGCGTAGCCGATTGCTCTGCTGGAAGTCTTGCCAATTCGAATGCCGTTTGGTTCGAGCGCGCGAACTTCGTCGAGCAAACCTTGCTGCCACATCTTGTGCACGCGATTTTCTAATCTGACAATCAAGTCTTCGCGCGGGCCGTTGATTCCAATTTCCAATACCGGTTGCCAGTTCTCTGGAACCTCGGGCAATGCTGCGGCAAATGGTTCGCCGGTTAGCGTGACTATTTCAATAGCCCGAACTGTGCGTCGACCGTTTTCAGGCACGATGCGACTGGCTGCGATTGGGTCGAGGGCCCGAAGTTTGCGGTGCATTTCATGCGGGCCTAACTCTTCAAGTTGCGCCTCCAGTTGCTGGCGCAGATCCGCATCCCGCTCAGGGAATTCGAATAGGTTCAAAACCGCAGCTACATAGAGCATTGAACCACCGACCAAAATAGGAGTGACTCCCCTGCTTTGCAATTCCTCGATTTTTGGACGAGCCACCTGCTGAAATTCAGCGGCAGTTGATTCGTCTGTAATCTCTAGCCAATCGAGCAGATGGTGCTCGATGCCGCGACGATCTGCAAGCGGCAATTTTGCTGTGCCAACATCCATGCCCCGATAAAACTGCATCGAATCGCTATTAACGATTTCGGCTTTGCCGCCGGCATTGATGATTTGCTCTGCGATGTCTAGACCCAGGTCGGATTTGCCAGCACCGGTTGGACCGACCACCGCAATCAGTTTCGTCATTGGTTAGATATTTTTGTTTCGCAAAGTTGGCAAGCCAAGCGATACGGCACCTTTGGCAGTTTCGCCGGCAGGCACGGCACAACTTGCGGCCTCGGCGGCATCCCAGGCGTCACCGGCTCTAGTAGTGCGCATCGAATATGCGCTGGTGTCGTCGGCAAGCAGGTGATATGGTGCTGCATCGGTGACGAGCACGTTCACAATGTCACCCGGCCGTGGTGCCTTTTGATCTTTAGGAATCTCGAAGTGCACCAAGCGATTGTCGCGAGTGCGACCGCTCATGCGGTGAGTTGCGCCATCTTTGCGGCCCTCGTTAGCAACTAGAACCTCAACAACATTGCCGATTTGTTTTTGGTTTTGCTTCCAGGCAATGTCGTTCACCAGCGCCATGAGTCGCTCGTAGCGATCTTGAACAATCTCTTTTGGTATTTGGTCTTCGTATTCTGCGGCCGGTGTTCCCGGTCGAATTGAGTATTGATATGTGTAGGCGACAGAAAATTCACTTTCGCGAATCACACGCATGGTCTCTTGAAAGTCCTCTTCAGTTTCACCAGGAAAACCAACAATGATGTCAGTGCTGATTGCAAGACCAGGGATAGCCTGACGTGCGCGCTGCAGAATGCCGAGGAATTTCTCGCTACGGTAGCTGCGCTTCATTGCCTTGAGGATTCTGTCGCTTCCTGATTGCAACGGCATGTGCAACAGCGGCATCACGTTGCGAGTCTCGGCCATGGCTTCGATCACGTCATCGGTAAAAGCGGCTGGGTGGGGACTTGTGAAACGAACTCGCTCTAGACCCTCGATCTCGCCGCAAGCACGAAGCAGTTTTGCAAAAGCGCCTTTGTCGCCGAATTCAACACCGTAGGTGTTTACGTTCTGACCCAGCAGGGTAATCTCAACAACACCCTCTGCGACTAATGCTTTTATCTCGGCAAGAATCTCACCCGGGCGTCGATCGCGCTCTTTGCCACGAAGGCTCGGCACAATGCAAAAAGTGCAAGTGTTGTTGCAACCAACTGAAATTGAAACCATTCCCGAGTATGTTGAATCTCGCTTAGTCGGCAGGTCACTCGGAAATGTCTCGAGCGCCTCGAGAATTTCGACCTGAGCCTCGTGATTGTGGCGGGCACGTTCAAGCAGCACCGGCAATGAACCAATGTTGTGGGTTCCAAAAACTACATCAACCCAGGGTGCCTTTTTGATGATTAGGTCTCGGTCTTTTTGCGCAAGGCAACCGCCAACCGCAATTTGCAGGTTGGGATTCTCTTTCTTCTTTTCACCAAGCATGCCCAAATTGCCATAGAGCTTGTTGTCGGCATTTTCACGCACCGCGCAAGTGTTGAAAACCACCACATCGGCGCTTCCGGCTTCACCGGCAACGTAACCCGCATCTTCGAGCAGCCCAGTTAGGCGCTCGGAATCGTGCACGTTCATGGCACACCCGTAGGTGCGAACTTCATAGCTGCGCGGGCTAGTTTGGGTGGCGGTCATAAGAAGACCATTTTACCTTTGCAGTTTGCTACTGCTCTTGCGCAATTTGGGATTCCGCATAGCGGATAGCCGGGAAGACAACCCCGGATGAGTAGCCCTTGCGCTGCAAATTGCCGGCCAGCCGGCGCTCACGAACCTCTTTGGTGAGACTAAGCATCTGCCGGTAGCGCTTGACTGCGAGTTGCTGAGCGGCCTGCTGTTCGTCTTCGGTGCTTATGACCGAGAGAGCCTGCTCGACAACCCCCTGGGCTACACCCTTTTCATTTAGTTCTCTTTTGATGGCTGACTTAGAAAGCCCCTTGATGCTGCGCCGGCTATTCACCAACATTTCTGCAAACGCTTGGTCATCGATTAGGCCAACTTCGGTGAATCTCTCGATAACCTCTTCGGCAATCTCTGCCGGTATCTCGCGTTTTTCAAGAATGGTGCGCAATTGAGCCGCGGATTTTGCCGAACGAGAGAGCTGGTGCAGCAGAACGTT
>JBEGOY010000053.1:0-11213 GCA_041181745.1 Actinomycetota bacterium | reverse complement strand
TCGTCTTCCGGCGAGCTTTACATTTATAGAAATTCCAGTTGGATGCCTATCCGTCAAAACATTTCGGCAATCCATGTTTCCAGCGATTAATTTTCAACAGATTATTTTGCAAGACTAGGTCGCTGTCAGTTAGGCCGCAACATTGAGTCGTGGAGCTTCTCGACTTGCTATTGCCAACATATTGCGCGATTTGTGACAAAAGTGGTGCCTCGATATGTGCGCAGTGCAAAACTAAATTCGTGCCACGACGTTTTGATATCCAACGCAATTTAATGCAGGGATACGCAGCTACTGAATATTCCGAGGACACGGCAAAGCTCATTCATGAATTTAAAGAGCGCGGGCAAACAGAGCTCGCCAAGTTTTTTGTTTCTCTGATGGCACCTCGGTTGAGCGCGTTGAGGAAAAGTGATGCAATTTTGGTGGCCGCGCCAAGCGGCAAAGTTGCCTCAGCCAAGCGCGGGTTTCAACCAGCCCAGGTTTTGGCAAAGCAGCTTGGCAGGCAAATTGGCTTGCCCAATTTGGCGGCGTTGAGACCCAAGTTTGAGGTTGCCGATCAAGCTGCTCTTTCAAGGCAGCAGCGGCTTGCCAATTTGCACAACAGTTTGATTGCCAGCAAAGCCTTGCGCGGCAAGCGGGTCATCCTGGTCGATGACATCGTGACTACCGGTGCCACGCTAGCCGAGGCCAAGCGGGCGGTTGAGCAGGTCGGGGGCCTGCCTATATTTTTTGCAACTTTTGCCGAGACAATTCTCAAATTTGAACACCTTGGGCCGATTTAAGGTATACCTTTCAGTACACAGGCAAAGTAGCCTGCAGATGGAGGTCATCATGGAAGTCAACATCACAGCCCGTAACCTCGCGGTTTCAGACCGCTTTCGCCAATACGTTGCCGATCGCACGCACAAGGTTGAACAGCTAGCCCATAAAGTCGAATCGCTTCAAATAAAGGTGACTAGACACGACCACAGCAAATCTGCCGGCACCGAAGATCAAGTTGAACTCACCGTTTATGAGCCAGGCAACATTGTTCGTGCTGAGGCTCAGGCGGGCGACAAATTCGCTGCATTCGATATTGCTCTTGGAAAACTGTCTGAGCGCCTTCGTCGCGCCGCCGACCGCCGCAAGGTGCACCACGGCCGTCACGGTTCAATCGGAACTAGCGAGCTAACCGCGAATGATTTTGCCGAATTGGACATCCATGGCGCCGATGCCGATCTATTGCTGGGCAAAGCCAAGCCTGAGTCGAGTTCAGAGCAGCAGACTGGCCCAGATCTAGGGCAGAGCCCAGTGGTAATTCGCCGCAAAGAGTTTGCAGATAAGCCAATGTCGGTCGAAGATGCCCTGGACAACATGGAGCTGTTGGGCCACGATTTCTATCTATTTCACGACGCTGAGACAGACAAGGCCAGTGTGGTTTACCGCCGCAAGGGCTGGAATTATGGGGTAATTACTCTGTCTTAGAGTTTGCTGGCAAACGGCATCAAAGAAGCCTCGGCCCTTAGGGGTCGGGGCTTCTAGCCTAAGATTGAACAAGTCCCAATCAACGATCTGGAGCACAATCTTGGCAACAATCATCGACAAAATCCTGCGCGCTGGCGAAGGCCGAATTCTGGCAAAACTTCGCAATTACGCCGACGCAGTGAACCACCTCGAAGAAGACTTTGCTCGCCTGACCGATGATGAGCTTCGCAACGAGACCACCATTTTGCGTGAGCGTTATGCCGCGGGTGAGAGCCTAGATGACCTATTGCCAGAGGCATTCGCCGCCGTGCGCGAAGCTTCAAAGCGAACCCTGGGTTTGCGTCACTTTGACGTTCAGTTGATGGGTGGTGCAGCACTGCACCTTGGCAACATTGCAGAAATGCGCACCGGTGAAGGTAAGACCCTGGTGGCAACTTTGCCGGCCTACCTAAATGCAATTGCGGGCCGTGGCGTTCACGTGGTTACCGTTAACGACTTCTTGGCCGGTTACCAAAGTGACTTGATGGGTCGCGTATTCCGCGCCTTGGGCATGACCACTGGTTGCATCATTTCTGGCCAGGAGCCAGCTGAGCGTCGTGAGCAGTACCTGGCTGACATCACTTATGGAACCAACAACGAATTTGGTTTTGACTACCTGCGCGACAACATGGCCTGGCAGCAAGCCGACATGGTTCAGCGCGGACACTTCTATGCAATCGTCGACGAGGTTGACTCGATTCTTATTGACGAGGCACGCACGCCTTTGATCATTTCTGGCCCTTCATCCGGGGAAGCCAACCGCTGGTTTGCTGAGTTTGCAAAAATCGCCGAAAAACTTCAGCCGGTTATCGACTACGAAGTTGACGAAAAGAAACGCACCATTGGAATTCTTGAACCTGGCATCGAAAAGGTTGAGGACTACCTGGGCATCGGCAATTTGTATGAGTCAGCAAACACTCCGCTGATTTCATTCTTGAACAACTCGATTCGCGCAAAAGCATTGTTCAAACGCGACAAAGACTACGTTGTGATGAATGGCGAAGTTCTAATTGTGGATGAGCACACTGGTCGTATTCTTGCCGGACGCCGCTACAACGAGGGTATTCACCAGGCGATTGAGGCTAAAGAAGGTGTAGAGGTAAAGGCTGAGAACCAGACTCTTGCCACAGTGACTCTGCAGAACTACTTCCGCCTCTACAACAAACTTTCGGGCATGACAGGTACCGCCGAAACTGAAGCCGGCGAATTTATGAGCACGTACAAGTTGGGTGTTGTTCCAATCCCAACTAACAAGCCAATGATTCGTATTGACCAACCTGATCTGATTTATAAGAACGAAGAAATTAAGTTCAACCAGGTTGTCATCGACATCGCCGAGCGCCACGCAAAGGGTCAGCCAGTCTTGGTTGGTACCACCAGCGTTGAGAAGAGCGAATACCTTTCTAAGTTGCTGGCTAAAGCTGGTGTGCGTCACGAGGTCTTGAACGCCAAGAACCACGCCCGCGAGGCAGCTATTGTTGCCCAAGCCGGTCGATTGGGTGCTGTCACAGTTGCTACCAACATGGCTGGTCGAGGCACCGACGTAATGCTTGGTGGTAACGCCGAGTTCCTAACCGTTGAGGCGCTCAACAAGCGCGGTTTGAATGCCGAAGAGACTCCTGAGGAATACGAAGCTGCTTGGGCAACCGAGTTTGCAACCATCAAGCAGGGCGTTGCCGAAGAAGCAGAGAAAGTGCTTGCCGTTGGTGGCCTATATGTTTTGGGCACCGAGCGCCACGAGTCTCGCCGCATCGACAATCAGCTGCGCGGTCGTGCCGGCCGCCAGGGCGACAACGGTGAATCACGTTTCTACCTATCGCTAACCGATGATCTAATGCGACTTTTCAACTCAGGTGCTGCAAGCTCACTGATGAACCGCGCCAGTGTTCCTGATGACACCGCGATCGAGTCAAAACTAGTTAGCCGCGCTATCGCATCTGCGCAGTCGCAGGTTGAAGGCCGCAACGCCGAAATTCGCAAGAATGTTTTGAAGTATGACGATGTTCTAAACCGTCAGCGCGAGGCAATCTATAGCGACCGTCGTCACATTCTTGAGGGCGATGACATTGCAACCCGCGTAGATAATTTCTTGGCCGACGCTATCGCCGCGATTGTTGATGGTCACGTTTCAGATCACGCCGGTTCCGATTGGGATCTTGAGGCGCTGTGGGCAGAGCTGAAAGCTATTTATCCAATTGGTCTAGAGATTCAAGAAGTTCTAGCCGAAGCCGGAAACCGTTCTCGCCTGACCAAGGCTTGGCTGACCAAAGAAATCGTTAGCGATGCCCGGGTTGCATATGCGGCTCGCACAGAGACCATTGGTGAAGCGGCAATGCGCGAACTTGAGCGACGTGTTGTGCTTTCGGTTGTTGACCGCAAGTGGCGCGACCACCTTTATGAGATGGACTACCTGAAAGAGGGCATCGGCCTTCGTGCAATGGCTCAGCGTGACCCGTTGGTTGAATACCAGCGAGAAGGCTATGTCATGTTCCAGCAGATGATGGGCTCAATCAAAGAAGAGGCGATTGGCTTCTTGTTCAACATTGAAGTTGAGGTCACACCTTCTCAGCCAACGATTGATCAGTCGCAGTTGACTTACACAGCACCTAACGAAGATGGTGCTGCCGAAGTTCACAGCGGTTCTGAGCTTCGCGCACCTAAGCAGCCACCGGCAGCCCCAACTCAGCAGAAGCCTGAGCAGGGCGGCCAGGGCAGCTCGTTCTTCAAGTCCTAGCTAGGTAACGCACCGAGGTTGCTCGCCATCGATGGTTTATGCCTTCGAGGCGAATGACCACGGCTTGCAATCGTTGTGCCACATTCATGAGCACCACAGATTCAATAACCCCGTCTCGCGGCGACGATTTCATTAGGTTTTGAAAAGTGCAAGTGGTGTATTTGGTTTTCTCGCCGGCACGAACACGTGCAGCCTGACTGCGTTGCGCTTGGCGTTGAACTTTTAGGTAAGCCTCTTCGGTGAGATCGGCGCTTAGTTGTTCAACTGGGCGTTGACCGCGAATAACTTCAATAACGCCAGTTGCGATTGCTCTAATGCGAGGCTCTGGATCTGGCAGCTCAGCTGTGCTGTTGTATTGCTGCCCAAAATAGGCATCGGACTCTACTGGATTTGTTACCGCGCGTACACGCTTTGCACGCTTGTTCGATTGACTAGTCGGCGTATCTGCTTTTTTCATTATTCCCCCATGCAGTTGTCCGTTCGGGCACGTTTGTGCCCGATTGCGAATTTATTTGCAAAGCGAAACTTGAAACAAGTGCAATTTTCTATATGTGGATAACTGTTACTTTTTTGTTTACCTAATCACAAAATACGAATATGAATTTTGAAAACCTATTTGAGGATCTTGAAGCACAATTTGAAAACGCTAAAGCAGAGCAAAAATCCCTAATGAATTTTGATGATGCCAATTTTGTGATCGTGAAAACCAAGAGTGGCAGCTTGTGCGAATTAATCGCTCCCATAATTGCAATCGATTTTGTTGCTGGCCTAGATTTACTTTCGCCAACCTGGCATGTTTTTCCATTTCATTCCGTGCGAGCAATTCAGTTAGAAAATGAGGCAACTGATGAGTTGCCAAAACTGCGTCAACTAAACAAAAGTCTGCTTGAGTTTCTAACCGCAACGCCCATGCCAAACCCAGCAAAATGGCGGCTTCTAGGGGCGAATGAACTTCAGAAAACTGGGCAAATGGCAGGTCTACACGGTTCGCTATTGGGGTTAGTAGATGCTGCCGAGCGAGCGGTAATGGCCGTGCCGCTGCAGAGCGTCCAACAGCTATCAATCGAATCTGTGGATAAATTGAACGGAGATTTTTAATCAATGTTGCAATCGAATCATGGAGATAACAAGAAAACTTCTTTCGCCACAGCGCAAACGATTTCAAAAACTTTTACTAGCCACTTTTCTGATTCTCGTTTCGCTGTTATCCGTGGTTTTTGTAATTCAGAGCAATAACAAAACCGAGGAATATCTAATCGCAGCTGCAGACTTGCCGGCTGGTAGCACATTCGAAGATTCGCAGACTTCGACCATGTCAGTAAATCTTGCAAGCAGCAATCGCATGTACCTGCGGTCGGGCGAGTTGCCAAAGGGTTCTTATTTGCTTGGCCCAATTCGTGCCGGCCAGTTAATTCCAAGAAGCTTGTTGGCAAGTTCGATTATTGATTCCCGCGTTCCCGTGGTTGTCGAATCCGACATGGACCTACCAACCGGGTTAGTGGGTGGTGCATCGGTTGATCTTTGGGTAACCCCGATTGATGCCGCCAATAGTTTTGGTGAACCATTTGGGCTGGTTCTGGGGGCAGAGGTTGCCAAGGTGCTGGAGAAAAACACGATGTTTGCAGATGCTAAACCCGGGGTGGAACTCTGGGTGCCAACCGAAGCGGTAGGCCCAATATTGCAGGCCAAATCGGCAGGGTCATCAATCTCGCTTATTTTGCGACCAACGCTGGCCGATGGCTAAGGCGCATTCGATTTCTCTTTGGAGTGCTGCGGGTTCGACCGGGCGTTCAACGATTGCGCTAGCGCTGGCAAGCGAACTCACCGAAGCGGGCCACTCGGTTTTTCTGCTAGATGCCGACACGGTCGCCCCGTCTTTGAATCTGATGCTTGGCCTTACTGATCATCCGGCCGGCATCGCCGCCGCCTGCAGATTGGTGAGTGCGGAAAGATTTGATTTGGAGCAGTTGCATCGTTTGAGTGTGAGTTATTCAACCGGCACGCGAAAGCTGACATTGATGACTGGGCTTAGTGCTGCCAGTCGGTGGCCTGAACTCACTACGGATCGGGTGGAGCAGGTGCTGATGGTGGCGGCCGAGCATTTCGATTTCATAGTTTGTGATTTAGCCAGCTCTCTAGAGGTTGGCTTGCGGCACTTTGAAACCGGGCTCGAAAGAAATGCCCTGAACCGATGGTTGGCAAGCAGCGCTGATCAGTTGATTGCGGTGGTCAATGCCGATCCCGTCGGGGTCCATCGCTATTTAGCTGAAGTTCCCAATCTGCAATCGCTTAAGTTAGCGGGTGAGCAACACATCCTGGTCAATCGTCTAAGAAATACGGTGCTGGGCAATTCGGCTAAGCAACAAATTGCCGAAACTCTGTCGAGGCTGGCTCAGGTTTCAGTATCGGGCTACATCCCCGATGATCCCATCGCTGCCGATTTGGCACTGAGAGATGCGATGCCGCTTAGCCTGGCCAAGCGCAATTCTTCGGCGCGACAGGCAATCGAACTATTTGTTCGCAATCACATCCTCAGCCAACGCAGCGACTTGGATAGGCGCGTGGCTAAACTCGTTTAGGTGTCAACACTAAGTGAGCTAGTCAGAAGCAAGGGTCGAGCGGTCAACGCCGATATCGAGTGGCTGCACCTTCTGATAAGCGACTGGCAGCTCGTTGCCGACCTCGTCTTCGCAGACTTGGTGCTTTGGATACCGACCAAAGAAGGCGGATTTGTGGCCGGCGGCCATGCCCGTCCATCCAGTGCGGCAACTATTTTTTATCGCGATATCTTTGGCGAAGAAATTCGCAAGGAATGGTCAGCCCCGGTGACCGAAGCATTCACCTCGGGCAAGGCCGTTGATGTCAACGTGCAAAGCGCCGATGGCATCAAGACTCGACTCAGTGCCATTCCGGTGCGTCGTCGACTTTCCACAAAATCTGATGAGGCCACCGAACACCCGATTGCGGTTATTACCCGACACACAAACTTGACCGAGGCCAAAGCGCCAAACCGGTTGCAATTGAATTACCTCAGCTGCGGCAATGATCTTTTGGCAATGGTTGCCGATGGCACTTATCCAGACTTCAGCAACCCAACTGGCCCTCGCCGGGGAGCTCCCCGTGCAAACGATGGATTGCTGCGATTGGATGTCGACGGCAACGTAACTTTTGCTAGCCCAAACGGTCTCTCGGCTTTCAACCGTCTGGGCATTCTTGGTGAGCTCGAAGGTCAATCCCTTGCCACTGCGGCGACACCGGTGCTCAAGGGTCGAAACGTCGACGAATCTTTGCCTCTCGTGCTTACCGGTCGCGCTCCCTGGCGCACCGATATGGAGTCACGCAACGTGACACTTACGGTTCGAGCAATTCCTCTAAAGGCACGGGATGTGCGCATCGGTGCAATCGTGCTTTGCCGTGATGTTACCGAGTTGCGTCGTCAAGAGCGCGAGCTGATTACCAAAGACGCCACCATTCGTGAAATTCACCACCGTGTGAAAAACAACTTGCAAACTGTGGCTAGTTTGTTGCGCATGCAGGCACGTCGTTCAAAGAGCGCCGAGGTTAAAGAAAACCTTGATCAAGCCATGCGCCGCGTTTCGGCAATTGCTTTGGTGCACGACACTTTGTCTGAAGGGCTTGCCCAGGATGTTAACTTTGACGAGGTGTTTGACCGAATTTTGATGTTGGCTGCTGAGGTGGCCTCAAGCATGAACACATCAATCAAGACTTTGCTCGATGGCCGTTTTGGTCAATTGCGCAGTGAAATTGCAACGCCGCTTGCAGTCGCGCTAACAGAAATTATTACCAATGCTGTCGAGCACGGATTAGCCGACCGAAGTGGTGTGGTTGCGGTTAACGCCGAGCGCAAGCAGAAACAGCTCTTGATTACTGTTTCTGACAATGGCAAGGGTTTGCCCGATGGTCAGGTGGGCAGCGGTTTGGGAACTCAGATCATTCGCACTCTGATTGAGGGTGAACTGCGCGGCTCCATCCACTGGTCTTCACCTTATGAGGGCGGCGCACGCGTGGCGATTTCAATTCCGCTTTAGCATTAAAAAGGAAAGACCCGTCCAAACTGGACGGGTCTTTACAGTTCTTGGTCTAAGTTTTAGCCAGCGCGACGAGCACGAGCGTACTTGCGCTTTAGAGACTTTCGCTCATCCTCGCTCAGGCCGCCCCAAACGCCAGTGTCTTGGTTTTCTTTGATTGCGTACTCGAGGCACTGAGTGGCCACACCGCATTCACGGCAAATAGCTTTAGCTTGATCGATTTGGTCTACTGCAGGGCCTGTGTTTCCTACCGGGAAAAATAGTTCTGGGTCTTCGGTTAGGCAACGAGATTGGTTCAGCCACTGCATGTCCATATGGAGCTATTCCTTTGTATTGGGTGTTACTTCGGCATTGAGCCGAACGGAGATTGTTGGAATTTATCGAAGGTGACATACGCTTTAAGAGCGTTTTCAGTCGAATTTTCCTTTGAAAATCGTTTCACACCCAGCCCCGTTTGGCAATACCCAATTTGAGGAACTATGAGTAAACAAAAGGCCAAAATGCCAGCCAGCCTGCGCTTTGTGGCGGTTCTGGTGGGCCTCGAAGGCCTATTCGTAGTCGGCCTGGCCGTGAGCATGCTGGTGGGCCTGCTAACCGGCGAGGCGCGCAGTTTTGTGACTCTGGTTGCCCTAATCGCGTTGGTTGCCGCAGCCGGCGCCTGGGTGGTTTCTGTGGCCTTTGCGCTATCCAAAGCAAAACGCTGGGCTAGGAGCGCAACTCTTTTTTGGCAGCTGGTTCAACTTGCCGTGGCAACGGGCAGCTTCACCGGGCAGTTTGGCAACGCGGCAATTGGCTGGGGATTAATTCTGCCGAGCGCGGCCGTGTTGGTTGCGCTGTTTCAAAAGGCAACCATTGAGGCCACCATGGAAAAGACCGACGAGTAGTTAGATGCCCAACAGGCCGCGAAGCATGGCTACGTGGCCGGTTGCCTTGACGTTGTAAAGCGCGTGAGCGATCTTGCCCTTTTCGTCGATAACAAAAGTTGAGCGCAGCACGCCCTCGTATTCACGGCCATACATCGACTTCATGCCATAGGCGCCGTAAGCCTTGTGCACGGTTAACTCTGGGTCACTTAGCAATGCGAAGTTGAGCGATTGGGCCTTCTTGAATTTGGCCAACTTTTCTGGGGCATCTGGCGAGACGCCAAGCACGGTGTAGCCGGCCTTTTTGAATGGGTTGAGGCTGTCGTTAAAGTCGCAAGCCTCTTTGGTGCAGCCCGGGGTAGCAGCGGCAGGGTAAAAGTAGAGCACAACTTTGGTGCCCTTGAAGTCGGCCAGTGAAACCTTGTTGCCGTCTTGGTCAAGAATCTTGAAACTTGGGGCTTTCGAGCCCTCTTCTAGCTTGTCAACTGCGCTCATAGGCTCGATTCTAAGTGTTGTTGTGGTAATGTTTTCTCTCGTTGCGCTAATCGCGTAACTCGCGCCTCTAGCTCAATCGGCAGAGCAACTGACTCTTAATCAGTGGGTTCCGGGTTCAAGTCCCGGGGGGCGCACCATTCAAGAGTTCGGCACCCCATCGGGTGCCTTTTTCAATTTAAGGCGGCGTAAGCCTCGGCCAGAGCCCTAACGGCGTTGTCTAAATCTTCCTTGGTGACGTCGTGCGCAAAACTAAACCGCACCGCAGTTTGTGCGAGGGTCGCATCTAGGCCAATTGCGGTCAACACATGCGATGGCTCATCGCTGCCAGCAGCACAAGCCGAGCCGCTGCTCACAATTACCCCGCGACGCTCGAGCTCTAGCAACAGAGCCTCGCCACTGACACCGGCAAAGCAAAACGACGCGATGTTTGGCAAGCGATTGGTTGGGTGGCCGGTTAGAACTGCGTTTGGCACTTCATGCAAAACCCCTCGGATAAATTCATCTCGCAGTTTTGCCACACGTTGAGATTCTACCTTGGCGCTTGGTAAAAGTTCGAGTGCTGTGGCAAGTGCAACTGCCCAAGCCACGTTTTCGGTTCCCGAACGCAATCCGCTTTCTTGGCCGCCACCGTGAATCAGCGGTTCGGCCGCGGTGCGGCCTCTCAAATACAAAACTCCACTGCCTTTTGGCGCGCCAAATTTGTGACCCGAGATACTCAATGCATCTACGCCTAGTGCGGCTACATCAAGTTCAACCCAACCGACTGCTTGCACGGCATCCGTGTGAAAAAGCGCACCGCTCGCGTGAGCAATCGCGCATAGTTCGGCAATTGAATGCAGCGTGCCAATCTCGTTGTTAGCGACCATCAACGTCACCAAAGTTGTGTCGTCGCGAAGCGCCGATTCGAGGCCACTGATTTGACCAAATTCATCAAGCGGCAGCCAGCTGATTTCGAAACCGTGAACGCGCTGCAAGAATTCGAGTGATTGCAAAACTGCTTCGTGTTCGGTTCGCGCGCTCACAATGTGCTTGCCACGCGGTTTGGCTAATGCCAAACCAACAATGCCCAAGTTGTCGCTTTCGGTTCCACCCGAAGTGAAAATAACTTCACTGTTTTTTGCATTCAGAAACTTGGCAACGCGAGCGCGCGCATCGGCCAAAGCCTCTTTGGCTCGAAAGCCAAGTTCATGTTGGCTAGAAGGATTGCCAAATTCAGAAGTCAACCATGGCCACGCAGCCTGCAGCGCCTCGGGTTTTACTGGGGTAGTTGCAGCGTTGTCGAGGTAAATCATCAGTCAATCTTTACGTCGAGACCAAGATCAAGTGCGCGGGCGCTGTGAGTGAGCGCGCCAACCGAAATCACGTCAACTCCGGTGGCGGCAATGTCAGCCACGGTTTGCAGGTTCACACCGCCAGAAGCCTCAACGATTACTTTGCCGTCAATCATCGCAACGCCGGTGCGCAGTTCATCCAAGGTGAAATTGTCGAGCATGATGATGTCAACGTTCGCCGCAAGCACCGGTGCAATTTGGTCGATGCGATCTACTTCAACTTCAAATTTGATTGCCG
>JBEGOY010000052.1:0-5096 GCA_041181745.1 Actinomycetota bacterium | reverse complement strand
CGCTGCGCTTTGGCATTACTTTGCCGCCTTGTTCTTTTGAATTAGTTCAACCAAGCGGTCGAAAAGATAATTTGAATCGTGTGGACCTGCTGCGGCCTCTGGGTGGTACTGAACTGAGAATGCCGGAATGTCTAGACACTCAAGACCTTCAACGCAATCATCGTTCAGCGATACGTGGCTTACGCTCACACGACCATAGCCAGCTGGGCTGGCCACTTCTGGTCCACCTTCAACCTTGACGGCAAAACCATGATTGTGGGCAGTTACCTCTACTTTGCCTGTGCGACGATCAAGTACCGGCTGATTGATGCCGCGGTGACCGAATGAAAGTTTGTATGTCTCAAAGCCAAGAGCACGTCCAAGAAGTTGGTTGCCAAAGCAAATTCCAAAGAAGGGAATCTTCTGGTTGAGAATCTCGCGAAGCACTTCAACCTGAGCACCCGCCGCCTCTGGGTCACCAGGACCGTTTGAGTAGAACACGGCATCCGGTTCAGCTGCCAACAAAGTTTTGGCATCAACCTTTGCAGGGAAAACAACCACCTCAAGGCCACGAGCTGCCATGTGCTCAATCGTTGAACGCTTGATTCCAAGGTCAACGATGGCAACCTTGCCAACCTTGGTGCCCTCGGCGGCAACGGTGTAGTTTTCCGGAGTGGTCACGATGTCACTAAGCGAGAGACCCTTCATCTTTACCGCGCCTTGAACCTCGGCAATCAATTGTTCCACCGGCTGCTTCGAAGCATCACCAGAGAAAACTCCACCACGCATTGAGCCGGCCGTGCGCAAATGGCGAGTCAGCGCACGGGTATCGATACCGGAAATTCCAACCACACCAAACCTCTTCAGTTCCTCGGGTAGCGAATTCTCTGAACGGAAGTTAGAAACAATGCGAGACGGGTCGCGTACCACGTAGCCCTCAACCCAAACGCGGCCTGACTCTTCGTCGCGCGCATTCACACCTGTGTTGCCAATGTGTGGTGCGGTCTGCACCACGATCTGGCCAGCGTAAGAGGGGTCAGTAAGAGTTTCTTGGTAACCGGTCATGCCAGTAGCAAAGACCACCTCTCCAAGTGTTTTTCCTTCGGCACCGTAAGACTGGCCGCGAAACACGCGACCATCTTCGAGTACTAATAGAGCTTGGCTCATTTAACTACTTCCCTCTTTGTGTTGCTTCCGATGATTTGCTTCAAAGCTTCTGAAATTACTGTGCGATTGCTGCCATCAACTATGCGAAGTTGAGTGGCAAGGATCACGCCGTCCTGCTTCCAAGACACCGATACCAAACCGTCCGGCTCTACAGCCTTATCGATGGCGACCTGTGTGAGTTCGACCGCTGTCAATTGAGTGCGGTCGATTGCCAATGGGCGCTCTCCGTTTCGCACAATCAGCAGCCCTTGGCTGAAAACCAAGACCTGTGCAAGGCCTCGCGCTCCTAGACCATAAGCATTGATTCGTTCTAGGTGATTCATTTCACGGGTAGTTGCCACGTAGAAGGCCTTTGCCTGTGCCAGCACTTCACCAAAGAATTCCAACGCTTCAAGCGGTGCTGAAAATTCATTTGCCTGAGCGGTCGAACGCTTGCGCCAGGCGCGCAGGGCAAGTCCAGCCAAGATCGCAAAGATGCTAAGGCTAATAATCGCCATGATTTGCTTAGCCATTAGCCCCTACCCTGCTTTGCCAACTTTGAATCACGCACTGTGAAGTACCCGCGGTAGATGGTGTGAACAACCTTTCCAGGAAGTTCTAGACCTACGTATGGAGAGTTCACTGACTTTGATGCAGATTCGGCAACAACCTTGCGCTTTACTTTTGGGTCAATCAAAACAATGTTCGCAAAAGAGCCCGCTACGATTTCTTGACCTTGTTGTGCATCGCCAGCGATTCGCGCAGGATTTTGGGAAAGCACTTGAGCGAATCTGCTCCAGTCTGATTTACCACTTTCAATCAAAACCTCTTGGGCAATTGAGGCCGCAGTTTCAAGACCTAGCATTCCAAACGCGGCAGCATTCCATTCGCAGTCCTTAGCCTCGATTGGGTGTGGAGCGTGATCGGTAGCAATGATGTCAATCGTTCCATCGATCAAAGCCTCGCGTAGGGCAGCAACATCCTCAGCTGTGCGAAGCGGTGGATTCACCTTATAAACCGAGTCATAACTTCGAGCCAGCTCATCGGTTAGTAATAAATGGTGAGGGGTAACTTCTGCGGTTACCTTGATGCCACGCGCCTTAGCCCAGCGCACGATCTCGACAGAGCCTTTGGTTGATAGGTGACAAATGTGAATTCGCGAGTCAACGTGCTCGGCAAGCAGAACATCGCGAGCAATGATTGACTCTTCGGCAACCGATGGCCATCCGGTTAGACCTAGTTCTGCGCTAACTGCTCCTTCATGCATCTGAGCACCTTCGGTAAGTCGAGGTTCCTGCGCGTGCTGTGCAATAACTCCATCAAAAGCCTTTACGTACTCCAAGGCGCGTCGCATGATTACTGGATCGTGAACACACTTCCCATCATCAGAAAATACTTTGACTTGAGCTTTTGAATTTGCCATAGCGCCAAGTTCGGCTAGCTGCTTACCTTCTAGACCAACGGTTACCGCGCCGATTGGATAAACATCTGCGTAGCCTGCTTCTTTACCAAGCGAGGCAACCTGCTCAACAACTCCGGCGGTATCCGCCACTGGCATGGTGTTTGCCATTGCATGAACGGCGGTGAATCCACCAAGTGCAGCCGACTGTGATCCGGTAAGAACGGTCTCGCTTTGTTCGAAGCCAGGCTCGCGCAAGTGGGTGTGTAGGTCTACGAATCCAGGCAATGCCACTAATCCGCTGCAATCAACAGTTTCGTCTGCGCTAAGCGAATTTCCAACTGCAACGATCTTGTCGTATTGGATTTGAATATCTTGAACGCTGCCGTCGGCAAGCTGAACATTCTTGAGTACGAAATTAGTTGGCATTGGTGTTCCTTTCACCTGAAAGAAGTGCGTAAAGAACTGCCATTCGCACTGATACTCCGTTTGTGACTTGCTCTAGAACCGTTGACTGTGGCGAGTCAGCGGAAATTGCGTCAATCTCGAGCCCGCGGTTCATTGGTCCAGGGTGCATCACGATTGCGCTTTTCTTAAGGCGCCCAAGTCTTTGCGCATTGAATCCCCAGATTCGCGAGTACTCACGTTCTGACGGAAAGTATGAAGCATTCATGCGCTCAGTTTGGATTCGAAGCATCATCACGACGTCAAGATCTTCAGAATCAATTGCGTTATCAAGTGAATAGTGCAGCTTGGCATTCCAACGACTTGGATTCGCTGGTAGCAGTGTTGGCGGAGCAACGAAGTGCACCTGAGCACCAAGGGTGTTCAGCAAAATCAAATTTGAACGCGCTACTCTCGAATGCAGGATGTCGCCAACTATGGCGACCTTTACTCCGTCTAGGCCCTTACCCATTGAAGCATTTCCGTGAATTCGCTTGCGCATGGTGAATGCGTCTAGCAGAGCCTGAGTTGGATGTTCGTGGGTACCATCACCAGCGTTGATGATGCTTCCATTGATCCAACCAGAGTTTGCAAGTTTGTAAGCAGCGCCAGAGGCTGAGTGTCTAATCACAACAGCGTCTGCACCCATTGCTTCAAGTGTTTGTGCGGTGTCTTTCAGGCTCTCACCCTTAGAAACGCTTGAGCCCTTTGCAGTGAAATTGATCACATCTGCAGATAAGCGCTTTTCGGCAAGCTCAAAAGAAATTCGGGTTCGAGTTGAATCCTCAAAGAATAGGTTGACCACGGTCTTACCTCGAAGAGTTGGTAACTTCTTGATGTCTCGGTGGTTAACACCCGCCATCTCCTCGGCTATGTCTAGGATCTCGATTGCTGCATCGCGGGTTAGATCAGCTGCTGAAAGTAGGTTCTTCAAGACTCGATCACCACCGCGTTTTGTGAATCGGTCTCTGATAGGTTCACATTGATTCGCTCATCGCGCGCGGTTGGCAGGTTCTTGCCAACAAAATCCGCACGGATAGGAAGTTCGCGATGGCCACGATCAACCAAGACCGCAAGTTTTACTGCACGTGGTCGACCGTATTCCCCAAGAGCATCAAGAGCTGCACGGATTGTGCGACCGCTAAAGAGCACGTCATCAACCAGCACAACAACCTTGTCGTCGATTCCCTGCTTTGGAATTTGAGTTTCGGTGACGGTGCGGGTTGGGTTGGAAGCCAAGTCATCGCGATACATGGTGATATCTAGGCGGCCAAGAATGTTTGAAATGTCGGCTTCTGGTTCTGCCTTGGCAATCACAGCGGCAATTCGCTCGGCAAGCAAAACGCCGCGGGTTGGAATACCCAGAATGACGAGATTTTTTGTGCCACTCTTCTGGCTTGCAGTGTTGGCTTCAAGAATTTCGTGAGCGATGCGCGTAACAGCACGATCGATATCTTCACTACTCAAGACGGTGCGTGCGGACACGCCCACCTCCTTCTCCGCCTCTCTGGACGGTCTTTAAAGGATGTTTGTAAAATTCTAGCAGTCCACCGGATCTTTTTCACCCGGCAACATCAGTTAGTTAGCGGTTTTTGTTGATGCGATGCGTGAAAGCAAACCATTAACAAAGGACCCAGAATCATCGGTGGATAGCTCTTTAGCCATCTCAACCGCTTCATTCACAGCCACGGCATCGGGAACGTCTTGATTGTGCAGGATTTCCCAAACGGCAACTCGCAAAATAGCCCGATCAAGGTTCGGCATGCGGTCAAGCGCCCAGCCCTGTGAATAGGTCTCAAGCAGATCGTCAATTTCCTCGTGGTGATCTACCACTCCCTGAACAATGTCGCGAGCGTAGCCAAAGATTGCATCCTGGTTCTGACGATCAGCGGCCATGTCGGCTACGTCATCGAGAAGGCTTAGTGGAGAAATCTTGCGAAGATCGGCTGCAAAAACAGCGTCTACTGCGCGTTTGCGAGCCTTAGTTCTAGCGCTCACCGATTAGTCGGTAACGCGACCAAGGTAGTCACCGGTGCGGGTATCCACACGGACCTTGGTGTTGTTCTCAAGAAATAGTGGAACCTGAATCTGCAAACCAGTCTCTACAGTCGCCGGCTTGGTGCCTCCG
>JBEGOY010000051.1:0-3515 GCA_041181745.1 Actinomycetota bacterium | reverse complement strand
GATGGCGGCAATCGCCGATCCGGCCGCACTTGCCAAAACCTACGCCGATAACGGAGCCAGCGCAATCAGCGTCTTGACCGAAGAACGAAAGTTCAAGGGCTCGCTAGCAGATCTGGCGGCCGTGCGAGAAGTTGTATCGGTACCGCTACTTCGCAAGGACTTCATCGCCAGCGAGCAACAAATTCTAGAAGCGCGATCCGTTGGAGCAGACATCATTTTGCTAATCGTTGCCGGTCTTGCCGAGAGCGAGATTGCAAAGCTCATGAAGTTCACTTTTGAACTTGGCATGACACCTTTCATAGAGACCCACAGCGCCGAGGAACTAAAAGTAGCGCTTGGTCTTGGCTCGGAATTCGTGGGTATCAACGCTCGGGACCTTTCTACCTTTGAGACAGATCGTGATCTTTTTACCAAGCTGGTCGACCAGATTCCAGCCGGAGTGATTAAGGTTGCCGAATCAGCCGTTAGAAATGCCGATGACGTTGCGCATTACCGCCGCGCCGGTGCCGACGTGGTGTTGGTAGGCGAGGCCTTGGTGACCAACGACCCTGCGGCGATGCTCAAGTCTTTTCTTGCAGTTGATGAGTCTTAGGATTTAGTCATGACAAATCTTCGCGAACAGGCTGGCCCGTACTTTGGTGAGTTCGGCGGAAGATTTGTTCCCGAGTCGCTAATCAAGGCGCTTGATGAGCTTGAGGCAACCTACCAAACGGCTAAGACTGATCCTTCTTTCCAGGCTGAACTTGCCGAGCTGCACCGCACTTACACCGGTCGGCCATCAATCATCACTGAGGCAAAGCGTTTTGCCTCTCACGCTGGTGACGTGCGAATCTTCTTAAAGCGCGAAGACCTTAACCACACCGGTTCGCACAAGATCAACAACGTGCTTGGGCAAGCATTGCTAACCAAGCGCATGGGTAAGACCCGAATCATTGCCGAGACCGGGGCCGGTCAGCACGGTGTTGCCAGCGCAACCGCTGCGGCGCTTTTTGGTCTCGAGTGCGTTGTGTACATGGGCGAGGTAGACACAGAGCGTCAGGCCCTGAACGTTGCCCGAATGCAACTTCTGGGTGCAACAGTCACTCCGGTAACCACTGGAAGTCGCACACTTAAAGATGCCATCAACGAGGCGCTTCGCGACTGGGTTGCCAATGTTGACGACACCCATTACCTACTTGGCACAGTTGCCGGGCCACATCCTTTTCCAACCATGGTGCGCGATTTCCACAGCGTGATTGGTATTGAGGCTCGCCAACAAATGCTTGATGAATTTGGGTTCCTACCTGATGCACTTGCTGCCTGTGTTGGCGGCGGCTCAAATGCAATTGGTCTTTTCCACGCCTTCCTGGACGATGAAGATGTTGCCATCTATGGTTTCGAGGCTGCCGGCGAAGGAATGGACACCGATCGTCATGCGGCAACACTGAACTACGGACGCCCAGGTGTATTGCACGGCGCAAAGAGCTACATGTTGCAAGACGAAGATGGTCAGACTATGGAGAGTCACTCGATTTCTGCTGGACTTGATTACCCGGGTGTTGGGCCAGAACACGCTTGGCTTAAAGACATTGGTCGCGCGAACTACTGGGGAATTTCTGATGCCGAGGCAATGGATGCTCTTCGTTTACTGAGCCGAACCGAAGGAATCATTCCTGCCATCGAGACTTCACACGCTCTAGCCGGCGCGCTAAAACTTGGCAAGACTCTAAAGCCGGGCTCATCGATTTTGGTAAACCTCTCCGGACGTGGCGACAAAGACATGGAAACTGCTGCAAAGTACTTTGGCTTGCTTGACGCAAAGAAGGATAACTAAATTGCGCCAGACCACTTCCGAAGTTCTCAAATCAAGAAAAGCGTCCGGTAAAGGCTCGCTAATTGGATATTTCCCTGCCGGCTATCCAACGCTTGACGAATCAGTCGAAGCTGCTATTGCAATGTGCAAAAACGGAATTGATGTTCTGGAACTTGGCGTCCCATACTCTGATCCGGTCATGGATGGTCTAGTTATTCAGCACGCAACCGAGCAAGCGCTGGCGAATGGGTTCAAGCTTCGCCAAGTTTTTGATGCGGTCAAACAAATCACCGACGCCGTTGACACTCCAGTTTTGGTCATGACCTACTGGAACCCTGTGCTTAGCTACGGCGTTGAAAACTTTGCTCGCGATTTGAAAGCCGCCGGGGGATCTGGACTAATCACTCCGGATCTAATTCCTGATGAGGCAGGCGAATGGTTGAGCGCATCCGATAGACACGAGCTTGATCGAGTTTTCCTTGCGGCACCAACCTCATCACCGGCGCGAGTTGCGCGAGCCTGCGAACTAAGTCGCGGATTCGTTTACGCGGTTTCGACTATGGGAATCACCGGTACAAGGGACTCGGTTGACGATCTGGCTAAGCAAGTTGTCGCATCCGTCCGACACGAATCCAGTTCGCAAAACACCGCAGTAGGAATCGGCATTTCTTCTGCCGCGCAGGTCGACGATGTAAACAGCTATGCCGATGGCGCAATTGTTGGTTCCGCTTTTGTTCGTGCCTACGCAGAGGGCGGCATTGCCGCACTGACTAGCAAAGTTCAAGAGCTCGCAGCGAACCTAAAGTAATCGAGACCAATTAATGCAGCACTTGCTTCTAAGCATCCCAAGCCCGGAAATCAGTTTTTTCAACGTTGGCCCATTTAAGATTCACTTTTACGCACTCTGCATTTTGGCCGGCATCATTGCCGCAATCTGGATTTCTGATCGCCGCCTGGTTGCCCGCGGTGCAAAATCCGGTCTTGCCCTAGACATTGCACTTTGGACTGTGCCGATCGCCGTGGTTGGCGCCCGCGCATTTCACGTGGTCACCCACAGTTCCGACTACTTTTACCCAGGAGCCGACCTGACCGCGGTTTTCCGAATCTGGGAGGGTGGCATTGCAATCTACGGCGGCTTGATTGGTGGGGCCATTGGTGCCTGGCTTGCCACCCGCCGCTACGGCCTCAAGTTCTGGTCCTACGCCGACGCCGTTGCGCCCGGAATTCTGCTGGCCCAGGCAATTGGCCGCTGGGGCAACTACTTCAACCAGGAGCTATTCGGCAAGCCAACCACCTTGCCCTGGGGCCTTGAAATCAATCCAGATAATCCCGCTTATCCTGAGGGTTTGCCAACTGGAACCCTGTTTCACCCAACTTTCCTTTACGAATCAATCTGGAGTCTTATCGGGGTTGCCTTACTCCTGGCCCTAGACAAGCGCTTTGACCTGCGCTGGGGCGCTATGTTTGGCGCCTATTTGGCCTATTACTCGGTGGGCCGATTGATCACAGAAAACCTTCGAATTGACCCAAGCGACATCATTTTGGGCCTCAGAACCAATGTCTGGTCAGCTATCGGTGGGATTGTCGTTGGTTTGGCGATTATCTATTGGCAAAAGCGCCAGCACCCGGGCCCAGAGGCCAGTGTTTATAAAGCCAATGCATTAGACTCGACCTCTAAGTAATTCTTGCAACCGGCCTTTCTTGGTCGGTCATTTTGGGCCAA
>JBEGOY010000050.1:0-34873 GCA_041181745.1 Actinomycetota bacterium | reverse complement strand
ATTCCAATGCGGTCACCCTCATTGACACCAACTGTGATCGATTTGAAAACCTGCTTGGTTGGAAACTCGAGGCTGACCTGTTCGGCGCCCAATAAATGTGCCACTAGTTGCTTTCTGCTTTTGCGCCCACACTCGGGCCCCAGGTTGGCAATGCCAAGTGGCCCGCCGAAGTCATTTGTTCGGCGATCGCCTCTGCGTGGGCTTTGGATTGCGCTAGCAAAGCCACCGTAGGCCCAGAACCAGAAACCACACCCACCAAAGCACCTGCCGAAATGCCAGCGTCGATGGTTTGCTGCAAAGAAGGCATCAAATCAATGGCCGCCTCTTGAAGATCGTTGTGAATCAAACTTGAAATCTGATTTAGGTCACCGCGCACTAGTGCGTCAATCAATTCAGAAGGTTCTTCCACGGATGCCATCGCGTGCGGGTCTTCTCCCCGTTGCGCGCGCAATTCATCCAGGCGTTTATAAACAGCCGGGGTGCTCAAACCGCCATGGCAAGGAATCAACACCCAGTGCAATTGCTGAACATTTTCGATAGCTTTCAACACATCGCCTCGGCCGACACCGAATGCTGTGCCGCCCATGATTGCAAACGGCACATCTGCGCCCAACGATGCAGAAACTTGCAAGAGTTTCTCTCGTGAAATGCCAGTGCACCACATTTCATTGACGGCCAAAACCGCAGCGGCTGCATCTGCAGAACCGCCTCCCATTCCACCGGCAACCGGAACGGCTTTGTGAATGTTGAAGCTCACCGGATGTGGCGAAGTAATGTCAGCCAGAGACGCAACTGCCTTTGCGGCTTTAACCACCAAATTCGATTCATCGGTAGGAACTTCGGCCAGGTGAGCATCGGTGATGCTGCCTTCAACAGCCACTGACCATTTTTCGGCTGGGTGAATTGAAACGTGCTCGCGAAGCTCGACAGCCTGGTACACGCTAGCGACATCGTGATATCCGTCTTGCCGCAGAGAGCCAACTTTGAAAAAGATGTTGATTTTTCCAGGTGCCGAAAACGTTGTAATCACACAAGTTCCAATCGCCGACGAATTCCTGAAAAAACTTCTGACCAGTATTTTTGGTAGCCACTAATGGCGCTTTCATCTTTTAGAAGCTCATGCACCATTCTCACAACGACGCCACCTTCCACGACTTGAAAATCTATGAAAGCGCGGGTGCCGTCTGCAAATGCCAAAGTGATTTTGCCGTTCTTCGCAGAGACCAGTCGTGGCTTATCAAATACAGACCAGGATTCAACATCGCTGAGCACCGTATAGGCTCGGGCCAATTCGACTTCGAATGTTTCTTCAATCTTGAACGCCACTGCCATTAGCGCGCCTTCGCAATTGCAACAAATTGGTGCACGTCTAGCTGTTCCCCGCGAGCCTGGGGGCTAACCCCCGCCTCAAGCAAAATGCGTTCTGCCTCGGCCGCACTGCCGGCCCATGAACTTAAAGCCTGCCGCAAAGTTTTTCTGCGTTGACCAAAAGCTGCATCGGCAACTTCGAACACTTCAAGGCGCAGTTGTTCGTCGCCCAATGGCACCGCTCGCTTCGAAAAATAAACTAATGCCGAATCAACGTTGGGCACCGGCCAAAAAATGCTGCGGCCAACATTGCCAGCCAATGCAGAGTCGGCATACCAGGCCAACTTCACACTTGGTACCCCATAAATCTTGGAACCTGGTTCGGCAGCCAGTCGATGGGCGACCTCGGCCTGCACCAAGATCAAACCGGTCTGAATCGAATCAAACTGTTCTAGAAAGTGCAAAAGCACTGGCACCGAAATGTTGTAGGGCAAGTTGGCTACCAGAGCATGTGGCTGTTCTGGCAATTCAGTCACCTTCATCGCGTCATGGCGCACCAAAGTGAAATCTGTTCCGGGGGCACGCTTTGCGATTGTGGCCTCGAGTTCGGCCGCCATCTTGGCATCAATTTCAACTGCGATTACTTTTTTGGCTACTTCAAGCAACCCCAATGTAAGCGAGCCGAGCCCCGGGCCAATTTCAACCACAGTCTCATTGCCGGTGAGTTTTGCCGCTGCAACAATGCGGCGAATCGTGTTTGGATCGGTGACAAAATTCTGCCCCAACTTCTTGGTGGGCATCACATCGAGTCGGGCCGCCAGTTCCCGCACATCTACAGCGCCAAGCAGATCAACCATGATTGGCCCAGCTTCCATAAACCGTTTCAGTGTTGCGGGCCAGTTGCTCACAAAGCTCATTCAAATCTGCGTTGCGAGTTTGCGCCATTGCACGCGCGGTAATTGGCACCAGGTATGGGGCATTTGGGCGCCCGCGATAAGGCTCAGGCGCCAAGAACGGTGCATCGGTCTCAATCAAAATCAACTGGGGGTCTGCAATAGCAAGCGAGTCACGCAGATGCTGATTGCGCTTGATCGTGATGTTGCCAGCAAAAGACATGTACCAACCGTTTGCATTACATATTTCAGCAAGACTCGTGTCGCCTGAATAGCAGTGAAAAACAACCTTGTCTGGCGCACCAACTCGATGCAAAGTTTTCACTACTTCATCGTGAGCGTCTCGATCATGAATCATGAGAGCGATGTCATTTTCTTTTGCTATTCGAATGTGCTCTTCAAAACTGTGTTGTTGCAGGTCGATTGACTGCTCACCTTCGGTACGAAAGAAATCCAAGCCTGTTTCACCAATTGCTCGCACTCTAGGTTGCGCAGCCAAGCTTGCGATTTCAGCAATCGCATCATCTAGCTTGTTTCGGTTCTCATAGAGCGGCGCTTCATTTGGATGCAATGCTACGGCTGCCAAAATGCGGTCATCCTGGGTGGCTACCTCTGCACACCATTTAGAACTTTCAAGAGTGACACCCACTTGAACAATTCCTTTGACTCCAACTGAACTTGCGCGGTCCAAATTTTCGAGCCACGGCATCACGCCTAGTTCTTCGTCAAAAACAAATTCGAGGTGGCAGTGATTGTCATAGACCGCAACTTCAAGCGGTTCTGGATTCGGCGCGAAACTCGCTGGCTTGCGCTCTTTGGCAAGGGCCGGTGCACCCGCCTTGCTATTGCGAGTGAACTGCGCGTCGGTCACAATTACTTCGCTTCGGTGGCGTCGGTCTCAATGCGAGGAAACAGAGGCTCCAGCTCGGCTAGCGCTGTGCCCGCTGCCAACTGACCCCAACGACCCGCATGCGCAATTTGCTGCGCGTCTAGTTCGCCGTTGCCAGCACCAAGTGCCGACCACAATTTTGCTGCGGCCTTTGGCGTGATTGAGTTCATCAAAATCGCCAGCACGCGCAACCCCTCAGCGGTGGTGTTCAACACAGTTGCCAAACGCTCACGCTTTGCTTCGTCTTTGGCTAGCACCCATGGCTCTTGAACCGTGATGTAGTTATTCAGTTCATCCACCAGAGTCCAAATAGCGCTAATCGCATCTTGAATTGCAACATCACTGATTGCCCTGTCGGCATCTGCGACTGCAGCTGCAGCAATGCTCTGTACGTTTTTGTCATCCGCGGTAAATTCACCAGCGGCCGGCAGCTTGCCGTCAAAGTAGCGGTGAATCATTGCAATCGAGCGTGAAGCAAGGTTGCCCAAACCGTTGGCAAGTTCAGCTTGGTAGCGCGCTGATAGGTCTTCCCATGAGAAGGAACCATCTTGGCCAAAGGCAATTGCCTTCATGAAGTAATAGCGGAATGCGTCCGAACCAAAAGTGTCTGTGATTTGGCTTGGTGCGATGCCAGTGAGTTTGGACTTCGACATTTTTTCGCCGCCGACTAGCAGCCATCCGTGGCCAAAGACTTGCTTTGGCGGCTCGATGCCCGCAGCCATCAGCATGGCTGGCCAAATCACAGCGTGAAAACGAAGTATGTCTTTGCCAACAACCTGAACCGACGCCGGCCACAGCGAAGCAAATTTCTCATCATCTTCGCCATAGCCAATTGCGGTGATGTAGTTAAGCAATGCGTCGAACCACACATAAGTGATGTGGCTGTCATCCCAAGGAATGTCGATGCCCCAATCAAATTTTTCTTTTGATCGAGAAATTGAAAGGTCTTCAAGGCCGCGTCGAACAAAAGACATGACTTCGTTGCGAGCTGAATCAGGCTGAATGAATTTTGGATTTGCCTCATAGAAGGCCAAAAGCTTGTCAGCGTATTCGCTGAGCTTGAAGAAGTAGTTTGTCTCTTGCAGTTTTTCAACTGGCTTTGAGTGAATTGCACAGACTGGTTGCCCGGCGAAATCACCCTCGCCATCAATCAGATCGGCATCGGTTTTGTATTCTTCGCAACCAACACAGTAGTTACCCTCGTACGATCCGCGATAGATGAATCCGGTGTCATAGAGATGCTGCAGGAACTTCTGCACGTTCTTTTCGTGTCGAGGCTCAGTGGTGCGAATAAAGTCTTGGTTTTTAATGTCGATGGTTTCAAGCAAAGGCAACCAGGCCTCTTCAACCAACTTGTCAGCCCATTGCTGTGGTGAAACCTTGTTGGCAGCTGCGGTGCGCAGAATCTTTTCACCGTGCTCGTCTGTTCCAGTGAGCAAGAATGACTGCTCACCGCGCTGACGGTGCCAGCGCGCCAAGACATCCGCGGCCACTTCGGTATAAGCGTGACCGATGTGCGGAGCGTCATTCACATAAAAAATGGGTGTCGTCACATAGAACGATTGACCCTGGTTTGCAGACATGGGTTCCATCTTAACCAATTGCCTGGTTGCCCGCCTTGCGAGCGTCAAGAACCAACTGATACAGCTCTCTCTTGCTGGCACTGTTTGACCCGGCTATCTCAGCCACCGCATCTTTCAGGCTTGCCCCCTCGGCAATCAGAGCCAACGCCAGTTCTACTAAATCGCCAACCGCAGCTTCGGCAACCTGGGCCCCAGCAACCACCAGCACCATTTCGCCCTTTGGCTCAGAACCAGCCCACTGCACTAGCTCGCCCAGCGTTGCTCGTTCGGAGTGCTCAAATTTTTTGGTCAGTTCTCGCGACACCGAGGCCTGCCGATCGGCACCAAGCTCAAGGGCCGCATCTTGCAATGATTCAAGAATGCGATGGGGTGACTCAAAAAACACCATGGTTCTGGTTTCGCGGGCCAAAGACTGAAACATCTTTCGACGCTCGCCCTGTTTTCGAGGCAAAAATCCTTCAAAGGTAAATCTGTCAGTTGGCAGACCAGAAACCGCAAGTGCGCTCAATACCGCGGATGGCCCCGGCACCACGGTCACATCGATTCCTGCCGCTACGGCAGCTCGAACCAATAAGAAGCCGGGATCACTCACTGTGGGCATTCCCGCATCGCTAACTACCAACACGTCATCATCCTTGGCAATATCAAGAATTTGACTTAGGCGATCACCTTCGTTGTGCTCGTGCAGGCTGAAGATCTTGGCATTCAGCTTGATTCCTAGTGAATTAGCCAGCTTCAAGACGCTTCGAGTGTCTTCGGCTGCGATGAATTTTGCCGACTGCAAATTCTCAACCAGGCGCGGCGAGGCATCCGACAGATTGCCGATGGGTGTAGCCGCAAGAATGAGCACGTTCTATTGTCTAGCATTAGGGGCGTGATTGCTCTGCTGACCAGAACCATGGCTGATTCGCCGCTGCGACGAATCTATGACCGATTTGGATTTTGGCTCGTGCTGGTCATCGCCTCGGTGTTGCGACTCTGGAACCTCGGCTATCCGGGCAAATTAGTTTTTGACGAGACCTATTACGTAAAAGATGCCTGGACTCTCTTCAACACTGGCGCAGAGCGAGCTTGGCCGACCGATGCCAATGCAGCCTTTGAATCTGGTCAAGTCAATGGATACCTAGCGGACCCAAGCTTTGTAGTTCACCCACCGCTGGGCAAATGGCTGATTGGGCTGGGCATGTGGTTGTTTGGTGCGCAGAACCCATTCAGTTGGCGCATTTCAACTGCGCTGCTCGGAATTGCGGCAGTTGCACTCCTAATGATCATTGCCAAAATCATTTTCAAATCCCAAACCTGGGCCATCACTGCGGGCTTGCTATTTGCCATCGATGGGCATGCCATCGTGCTTTCACGCACTGCGCTTCTAGACAACATTTTGATGTTCTTCGTGTTGCTGGCTTTCTACTTCATGTTGCGACATCTGGCCACGCGAGACGTTTCCAAAGTTAGTTTTGCTCAGCCCTGGATAATTGCCATGGCGATTGCCCTTGGTGCAGCAACAGCAGTGAAATGGTCGGGCCTTTACTTTGTTGCCGTGTTCGGACTTTACGTTGTAATCACTGATGCCCTTGATCGTCGTGCCGCCGGGCAAGAGCGCTGGGCGCAAACTGCAATTTTCAAGCAGGGTCTGATCTCACTAGTGATTGCACTGCCGACCGTTTTCTTGGTTTATCTAGCCAGCTGGCTGGGTTGGATTCTAGGCAGCAACGGTTATGACCGAAACAGTTCGCCGAATTGGTTCATTGCTCTGCTCAATTACCACCAGAGCGCTTACGGTTTTCACATCGGTCTGCATACGCCACATTCTTATGCATCCAATCCATTGACCTGGTTGTTGGCCATTCGACCAACCAGCTTCTTTTATGAAGGTGCTGCGTTGGGTGAAAAGGGTTGTGAGTTTCAAGCCGGCTGCTCCTCGGCAATTACCGCTCTTGGTAATCCACTGATTTGGTGGGCCGCCGCGGCCGCAGTTATTTACCTAGTGATTTGGTTTGTGCGCACCCGAGACCGAACAGCAGCGCTTGTTTTGACCGGCATTCTGGCGGGTTATGTGCCGTGGCTGTTCTTCATGGGCCGCACCGTGTTTCAGTTCTATGCCATCGCATTCTTGCCTTGGATGATTTTGGCGCTGATTTATGTGTGGCGAATTTACGTTTATCAGCCCGACTCAGAAAAGGGTGAACGGGCCAAAGTTTGGTTGCTGGCTTTTGTCGTCTTGGCCTGCTTGTTGAGCGTTTTCTTTTTGCCAATTTGGATTGGCACCTGGGTCGCCTACCCTTATTGGCTTGTTCACATGTGGTTACCTTCTTGGATTTAGGCTTGTGGCATGCCTACTTATGCCGTCACTTACCACTACGCCGATAAACCAGAAGTTATCGCGGAAATACGCCCAATCCACCGCGAATGGCTTAGCCAATTGCTGGAAGAGGGCGTGCTGCTAGCCAGCGGACCAAAAGTTTCGGTGCCTGGTGCCTTGCTGATTTTCAAGGTCGATCACCTAGAAGAACTGGCTCAGCTGCTCGATCGCGATCCATTCGATATCGCAGGCGTGATTCAAGAACGCGTTATTGAGGAATGGAATCCGGTGTTTGGGCCTTGGAGTTAACATGACTTTCTCTTTGGAACAAATGCCACAGCTCACCCTCAACTCAGGGCAGAGAATTCCGCAACTTGGCCTTGGCGTTTATAAGGTCTCGCAACACATTGCGGTTGATCTAGTCAAAAATGCCGTGGATGCCGGCTACCGCCGAATCGACACCGCTGCCCTGTATGGAAACGAAGCAGAAATTGGCCAAGGCGTTCGCGAATGCGGATTGGCTCGTGAAGAACTTTTTATCACTACAAAGATTTGGAACGATCGCCAAGGCTACGACGAAGCACTGGTTGCCATTGATGAGAGTCTGAATCGGCTAAACATTGATTATGTCGACATGCTTTTAATTCACTGGCCATGCCCAACGCAAAATCTATTTGTTGAAACCTGGGCCGCTTTTCAAGAGGCTCAGAAAGGTGGAAAAATTCGCGGCATTGGCGTCTCGAATTTTCAACCAGCTCACCTCGAGAAATTGATGGCCGCCGGTGGCACAATTCCGGCTTTGAACCAGGTGGAAATGCATCCGGGGTTGCAACAAAGCGACGTGCGGGCATTCGACGCCAAACACGGCATTGCAACCGAAGCTTGGTCGCCCCTGGCTCGCGGAACATTTGCAGACAACGAGCAACTTGAAAGTATTGCTTCGGCACACAATAAGAGCATTACCCAGGTAATCATTCGTTGGCACATTCAATTAGGAAACCTAGTTATTCCAAAGACTTCGAATGCTGATCGATTAGCCGAAAACATCGACGTTTTTGACTTTGAGCTAAACCAAGAACAAATGAAAACAATCGCCTCATTAGATTCGGGCATGCGAACCGGCCTCAACCCAGACGAGTTTGGATAAGACTATGCGTGTTTTAATTTCTGGTGCCAGTGGACTAATTGCTACTGAGCTAGCCCAGCAGCTTTCAGACCAAGGACACGAAGTAAGCAAACTCGTGCGTCGCATCGCCAAGGCCCCCAACGAAATTCAGTGGAATCCGGACGAACTTTATTTGCCCGAAGGCGCTCTCGAGAACATCGATGCGATCGTCAACCTTGCCGGTGCCACCACCGGAAAAATTCCTTGGACTCGAAAGTACAAAAAAGAGATAGTTAACTCTCGCTTGAACTCGACCCGAACTTTGGTCAAGGCGATGGCTAAGTCAAAAAACAGACCAAAGGTATTCATCAGCGGATCAGCTTCCGGCTACTACGGCGATCGCGGTGCCGAGGTGCTAGCCGAGTCGGCAAGCAAAGGCACTGGATTCCTAAGTGACTTATCGGCCAACTGGGAGCGCGAAGCGCAAAAGGCGCCGAAAGACGTTCGCGTTGTGCTGGTGCGCACCACCATGGTGATGTCGCGAAAACTCGGCGCGCTAGGGAGGCTTTTGCCGCTAATCAAATTGGGCATTGGCGGGCCACTGGGCAACGGCAAGCAGTATTGGGCTTGGATCTCCGTTGTCGATGAAGCCGCAGCCATCATCCACCTGATTAACACCGATAGCGCTTTTGGCCCATTCAACTTGACTGCACCTGAACCTGCCACCTGCAAACAAATAGTTCGCGCTTTGGGCAAGAGTCTTGGTCGCCCGACGCTTTTAGCCGTGCCAAGTTGGGCTCTTCGATTGTTGCTAGGCGAAGCATCGACAGAACTTTTGCTAACCAGTCAGAACATGTCTGCTCAGAAACTTTTGAAAACCGGCTTTAAGTTCACACACCCAGATCTGCAGTCAGCTGCAAACTGGGTGACTAGCAAATAATCTTTGGATAAATAAAAACCCCGCCGGCGAACCGGCGGGGTTTTTGGTTAAGCGTTATTACTTCTTTGCAGCAGTGCGACGTGCAGCTGGCTTGCGAGCTGCAGTTGTCTTGCGAACTGCAGGCTTGCGCGCAACAGTCTTCTTTGCAGCTGGCTTAGCAGCAGTCTTACGAGCTACTGGCTTCTTTGCTGCTACAGCCTTCTTTGCTACAGGCTTCTTAGCAGCAACAGCCTTCTTTGCAGCAGGCTTGCGTGCAACAGTCTTCTTTGCAGCTGGCTTAGCAGCAGCCTTTGCAACTGTCTTGCGTGCAGTGCCAGCAGCCTTCTTAACTGCAGTGCCTGCAGTCTTGGTAGCGCGGGTTGCAGTCTTAGCGGTCTTTGCGACCTTCTTCTCTACTTGTGCCACAGTTTCTTCTACTTTCTTCTCGAGGTCTACTGCTGCCTTGGCTGCTTCGTCAGCAACTTCAGCGGCTAGCTTTCCTGCATCTTTTGCGATGTTGTTTGCATTTTTTGCAAAGAGCTTCTTTGCGTTGTCAAGAATCCCCATACTTAGCTCCTGTTTTTTCTCAGTGCAATAAAAACACTACCGACAATATGTGTTTATTTACGTCAGCGTGTCGTAACTATTTTTTTCTAACCGTTAGCTCGTCTGCGCTTAAGAATGTCATCAAGCTCAGATTGTGACAAGGTTTTCTTTTTTGATTCCACCTTGTCGATTGCAACAACGTCTGCCAAAACAGTTTGAGATATCTCGCCGATGCGTTCGCGCGGTGCCGGCAATGGATTTCTGATCCACGCTCTCGGATCAATTTCCTCGACTTGCTGCGATGCTTCTTGTTCACGTTCAAGTTGTGAAATTTCGCTAAAAATAGCGCTTCTAGCCCTATTTGAACGGGTTACTAGCAAGCCAATTTGCTGATTGGCCGCAGCCACGGCTAGCCAAGAGAACACCGCAACTAGAACAGAAGCCGCAAATGCAACCCAATAAAGAGGAGTAGTTGTTGAAAGAAATGCAGTGCAGATTGCAGCCACGGTTGCCACCGCAATCAATGCGCTAAAGAGTCGCTTAGTCGAATTTAGGCGGTGAAATTTCTCTGCATTTTGCGTGATTGGGCGGGAAATATTTTTTTGTGATTTCACCGAATTGATCTCAGATTTGATACCCCGGACCACAGTTTTTTCGGTTTGACGTTCCTGACTGCGTTTATACCAAGTGGGCACAAAAACCCAAAGCCAGAGCCCGGCGATGATTAAGAACATCAAGCCGCCAGATCCATCGAAGTTCATGCTTCAAAGATATGCGCCAGGCGCAAGTTATCCGTTGATTTGAATGGGTGTGTTTAACCCTGATCGGTTAGTCGAAATGGGTAGTTAGTTGGGGGCACTTCTTTGCGCAACCATCGGTTGAGAACGCCACCGCGAACTTCTTCATGTGTGAGCGCAAAAACGAAGTGATCGCGCCATTCACCATTGATGTGAATGTATCGCTCTTTGAGGCCCTCATAACGCAGCCCCAGTTTCTCGACTACTCGCAAAGAAGATTTATTTTCTGGGCGAATGTCAATTTCAATGCGATGAAGGCCAACCACATTGAATAGGTAGTCCATTACGAGCGCCACCGCGGTTGGCGCCACCGAGCGTCCGGCAACTTCAGGCGCTAGCCAATACCCGATCACCGCAGAGCTCACTGAGCCCCAAAGAATGTTTGCAACATTAAGTTGACCAACCACAATTCCGTCGTACTCAATTACAAAGGGCAAGCCTTCGTCGTTATCCATTTGTTTGAGCAATCCACGGGCCTGGGCTTTGATGTCGAACGACGATGGGCCATAAGGATTAGTTGCTTCCCATGGGCGCAGCCATTCACGGTTGCCCAAAATTAGCTTTTCAAGTTGCTTGGCATCTTTCATGCGCAGGATGCGCAAATGCACACTTCCATGAGCTAGTGCAAAAGAGTTGGCCACGATGGCAAGATTAGTGCCATGAATGAATTCCCGGCAGCAGGCGACAAAGAAGCGCTTCGTGCGAGCCTCAAGCAGCGTCGCGATGCTCTAGGTTTCGATCCTGAATTATCCGCGGGATTAAATGCTGAACTTGCTGAACTGTGTCTGATAAATGGCGCAAAGAAGATTGCCTGTTATTTGGCTTTTGCCAATGAGCCAGACACCGAATTGTTTATCGACTGGGCGCTCGAAAACGAGATAGAGGTAGTTGCGCCAGTGTCTCTGGATAGCGGCGAATTGAAGTGGGTCAGATTCACCGGCGAAACAGCGCCGGGCATTTTCGGATTTCATGAACCAGTTGGCGAATTAGTTTCCGCAGCCGATGTAGATCTGATGATTGTTCCAGCACTGGCAATTGATCAAAAAGGAAACCGCCTAGGCAAAGGCAAAGGTTTCTACGATAGATATCTGATCACGCTTGAAGCGCCGCCTGCCCTTGTTGCAGTGGTCTACGACGAAGAATTAGTTGAGCACATTCCAGCCGAGGCCCACGACCAACCTGTGGATGCCGTTGTGACGCCAACCCAAACGGTTCACTTCAATGACCGGTTAAAATAGTCAGGTGCCCACTTATTCATACGCTTGCAAAGCCTGCGAGCACACCTTTGACATTCAGCAGTCTTTTGCTGATGAGCCACTAAAAGTTTGCCCAAAATGCGGTGGCGAATTGCGCAAGGTTTATGGCTCGTTGGGCGTGACGTTTAAGGGCAGCGGTTTTTATCGCAATGATTCAGCGTCTGGCTCGGGCAGTGCCTCGAGCAGCAAAAGTGACTAACCCCAGTGCGGCGGCTTATCCTGACGAAGCCGGGCATCGTTTGAATCTGTTCTTTCGCCCCAGGCAGCATCGGTATCTTCAAACGCTCGATCGGCGGCATCAAAAAGTGGCAATGGCCGTTTAGAAACCTGCATTCCCAGGCTCTCTGCGATTCTGAGCGCAAGCGCCTGAGGGTCAGAGAAAAGTTCAAAACTAAAGACCCGCTGATACTTCCAGCCAAGTGATTGAATCAGGCCCGGACGAATTTTGAACCGCTCGGTGCGGTTAGCTCCAGGGATAGACCAGTCCGGTTCGATTACTACCGCGTTCTTCGCGAAAGCCACAATCAGCGGCAATTCTTTCGAATAACCCTCTTCGACTCGCGCTCCTAATTTCTTTAGTCGCAATCCCAAGTCGGCAAGCATCGGATCGGTCGGCATTTGATTGACCTCGGCAGTAGACGTGGCAGCTGTCAAAAGTTCGGCGAGCAATAATGCGCCGTTGCTCATGCGATCGGTAGGCACGTCTTCTGGCCCAAAACAACTAACCACTGTGATTTGACGTTTAGCGCCAACCAACAGATTCGCCAAATTGCGACGCCCCTCGGATTCGCTTAACTGCCCAAAGTTTGAAAGCACTGCTCCATGTGACGTTCTTCCAAAGCCAATCGAGAAAATAACCCTGTCGGCAACTCGCAATGTCAAATCGCCAATCGGGGCAACCTCGAATTTTTCACGACCGTGTGCCTCAAAAAATTCTGCGAGTTCAGGTCGGTGATGCAGTGCTGACAATACGGCTGCGCGAATTCTCTCGGCATGCACCTGCGATGCACTGGCTACCAAAAGCGATTGGTCTGGGTGCCAAAGCGCGTGGTTTAAGACTAGCTCGACCACTCTTTCAACTTCTGCATCGAGACTCTCGGTAGCGCCCTCGATTGTGGTCTTAGCGCGATTGCCCTCAGACACTACGTCCAAGAAGAAGTTAGTCTCGCCGAAATATTCGGCGGCCGAAGGAATATAGGTGATTCGATTTTGATAAAACTCTCGATTAATCAATGCTGCAAGAGTCTGGCTGGTAGTGCGATAACTGCGGCGAAGAATCTCAGCACCAAATACTCGACGAGTCACTTCAAATACTGAATCGCCGGTCTCGGCCCGCTCGGCCGGCGTTGGTTTTGGTTCAATTTCAAATCCAGTTGGCGCAGAGATTGCATCGTCACCAAACGCAATGACCTGACTACCGCGGCGAAGAGCAGCGAGATTCTCGGCCACCGTTGATCCGGCAGCGTCAAGCACCATCACCACGTCAAAGTTTTGTTGCTTGTCTAGCACAGCAGGCACTTCGTATGGAGAGGTAATTAGGGCGGGTGCAATAATCGGCCAAATCGAAGGCGCGATTGCCTGCAGTTGGGCAAATGTAGCTTTGCCTGTTTTGAGCAAAGCTTTTAGAGATGCTGCTTCACTCGCAAATGAATTTAGGGCATTGTGCCAACGCACTGAGAATTCAGCGGCTAGAACGCCTGCACCAATTTGAATCTGCTCGTCATAGGCGATTCTGAAATTTTCTTCGTTAGCTTCGAGAAGTTCAGGTGAGAAACCGAGAATGGATTCATCTCTAGAGACCAAAACCTCGAGGGCAGACTGCCACCATGCTTGTTCGAGTTCCACTGCAATGTTTTGTTTTGAAGCGTGCAACTTTCCAAGATCTCGGGCAAGCCTGTCGAGACCTGCTTCGCGCAAGCGACCCGACACCATCGAGCGTTCGCCCAAATTAAGCAGTGCATCTGAATGTTCGGCTAGCGAGTTGAGTTTTGACTTGAGCAGATTCAACGGCAGCCTGACCAATGCCGGTTCATCTGACTCAGCATCAAGGTGACTTTGAAGCACTTCTAGATCTGCCACGAAAGCCCGATAGGCAATTTGCGCATCTGCAATTCCAAGTGGAACTTGAGGAGCCGTTGCTAACTCGCAAAATGACTTCCATTGTTCCCGCTGGTGTTGGATAGCAACCAACGAGGCATGCATATCAGAAGTGTGCATTCCAGGGCGAAGGTACTCTTTGGCAAGTTTTTTTAGACGTCGACGATTTGCCCCAGACATAACGCTGCGCTCACTTTTGTCAACGCCTTTTCGAGGTGCTGTAGCTGCGATTAGTTCAGTCAGCGGCCGATCAAATACATCCGGAACAAATTTGTCTAGGGTTTCGCGAATGCCAATGAATAGCTCCAGGTAAATACCCCAGTCTTCGACTGTATCCGCGGGTTTGAAATTAACCTTCTGAGTAAATTCGGAAAGCATTTTTGAAAGCTCTGGAAATTCATCGTCGCGCAATTTTTGCGCCAACTTAATTGCGTGCTCTACTTGCGCCGGGGATTCAAATCGTGCCTGGTACCATGCCGTATCTTGAGGACCGAACCTAAACTCGCCGAGCTCTTCAGCCTCACTAAGCATTGCAATAGCTTCACGGCGATCTAGGTGTCGCAAGAGTTGCGAGGCAGGAATGCGCGCATTGGTCAACGGCGGGTGAGGCATTGCGCTGAGTGCAGATAACTCGCGGAATACTCGAGCGATGGACACCCCGAGTTCACTATCAGTTTGATTCAGTGAAACGAAATATTCGTCAAGCTTCTTCTCTGCTGCAATTCGCTTTTCTCTTGGTGCGACTGCATCGACAGGCTTTGCCTTTTCATTTCTTGAGATAGCAGAAATGACGTCGACCCAAGTTGAGTTTGAACGCACAGCCAACCCAGCCAAACCAATTGAGGCAAGTCGATCGGTGAGTTCATCAACCGTTTGTCGTCGCGGAGCAACCAACAAAACTCGTTTGCCTTCGAGCACTAAGCCAGAAAGCACATTTATTGCCGTTTGCAAGTATCCGCAGCCCGGAAGGGTTTCTACTGCAAAACTTTGACCAGCCAGAGCCCGCGCAACAATCCGCATTTGGGTTGCGTCTGCATCAACCACGAGGTTGAGTTGGGGAATCTCGATGTCACTGAGCCCGTCCCCTGGTTCGCCTACCAATTGGCGCAAAAGGTTTGTATCTTTGCGTTCGAAATCAGCCAGCAGTTCGCCAGGTGAAGTCGTGAAATTTGAAATTACAAGAATGCGGCGCAGGTCAATTCTTGAATCAGCAGTGGTCAGGTTAGCCAGGTAATTCAACACAGTGACAGGCACCAGATCAGAACTCTCATTCTGACGAGCAAGCACTTCCGACTGGTTCAAGTTGATTGAATAACACTTGGAAAGTGATTCCACAAACAAAGGGTTCACCTGAGCCGGGCCAGCAAGGGCAATTTCGTAATCATCGCCGCGTTTATTCAACGAGACTGGCCACATCAAAATTGGCGTCTGAATGTCAAAGCCATCCGCAGAAAAATCGGCCAAGCCACCTGCAAGGTGAAGTGACTCAATTCCAAAATGATTTGAAAGCCGGTCGGCTTTGGCTTTGATTCGTCGTGCTGCCGATAGCGCTCTTGAAAACGCCAATGGGTCGCGCACCAAATTTGAAAGCAGGGTTTGACCGCCAGTCACAAATTGCGAAAAACCACCCGGGTGACTGCGCTCAAGATCAATTTGCGCAAAGCTGCTCGCTTCAAAATTCAACAGTGGATTGCTGGTGCCAATTGATTGCAATTCACTCTGCCAGGCATCCCATTGGGACTGCGGAATCTCGCTTGCAGAACCGGTGAACTCAGACATGCAAAGAGCCTAACTTTTGCCTGCCGGTTCTGCGCTTAGGCTTGCCCGAGCACTCAGCAATAGCCGCGGTATATTTGAGCGGACTTGCCCCCGTAGCTCAGTGGATAGAGCAGAGGTTTCCTAAACCTTGTGCGGAAGTTCGATTCTTCTCGGGGGCACCTGTCTGAAAGACAGGTCAACCGATAATTGTTGATTCAATTCTCGGGGGCACTTTTTGGCTAGGCGGCGTTTGCGAATGCTAGGTACGGATTCCATTCCGGCTCAAATCGCTCAGCACCCCGCACCATCCAGGTCGTTCCCTGTGGCATGCGAGGAATGAAATTCAACTGCCAGCCCATTTCTGCTGGAGTCTTGTCGCCCTTTACGTTGTTGCATTTTAGACAACAAGCTACAAGGTTCTCCCAGGTGTCTCTGCCACCGCGAGACTTTGGCTGCACATGGTCAATTGTGTTTGCGGTGCGCGAGCAATAGGCGCAACGGTGGGCATCTCGGCGCAACACTCCCCGACGCGAAACCGGAATCAACCTGGTGCCCGGAATTCGTACGTAGCGAGAAAGCAAAATGACTGATGGCAATGTGTACTCGCGATTGGCGCTATGCACCGCTCGGTTTTCGGCTCCGGCAAGAATTGTTGCCTTGTTATTGAGCACCAAGATTAGGGCGCGTTTAAACGACACCACCGCTAGCGGTTCGTAGCCTGCATTCAACACCAATGTGCGCATCCGTTTTCCTTTCGAAGACGCCCAGACGGATTCTGGGCTTTCGTTTGGGCACCAACTGCTTCGGGCAATAAAAAAGCGCCGTCAAAAATGACGGCGCAAAATTACATTTCGAGTTGTTGACTCGGTTGATCAAATTGACATGGATGACATTCATGCTTGGCGGGCACGAAGTTCACTGTCATTTAGATCACCTAATCACTAAGTAGTTAATACCTACGGTCAGATTAGACCCGACTAAGAGAAAACACCACAGCAAGAGGGGTGTGTTTTTATGACGATTTGGTGAACTATTAGTTGGTTGCTAGACGCACGAAGTGCACGTTGCTGGTGAAAATAGGCGCCAGCTTTACGGTGTCACCTGGGCGTGGTGCGTGATAGAAGTTGCCATTTCCGGCATAAATACCATCGTGGCTCAAGTCGTTCATAACCACGAGGTCACCCGGCAAGGCGTCTTCTGGCTTAATCAGAATTCCCAATCGGTCCTGGCCGTGAACGCTGTGTGGCAGAGCGATACCGAATTGTGCAAATACAAAGGCTGTGTAGCCAGAGCAGTCGAAACCTCGAGGGGTTGAACCACCAAAGACATAAGGCGTGCCCACGTACTTGGCAGCAACCTTCAAGATTGTTGCCCCATCAAGCGTGCTGTAAGGCGGGTTAGCAATGAAGTCTTCTGCAGTTGGGCCATCGTAGGTGCGATAGTTGTTGACGATTTCTTGGCGAGCAATTTCAGCAGCTGAGGCCGATTCATAACTGCCACGAGCGAAACGCACGGTGTTTACCGCGGCAACGGTCAGGTTTTGGGTGTCTTGCGCGGTGGCAATCGCTTCGGCGTTAGTTGTGGTGAAGCGTGACATCGCAGCCACATCTGGGTTGTAAGCGTAAGCAGGCAGAGCAAAGGTGGCAAAGAGTCCGGCTGCAATCGACATAGTCACAGTGTTTCTGAACGGACGACGTGCATAGAAGCGAACTTGGCGTGCAGAAGGCACTACAAATGCTGAGCCATTTGCCTGCGCGGCATTCTGTGCGGCAAAGAACTTGGCATCTTCCTTCGCTAGTTTCTTAGCGAGGCGACGCTCGGCGCGTGAAAGACGGTTCTTTTCTGCTTCACGAATCGAACGGCGGCTGCGCAGTTCGAATGACTCGAGAACATTAATTTGAACGTCGGCGCGGTGCTTGCCTGTGGCTTTTTCTGCCAAATTGAAACCTCCGAAGTTTCATCCACTATCGTGAACGATCCATTGCCAGCCGGGTTCATGGCCGACAACTTGTCCAGTTTACCTAAGGTTCACCAGAACGGGTGTCTTTTATTACAAAAGGGTAACAAGCCTAAGCTTCAACAAAAAGGTGAAGGGCGAGGTCCAAATCAACCGAAAGCCCCTCTTTTAGGCCTTTTCTGGCCACAAAAACCGATTTTTCGCCAAATTCGAGGCTGATTTCAGCCCCCGGGATGATGCCGAGGTCCTTTAACTGGGTCAAAAGACCAATGTCTACCTGCAGTGGCTCGCCAATGCGACGCAAAACAAAAGTGCTTTGCTCGGCTATGGCTCGCGGCAGGTCTACCACTGAAATCACACCATCTTTAAAGGTTGGGTTCATTTTTAGCCCAAGCTCGTCTAGACCCGGGATTGGATTTCCGTAAGGCGAGATATCCGGGGTGGAGATCAGAGCCAGAATTTTGCGCTCTACCTGCTCGCTGATTACGTGCTCCCAGCGGCAAGCCTCTTCGTGAACCAGCTCCCACTCGAGCCCAATCACGTCTGCCAACAAACGCTCGGCCAATCGGTGCTTGCGCATCACGGCTATCGCTTCACGTCGACCTTCGTTGGTGAGTTCCAGGTGACGATCCCCGGTGACAACAACCAGTCCATCGCGTTCCATTCGAGCAACGGTTTGAGAAACTGTTGGGCCTGACTGGTCGAGTCTTTCGGCGATGCGAGCGCGAAGTGGAATCTGACCTTCTTCTTCAAGTTCCAAAATGGTGCGCAAATACATCTCAGTGGTATCGATCAAATCTGTCATTTCGCCCCCTTATTGATGGTCTCCAAACCAGATTACCCGAGCGCCCGCTCTCGAACCGAGCATCGAGTTGGCCAAAGTAAACTTGGGCCATGCCTGATTTCAATATCCCAAGTGATTTTTTGCCTACCGATGGTCGTTTTGGCTGTGGCCCAGCAAAGGTTCGCCCAGCACAGATCAACGCTTTTGTTACCGAGGGCGCAAAGCTCATGGGAACCTCGCACCGTCAGGCGCCGGTTAAGAATTTGGTGAAGCGCGTGCAAGATGGCTTGCTCGAGTTGTTTCACAACCCAGCCGGATACGAGATTGTTTTGGGCAACGGTGGATCAACCGCTTTTTGGGATGCCGCTGCGTTCTCGATGGTTGAGAAGAAAGCCCAGAACTTGGTGCACGGAGAGTTCGGTGGCAAATTTGCCAACGCGCTAACCAACCCTTGGCTCGAAAAGCCAACAGTTATCAATGGCGAACCTGGTTCTCGTCTTGAGCTTCGTGCCGAAGCGGGCGTTGACTCATATGCCTATGCGCAAAATGAAACTTCTACTGGCGTTGTGACCCCAGTGCAACGCGTTGCCGGGGCCGACTTTGGCTCACTCATGTTTACCGATGCAACATCGGCCGCGGGTGGCATTGACTTTGACCCAACCCAAACCGACGTCTACTACTTCGCACCGCAAAAAAACTTTGCTTCGGATGGCGGACTCTGGTTTGCCCTTATGTCACCAGAAGCGATTGCTCGCACCGAAAAAATTGCTGCAACCGATCGCTATATTCCGGAATTCCTAAGCGTCAAAACTGCAATCGACAACTCTCGCCTCAACCAAACTTTGAACACGCCAGCGATTGCAACTTTGTTTTTCTTGGCCGAACAAATCGACTGGATGAATGAAAATGGCGGCCTTGCTTGGGCAGATGCTCGCACCAAGGCAGCTTCTAAGTTCCTTTACGAGTGGGCCGAAAACTCTGCGTTTGCCAAGCCTTTTGTTTCAAACCCAGACCACCGTTCTCAGGTAGTTGTCACTATCGACTTTGACGATGCAATTCAGGCCACTGACATCTCTAAGGTCTTGCGATCAAACGGAATCGTTGATGTTGATTCATATCGCAAACTTGGTCGCAACCAGCTTCGAATTGCAACGTTCACCGCAACTGAACTTGAGGATGTAAAGGCGCTAACCAGAGCAATTGACTTTGTGGTTGGCGAACTGGCTTAGATTGTTGCCATGCGCTTCTATGTGAAAGACTCCGAGCGGAAGCCAGATCCGGCTCCTGTAAAGACCAACGCTAAGCGCGCAATTTTAATTGGCCTAGTTCTTTGGGTCGTCGCTCTTATTCTTTGTCTTGTCTTTGCCGAAGCGCTTGCGGCGGCGCAGAAATCTTGGTTTCTTTTTACTTGCATTTTCGGCATCGCCCTCGGCGTCTTGGCTCTCTTCAGAGTCCGAGGTCGTTAGAGCTTCAACTGAGGCTTCAACTGCTTCAACGGCCTCTTCAAGTTCTTCAACAATGTCTTCGGCAACTTCAGCCTCAATGTCAGTTTCTTCTTCATCGTCTTCGGCATCCAAAGCAGCTTGTGCTTCGAGCTCCGCTTGCAGTGCTTTGTAATCGGCTAAGCGTTCAGACCAAGGCACCCAGTTTGGCGCAACCAGAGAATCTGGGCCCGGCATGAGCAATACTTCAGAGACTGTAGCCTCGACGTTCTTCTCACCTTCGAATACAGTCACCGACCAGCGCCAACCAACATAGCCTTTCTGTTTATTTTCAAAAAGAAATGTGGTTACGTTTTCGCCCTCATCAATTGCTTCGATAAAGTCACCGACAGCAGACCTTGGGGCGGCATCGGTTGCAGCCGCGCGAGCAATGTTCTTGGTCGCTTCAGAAATTGATTTAGGCATCCAGCTCGTCTGCCAACTTGCGCAAAAGTGAGGCAATCTTCTTGCCATTTGCAGACTCTGGATACTTGCCGCGCTTTAGGCCACCGCCGATGTTGTCGAGAAGACGAATTAAATCTTCGACAATCACGGCCATTTCATCCGCGGGTTTGCGAGACATTTTTGCCAGGCTAGGTGGCGCGTCAAGAATGCGAACAGTCATAGCCTGGGCGCCGCGCTTGCCATCGGCAACGCTGAACTCAACTCGAGTGCCAGGGCGAACTACGGTTGTGCCAGCAGGCAAAGCGCTTACGTGAAGGAATACCTCGCTGCCCTCGTCGGACGCGATAAAACCGAAGCCCTTGTCTTCATCAAAGAATTTGACTTTGCCGGTTGGCATGGAAACCTCTTTCGTAGTTCAAACCTTTATTTTACAAGGGACTTTGGACTTCTGGCCAAGGTAATCTAGAAGGATGGCTAAACAAGCAAACCCTCGAATCGAAAACATTCTGGCTTATATGGCAGTAGGCCTAATCAGCACCTCAATCTTGGCGATGTTGGCAGCGCTATTGATGGCGGCCACCGGCTCAGCCACACCGAGCGTGGGCAAAACCGTATTGCCACCGATTTTGGTTTTTTATCCTCAATTCGGCCTGGCTGCCGGCGCCCTTTGCATCATCTTGCTTTTGATTGTTGGCATTCGACGACGCACCCGCGAGAACCGCTCAAAGTAATTCAGCAATAGGCGCGTTGGGGAATGAGCGAGTTGTTAGCAGTTGCAGCTGCTTTGCGGCAACTATCTGATCAACAACTTCAAACGCTTATTACCGAGCGCTTGATTAACTCTGCCTCGCTCAATGATTTCTTTGATCTTGCCGATGCGCTAACTAAGCCAAACAATGTTGCTCAGGCAATATCTGGTTTGCCGTTGCGCCAAGCAAGGGCACTTTCGCAACTAGTTCAAAATCAAACTGCGGATGCCAGCGCAGTTGCCGGCCTGCAGCGATTGCTGTTAGTGGATGCCGAGCGCAAACCCCTTGAGTCAACTCTTGAAGCTTTTGTAAGTTTTGCAAAATTAGAAACCCTAAGCGTGGTGGCCGAAGGCGGCCATGCACCGCAGCAGAGCGACATCGATCGCGATTGTGGAATTGAAATTTTTGAAACCCTGCAAGCTCTTACTGAACTGATTTTTGACCTTGAACAAAGATTGGTTGCCGAAGTTGGCAAAAAGAATGTCGGCCTGCCAGCCATTAAGAGATTGGCAAGCCACCTTAAGAAGAACAACGACTACGCCAAGACGATTTATGAGCTTGCTCATTTTGCAGACCTAATGTCTGTGGCAGAAGGCCGCTGGCATCTAACCGCTGTTGCGAACCAATGGCTGGGTTGGAGTCAGCAACAGCGATTCGAACATCTGGCATTGACCTGGAGAAATATTCTTGGCGATGCTTCTGCAGAAGAATTAATTGCCTCACTCAGCGAACTCGACTCAATGGTCTCGTTAGAAAATCAATTGAGCCTCACCTATCCGTTTGCCGACGGTTTAGTGGCTTCGAAAATTGCCAAGCTTGCCACTCTGGCTTCGTTGATTGGAATTTCTGCAAATGGCTGGCTGAGTTCATGGGGACGCGCTGTGATTTCGGGTGACCAACACAAGGCATCGAAACTTGCTCTTGACAGATTGCCAGAGCCTCAGCGCAAAATAATCTGCCAAGCGGACCTTTCTCTAATTGCACCGGGGCCGCTGCCTACTGACATCGAAATACTTATTCGACGATTTGCCGACACCGAACAAATTGGAATGGCCTCGACTTATCGACTATCAGCTCTCAGCATCAGCCACGGACTTGAGACCGGGCTCACCGCAGTTGAAATTCGAAACGCACTTGAACAGCTTTCGGGCAAGGGTTTGCCGCAACCCATCGACTATCTGATCAATGAATCTCAAAAGCGATTCAAGCGCTTGACGATTGTGGCGGGCGATGATGCAGTTCGAAGCATTTTGAGATCCACCGACCCGATTCTGCTTGCAGAAATAGTCAACGAACAAAAGCTCAAGCCGTTTTCACTTCGCTCAATGCCAGACGGATCATTGGGTTGTCGGTTTGAGCCGGAACTTTTGTATTTCGGTCTTCGCGAACTCGGATTCGCGGCGGTTCGAGTCGACAGCGACGGAAATGTGATTTCACCAATTACGCCGCTTGAAAAGAATGACCTTCCGGCAAATGCGAGCACAGTCGCCCGCGACATTCAGCGCATTCGCCAAGGTGACCCAAGTGCCGATGACCAGTCGGAATCCCAGGTATTCAGACAGATTCAGCTGGCTATCAAAAATAAGGCCCGCATGCGCACCACCGTAAAGAGCAATAGCGGCGGCGAAATCGAATTCACGCTCGAACCAATAGGTCTGGCTAACGGTCGCCTTCGTGCAAAAGATCGCAAAGCCGACATTGAACGAACTTTGCCATTGGCCAGCATTTTGAAGGTTGTTCTCGATTAGGCAACCTTGGGGCTGTTGGCGAGAGTTAGGCTTTAAGGATGACTGAAGGACCGCTAATTGTTCAGAGCGATAAAACCGCTCTGCTTGAAGTGGACCACCCGCAAGCGGCCGACGCCCGCCACGATCTCGCGATTTTTGCCGAACTTGAGCGCGCACCCGAGCACATCCACACGTACCGAATCACGCGTCTAGGTTTGTGGAACGCACGCGCCGCCGGTCATGATTCAGACTTTGTGCTTGGCGTACTAGACAAGTATGCAAAGTTCGCCGTTCCGGGCTCAGTGCGTTCTGACATCACTGAGACCATGTCGCGCTATGGCCGCCTCGTAATTCAACGCAGTGCAGACGGTGAACTCGAACTATTTTCAACTGATCGAGCAATTCTTTTAGAAGCTAGCCGTCATCGCAAAATTGCAGAGCTACTTGACGGTCCAATTTCAAACGAAGCATTCCGCATTCAGCCATGGGCGCGTGGCCAAGTAAAACAAGAATTGCTAAAACTCGGATGGCCGGCTGAAGATTTTGCCGGCTACGCAGAAGGCACCCCACACCGAATCGCCCTTGAACAGGGCGAATGGAAAATTCGCGACTACCAGAATCAAGCGGTTGAAAAATTCTGGCAAGGCGGCTCGGGTGTTGTTGTGTTGCCCTGTGGTGCCGGCAAAACGATTGTTGGTGCTGCTGCCATGTCGGTTGCAAAAACCAACACGCTTATTTTGGTAACAAATACAGTTTCAGCTCGTCAATGGAAGAGTGAGTTGCTGCGTCGCACCACGCTTACCGAAGATGAGATCGGCGAATATTCTGGCTCGCTCAAAGAGGTCAAGCCAATCACAATTGCCACCTACCAAATTCTTACCACCAAGCGCAAAAACGAATACGCGCACCTTGCCCTGTTGAACGCAAACGATTGGGGCCTGATTGTTTACGACGAAGTGCACCTGTTGCCTGCGCCAATCTTTAAGATGACAGCTGACTTGCAAGCTCGACGTCGCCTCGGCTTAACCGCAACTTTGGTGCGTGAAGACGGCAAAGAGGGCGACGTGTTCTCGCTAATCGGGCCAAAGCGCTTTGATGCGCCCTGGAAAGAAATTGAAGCACAGGGATACATTGCACCGGCAGCATGTTTTGAAGTTCGCATCGACTTGCCAGAAGACGAGCGCCTGAACTACGCAATCGCAAGCCAAGACGAGCGATACAGAATTGCTGCTACTTCGTCTACCAAGATTCCAGTCATCAAAGAGTTAATTGCCAAGCACAAGGGCGAGCCGACTCTAATCATTGGTCAATATCTTGATCAGATTCACGAGGTATCAGCCGCCCTGGATGTTCCCGAAATCACCGGCGAGACCCCAATCAGCGAACGCGAAACCCTGTTTGAAGCGTTTCGCACCGGTCAATTGAGCACGCTGGTGGTCTCGAAGGTTGCTAACTTCTCGGTGGATTTGCCGGAGGCATCCGTGGCGATTCAAATTTCGGGATCATACGGAAGTCGTCAGGAAGAAGCACAACGCCTGGGCCGCTTGCTGCGACCAAAAGCCGATGGTCGCACCGCGAGTTTTTACACGCTAATCTCGCGAGACACTGTGGACCAAGATTTTGCCCAAAACCGCCAGCGCTTCCTGGCCGAACAGGGCTATAGCTACGAAATTCTCGACTCTCACAGTCTGTAAATCCTTACAGCCAACACGCGGACCTCTCTCAGGCGGTTCACAGGAAACTCCCTGAAACTAAAGCCATGGAAAACGTAAAAGTACTTGTTGTCGACGATGAACCAAACATCCGCGACTTGCTATCAACCAGCCTTCGATTTGCTGGCTTCAGCGTTTATGCCGTGGCCAATGGCACCGATGCGGTTACCGCAGCCGAAAAAGGTCAACCAGACATCATTTTGCTCGACGTGATGTTGCCAGACATGAACGGCTTCAGCGTCACCAAAAAACTTCGCTCCATGGGCATCAATGCCCCTATTTTGTTTTTGACCGCGCGCGACGAAACCGAAGACAAGATCACCGGTCTCACCGTTGGCGGCGACGACTACATGACCAAGCCATTTAGCTTGGATGAAATTGTGGCCCGCATTCACGCAATCTTGCGTCGCACCAAAGCTGCAGAAGTAGAAGAGTCTGTGCTTGAGGTGGGAGAAATCAAGATCAACCAAGATGCCCACGATGTCTTCGTGAACGGCACCGCTGTTGATTTGAGCCCAACCGAATATAAACTGCTTCGCTTTTTGATGTCGAACCCCAACCGCGTGCTAACCAAAGCTCAAATTTTGGACCACGTCTGGGAATACGACTTCAACGGAGAAATGGGAATCGTCGAATCATACGTTTCATACCTGCGCAAAAAACTAGACCCTCTTACAACCGAGCCACTGATTCAGACCAAACGTGGTGTTGGCTATATGTATAAGTCAACGAAGAACGGCAAGTAATTGGATTCAAAACTAGCGACCGCCTGGGAGCGCATTTCATTGCGCACCAAGCTGACCGCCCTTTCGGTTTCACTAATTGGGCTGTTGCTAGTTGTTTCCAGCTTTGGAACAATCTCTTTGCTTCGCACCTATTTGCAGGCAAACGTTGACACGCTGCTGACATCCACGGCGGCGGCTCTGAGTCACGAAGACCCGGCTCAGATTGAAGCACGGTTGGCAACCAATCAATTGCAGTTGCCAAGTTTGCCGAGTGACTTTTACATCGCCTATGTCGACATGAACGGGCAAATTCTCATCGGTTTGGTTTCTTCGGCAAACGACAAAAATGAAATTCCCAACGTCAGTAATTTCACGTCTACCTATGTCAGTGCAACTAAGGGTCGCCCATTTGAAGTTGACAGCAACGGAGTGATCGATGGCCGTACCAGCGATCGCGGTTGGCGCATGGTTGCCGTGCCACTGACCAGCATGCCGGGTTCGCTAGTGGTGGCGCTGCCGACAAATGCCAATAACGCCTTGCTGGCTCAGTATGGCTACATCGGCGGCGGTTTTGGAGTCCTGCTATTGCTGCTTAGTGGCCTCTCAATTTGGCTCACAATTTCTTCGGCATTGAAACCGCTGAACGAGGTTGAACGCACCGCTGAAGCGATCAGCGCGGGAGACATATCGCAACGCCTGATTGAACAGCCGGGTAAGACCGAAATGGCGCGCCTGAATAGATCACTTAACTCAATGCTTGACGGTGTTGAGACAGCAATGAAAGACCGCGCCAAGACCCTCGATCAAATGCGCCGATTTGTTGCCGATGCCAGCCACGAGTTGCGCACTCCCCTGGTTTCAGTTCGTGGCTATGCCGAGCTTTACCGCATGGGCGCTCTCAACGATCAACAAAAAGTTGCCGAGGCTATGGGGCGCATTGAGAGTGAAGCGGTTCGCATGACAGGTTTGGTCGAAAGCCTTTTGACGCTTACACGACTTGATGAGTCGCAGCCGATTCAAAAAGTAAAAACCAACATCGTTTCGCTAGCGGTTGATGTGGCCAAGGATGCATCCGTGGCCGATGGCAATCGAAAGATTGTTGTCACCGACATTAATGGAAACGAACTTGCTGGCCGCGTTGAAATTAGCGCGAATGTTGATGCGAATTCGATGCGGCAAGTTCTTACCAACTTGCTTGCCAATGCCGCACGATTTTCACCGGTTGGTGCACAAATCGAAATTGCGATTGACTCGAACGCCCAGTTTGAAAATCACAGCCGACTAATTATTGAGGTGCGCGATCACGGTGAAGGCATTCCAAAACAACTTCGCACAAAGGTTTTTGAACGCTTCTATCGAGTAGACAATTCACGCAACAGCGAAACTGGTGGATCAGGACTTGGGCTGTCAATCGTTTCGAGCATCGTGGCTCGCCACGGTGGCACCATCGTTGCCGATGAAACCCCTGGCGGTGGCGCCACCTTCCGCGTAGACATCCCTGCGGAGTAATCCACAGATTTGATTTTGCTGCACTCTCAGGGCAGATACTCGCGCAGCCTATGTGCATGGCACATTTCAGCGTAGACAGCGAACAAGTTATGGCGGCTAATGCCGCAATTCAAAACACAATCGGCCGGCTCAACCATGAGGCCAACACGTTGCATTCACAATTGCAGTCGCTTGAGGGCAGCTGGCAGGGTGTTGCGGCAAACAGCTTTCAAGAGCTGGTGCTGCGCTGGCGCAGCACGGCAACTGCGGTTGATGCCCAACTGGGTGAGCTGGGTCATGCCCTTGCGATTGCCGCACAACAATACAACGAGATTGAGTTCGCAAACCAGCGATTGTTTCTCTAGAGGTTAAACCAATGGGCGATCACCGAAGTGACCGCCCATTGAAGTTTGAACTTTAGAAGTCCATGCCACCCTGAGGTGCAGCAGGTGCTGCGGCAGGCTCTGGCTTCTCTGAAACAACTGCTTCGGTGGTCAAGAACAAACCAGCAATCGATGCCGCGTTCTGCAAGGCAGAGCGGGTCACCTTTACTGGGTCATTGATTCCGGCCTGAAGCATGTCAACATACTCGTTGGTCGCAGCGTTTAGACCCTGACCTGAAGGCAGGTTAGCAACCTTCTCGGCAACCACACCTGGCTCTAGACCAGCGTTTAGAGCAATCTGCTTTAGCGGAGCTGAGATTGCAACGCGCACAATGTTTGCGCCGGTTGCCTCGTCACCAGTTAGCGATAGCTTCTCGAATGCGGTTTTACCTGCCTGAAGCAATGCAACACCACCACCGGCAACAATGCCTTCTTCAACCGCAGCCTTCGCATTGCGAACTGCGTCTTCGATGCGGTGCTTGCGCTCCTTTAGCTCAACCTCGGTTGCTGCACCAGCCTTGATGACTGCCACACCACCAGCAAGTTTTGCCAAACGCTCTTGCAACTTCTCACGGTCGTAATCGCTGTCAGTGTTTTCCATCTCGCGACGAATCTGCTCAACGCGGCCAGCAATCTGAGCCTGGTCGCCAGCGCCTTCAACGATTGTGGTTTCGTCCTTGGTGATTACTACCTTGCGAACGCGACCCAATAGATCAAGAGTTGTGTTCTCTAGCTTCAGACCAACTTCTTCAGAAATTACTTGACCACCGGTCAAGATTGCGATGTCTTGCAACATTGCCTTACGACGGTCACCAAAACCAGGTGCCTTAACCGCAACAGACTTGAAAATGCCACGGATCTTGTTGACGATCAATGTCGCAAGCGCTTCGCCGTCGACATCCTCGGCAATAATCAAAAGTGGCTTGTTTGCCTGAATGACCTTGTCAACAACCGGCAGAACATCCTTGATGTTTGAAATCTTGCCGTTGACGATCAACACGTATGCATCTTCAAGAACTGCTTCTTGACGCTCTGGGTCGGTAACCATGTATGCAGAGATGTAACCCTTGTCGAAGCGCATACCTTCGGTGAGCTCGAGAGTGATGCCAAAGGTGTTTGATTCTTCAACGGTAACTACGCCTTCTTTGCCAACCTTTTCGATTGCTTCGGCAATTAGCTCACCAATTTGAGTGTCACCTGCAGAGATCGATGCAGTTGCAGCAATCTGTGCCTGAGTCTCAACTGGCTTTGCGTTGTTGATTAGCTCTTCGATAACGGCCGCAACGGCCTTGTCGATTCCGCGCTTCAGGCTGATTGGGTCAGCGCCCGCTGCAACGTTGCGAAGACCCTCGCGAACCAATGCCTGCGCAAGCACAGTTGCAGTGGTTGTTCCGTCACCGGCAACGTCATCAGTCTTCTTGGCAACTTCCTTTACTAGCTCCGCACCAATCTTTTCTAGCGGGTCGTCTAGCTCGATCTCTTTAGCGATCGAAACACCATCGTTAGTGATGGTCGGGGCGCCCCACTTCTTCTCAAGAACCACGTTGCGTCCACGTGGGCCAAGGGTCACCTTTACGGTGTCTGCAAGGATGTTCAGTCCGCGCTCTAGTCCGCGACGGGCCTCTTCATCGAAGTGAATGATTTTTGCCATTGGGATTCAATCTCCTGTAAGTAGTTAGCACTCGGTAGGTTTGAGTGCTAACTACATTTTTAGCACTCTCGCCCCGAGAGTGCAAATGATCCCTGTGCCATGTGGGCAATAAAAAACCCACCCCGAAGGGTGGGTTTCTATGAAATCTAGCGGTCGCTTAGATAACGTGAACTGCGTCAGCCTGAGGGCCCTTGTCGCCGTTCTTAACTTCGAACTCAACGCGCTGGTTTTCCTTCAGCTCTTTGTAGCCCTCTGACTGGATTGCTGAGAAGTGTACGAATACATCCGCTCCGCCATCCTGGGTAATGAAACCAAAACCCTTTTCAGCGTTGAACCACTTGACGGTTCCTTGTGCCATTTTTTACTCCTGTTACTAATCGAACAACCCGAAAAATCCCCGGGCTGAGTCGCATAGAAAAGAGCTTGTGCTACGGATACTGCTACGACCAGTTCTAACCCTAGCCCCTAGGGGGTGCTCAAGGTAGGGCTGCGCAACATTCAGAGCAATCGGTTACAAAACGGTTATAACTGCAAAAACCGGTTTTATTTAAAATCTTTTCCTAAGACCACTGTTATAGGCCCCGCAAACTCAGTGGATACCTGAATCGGTGCGTTGGCAAAAAGCGCGGCAATCTCGGTTGCCTGTGAACGAAACACTTCATCCGTGATCACAATCAGTGTCTTTTCAATTGCGATTGGCTTGTTGTTTGCGTCTTGAAGCTTGGCAGCACCCAAGAAGTTGTACTTGCCATCGATGAGTGCTGTGGAGGCCTTGGCAACCTTTGCATCGACTCCGGTTCCATCCAAAAGCTTTACTCCTGGGGCAGCGTCCGAAGCGCTGGCACTCGGCGCAGGCAACACTCCTTCAAATACGGTGCTGCTTTCGACAAGTTTTAGCCCACCATAGCCAAGCACGGCAATCACGGCGGCGGCCACAAAAATGCGAACCCATTCGAACAAGCGGTCTTTGCCGGTGCGACGAACGCGGTGGCGACCGCCGTGCTGGGTTGCCGAATCGAATTCATCGATTGGGAACTTTTTGGCCATGATCCTGCTTATCTTTATCAAGCGCCCAGAATGCGGCGTGCTTTCAATATTAGGCCAGGTGAAAGATGAACTATCCAATTCAAAAGAGCGAGGATGACTGGCGCAACCAGTTGACCGACTTTGAATACCACGTGCTGCGCGAAGCAGGCACCGAACGCGCCTATACCGGTGAGCTGCTTGAAGAGCACCGCACGGGCATCTTCTCTTGCAAGGGCTGCGGCACCGAACTTTTTAAAAGTAATGCCAAATTTGATTCACACTGCGGCTGGCCAAGTTTCTATGAACCTAAAGCCGGCGATGCAGTTGAGCTAATTGAAGATCGAAGCCACGGCATGTTGCGCACCGAAGTGCGTTGTGCCAATTGCGGTTCGCACCTTGGTCACGTTTTTGAAGATGCGCCACAAACCCCAACCGGCGATCGCTATTGCATCAACTCAGTGAGCATTACTTTCGAACCGAATTCATAATTACTCCAAGCGACCTAAGCAATAAGATTTTCGAATGACCACTAAACCTTCGGTACTTTTTATTTGCGTGCACAATGCAGGCAAATCCCAAACCGCCGAGGCGCTAATGCGACACCTCGCCGGCGACAAAGTCGACATCTTTTCTGGAGGCACGGGTCCAGATGAAAATCTTGCTGCAGATGCAGTTGCATCGCTCGCAGAAATTGGTGTTGGTGTTGATGGGCAATATCCAAAGGCGATTGACCAGCAAGTTCTTCGGACTGCAGACCGGGTTGTGATTCTTGGTGACCAGGCAAAGGTTGCCCCGATTGATGGCATGAAAGCCAAGATTGAAACCTGGTTGACAGTTGAACCTGCTGAACAAGGCATCCATGGGGCGCAGCGTGCCAACCTGGTGCGCGATGACATTTATGCCCGAGTCAAGAAACTGGCTGCCGAACTAGGTGTCAACTAATAAAAGTTTGAGCAAAAAAAAGCCTCCCGATTGGGAGGCATTTTTTTATGGAGCCGACAAGCAAAGTCTGCGACAGCAGACTTTGTTAGTCACCTGGACCATTTGATTCAATGGAGCCGACCAGGGGACTCGAACCCCTAACCCTCGCATTACAAGTGCGATGCGCTACCAATTGCGCCAGGTCGGCCAGTCGCCTAAGCGACTTATCAACCTTACAAAAGATTTTGGAAAAATCCGACTTCTGCATGGTCAAATCTTGAAATTTAGCCATTCATTGCGGCTAGAACAGCCTGCGCAAAGCTAGCTGGATCAATGTCGCCAGTGTATGGCTTGCCATCTATCAAGATGGTCGGAGTGCCAGTAACAATGCTTGGCACAACTCGACTGGTCTCATCTTTCAACCAAGACACATAGGTGCCCTTATCGATGCAGCTGCTGATATTGTCGAACTTGGCTACGCCGAAAGACTTGAGCTGAGTCTTAATTTGCTCGCTGTCAGCAGCCGCCCAGCGTGAGTTGAACAACTCATCCTGGTTAGTCGGCTGCAAAGAGTAAAGCCAGTTGTGCACCTTCAAGAAACTGTTTGGGTCGTAGTTGGCTACACAAAGCGCAGCGTTGCCGGCTGACAAAGACCAGTTTGGTGTGCTGGAGTGATTGCCATTCACGATTGAAATTGGGTGCACCTCAAGTGTTGCTGCGCCGGTTTCAACCCAGTTAGTAATCTGTGCCGAGTTGGCCTGCTCAAACATTCCGCATGATGGGCATTCGAAGTCAAGGTAGATCTTGATGTTAGGCACGTGCTTAGTTGCCGGTGCAGTCGGAGTGGGAGTCGAAGTGTTGGTGAACGCTTGAGCGCCAGCGCCAATCTTGATGCCACCGTCGAATAGGAAGTTGGCCGGAGACTTGCTGTTATTTGACTGGTTGTTAATTCCAGTGAGAACAATTGCCAGGATGATGGCTACGACACCAAGGCCACCTGCCACAACACCGATTCGGGTTGCCAGTTTGCGTCGCTTTTGACCACGCTTGTAGTCCTCACGCAGTTCGCGCGCCTTGGCGCGAGCAGCTTCGCGCTGCTCTGTGCGTGAAAGTTTTGGTTGGTTCTGAGCCATTACATACCTCACTGTTTGTCACGATTTGGTGACATTGAACCAAGTCAGTTTAGACCAGGTTTTGGGGGTGCAATAATGATTTTTACCCAGCAGCGCCGCTGTTGGGCCTTTCACAACGGATCGTCCGGCACGTACCTGCCGGTGAAGGAATGAAAAAATGGCATCAGTAACATTTGACAACGCAACTCGCCTGTATCCAGGCGGAACCCGACCAGCAGTCGACAAAATCAACCTAGAAATCAAGGATGGCGAATTCTTGGTTTTGGTTGGTCCTTCTGGTTGCGGTAAATCAACCACCCTGCGCATGCTTGCCGGCCTAGAAGAGGTAAACGGCGGCCACATTCGCATTGGCGACCGTGACGTCACCGACGTTCCGCCTAAAGACCGTGACATCGCTATGGTTTTCCAGAACTACGCTTTGTACCCACACATGACCGTTGCCGAAAACATGGGCTTCGCTCTAAAGATTGCCGGCGTTAGCAAAGAAGAGCGTGCCGAGCGCGTTCTTGAGGCTGCCAAGCTTCTTGACCTTGAGCCTTACCTTGCTCGCAAGCCGAAGGCCCTTTCAGGTGGTCAGCGTCAGCGCGTTGCCATGGGTCGTGCGATCGTTCGCAAGCCACAGGTGTTCTTGATGGATGAGCCTCTATCAAACCTTGACGCAAAGCTTCGTGTTCAGACTCGTACTCAGATTGCTTCGCTGCAGCGTCGTCTTGGTGTGACAACTGTTTATGTGACTCACGACCAGGTTGAAGCTATGACCATGGGTGACCGCGTTGCTGTTCTAAAAGACGGCTTGCTTCAGCAGGTTGCAACACCACAGGAGCTTTACGACACTCCACAGAACGTTTTCGTAGCCGGCTTCATTGGCTCACCGGCAATGAACCTGTTGCAGTTGCCAATCGTTGATGGCGGCGTTCAGTTTGGAACCGCAGTTCTTAAGGTCAGCAAAGAAGTTTTGGCTAAGACCAAGCAGAAGACCATCACAGTAGGTATTCGTCCAGAAAACATGATTGTTTCAACCAAGGATGGCCTCAAGGTTGAGGTTGACGTTGTTGAAGAACTTGGCGCCGACGGTTACCTATATGGCCACTCTGACTTCGATGGTTCAAACCACGAACTTGTTGCTCGTGTAGATGGTCGCGTTCACCCTAAGGCTGGCGAGACTGTTTACCTAAAGGCAGAAGGCGGCATCGTGCACTTGTTCGATGTTGAAACGGGCTTGCGCCTTAACTAGTGAGCTCACTAGACATTACGGCTGCCACGGTAGAGCCAGCATTACTGGATCTACCGTGGCATTTGCCATTGGAAAGCTGGCCCGCAGAAAACATTGCTGCGTTGCCAAAGGGTCTAAGTCGTCACACCGTGCGCTTTGCGCACCTCAGCGACAACGTAATCGCAATCAAAGAGACCTTGCCCGAGCTGGCTAAACGCGAATACGAAATGCTCAAGAATTTGGTCAAACTCGATGTTCCATGCGTGGAACCATTTGCGATCATCAACAAACGCGAAACCAGCGAGGGCGAACCATTGCTCTCTGTATTAATTACTCGTCACCTAAAGTTTTCACTTCCCTATCGAGCAATGTGGTCCCAGGGTCTTCGACCTGACACCGCTACTCGTCTGGTTGATGCGCTGGCACTTTTGCTGGTGCGGTTGCACATTGCAGGATTCTTCTGGGGCGATGTGTCACTCTCTAACACTCTGTTTCGCCGCGATGCCGGCGCCTTTGCGGCTTACCTGGTTGACGCTGAAACAGGGCACCTATACGAATCGGGCTTATCCAATGGTCAACGAGAAAACGACCTGGAAATTGCGCGCGTAAACATCGCGGGTGAGCTGATGGACCTCATCGCCAGTGGCCATGCTCAACCTGGTATTGATGCAGTTGCAACCAGCGAACGCATTGTTGCGAAGTACCGCGAACTCTGGACAGAACTAACTGGCGCCGAGACCTTTAGCGTTGCCGACCGATGGAAAATTAATCGTCGCGTGGACCGCCTGCACGCACTTGGTTTTGACATCGAAGAGCTTGCTATCAAAACCAGCGATGAGGGAACCACCGTAAAGATTCAGCCGAAGGTTGTAGACGCGGGTCACCACCAGCGTCGCTTGATTCGACTAACCGGTCTTGACGTTGAAGAAAATCAAGCACGCAGATTGCTTAATGATCTTGATCAATATCGAGTGGATCACCCTCGCCCAGGTGCCGATGAAGAAGTGTTAGCGCATGAATGGCTGAGCCGTTCTTTTGAACCGGTGATTACTTCGATTCCCAAAGAACTATCGGGCCGACTTGAACCAGCAGAGATTTACCACCAGGTGCTAGAGCACCGTTGGTACATGTCAGAAGAACAGAGTCGGGATGTTCCAATTGAAGAAGCGGTGCACGCCTACATAAACGACATTCTGAGATTCCGTCGCGAAGAAGAGGCGTACCTAAGCCCGCCAACCGAATCGATTACTTTGCCAACTGCGATTCCATCTGGAACCATCGTGGTTGCCGAAGACGATGACGAAGCCGACTGGCGAGACCTGGTCTAACTACTTGCGTTTAGCGGCCGATGCTGCGCGTCGCTTTGAAATTTCGTAAAGCGTAACCGAAGCAGCAATTCCAGCGTTCAGCGATTCAGTGTCGCGCGCAATTGGAATCGACAAAATTGCGTCACAGTTTTCTGCAACCAATCGCGACAGTCCCTTGCCTTCTGAACCAACCACAAGAACGATTGGCTCGCTGCCTAGCTCAAAGCTTGGCAGATCCATTTCGCCGTCGCCGTCGAGGCCCACAACGAATAAACCGCGCTTCTTCAAATCTTTAAGCGTCGCATTTAGGTTTGCAGCGAGTGCCACCGGAATGCGCGCAGCTGCGCCTGCAGATGTTTTCCAGGCTGCTGCGGTTACACCGGTTGAACGACGCTGAGGCAAGATGACAGCCTGGCCACCAAATGCGGCAACCGAACGAATAATTGCACCAAGGTTGCGAGGGTCGGTAATGCCATCCAAGGCAACAAATAATGGCTTCTGGCCACGTGACAAAACCAGATCCAAAAGCTCCATCGGGTGCTGATATTTGTATGGCGGAACCTGAAGCGCAATGCCTTGGTGAACAGAGTCATAACCAGTCATGCGATCGATTTCTGGTCGAGTGATTTCATTCACAGCAATACCGCGCGAAGCCGCAATCTTGATTGCTTCTTTCACGCGATCATCCATCTCGATGCGCTGGGCAATAAACATTGCTGTTGCCGGCACCTTTGAACGCAGAGCTTCAAGCACCGAGT
>JBEGOY010000049.1:0-14398 GCA_041181745.1 Actinomycetota bacterium | reverse complement strand
CCCGACCTTAGCCTTTGCATGCAAATGCGTCGCAAGGCACAATTGCACGGCGCCGATGAAGCCGTTTTGCTCGATGCGAATGGTTTTATTTCTGAGGGCGCACTGAGTTCAATTGTTTGGTGGCGGGGCGATGTGCTTTGCGCGCCTGGGCCCGATGTGGCTTGGCTCGATAGCATCACCCGACAAGAGGTATTCGAGCTCGCTGAGCAAATGGGTTTCTTGACCCGTTTCGAAAAAGCGAAGCCAGCAGATCTTGTTGAGACCGAAGTTTGGGGACTCAGCTCTTTGCAATCGATTCGACCGGTGACCAATTGGATTGATCTTGGCGGGCCGCTTGGGCAACCGCGTCACATTGAGGCATTCGCTAAGCGACTGCGTTTGCTATCGAAACTTATTGACTAAATTCGCCGCAAGCAAAAACCGTTTGCGTGCGAATATGGTCGAGTGAATGAATTCTTGGATTGGCTACTGAACACGGTTCAGAGCGTCGATCCCCTGCTGCGTGACCTGCTTGCCGGATTAGCAATCATGCTAGAAACCTCGCTTTTCGTTGGCTTGATCATGCCGGGCGACACCGTGGTTTTGGTGGCATCGACGGGTGTTCAGAATTTCGTTGATTTTCTTGGTTTGCTTGGATTCGTTTTGCTTGGCTCACTTATCGGTGAATCGATTGGCTTTTGGGTCGGGCGCTTTTTTGGTGCCCAAATTAGACGCAGCAAACTCGGTCAAAAGATTGGCGAACGCAACTGGCAGATGGCTGACACGTTTGTCGAAACACGCGGCGGAATTGCTGTCGCGATATCAAGATTCTTGCCGGTGTTGCATTCCTTGGTGCCGGTGGTTTCTGGCATGACGCGCATGCGATATTCGACTTTTATCAAATGGACCCTGGCGGCCTGTGCAGTGTGGGCTTCGGCATATGTGGGAATCGGCTACTTGGCTCATGCCAGCTATGACCAACTGGCTAGCAATCTTAAATTTGGCGGCTTAGTCTTTGTCGCGATCATTGTTGCCTTCGTTGTAGCAGTGCACTTCGCTAAGAAGCGACTCGAAAAAACCGCCGAACGCATGATTGAGCTGGGCGAAGAATCTCGTGCCTCGGTGGCCGGCGGCGAGCAAGTCGAAGAGGACTTTCAGTAATGTGCGGTCGCTTTGTTGTGGCACGCACTATTGGTGAAATTCAAACGATTTTTGAAGTCGATGAAATTATTGGCGAGCATCCCGGCATTAGTTTCAACGTTGCACCTACCCAAACAATCAGCATTGTGGTTGACCGTGCATTTGATAAGGCGGCCGACGGCAGCCCACTTGGCGAACTGAGCCGACAGCTGCACGTTGCGCGTTGGGGGCTGGTGCCGCGCTGGGCCAAAAGCCCAACCGAGCACGCTCCACTGATAAACGGCCGCATTGAGAGCATTCTCGAAAAGCCATCTTTCAAAGATTCCGTGATTCGGCGTCGCTGCGTAATACCAGCTTCTGGTTATTACGAATGGCACGTAAACGCTGACGGCACCAAACAACCCTTTTACATCAACGCGGGTGCCGATGGCATGTTTGCTTTAGCCGGTCTTTATGAATGGTGGGCCGACACAGCCAAAGCCTCGGATGCACCGGACCGTTGGCTGCTTTCGGCGACCACATTGACCAAAGACAGCGCACCCGAATTGGCCCACATTCACGATCGAAACCCGGTGCTGCTTTCGCCGGCCACTTTTGAGGCCTGGCTCGACCCGCACATCGAGGGCGATCAGGAATTGCTCGATGCGGTGGCCGAGGAATCCAACGTGGTAGCCAGCGAGGCTGAGTTCTTTAAGGTTGGCGCCGCTGTCGGAGCGGTTCGCAATAATGATGCTTCGCTAATCCTGCCGGTTTAGCAGTTTTGGCGACCGTTTCTGGCCAGAATTTGCTTTGTCAGCCCAACCCCATACACTCGTAACATTCGAACAAGTGTTCGAATAATGCAATGTAGTTTCCGATGTTTCGAGGGGTGCGGCCATGCTGCGAATTGATGAAAAAGTATCTGTTTTAGTCAACCAATTGGGTGAACCAATCGGTTTTAGCTGGCGCGGGGCTAGCTATCTGGTCAACAGCAAGCCGGTGCGCTGGTTTGCCCGCAAACAGTGGTGGGTTGACGCAGCCCGCGTGCAGCGCGGCATTGGTGCTGGCGTGCTCGAGGTAGAAATGTGGCGCCTGCAGGCCTCACGCAGCGAATCAGACCGTGCTCAGTTCGAGCTGATTCACAATGCCCAGAGCAACTCCTGGCAACTCGCCCGAATCTTCAACTAGACCCAACGGGCACCGGTCATGAGCGGGTTCACTCACCTCAACGTGGCTTCGGCTTTTTCGGGGCACTACGGCGTTACGCGCCCAGAGTCGCTTGATGAAGCCGCGGCGGCGTTGGGCTTTGACGCACTCGCCATAGCCGATCGCGATGGCCTCTATGGTTCGGTCAAGCACATTGGGGCGTGCCTCAAACTCGGCATTCAACCAATTGTTGGCGTAAACCTGTGCGTGCTCAATGAAGCCGGCGAAGCAATTGCCCGGTGTGTCATTCTGGCGCATGGCCAAAACCGCGGTGCCGGTTGGGCAAAACTTTGCGCCATCACTTCGGCTGCTCATGCAGGCAGACGCAGCAACAACAAGCGCGAGCATCCGGTGGCAATCAAGCGCAGCCAGTTATCGAAACTAATTGGCAATGACGGTGGTTGCACAATTTTGCTTGGCCCCGATAGCGATGTAGCAAGGGCAACTTTGCCAAACCCTCAAGCCTCAGCTAGTTCTCAAACCGCCGCGCAATCTGCGCTTGCCGCTTGGCTCGACTGCTTTAAATTGCCGGGCAGTTTGGCAATCGAGGTGGTTACGCATCTCACCGAACCAGGCACCGCTTATTCAACTTTGCAGGCGCAACGCATGCTGCAACTTGCCGACCAAAACAAGGTGCCCGCCGTGCTCACCAACGCGGTGCGATACCTGCAACCAGACGATGCACTCACCGCCGATGTGCTCGATGCCGCAAGACATCTAGAACCCCTCGGATTCTTCGAACCGCAACCAAACGCCCAAGCATGGCTTAAGCCATCCGAGGCAATGCACGCACTTGCAGTTGAAGTTGCCGGTGATCGGTCGCGCGCGTTGCAACTAATCGAAACCACAAATCGACTCGCCAACCGATGCCGACTCGATGCTCCAGACGATTGCGGCTGGGGTAAACCAAAAACACCAGAGAAGTCGGCGTTGGGCATCGATGGCAATCCCTTTGAAGTGCTGTGGCAAAAAGCGCACGAAGGAATCGAGCGTTTTTATCCGCGAGCCTCGAAGTCAACCTTGCAAGAGGTGCAACATCGGTTGAGCAAAGAACTAATCACCATTAACAAGCTTGGGTTTGCAACTTACTTTCTAACCGTTGCCGATGTGGCACAAATGATTCGAGATATGAAAATTCGAAGTCAAGCGCGTGGCTCTGGCGCCGGCTCGCTGGTGAATTATTTGCTTGGCATAAGTGGCGTTGACCCAATCGAACATGATCTGCTGTTTGAAAGATTCTTGAGCACCGAACGTTCGAGTTTGCCCGATATCGATATCGATGTTGAATCGGCCAGAAGACACGACATCTACAACGCCATCTTCAAGCGCTATGGCTCCAGCCGAGTCACGCTGCTCTCGATGCAGAGCACCTATCGCGGTCGCGGAGCGATGCGCGACTCTGGTCTGGCGCTTGGGCTCGAAGATGACCAGATTGATGAAATTGCCAAAAACATGTGGCGGTTCAGTGCACGCAGTTTTCGCGGGGCCCTGGGCACCAAACCCGAGTTGGCGAAGTTTGCCGAAGCGGTCGAAGAAGACCGTCGAATGAATCTGCTGGTAGACATCACCGAGCGCCTCGACCGTTTGCCTCGTCACATCTCGATGCATCCGTGCGGAGTTATCTTGGGCGACACCAGCCTGCTGCAGCTAACGTCGGTTGAGCCAAGCGGCATGGGCCTGCCGATGAGCCAGTTCGACAAAGACGACATGGACCCAATGGGAATGCTGAAACTCGACGTGCTTGGGGTGCGCATGCAAAGCGCCATGGCATATGCGGTGCGCGAAGCTGCCCGAGTTCGCGGTGAGGTGATTGATTTAGACAATGTTCCCCGAGATGATGCCGCTACCTTCAAGCTGATTCGAACCACCGACACACTTGGCATCTTTCAAATCGAGAGTCCGGGTCAGCGCGAGCTAACCGGCAAACACCAACCAACCGAATTCAACGACCTTACGATTCAGATTTCGCTGTTTAGGCCGGGGCCAATGAAGGGCAACATGATTGCGCCCTATCTCGATGGGCGCCACGGTTTTGCCAAGGCAGACTTCATTCATCGTGATCTAGAACCAATCTTGCGCGAGAGCTGGGGTGTGGTGATTTTTCACGAACATGTGCTGCGCATTTTAAATGTGATGACCGGTTGTGGCCTGGCACGCGCAGATGAATTTCGTCGCTCGCTCGAAAACCCTCGAGTGAAACCACTGGTTGAAGACTTCTTTAGACGCGAGGCAAAACTGCGCGGATACTCACAAGCGGTAATCGATCGAGTTTGGTCGATTCTCGAGGGCTTCAGCAGTTTCGGTTTCTGCAAGGCGCACGGTGCCGCGTTTGCATTGCCAACATATCAAAGCGCATGGCTCAAGACCCACTACCCCACCGAATTCATGGCCGGCTTGTTTACGCACGATCCGGGAATGTATCCGAGGCGATTGTTGCTTTCAGAAGCTCGTCGCCTTGGCGTAAAGATTTTGCCGCTGAACGTGAATCGCTCTACCGATGAATACCTAGTCGAAAAAGTTGCGCGCAAAACCAACGACCCCGCCGAACCAGACATCGGTGTGCGCATGTCATTGGTTGACGTGCAATCAATAAGCTCTGCCGAGATCGCTCGAATTATTGCCGAGCAGCCATTCGACAGTGTTGGTGATTTCTATTTACGCGCCAAACCAAGTCGTGGCACGCTCGAACGACTTGCGCTGGTTGGTGCACTGCACGAACTTACTGGCGACACCGCAGCCACACGCGGTGACATCATGGCCCGTGTGCGGCAACTAAACAGTGTGAAAAATCGGCCCGCGCTGCGCAACGATCAACCGACACTAGATTTTGAAATTACTGAGCAGCTGCCCAGCGGCAATGCCGAACCAACTCTGGCGCAAAAGATTAGCGATGAGCTCAGCATCATGCACATGGATGTGAGCGACCACATTATTGAACAATATCGACCAATGCTTGACGCAATGGGCGTGCTGCGCAGCGATGAATTGGTTGACCTTCGCAGCAAGACCGATGTATTGGTTGCCGGCGTGCGGGTCGCCACACAGACCCCGCCGATGCGTTCTGGCAAACGTGTGGTTTTTATCACCTTGGATGACGGCGCCGGCTGCAGTGACGCAACCTTCTTTGACGAAGCCCAGTCTCGTTGCAGTTCGGTGTTGTTCAACACCAGATTGATGGTGATTGCTGGCAAAACCAGACGCACCGGAGTGCGCGGTGTTTCATTGATGGCAGAGAACGCTTGGGATCTAACCGAACTTTGGAATCAGTGGATAGCCGCTAAAGCGTCTTAATGTCTTCGGCAATTGCTCTGACATGCTCGCCAACGATATTGTGACCGCCAGAGTGCAACATGAACTTGACGGTTGCACCAAGGTGTTCAAACTCGGCGATCAATCGATCAATCCGCACCTGTGGTGAATAGCCATCAGCCGCACCGTTGGCTATCCAAACATGCTTGCCGCGCAAATCTGGCTCGCCTTTTTTGTGCGGTGTTGTTTCAAAAACCTTGTTATTGCCAAAAGCGACAACGCCGGCAACCGAATGCGGCTGCAACAGCAACAGCGAAGTGCCGGCATTGGCGCCGTTCGAAAAACCGACCGCAAAAACCTTGTTGGCGTCAAACCCATACTCACCCGAAGCTGCCCACAAGAAATTGGCCAGCTCGGCAGAGTTATCGATTACTTCTTTTTCGTCATAGGTGTCTTGCTCAATCAACTTGAAAAAGCGATTAGCCCCGTCGCTTTTGCGAAGGCCACGTGGCGACAGCAGGTTAGAGGTTGGGTCAATCAACTTGCCAAGGTTCAGCAGGTCATGCTCATCGGCACCCGAACCGTGCAATAACAAAAGCGTGCGCGCACTTGCAACATCTGCAGCTGGCACCCAAACGTGCGGGCGTGATAAGTCATTTGGATTGACCGACATTAGACAACCTCAAATGAACGCTTAGAAAGCCCCATGAAGTATCCATCGATCTTGGTTTTAGCAATCGAGTCTGGAGTCGAAGCCGCTCCAAGCGAAATGAAAAGTGGGGTGAAGTGTTCAACGGTCGGATGCGCATAAGGCATGCCGGGTGCGGTGTTGCGGTAATTAATCAGGGTTTCTACGTCGCCCTTATCGAGAGCCTCTTGAGCCCAGTGATCAAAGTCAGCAGACCAACCAGGGGCGGCGGCTTCGATTCGCCAGTCGCGAATGTAAGGCAAGCCATGAGTCATAAAACCAGAACCAATTACCAACACGCCTTCTTCACGAAGAGTGCGCAAGCGGCGACCAAGGTCGAGCAGCTTGACCGGGTCATGGGTTGGCATAGAAAGTTGCAGCACCGGAATATCGGCATCTGGATACATCACGCGAAGTGGCACCCAAGCACCGTGGTCAAGACCTCTTGAAGCGTGTTGGTGAAGTGGCTCGTTGTCTGGCATTAATTTAGCCACCATCTCGCCCAACCAACTTGCGTCTGGAGTGTTGTATTTCATGTTGTAGAACTTTGGTGAGAAGCCACCGAAGTCATAAATCAATGGTGTGTTTGCTGCCGTCGAAGAAATCGAGATTGGCGCACTCTCCCAGTGGGCAGACACAATCAAAATGGCCTTTGGCTTGGGCATCTCTTTGGCCCAGGCCGATAGCTGGCTCATCCACAGTTCGTCGTCGAGTAGCGGCGGAGCCCCGTGACTGATGTAAAGCGAGGGAAGAATTGAGGTTGTCATGACTTAAGTAAACACCCTCTTGACAAAATTATTCCGCTTTTGCTTGAAATTCTTGCAAAACGGCCTCGGTAGCCGAACAGCCCGAGCGGGTCACCCCAGCATCCATGTAATCAATCAACTGATCAAGGGTGCGAACGCCACCCGAAGACTTGACCTTTAGGCGGTCTCCTACGGTTGCCTTCATCAGCTGAACGTTGTGCAGGGTTGCCCCCTCGCTGGCAAAACCGGTGGAAGTCTTGACGTAGTCAGCACCCGCGGCCTCTGTGAGCTCACAGGCTTTGACAATTTGTTCATCGTCTAAGAACGCGGTCTCGAAGATTACTTTGACACTGGCTTCTTTGGCATGGGCGGCATCAACCACCGCCTTGATGTCTTGAAGAACATAGTCATAGTCCCCCGAAAGCAAAGCCGAGACGTTCAAAACCATGTCGATCTCGACGGCGCCATTGGCAATGGCATCTTCGGTCTCAAATTTCTTGGTGGCTGTTGTGGTCGACCCGTGCGGAAAACCAATCACCGTACAAACGTTTACCCCAGAACCAGCAAGTAGTTTTGCGGCGGCGGCAACATCCATGGGGCGAATGCAATAAGACGCAGTACCCCTCTTGAGCGCCACTGCGGCGCCGGCCTCAACATCGGCATAGGTGAAATCGGGCTTCAAGATTGAGTGGTCAATAGTTTGAGCAACTTGCTTGAGCGTGTAGCCACGGTAGGTCTTGGTCATGTTCACAGTCTAGATTGGTCCTGTGCGCGTGACGGTGAAAGTTAAACCCGGGTCAAAGAAAGGCCCGCTGGTTGAAATTGATGCCGAGGGTGCGCTCACGGTGTTTATAAAAGAGCGTGCCGTGGATGGCGCAGCGAACGAGGGCCTGATAGAAGTTCTCGCTGAACACTACGGAATAGCCAAGTCCAAGATCGAAATTGAATCAGGTTTCACTTCGCGAATCAAACGCGTTCAAGTTAGGAATGAATAAATGCACATTGCAATGGCAAGTGACCACGCAGGTCGTGCTCTAAAAGAAGAGATCAAGGCACTGCTGAAGTCGATGGGACACACCGTCACAGACTTTGGCGCTGACACCGATGATCCGGCTGATCTTCCTGACCACGTTTTGCCCGCAACGCTTGCCGTGGCAAAGGGCGAAGCCGACCGCGGAATTTTTGTAGACGGAGTGGGTTATGGCAGCGCCATGATCGCTAACAAGGTGCGGGGCGTTTTTGCTGCAGTTTGCCAAGACTCGTTCTGCGCCGAGCTAGCTCGCTCACACAGTGATACCAATGTTCTGTGTCTTGGCGGAAAGATCATCGGCTCTGCGATTGCACTCGAAATTGTTCGCGTGTGGATGACTACGGAATGGTTGGGCGAATCTGAACCAAAGTATGCCCGCAGAGTGCAAAAGGTTGTCGACATCGATGGGCTATACACAGCGAGTTTTTAGAGGCTTAAACAAAAAAACCACCCGTTGTGGGTGGTTTTTTATTTGTGGACCTAAGGGGATTTGAACCCCTGACCCCCTGCATGCCATGCAGGTGCGCTACCAGCTGCGCCATAGGCCCGTTTTGTTGCCGAAGCAACTTGCTCAGTTTACACCAAGGTTAGGCTGCCGTCACAGCGTCTAGCTTGACGATTGGGCAGTCCTTCCAGAGACGCTCTAGTGAGTAGTACATGCGGTCCTCTTCGCACATAACGTGGCAAACCACGTCACCAAAGTCCAGAAGAATCCAGCGACCGGTCTCTTTGCCTTCGCGACGCAGGTATTTAACGCCAGCCTCTAGCAGTTTGAATTCGATCTCATCCGCAATTGAAGCCACCTGGCGCTCGTTGCGCCCAGAGGCCAAAAGAAAGATATCGGTCAACGGCATTGGGCCGGTGACATCCAATGCCACTACGTTTTCGGCCAACTTATCCAAGGCTGCGGCGGCAGCAATGTTGGCAATTTGGATGGCTTTAGCGGTAGCAGTCACTGGTTCCTTTGGGGTTTGTTTACAAGAGTCCAAGCATATACGCAGCCAAGAGCAAGCCACCCACGGTCACCATGAGCAACGACGCGGTGAGAACCGCAAAAATCTGGCTTTGGCCGCGCGCCAAGCGGTTTGGCATGATCGCGATCCTGCCTGAAGTATTCACAACTCCACTCGCGCGCAAAGGTGCGACCGTAGAGACATAGCCCGTGACGCTATCTTGTGTGATGGCTTCGTCCACCTCAGCCGCGTCGCGAATAGTTGAAATTTCGCCTGTGTTAGTGCTCAACTTCGGCAACTCAATTGAACCGGTTTTCAACAGTTCGCCAGTTTCAGTGATGTGCAAATTCAAATTTGCCAGCGGGTCTTCTGGCACTACAACTATCGAAGCGGTCTGTGGTTCAATATTCAGATTCGGAGATACCGCAAAAAGTTGAATGCCAGATGTAATTGGTTCTTCAGCTTCGGCTAACACTTCATCGTGAGCGGCAGCAACAGGTGGTTGAATTTCAACAGTTTCTGCCGGTGCCTCAGGGGTCACTGGGGAGGCAGAGTTTTCAGCAGGCAACACTCCACGTTTCTCGAATTCACGAAGTTGGCGTCGCGACAAAAATGGATTGCTTGCCGCGGGTGTCTGGATTACCTGAGTTTCATCGTTAGCAACTACATCTGCTGCCGAAACTGGAACCGTCGTGCCTGCTCGTTCAGCTTCGCGCAGCTGACGTCGAGTCAGAAACTGCTCTTCAGTCATTTGCCACCTCGGTACAAGTCATGCTTGGCAATGTATTGCACTACTCCATCTGGCAATAGATACCAGATCGGTTTGTCTTCGGCAACGCGGGCACGAATGTCGGTTGAAGAAATTGCCAAGGCCGGAATTTCAAGCAAAGAAACGGAACCGTGCGGTGAGGCCGGAACTGCAAGTGCGTGGCCAGGGCGACTCACGCCAACAAACTGCGCCATCCCCCAAATTTTATCGATGTCTTTCCAAGAAAGAATTTGCGAGATTGCATCTGCACCGGTGATGAAGAAAAGCTCGGCATCCGGATACTCTGAACGAATGTCTTTGAGAGTATCCACTGTGTAAGTGGGGCCGTTTCGGTCAATATCAACCCGGCTTACTTTGAAACGCGGATTCGATGCGGTGGCAATTACCGTCATTAGATAACGGTGCTCGCCAGTAGAAAAATTCTGTTTTTGCCAAGGTTCGCCCGTTGGCACAAAAACTACTTCGTCGAGATTAAACGCAGCCGCTGCTTCGCTGGCAGCCACCAAGTGACCATAGTGAATTGGGTCAAAGGTTCCACCCATCACGCCGAGACGAATTTTGCTCATGCGATTTTTGCCGCTAGGTAATGCCTAGTGGTTGCCCTTTGACTCTTTGTGATCGTGACGGTTAGCCACGTCGCGGTATGACCAGGTGATTAGACCCAAAAGAATGAAGGTGCCGATTGCGATTACACCAAACCAGAATGAAGGGAATGGCAAAGTAAGACCACCCTCGGCTGCAAGAATTACGTTCATTTTTCTCCTCAGAACCTCTCCAGAATAACCTAGCCAGGCCGGCTTTAGGCTCTAACCTGGCCAGCACCGCGAACTAGCCACTTGGTTGAAGTGAGTTCTTGCAACCCCATTGGGCCTCGGGCATGCAGTTTTTGAGTGGAAATGCCCACTTCGGCACCGAAACCGAACTCTCCACCATCGGTAAACCGGGTAGAAGCGTTGACCATCACGGTTGAGGCATCTACTTCATTTAAGAAGCGTTCCGCGTTGCTCACGCTCTCGGTGATGATCGATTCCGTGTGCTTCGTTGAATAGGTTGCGATGTGGGCCAATGCCTCGTCGAGGTTTTTCACTACTTTGACGGCAATGTCTAGATCGTGATATTCGGCATGCCAATCTTCTTCGGTGGCCGGCACAGCCGCAAAAAAGTTTTGCTGGGTTATCTCATCGCCGTGAACAGTCACGCCAGATTCCGCAAGGCGATCCAAGACCGCCGGCAATATGCGCTCAACGGCATTCTCGTGGATCAACAAAGTTTCAACAGCATTGCAAACGCTTGGGCGCTGCACCTTGGCGTTGTGAATAATGTTCACCGCCCAATCTAGTCGAGCACTTTCATCCACATAAATATGAACCACACCATCGCCAGTTTGAATAACCGGCACTTTGGCTTCCTCGATAACCTGTCGAATCAGACCGGCACCACCGCGAGGAATCAAAACATCAATCAAACCAACCGCACGCATCATCTCGACACCACCATCGCGACCGAATTCATCCACAGTTTGAACTGCATCACGGTTAATGCCAGCAAGAGCAAGCGCGTCTTGAAGAAGGTTTACCAATACAGCGTTGGTGTTCTCTGCCGCCCGCCCACCACGCAGCACGGTTGCATTGCCGCTCTTAATTGCCAAGACGGCAATATCAATTGTGACGTTTGGTCGCGCTTCATAAATTACCCCGATAACACCGAGTGGCACACGAACCTGGGTGAGTTTTAAAGCATTTGGCAGTGACATGCCCCGGATAACATCGCCCACCGGATCCGGCAAAGAAATGATCTGAAGAACTGAGTCGGCGATAGCTTGAATGCGCTTGTGATCAAGGCGAAGACGATCTTGCAAACTTTCAGTCATGCCGTCGGCGATGCCATTGGAAAGGTCTTTTTGATTTGCGACGATTATTTGGTCTGCGCGAATTGGCAACAACTTTGCAATTTGCAAAAGTGCTTCATTCTTTACAGTTGTCGAAGCCTGCGCAAGTGAACCAGCGGCTTGCTTGGCTAAACGAATTTTGTCTAGTGCACTATTCATTGGTTAACCCTATTTCGATCATTTGCCGGCTGGCTCAAACCAAGTGCCAATTGCAGCACCCGAAAGAGCCTCGGATACTAAATCGGTGCTGGTTAGCAACACGGCCACCCCGGCATCGGTTGCTAGTTTGGCGGCAGAAACTTTTGTGGCGGCACCACCGGTGCCCACGCTTGAACCAGTGCCACCGATTTCAACTTTTGAAAGGTCTTCGTCGCTGGCAATGATTTCAAGTCGCTTTGCACCTGGCTTTTCTGGTGGCATGTCGTAAAGGCCATCAACGTCGCTCAACAAAATCAATGCGTCGGCTGCAACCAGAACAGCAACCAGCGCTGCCAGGCGATCGTTATCGCCAAACTTAATCTCGTGCGTAGCAACGGTGTCGTTTTCGTTGACGATAGGCAGAGTGCCAAGCTTGACCAATTGATCCAATGTGGCCTTGGCATTGTTTCGTGTTTCTTCAATTTCAAAATCCGCGGATGTCAGCAACACCTGACCAACCAGAATCGAATATTTCTCGAGACTTGCCTGATACCTGGCAATAAGCCTGCTTTGGCCCACCGAGGCAAGCGCCTGAACCATTGGCAAATCATCTGGGCGTGAAGTGAGATTGAATAATGGCAATGCGTTGGCGATGGCGCCAGAGGTCACCAAAATAACTTCAGTGCCGCGGCCGTGAGATTTTGCCAGCGCCTCAACGAGAAGGTCAATCTTGTTTTCGTTAGCACCGCTAATCGAAGACGAACCAACCTTCACAACCACTCGCTTAGCGGTTGCTAACTCGCTTCTGTCTCGAAGTGTCACTTAGTCTTCCTTTTCGAAATCCTCTGGCTTTGACCAGATTCCGGCTTCGCCTTCTTTTCTCAATTCTTCACGAGCAGCTGCCTTGGCATCCATGCGCTCGGTATAAGTCTGACGGCGCTGCTTGGTTGTGCGACGGTCATTCATGTCGAGTCGCGCATCGGTGCCGCGAGGGCCGGCAATCAACTCGGCAGCCGAGTTAATGGTTGGCTCCCAGTCAAAGATGACGCCCTTGCCCGGGCCAATCACAACTGTGGAACCGGCAGTTGCCCCAGCCTTATACAGAGCGTCTTCAAGGCCAATTTTGGCTAGGCGGTCACCAAGGTAGCCAACTGCCTCTTCGTTGCCAAACTGAGTCTGTGCAACCCAACGTTCTGGTTTGACACCGAGCACTCTAAAGATTTGCTCATCGCCATACATCTCAGTCTTAACTTCGAACTTCGACTCATCACGCTTTGATTGCATCAACTGGATGCGTGGCTTAGCCGGTGCGGTCTGCTTGTCTTTGCGAGCCTGCTCAACCAAAGATGCAAGAGCAAAGTTAAGTTCACGAAGACCTTCGTGACTTGCCGCCGAAATGATGAACACTCGATAACCGCGCGCTTCGAGATCGGGCTTCACAAATTCAGCCAACTCTTTGCCGTCTGGAACATCCGCTTTATTCAAAGCAATCAACTGCGGGCGTTGGGTTAGCGGTAGTTCACCCTCAGGAACTTGATAGGCATCGAGCTCTTTCAGAATTTTGTCTAGGTCACTAACCGGGTCACGGTTTGGTTCGATAGTCGCACAGTCGATCACGTGCAAAAGTGCCGAACAGCGCTCGACGTGGCGCAAGAACTGAAGACCTAATCCCTTGCCTTCACTAGCACCTTCAATCAAGCCCGGCACATCGGCGATAGTGAACCGTGTGTCACCGGCCTGAACAACGCCCAGGTTTGGGTGCAATGTTGTGAATGGGTAATCGGCAATCTTTGGTCTTGCTGCGCTTAGTGCCGCAATCAAAGAAGACTTTCCCGCGGATGGATATCCAACCAGCGCAACATCGGCAACTGTCTTGAGTTCGAGAATGATGTCGCCGGCCCAGCCAGGCACACCGAGCAATGCAAAACCCGGCGCCTTTCGCTTGGTGCTAGCAAGTGCAGCGTTGCCCAGACCACCCATGCCACCTTCGGCGATGATTAGTTCCATGCCAGGTTCGTCTAGGTCAGCAATCATTACGCCTTTGGCATTCTTCACCACTGTTCCGACTGGCACTGGCAAAACTAAATTCTCACCATGGTGGCCGTTGCGGTAGTCACCGGCGCCGTCGCCGCCATCGCCAGCAGCGCGGTGAGGATGAAAGTGAAAGTCCAAAAGTGTTGTCACGTTTGGGTCAGAAATAAGTGAGATGCTGCCGCCCTTGCCGCCGTCGGCACCATCTGGGCCACCAAGCGGTTTGAACTTTTCGCGGTGCACAGAAACACATCCGTCACCACCGTTACCGGCTCGCACGTGAAGGGTCACCTGATCAACGAATGAAACCAAGGTCAACTCCTTACTAGTGCTTTGATTTTAGAAAAAAGAAAGGCGAGCCCAACGGCTCGCCTTCTTTAGAAAACTTGAACCGCTTATTCGCCTTCGATGATGTTTACAACGCGGCGACCACCCTTGGTGCCGAATTCAACTACACCAGCAGCTAGTGCGAATAGAGTGTCGTCTTTGCCCTTGCCAATGTTGGCACCCGGGTGAAAGTGAGTTCCGCGCTGACGAACGATAATCTCGCCTGCGTTTACTTCTTGACCTGCGTAACGCTTTACGCCAAGACGCTGTGCGTT
>JBEGOY010000048.1:0-8884 GCA_041181745.1 Actinomycetota bacterium | reverse complement strand
GATTTTGGGGTTTTCAACATTTACACTTGAAGCACATTGCCGGTAACCGGCCACCATTCAAGAGGATGCCTAGATTGACTAAGCCACTAGTACTTATTGCCGAAGAGCTTTCTCCAGCCACAGTTGAAGCGCTGGGTCCAGATTTTGATGTTGTAAATGTCGACGGCACCGACCGCCCAGCCTTGCTATCGGCTTTGGCAAAGGCCGACGCCATCCTGGTTAGATCTGCAACTCAAGTTGACGCTGAGGCAATTGCGGCAGCACCAAAACTAAAAGTTGTTGCTCGCGCTGGTGTTGGTCTCGACAATGTGGACATCAAGGCAGCTACCGCTGCTGGTGTGATGGTGGTTAATGCACCAACTTCAAACGTGGTTTCAGCGGCAGAGTTGGCCATTGCTCAGATGTTGGGTTTGGCTCGTCACATTCCGGATGCCAACCACTCGCTAAAGTCAGGCGAATGGAAGCGTTCGCAGTTCACCGGTGCTGAACTTTACGAAAAGACCGTGGGCATTGTTGGTCTGGGTCGAATTGGTGGTTTGGTTGCCGCGCGTCTTGTTGGTTTTGGTGTTGAGCTAATCGGATACGACCCTTACATCACTCCTGCTCGCGCAGAGCAAATGGGCGTGAAGCTTGCAACGCTTGACGAGGTCATGAAGCAGTCAGACTTCATCACTATCCACATTCCAAAAACTCCGGAAACAACCGGCATGATCGGCAAGGCGCAGTTTGCGATTGCAAAACCAAACTTGCGAATCGTTAACTGCTCACGCGGCGGCATCATCGATGAGGCTGCACTGTTTGATGCTTTGAGCACCAACAAGATTGCTGGCGCTGGTCTAGACGTTTTTGTTCAAGAGCCACCAAAAGATAATCCACTGCTTGGCTTGAAAAACATTCTTGTGACACCGCACCTTGGTGCATCAACCGATGAAGCCCAAGAGAAGGCCGGCATCTCGGTTGCAAAGTCAGTTCGATTGGCTTTAGCTGGCGATCTTGTGCCAGACGCGGTTAACGTTGCTGGCGGCAACATCGATGCATCGGTAAAGCCGGGCATCTCGCTGATGGAAAAACTTGGTCAGGTTTTGTTCGGCTTGGCTGAAGGTTCAGTCACAGCCATTGAAGTTGAAGTTCGCGGCGAGATTGCTGTGCACGACGTGTCAGTTCTAAAGCTTGCCGGACTCAAGGGCTTCTTTCAGAATGCCGTCACCGAGCAGGTTTCATATGTCAATGCGCCTCTGCTTGCCGAGGCTCGTGGCATTGACGTGAAGCTCACCGTTGATACAAACTCTGCGGAATACCGCAACGTCACAACCATCAAGGCAACCCTGGCCGATGGCACCACAGTTTCAGTTTCAGGAACAGTGACTGGCCCTAAGTTGCACCAAAAGATTGTGAATATCAACGGATATGACGTTGAGCTCGGTTTGGCAGAACACCTTGTGCTGATGGTTTACGCCGACCGCCCAGGCATCGTTGCGGTCTATGGCAAGGCTTTTGCCGACGCCAATATCAACATCGCTGCCATGCAGATTGCCCGTCAACAAAAGGGCGGCAAGGCGCTTTCAGTCATCACCGTTGACTCGCCGGTTGCCGCGGATGTTCTCGAGGGCGTTCGCGTTGCGATTGCAGCCGACGTAATGCGAGCAATCGACATTCAAAGTTAGTAATTAGTTAAAAAAAATCCCCGGCCAATCGGTCGGGGATTTTTTGCTTGTTCTGCTGGGACTACAGGCTCTCGTCATACGAAATTTCGTGACCGCCGGCAATCCAAGATTGGGTGCCTCCGGCAACTGAAACCGCGTCATAGCCTTTGCTAACCAAAAAGTCAGCTGCACTCATAGAGCGGCCACCTGCTGCGCAAATTACAAAAATCTTTTCATCCTGAGGAATCTTGTGAATGTTGTCTGGCACCTGGGCCAAAGGAATGTGGTGAGCGGTAGGAACGTGACCGTCTACCCATTCGTCAGATTCGCGAACATCCAGCACCCAAGCGCCGGTCTGAATCTCAAGGTTTAGATCTGATACTGATACTTCGTGTGCCATTTGGTTCCTTTCGATGATGGTTCAATTGAACCATGGATGCTGAGTACTGGAATCAAAAATATGCCGTCGATGAATTGATCTACACCGATGAGGTGAATCGATTTGTGAAGGCACTCAGCGAACCACTTATCGCAGCCGCCAAAAAGCCCGGCAAAATGATTGACCTCGCTGGCGGAGAAGGTCGCAATTCGGTTTGGTTCGCCGAGCAGGGTTGGCAGGCCGAGAATATTGACTTTTCCAAAGTGGCGCTGAGCAAAGCATTGAAGCTTGCCGAGCAGCGCAAGGTCTCAGACTTGTACTTTGCCCACGTGGCCGATGCGACTGGATTCGAATCGGTGCTAACCCCGGTAGACATCGGTGTGATCGGATATCTGCAAATCAAACAGCCTGGGCTGAACGAAGCCATTGATTGCCTGGTAGACAACATCAAACGCGGCGGCCATCTGATTGGGGTTTGGCACGCCCGCGAAAATCTCAAAGAAGGATTCGGCGGACCTCAGGATCCAGAGGTTTTGCCAACCGCCGAAGAATTGCGTGAGTTCTTAAACCAACTGCCGCTTGAAATCGAGGTTCTTGAGAACCGCGAGGGCCAAGTGAAGACCAAGGATGGCCTCAAGCCATCGACAACCCTGGTGCTGCTTGCCAAGAAGCTATAGCGACCAAGGTTCAAGCTACTAGCGGGTAAACTCGAGGGTAATAACGTCTTGGGAGCATGAAATTGTCGCGTGAATACAAAATTGCCGTAATTGGCGGAGATGGAATCGGGCCTGAAGTCACCAGTGTGGCCCTCGAAGCTCTTCAGCGAGCGACCATTGGTTCAGGCATCTCGTTTAAGACCACCGAATTCGATTTGGGTGCGCGTCGTTATCTTGCAACCGGTGAAACACTAACCGATGCCGATCTCGACGCCTTGAAGCAGCACGATGCAATTTTGCTTGGTGCAATCGGCGACCCTAAGGTGCCCTCAGGTGTGCTCGAGCGTCAACTCCTGCTTAAGCTGCGTTTCACTTTTGATCACTACGTAAATTTGCGACCAACCAAAATTTATCCAGGTGTTGTTTCACCGCTTGCCGACCCTGGCAAGGTTGACTTCGTTGTTGTTCGCGAAGGCACCGAGGGGCCATATGTAGGCAACGGTGGCGCAATTCGCGTTGGCACTGCAAATGAAGTAGCAAACGAAGTCTCTGTTAACACCGCATTTGGTGTTGAGCGTTTGGTGCGTTATGCGTTTGAACTTGCATCGACCCGCGACCGCAAGAAAGTTACCTTGGTGCACAAGCACAATGTATTGGTGCACGCAGGCTGGTTGTGGCAGCGCACAGTAAATAAAGTTGCCGAAGAATTCCCAGGCGTTTCGCACGATTACTTGCACATTGATGCTGCAACTATTTTTATGGTCACTGACCCAGAACGTTTTGACGTAATTGTCACCGACAACCTTTTTGGTGACATCATCACAGATTTGGCAGCTGCAATCGGCGGCGGCATCGGGCTAGGCGCTTCGGGAAACATCAATCCCGACGGTGACTTCCCAAGCATGTTCGAACCAGTACACGGTTCGGCTCCAGACATCGCAGGAAAGAATTTGGCTGATCCAACTGCTGCGATCTTATCTGCCGCATTGTTGTTGAATCACCTAGGCAATCCAGTTGCTGCCGCGCGCATTGAAAACGCCGTTGCCGCAGACCTTGCCTCAAGAGGTTCAGCTAAGCGTTCAACTACCGAGGTTGCAGCAAGCATTTTTGCTCAGCTGTAAACAAACCGAAAGAAGCAGATCAATGGCCGATCTAAAGTTTGAAGTAATTCGTTCTACCAATCCAAAGCCCGACGCCGATCGCGAGAGCATCCTTGAGGCGCCGGTGTTTGGTGCAAACCTTACCGATCACCAAGTTGTGGTGGTCTGGGAGAAAGACAAGGGCTGGCACTCGGCTCAGGTAATTCCTTACGGCCCAATCCTGATGGATCCATCTGCTGCCGTCTTGCACTATGGGCAAGAGATTTTTGAGGGCATCAAGGCTTACCGTCACGCAGACGGTTCAATCTGGACCTTTAGACCAGAAGCAAACGCAAAGCGTTTGCAAAAGTCTGCTCGCCGCATGGCTTTGCCTGAGTTGCCAGTTGAACTTTTTGTTGAGTCGCTGCGTCAATTAATTGCCGTGGATGGCGCCTGGGTTCCGCAGCCGGTAAACGAGAAGACTCTGTACATTCGACCATTCGAAATTGCAGCTGAAAATTTCTTGGGCGTTCGTGCCGCACATCGCGCTGAATACCGCGTTATTGCGTCACCGGTTGGTCCATATTTCACCGGAGGTCTGAAGCCAGTTTCAATTTGGATTGCACTGGATTCCGCTCGAGCCGGAAAGCACGGAACCGGTGAAGCAAAAACCGGCGGAAACTACGCCGCTTCGCTTTTGGCTCAGAATGAGGGCTACGAAAACGGATGCTCGCAAGTGATGTTCCTTGATGCGGAATCGTCAACTTACATCGAAGAACTTGGTGGCATGAACCTATTCTTCGTATACAAAGATGGCCATGTAGTCACTCCAAGCCTTGATGGCACAATTTTGCACGGCATTACCCGTGATTCGGTGATCACTTTGCTAAAGGATCGCGGTCACAAGGTTGAAGAGCGTCAAGTAACTTTGAGCGAAGTTCGTGACGGCATCAACGCCGGTGACATCGCTGAAGTTTTTGCCTGCGGAACCGCTGCGGTGATCACGCCAATTGGTCAATTCAAATCCCGAGAAGAGACCATCGGCTCTGCAACTGCCGAGCCTGGCGAACTGACTGCAAGCCTTCGAGCAGAACTCACTGGCATTCAGTACGGAACCGTCGCCGACCGCCACGGTTGGATGCTGAAGTTGGCTGACTAAATGCGCGTTGCGCGTTTTAGCCTCAACGGCAATCCTGCTTTTGGCATTCTCGATGGCCCTGAATTAGTTGTGCTCAAGGGGCATCCGCTGGTGCAAGGCTATGAAACCACCGGCGATCGTGTGCCGCTAAAAGAAGTGAAACTTCTTGCCCCGAGCATCCCATCCAAGGTTGTCTGCATAGGCAAAAACTATGCCGATCACGTTGCCGAACTTCACCTTGACATCAACCCCGAACCAACCGTGTTCTTCAAACCGTCTTCGGCAATCATTGGCCCGGGCGACGCAATAGTAATTCCACCGCAGAGCAACCAAATTGAAATCGAAGCAGAGCTCACGATTGTGATCGGCCAAATCGCAAAAAACGTGAGTGAAAAAGATGCCCTGAATTACGTTTGGGGTTTTACGATTGCCAACGACGTGACGGCTCGTGACTTGCAAATGAGTGATGATCAATGGGCTCGATCAAAGAGTTTTGACAGCTTTTGCCCACTTGGGCCTTGGATTGAGACAGAGTTCACCCCTGATGGCCAGGTAATTGAAAGCCGCATTGATGGTGAAACCGCTCAGCAGGCTTCGATCGATTCGATGCTGCACGGAATTCCGAAAATCATCTCTTATGTGAGCCACAACATGACATTGCTGCCTGGCGATGTGATTCTGACTGGCACACCTGCCGGCATTTCAAGAATCGAGGCGGGCAACATCGTTGAGTGTGAGATCGAGGGCATCGGCACTCTCATCAATCCAGTCATCAATGCCGTGGCCTAGGGCCTTCGTTTAGACTGGGTCTCATAATGACTTCAGCAATCACAGCGCCTTTTTCCAACGCGGTTGGCCCAGACGTAAAAGTTCGATTTTGCCCATCGCCAACTGGAACACCTCACGTTGGCTTAATTAGAACTGCGCTCTTTAACTGGGCTTACGCTCGTCACACCGGCGGGTCATTTTTGTTTCGCATCGAAGATACCGATGCTGAGCGCGATAGCGAAGAGTCGTTTGAAATGATTCTTGATGCTCTTGGATGGTTGGGGCTCAACTGGGACGAAGGCGTTAATGTTGGTGGACCGGCAGAGCCTTACCGCCAAAGCGAACGCAAACACATTTATTTAGATGTCATCGAAAAGCTAAAAAATTCGGGGCATATTTATGAGAGTTATCTAACTGGCGAAGAAATCGACGAGCGCAACAAGGCTGCTGGTCGCGCAGTTCAATTGGGTTATGACAACTCTGAACGCGACCTCACCAACGAGCAGCGCGCCGCATACCGAGCCGAGGGTCGAAGCCCGGCGCTTCGGTTGCGAGTGCCCGACGTTGACATCGCCTTCACTGATTTAGTTCGCGGTGAAATCAAATTTCCTGCTGGCTCTTTTCCTGACTTTGTTGTGGTTCGCCCAAACGGCCAACCGCTCTACACGCTGGTGAATCCAGTTGATGATGCCCTAATGGGAGTCACTCACGTGCTTCGCGGTGAAGATCTTCTTTCCTCGACTCCACGCCAGATTGCTCTTTACAACGCAATGTTCGAAGCAGGCATCACTCAGTTCATTCCGCAGTTTGGGCACCTGCCATACGTGATGGGTGATGGCAACAAGAAACTTTCTAAGCGTGACCCAGAATCAAACCTCTTTCACCACCGCGATCGTGGTTTCATTCCAGAAGGTTTGCTCAATTACCTGGCCTTGCTTGGTTGGGGTCTAAGCGCAGACCAAGACATTTTTACCCTGGATGAACTCGCGGCCGCATTTGACGTGGCAAATGTGAACCCAAACCCGGCTCGATTCGATTTGAAAAAAGCCGAAGCCATAAACGCTGCGCACATTCGTTTGCTGTCTGCTGACGATTTCAAACAACGATTGCTGCCTTACTTGCAGAGTGCAGGTGTCTTGTGCGCTACCATCACTGATGAGCAGAATGCAATTCTTGATGCGGCTGCACCGCTTATTCAAGAGCGCGTTACCGTGCTAAGCGAAGCGCCAGATTTGTTGTCATTCTTATTCAAGAACGCAGCTCAAATCACCATTGAAGATGACGCAAAAAACGGCCTGCCAGAAAACACGGTTGAAGTTTTGAATTCCGCGATTAGCGCACTTGAGCCAATTGCCGATGCGGACTTCAAGACCGAAAGATTGCAAGCGGAATTGAATCAGGCACTTATCGAAACGATGGGACTAAAACCTCGCTTCGCATTCGGCCCGCTGCGCACCGGCATTTCAGGTCGCAGAATTTCGCCACCACTCTTTGAATCCATGGAAATTTTGGGTAAGGCCGAGACCATCGCTAGATTGCAGGCGTTTGCCCGCTCTGCCTAGTCGGGCTAAGATTGAAAGTCGAGCCTCGGCTCGGGGTTCATCCCTTGGGATATGGTGTAATTGGCAACACGAAGGTTTCTGGTACCTTTGTTCTTGGTTCGAGTCCAGGTATCCCAGCTTTAGAAACAGTCGATTTGATCGGCTGTTTTTGTGCTTAACTGGCATGCATGAGCGCCATTGATAAAGACGTGCAGAACTATCTCGAACTTCAGCCCCAACCTCAGCGCCAAATTCTCGAGCACATGCACGATGTAATTTCTAAGGCAATGCCAAAAACCGAAAGCAAGATTTCCTACGGAATCATCGGGTTTACCTATGGCGGCAAAGTTCCGTTTTTTATTTCCGGCTGGAAAAATCACGTCAGTATCCACGGGGGGCGCATGTTGGGTAAGCGTGCCTTAGAGGTGTTGCCTGAACTAAAAATCGTCGGCACAACCATTCAAATTGCCCTGGATAAACCACTCAGTGACGCCCACTTGAAAAAGCTGGTCAAATTGCGTCTCGAAATCTTTGATGAATCGAATGGAAAGCAATGATTAGTGCCTGGATTGTAATTGTGACGTTGGCTTTTGTCGCATTGTTTCAATTTGCGCTGGTTCTAGGCGCTCCCATGGGTGACTATGCATTCGGTGGCGCGCACAGTGGCAAACTTCCGGCCCGTTATCGTGCGGCGAGCGCTGTTTCGATTCTCATTTACGCTGCCATTGCCGGCCACTACCTGGCGCAATTGGGTGTGCTGCCCAAACTTCTGCCAACAACAATGAATGACTTGGCTAACTGGGCAGTTGTGGCTTTCAACCTGGTTGGTTTGGTCTTGAACTCGATTTCTAGAAGCAAATCGGAGCGTCAACTTTGGGTGCCGGTCTTGCTGCTTCTGACTATCTGCTCGGCGCTGGTTGCACTTCACATATAAAAAGCAAAGTTGCTAAACGGTCGTAATCTCGCCGGGCAGCAAAAATTCAAAGCTGCCACCATTGGCTTCTGTGGTTGCTTGAATTCTTGAGTTATTAAGTTCATGGCCTTCGTTGCTCAGATGAATGTTGTGGGTAGCAAAACTTCGTTTTGGTTTTACGTCTGCAACGAAGTCAATCACTTCGCTAATTTTTAACCACGGGGCAGATGACGGGCATGCCAAAATTTCAACCTGGCGATCTGGTCGAGTGAAGCTATCCCCGGGATAATAAAGCTGGCCGTTTACCATCACGCCGCAGTTTTGAATTAACGGAATCGAACGGTGAATCTCAGCATGCATATCGCCAAAGAACTCAAGGCTGAATGGCCCCACCTGGTAATAGTCACCGTGGTGCACTGCTGTTGTTGAATAACCTGTCAATCGGTCACAAACCTCATTGGTGCCGAAAATCTGCACGCCGGGGTTGTTTTGCAAAATACGGTCAAGTTGACCCTCGAAGCAGTGGTCATCATGTTTATGGGTTATCACCACTGCTAAGACGTCGCTTTGGTCAGTCATTGGCCGGGTATAAAACCCAGGGTCAATAATGATTTTTTTGCCCTCGTGCTCTAGAACTAAGCAGGCGTGCTCAAGCTTGGTTATTTGCATAGTTGTATTGTGCCAAGTTAAAAGGCCTGAACGCATAGGATTTGAGAGCAATAGCGGGAGGGTCAACAAATGGAACACGAACGACCAGTAATAAATGA
>JBEGOY010000047.1:0-13467 GCA_041181745.1 Actinomycetota bacterium | reverse complement strand
GCAACGCCGGTGCGCAGTTCATCCAAGGTGAAATTGTCGAGCATGATGATGTCAACGTTCGCCGCAAGCACCGGTGCAATTTGGTCGATGCGATCTACTTCAACTTCAAATTTGATTGCCGGGTCTATTTCGCTTCTAACTCGTTTAAGTTCGGTGGTGAGATCTTTGCCACCGCGAGTTAGCACCGCTAGGTGGTTGTCTTTTGCCAAGACCTGATCGCTGAGTGAGTAACGGTGATTGTGACCGCCGCCGCAAACCACAGCGTGACGCTCAAATGGTCGAAGGCCAGGAGTGGTCTTGCGAGTATCGAGAATCTTTGCTTTTGTGCCCGCGATTGCAGCAACATACTGCGCGGTCAAAGTGGCAATGCCACACATGCGTTGGCTGAAGTTCAAACCGATTCGTTCTGCGGTCAGCACGGCCCGGGCATTTCCGGTTACAACTGCCAATAGCTGCCCGGCAACAAAAGGTTCGCCGTCTTTAATTTTCAATTCAACCGCTGTGGATGCATCGGTCAGTTTGAATGCAGCCGCGAAGACCTCGCCACCGCTGAACACGCCCGGCTCTCGAGCCACCAACTCTGCAACCGCAGTCGCATCCGCGGGAATTAAATGGTTTGAGGTGATGTCGCCTTCAGGCGCATCTTCGTGCAGTGCGCGAGTTACGGCTTCGTTGATGATCTCAGTGGTCAGCATTTGCTGCCTTTCTTGACACGGTGATCGGCTTCGCAAGATCTGGTTTTGTGGCCGGGTAGTCAAGTCGGTAGTGACCACCACGCGATTCGACTCGCGCTAGGGCAGCTTCAGTCACGGCAGTCGCCAGAAGCAATAGGTTTGCGTCTTCCCAGTCCGGGAACAGTCGGTGACTTTCTGCAGCTGGGCGCCAACGGTTCAATCGCTCACGAGTGGCTAACAAGTCTTTTCGAGTGCGCGCCAAACCGACGTTGTCCCACATCAAGGTTTGCAGCTCTACTCGGTCAACTACCTCGGTTGTGTCTAGCGGGCGAGTGGCCGGGTCATCAATTTCAAGTTCTGCGAGTCTGCCGGTTTCGTGCCAGCGGGTCTCGGGCGCATTGATTGGCCATGGTTTGCCAAGCACTTCAATTGCGCGGTGTGAAAAAACGATTGACTCCAACAATGAGTTGCTTGCAAGTCGGTTGGCACCGTGTGCGCCATTGCAGGCCACTTCACCAACTGCAAATAAACCCGGGATGCTGGTGCGTCCGTAAGTATCGGTTGCGACACCGCCCATCCAATAGTGTGCTGCCGGTGTGACCGGAATCGGATTCTTGGCAAGGTCGAGACCGTAAACCTTGCAAGTTTTGGTGATGCTCGGAAAGCGTTTTTCTAGGAATTCGGCGCCAAGTGCAGTTGCGTCAAGCAGCACGGGCTCGCCGCCCTGCGACATCATTTCGGCTTGAATACCGCGAGCAACAATGTCTCGAGGCGCAAGCTCGGCAAGCGGGTGCAACTTCTGCATGAAGCGCTCACCGCGATTGTTGATTAGCACCGCACCTTCGCCGCGCACCGCTTCTGAAATCAGAAAACTGCCGGGCACGGCCAATGCGGTTGGGTGAAATTGGTAGAACTCAAGGTCCACCAATTGTGCTCCGGCACGCAGTGCAACTGCCAAACCATCACCAGTTGTGACTGCCGGGTTTGTGGTGTGGCGGTAAAGCTGGCCAGCGCCGCCGCTTGCCAAAATAACGGCATCGGCCGCAACAAAGTGTTTTCCGGTTGCATCCAGCAAGTGAACTCCGGTGACCACGCCATTTTGAATTTCAAGATCAACCACAAATGTGTGCTCGTGAATATTGGTCGCAGTTTTGCGCACGGTTTCGACCAGGGCGTTGCTGATATCTGCGCCGGTTGCATCGCCACCCGCGTGCAAAATGCGCGGATGAGAGTGAGCGGCCTCAAGGCCAAGAGCAAAATCCGAACCGGCCTTGTCAAAGTCCACACCAAATTGCACGAGATCTTTTATTCGGTTAGGCCCTTCGATGCAGAGGGCTTCGACAGCAGGTTCGAAACAGTAATTTGCACCAGCAGAGAGTGTGTCGGCAATGTGTTCGGCCACGGTGTCATTCTTTGATGTCACCGCAGCGATGCCACCTTGGGCATAGTGAGTGTTGCTTTCGGCAAGGTTTGATTTGGTCACAAGCACCACATCGTGGTTGCGACTAGCTTCAACCGCAGCAACCAATCCGGCGATGCCGCTGCCGATTACAACTATCTTCATTTGTTCCTTGATTTGTATTCGAATCAAAGTGGCTTTGCGGCCAACATTCTTTCGAGTGCGATTTTGGCGTTGGTGGCAACTTTTTCGTCCACCGAAATTTGATTTACAACTTTGCCGTCAACAAGATTTTCCAGAACCCAAGCCAGGTATCCAGGGTGAATTCGATACATGGTTGAGCATGGGCAAACCACAGGGTCCAGGCAAAAAATGTTGTGCTCTGGATGTTGCGCAGCCAAGCGTTGAACCATGTTTATTTCTGTGCCGATAGCAAAGGTCGTTGGTTCGGTAGCGCCTTCAACTGCCTTGCGAATGTAATCGGTTGATCCGTTCTCATCGGCTGCATCAACGACATCCATCGGGCACTCAGGGTGAACAATTACTCGCACACCAGCAAAATCTGCACGCGCCTTTTCAATCTGGCCAACGTTAAAACGCTTGTGCACCGAGCAGAAGCCGTTCCACAAAACAACTTTTGCATCGATTAGAGCCTCAGCGCTGTTGCCACCTAGCGCTTTGCGACCGTGCCAAAGTGGCATCTGGTCAAGCGAGATTCCCATTGCCTTCGCAGTGTTGCGTCCCAGGTGTTGATCCGGAAAAAACAGCACGCGTTGGCCACGTTCAAAAGCCCATTTCAAAACAACTGCAGCATTTGATGAGGTGCACACAATGCCGCCGTGTTCGCCGCAAAATGCCTTAAGTGCTGCAGAAGAATTCATGTAGGTCACCGGGATAATCGGTGCCCGGCCTTCTGCATCCGGTTCGCTGCCATAAATTTCGGTGAGCTCATCCCAGCATTGGGTGACCGAGTCAATGTCAGCCATGTCGGCCATCGAACAGCCAGCAGCCAGGTTTGGCAAAATTACCGACTGGTTTGGCGCTGAGAGAATATCGGCGGTTTCGGCCATAAAGTGCACGCCGCAAAAGACGATAGCTTCGGCCTCTGGATGAGCCTTCGCCGCGTTAGCCAACTGAAATGAGTCGCCTAGGTAATCAGCGTGCTGAACGATCTCATCGCGTTGATAGAAGTGACCAAGAATTACAACTTTGTCACCAAGTGTTGCCTTGGCCTTTCGAATGCGATCGTGCAGCTGCTCATCGCTTGAGATCTTGTATTCATCTGGCAATGCGCCCTGACGCGGCGAGCCAGTCGGAATAACATCATCGCTTGAAGCGCCAGGTCCATAGGCGGTAGGGCCTCCGTCGAATTCCCATGGGCCTTTGGCAAGCGCAGGGCTACAGGTTGATTCACTCGATTTGCCGGTGACAATCAACTGAATTCTTTCGTTGACTGATGCTGTTGTCATTGTTTTTCTCCTAGCGGGCCTAAATCGGTTAAATCAATCGATGAGTCATAGCGGTAAAGCTGTGGCGGTCGATGTCTAGTGCCGGCCAGATATTTACCGGTGGCAACAACTGCACCATTGGACTCCACCATGCGTCGAAAGTTTGCCGGATCGAGTGGCTTGTTCAATACCGCTTCATAAACTTCACGCAATTGAGCCAGCGTAAAAGTTTCTGGCAAGAAGCCGTGAGCCAAACGTGAATACTCAAGTTTGTTGCGCAGGCGCCAAAGTGCGTATTGCACGATTAAGTTGTGATCAAAAGCGAGCTTTGGCAATTCATCTGCCCAAAACCAATGCACGTTTTCGCTTTCGATAGCCTTCTCTGCTTCAACAGTGCCAACCAGCGCCCAATAAACAATCGAAACCACGCGTTCTTCGAGTTTGCTCAACGGCGACCGGTCTAAATTGCCAAATGCATAAAGTTGCTCGAGATATCTTGGCTCCAGACCTGTGGTCTGCTTCAGTTTGCTTGCCGCCGCGTCGGCCAGATCTTCGTTAATTTTTAGCGGACCGCCTGGCAATGCCCATTGGCCGTCGAAAGGGGCTCGAATTCTTTTCACTAGTGGCAGTGCCAGTTTGAGCTGGCCCTCTTCGCTGGGGCGCAGCGTAAAGATCACCGTAGAAACGGCCAGGCTGGGCGCTTCAATGGCCGTTGCTGCCTTTGCAATCATCCGGGGACCGATCTAGTAAAAGTCGTAATGACTATAAGTGCCACAATCTTATAGTCAAATGGACTTTAACTCAAATCAGTCCTCGCCAATGTCTTCGTTCCAGAGGGTTGGGTTGGCTTCAATGAAATCGGCCATCAGATTGATTAGACCGGCATCGTTCATCACGTGCACTTCGGCACCGTGCTCAGCAACCCAGTCCTGACCACCCTTAAAGTTTTTGTCGTCGCCAACCAGCACGCGGCCGATGCCGAATTGGCGAATCAACCCAGAGCAATACCAGCAAGGGCTGAGGCTCGTGGCCAAGGTGACTTTTTTATAAGACTTCTGGCGACCAGCATTCCTAAATGCACTGGTTTCACCGTGCATCGAGGCATCGCCCTCTTGAACTCGAAGGTTATGCCCACTGCCAAGCAGTCTGCCCTCTTCATCAAACAGCGCGGCACCGATTGGAATGCCGCCCTCGGCGAGTCCGAGGTGTGCCTCGGCAATAGCAACTTGCAGTTTTTCTTCGTCAGTTTTAAAAACTTGACCAACTTTAAATTCCATTGCCGAGGCCTCTCGCGTTACTTCTTGATCTTTAGAGCTTTGTAAAGCACCGCATAAAGGGCGGCTGCAACAACAAAACCAATTAGTGGAGTGATGTCACCAAGGCCTGCAGAAAGCGGTCCGGTGTAAGCAACCTGATTTGCGAATCCCCAGATCGAGAAGACAGTTGCAACCACGAACGCAATAACACCTGCAGCGTTTTCACCCTTGCCTTCAAGATCGGTTGAGTGCTTGCGGCCGCGAACCAACCAGTCGGTCAATACAACTGCAATCCATGGCGCTACCCAGTAGCTAACCACTAGCAAGAAGCCCTCAAAGCCGCCGACAAAGTCTCCCTTGATTGCAGCGTATGCAGTTATCGAACCAATGATTCCCGCAAGCGCAACCATGATTGCTCGGCGAGTTTTGAAACCTAGCTTGATTCCAACTGCCAAGAACGACATTGCACCAGAGTAGACATTGAGCACGTTGGCACCAATCGAACCAACCGCGATGCCCAAGAGCACGAGCGCGGCAAGAAAATCGTTGTGCAACAAACCGGTGAAGTTCGAGGTTGGGTTGCCATCTGGTGACGCAACTGTCCAAGCAACCGCACCAACTGACATCAGCAATGTGGTTGCAAACCAGTTACCTAAACCGGCTGCCAATCCCAACTGACGAGAATTGGTGTTTGCCGGCAAGTAGCGGGTGTAGTCAGAAGCGAATGCTGTCCAGCCTGCGGTGTATCCATAGGCAGCAGCCGCGGTCAAGGTGAAACCAATTAGGTTGAAGGCAGACTTATCTGCGGCAACAGTGTAGTTGCCCTGCGACAACACAATTACTGCTGCAATGCCGAAAACGACAACCAGGTAATAGAACGCATAGCGCTCAAATTTCTGAATTAAGTTGTGGCCCACGAACGCAACCAAAATCTGTGCCACGACCACGATTAGAAGTGAAACTTCGATTGAAAGGTTGGTCAGAGCTTGAAGCGCGAATGCACCCGAAGTCGAGTTCACCGCAAACCAACCAATACCCGCTACAAGTGTCGAGAGACCCGCAGGAATGATGTTTCCGAGTTTTCCAAAAGCGCTTCGACCAAGCACCATTTGTGGCAAACCGGTCTTTGGGCCCCAGGTGCTCAGCACACCGTGAGTTATTGCTGCAAGTGAGTTTCCGACTACAACCGCGGCTATGGCTTGCCAGACGTTAAGTCCAAAAACAATTACCGCAAGAAAGCCGATGAAAATGGTGGCGAACTCGAGGTTTGGGGACGACCAGACAGTGAACAGGTGCCATGCCTTGCCGTGACGCTCGCCAGCAGGAATCGGGGCGATGTCGTTAGTTTCGATTGTGGTTGCCTTAGCAGAGCCAGAGTTTGATTGAGACATGACCATAATCTAGTGGTCTTTGAATTGCCAAAACGCTGTTTCACGAGTGTTTTACTTAAGCGACACAAAGGTAGGTTTGTTCTGAAATGACCTACGACGACCCACTGCTATCCGGGCTGATTGCCGACGAGCCGGCTCTCGTAGCTTTTTTGGCCCGTAACTTTGATCAACGCGACCAAGAAGTGATTAAGACCGTGGTTGAAATCAATGACTTACCCACTATTGCCCGCCTTGAAAACGTTGGATTTCAACCTGGTCGGCAATTTAGTCAAGGCAAGCATCGCTACTTGCGAATGAATTGCGATCGCTATGACTATGTGCGGGTTATGGCTGAAACCAAGATGGCTGAATTTTTAGACATGGATGTTTGGAGTTTTGCATTCGATAGTGCAAAGCGCAGGGCTGGGTTGTGTGACTACACCAATAAGCAAATTTCTATCTCGCGTTATTTAGTTGACATTCATGACATGGATGAATCGATGCAAGTTGTTCTGCACGAAGTCGCCCATGCCATTTGTGGCAAGAATGCCGGTCACGGAAAAAAATGGCTGGCTACTGCAAAATCAATTGGCTATCGCGCCGAGAAATTCACTGGCAAAGAAATTGCAGTTGAAACCGCCACCTGGATAGGAGTCTGCCCAAAGGGTCATCGGCACTATCGATATCGTCGACCAACCAGAATGCTAAGTTGCGCAATCTGTTCCGCAGGTTATGACCAACGCAACCTAATTCGTTGGCGTCACCGAGATGAAGTGCTACCGAATTATGGCGAACCAAATCACCAGCAATGAAACTACAAAACCAGAGAAAAAGTTCAGCCAAATAAATCGCTTCCAACCGGCGTTGGCGTTTTCACATGTGTCGTCTGTGATATTCCAGAATCGCCCAACGATAACCAAGTAGGGAACAGCGGCAATTGCTGCGAGTGCTGCCGGCCATCCCGCGTTAAGCACAAGAAGGCCTGCCGCCAAGTACGCTGCGAATGAAAAACGCACGGTATTGCGTGCGCCGATAACTGTTGCAATTGAGGCAATGCCACCTTCGCGATCGGCTTGCACATCTTGAACCGCGCCAAACGCGTGGGAGGCAACACCCCAAAGTGTGAATGCAAGAATCATTGACAGAATTTTGAAGTCACCAATGTTGGCACCGGCAAGCGCCACCGCATAAATCATGGGCCCAACAAAGTGGCTTGCTGAGGTCAAGGAATCAAGAAATGGTTTTTCTTTGAAACGCAGGCCTTTGGCGCTGTAAGCAACCACGGTGAACACGAACAAATAAAGCCAACCGGTGGCAATTGAAGTGCCAACAAATGTCAGGTAAAGCAAAAATGGCAGACTCAGTGCAGTGGCCGCAATGATGGTGAATCGATGCCAGCGGGGTTGCAGCAAGTTTCCTTCAAGGCCACCCTTGCGAGGGTTGCGCAGGTCGCTTTCGTAGTCAAAGACATCGTTGATGCCATACATCATCAGGTTGTATGGAATGAGAAAGAAAAGTGTGCCGACCCAAAGTTCAGGCCCGGTGCTGCCACTAATCAACCAATAGGTAATCGCAAACGGATAAGCGGTATTGATCCAGGAGATAGGTCGCGAGGTCCAAAACAGTTGACGAATTGCTTCAATCATTTTTTGCCGCCTCTTTCAAGCAGTACCCACACCGATGGAATCAGAATCGCTGCTGCCAGTGTGTAGGCGAAATCTTCAATTGGAGCAACCCCAATCATTAGACCAGAGATCTTGGTGGCTTCATAGGCCACGATTCCTGTGCCCACAATGGCGTTATCGAATACCGCGGTGAGTGCTGTCAGCGCAAGTGCTGTAATGCCAATTGCCCGCCAAGGGGAGCGGCGCAGCAAAACATTTAGAACCACAAACAGGGTTAATAAAAAGGTGGCGTTTAGCGCGAAGTAGGTCACTGGATTTTCTTTCTGACGGCTAAGAAAACCAGCAGGGTTGTGTAGCAAAGCAGGAAGAGAAAAAAGAGTTCTTCTAGCGGAAGTTCCGGAGCTAATTGCCATCCAGTTAAGTGTCTTGTCTGGCCGCGAAAAAAGATGCCCAGGGCAATTCCGCTAATGTCCCAAACCAAAAAGAAAACAACACCGATGGCAAGCGTGATGACCGAGCGAATTGCGTTGGCTGCAAACGCGAGCTTGTGTCGAAAATCTAGAGCGGCTAACCCGGCTATAGAAGCCAGCAGCGCACCTAGATAGATGAGACTCAACGCAGGCCCTTCCAGCCGTTCTTGCCGACGGGTTTAATTTCGCCTTGGATTGGGCCGGCGGAACGGTCGTTGATTAGGCGCTTGTAAACCAATTCGGCGCCAATCAAACACATCGGCAAACCGATTCCGGGCAGGCTGTGGTGACCTGCATAGTAAAGGCCCTCAACTTTGTCACTCTTGTTTTTTGGTCTAAAGAAGGCGCTTTGTCTAAGGGTGTGTGCCATTCCCAGTGCAGTGCCCGACCAGGCGTTCAGGTCGTCTACGAAATCCTGAGGACCCATGGTGCGACGCACCACAATTCTTTCGGCTAGGTCAGGAATTTCACACCAGTCTGAGATTTGCTGAATGATGCGATCCGCGGCATCTTCAAACGCTGCATCGCCACTGCGGTTGATGCCACCTTTACCCAACTCTGGGTCGGCTGCCACCGGAACAAGAACAAAAAGATTTTCGTGACCCTCTGGCGCCACAGATGGATCGGTCACGCTGGGTGCACAGATGTATAGCGATGCAGGGTTAGGAACAACGCTCTTAACTTTGCTGGCACGTTTTTCTTTTGGAGTGCGAAAAACTTCTTTGAAGTTCTTACCCCAGTCATCTGCATACAACAACGTGTGGTGATCCAGCTGCGGCAGTTTTCCTCGCACGCCCAAGAATAGCAACATTGCAGAAGGGCCAGGCACTTTGTCCTTCCACCATGATTCAGGCAGTGACTGATGTTTTGGAGCAAGCAGCTGAGTCTCTACGTGGTGCAAATCGGCGTTGCCAATCACAACGTCTGCTCCATAAAAAACTTCGCCAACCATGACGCCGGCCACATGGTTGTCTTCGGTGGTTTCAATGCTGGTGACACGAGCGTTTGTGTGAATTTCGACACCGTGCTGAACCGCTAGGCGTTCGATTGCTTCGATGATTGTGTACATGCCACCCATTGGATAAAAAACACCAACGTTCATATCAACGTGGGTCATCAGGTGGTACATGCTTGGGGTGTCATATGGCGAAGCACCCAAGAATACTGCGGGGAAATTAAGTATTTTGCGAAGTCGTGCATCGCGCACGTGCTTGCCGGCAAATGTATCCAGTGGTGTTAACAGGTGACGAACAAAACGGGTGGCTCGCTTTAACACCTCTGGATGTAAAAACGAGTTTAGGTTTTGAAAGTTTGTGTATAGAAAGTGCTTGATCGATAACCTGTAGGCATCTTCGGCAGAGTCAAGATATGCCTGCAGGCGTTCACCGGCGCCTGGTTCAATTTCGTCAAACAAAACTTTGTTATCAGCAAGATTCTCGCGAATGATGAGTTTGTCGCCCATGCCTTCGTTGCGAGTTTGGTAGGCCGGGTCAAGTCGCACCAAATTCAGCTGTTCGGCTGCCGTGGTTCCCATGAGTTTGAAAAACTGATCAAAGGCGTCTGGCATCAAATACCAGGATGGCCCCATATCAAATTTGAAGCCGTCTTTTTGCCAGAGCGATGCACGCCCACCCACTTGGCTGCGTGCCTCTAGCAGCGTGACCTTCATGCCGGCCTTCGCCAACAATCCGGCGGTGGCGAGTCCAGCGATACCGCCGCCTACAACAACAGCAGTCTTTTGGGTCATCGGGGAACAGCTCCAAACCATGCTTTGATGAAAATCGCCAATTTTTTGGCGTTTGAAACGCGAACGCGAGTCTCAATCAGTCTTTCGGCAGGCGTTGCCTTGATGACTGCGTTTAGCTCGGTGAACATCATTTGCGCTGCTGCTACTGCGCGGCGCGAACTCATTGGCAGTTTCACCAATGCATTTCTAGATGTTGCCAAGTCGCGATCGATGTCTTGCACCAAAGCCAATTTCTGTGCCTCGGTGAATTCTTCGATGCGAATCTGAGGAAAGTATGAGCGCCCGAGTTTTTTGAAATCGGCAGCCAGATCTCGCAAGAAATTCACTTTTTGAAATGCCGCACCCAATGCCCGTGCGCCAGTCACAAAATCTGCGTTCTGTTCATCGCTGACCAAGCGGGTGTGCAAGAAAGCCTTCAAACACATAAGTCCAACAACTTCAGCTGATCCATAGACATAAATGTCGAATCCGCGCTGATCATAAATTCGACGGTTTAAATCCATGCGCATCGAAGTGAAGAAGGGCTGAACCAAATCGCGCTCAATGCCTACCTGGCGTGCTGTGGTTGCAAACGCGTGGATGATCAAGTTGCTGCTGAAGCCACAGTCCATTGCACGGTAGGTGTCGCGTTCCATTTGATCAAGAATCGCTTGAGGGTCAATGCCAGAAGTTTCTTGCAGCGCTTCTGCAGCTGCGCCGTCAACAATTTCATCGGCCACTCGAACCAGGGCATAAATGTTGCGCACATGGTTGGCTAGTTTTTTTGACAAAAGTTTTGAAGACCAACCAAACGATGTCGAGTAGGTGTCAATTACTTCGGCTGCAGCGCGTTGCGCGGCACGAGTGTATTGGGTAAGGCTCGACGGCTGGTTGTCGATGTCGATTGTCTCCACGTCTAAAGGTTACAGCCAGTCGTTGCGGCGGAATGCCCAGTAAAGAATGCCCGAGACGATGACGATCGAACCGCCGGATGCCCAGACACCCCATTGCTGTTCGAATCCCAGGTATGGAATGTTTTGACCGAACCATCCGGTGATTGCAGTTGGCACAGCAATGATGGCCGCCCACGAAGTTACTTTCTTCATGATTAGGTTCATGTTGTTGCCTTGGATAGTGAGGTTCGTCTCCAAGAGAGTCGTGATCAAATCGCGCAACGAGTCTGTCCAGTCGGCCACACGCATCACATGATCGTAAATGTCTTGAAAATATGGATACATTACGCCGTCTAGCTGCTTTAGATCTTGACGCACCAAAGGGTTAACCACTTCGCGCATTGGCACCGCCAACCGGCGCAGAATCACCAGTGCCTTGCGAAGCTCATAGGTGCGCTGTTGAATCTCGACGCCAATGCGCTCAGACGCAAACATTAATTCTTCGAGTGCCTCGATCTCAAAGTCCAACTCTTCAACGGCCTCGAAATAGCCGTCCACAATTACATCTAGCAAGCCCCAAAGCAGGTAAGTCACTTGGTACTCGGCCAGCTCGATGCTGTCATCCCAGCGTTTTAATAATTCTTCAATCGGAAAGTTTTCGTCGTCACGCACTGTGATTAGCCCGTTTTTAGTCACGAAAATAGCGATTTCTTCGCTGGCTAGCTTCTTGGACTTTCTTTTGAAGCGAGCGGTGTAGGCGTTGATAAAGATGTGTGAGTCGTAGTGCTCAAGTTTTGGTCGCTGGCGGCCACTGAAGGCATCCTCGAGAGCGAGTTTGTTTAGGCCTAGTTCGCCACCAATTACCGCCAACTCTTTTTCGGTTGGGGCAACCAGGTCAATCCAAAAGAACTTGTTGCGTTTGTTCTTAATTGAGGGCACCAGGCTCAAAGGAAAATCCGTCTGAACTACCTGGCCATTTTCATAAAGTCGACTGCGGCGCATGCCCCTCATCATAGGCAATCCCTGTGAATTTCTAGGGGGTTCAAGGTTTAGACTTGAGCCTATGTCTGTAGATATGAAGCCACGCTCGCGCGATGTAACCGATGGAATTGAAAAGACAGCCTCACGAGGCATGCTTCGTGCTGTCGGTATGGGTGACGAAGACTGGGTAAAACCTCAAATTGGTGTGGCCAGCTCTTGGAGCGAAGTAACTCCCTGCAACCTTTCACTTGATCGCCTGGCCGATGCCAGCAAGCAAGGCGTGTTCGCCGCCGGAGGTTATCCACTGGAATTCGGCACGATCTCGGTTTCTGACGGCATCTCTATGGGCCACGAGGGAATGCACTTCTCGCTAGTTTCGCGCGAAGTTATTGCCGACTCAGTTGAGACAGTGATGCAGGCCGAGCGCCTAGACGGCTCGGTTTTGCTAGCCGGTTGCGACAAGTCACTGCCTGGCATGTTGATGGCCGCGGCTCGTCTAAACCTTTCATCAGTCTTTCTTTATGCCGGTTCGATCATGCCGGGTTGGGTCAAGCTTGAATCTGGCGAAGAAAAGCAGGTGACCATCATCGACGCCTTCGAGGCGGTTGGTGCTTGCAAGGCCGGCAAGATGTCGCAAGAAGACCTAGGCCGCATTGAGCGCGCAATCTGCCCGGGCGAAGGTGCCTGTGGTGGCATGTACACCGCAAACACAATGGCCTCGGCCGCCGAAGCACTAGGCATGAGCCTTCCGGGTTCTGCTGCACCACCGGCCGCAGACCGCCGCCGCGACGTTTGGGCACACCGCTCGGGCGAGGCAGTGGTAAACCTATTGCGCCTTGGCATCACTGCCCGCGACATTTTGACCAAAAAGGCCTTTGAGAATGCAATCGCAGTAGTGATGGCATTTGGCGGTTCAACCAACGCTGTGCTGCACTTGCTGGCCATCGCTCGCGAAGCCGAAGTAGACCTCACTTTGGATGACTTCAACCGCATCGCAGACAAGATTCCGCACCTTGGCGACCTAAAGCCATTCGGTCAGTTCGTAATGACCGATGTTGACCGCGTTGGCGGTGTGCCAGTTGTGATGAAGGCTCTGCTAGATGCTGGCCTTATCCACGGCGATGCATTGACCGTGACCGGCAAGACCGTTGCCGAAAACCTAGAGGGCATCAACCCGCCTGACCCAGACGGCAAGATCATTCGTTCATTGCAGAACCCAATTCACAAGACCGGTGGCATCTCGATTCTGCGCGGTTCAATGGCCCCGGATGGTGCCGTTGTGAAAACTGCGGGCTTTGATCTTGATGATTTCACTGGCCCAGCCCGCGTGTTTGAGCGCGAGCGTGCGGCCATGGATGCGCTGACCGAGGGCAAGATTTCTGCTGGCGACGTTGTGGTTATTCGCTACGAAGGCCCTAAGGGAGGCCCGGGAATGCGCGAAATGTTGGCCATTACCGCCGCAATTAAGGGTGCCGGTTTGGGCAAAGATGTTCTACTATTGACAGACGGACGATTCTCAGGCGGCACAACCGGCCTTTGCATCGGACACATTGCACCAGAGGCCACCGAAGGTGGGCCAATTGCTCTGGTTCGCGATGGCGACTTGATTCGAGTCAACATCGCTG
>JBEGOY010000046.1:0-3115 GCA_041181745.1 Actinomycetota bacterium | reverse complement strand
CCGCCTCCTGGGCGCAAATGCAATCCAGGCTTTCTGATACCGGAATCTTGGTTGAGGGCACCTGCGATGAAATCGGCAGGTTGTCTAGTTGGGTGACGCTAGATAAGAGCGGCCCACTAAGTTTTACGATCTCGCTGCGCCTTTCCAGTTTGGACCTGCCAAGCAAGGTTGCCGAACGCCTTCCAAAGGTTTTGATTCATCACAATATTGCTGGCGAAAAGATCCATGATTTTCTACAGGCACTTGACCTGGCGTGGCAATCGAACGCCGGCATCGGCGCCTTTAGCGCTGCACAGCGCTGGGTTTCAACCTGCAAACAATTACTGTCCGCCGGTTGGCCGCTGATTGGTGATCGAAAGCGTTGGCGCCTGGGCGAACTGACCATTGATTGGTCAGCAGTCGCGCCTAATTAATTTGGCTGGTTAAACTTCAGGCAACTCGGCGCGGGCATCGTCCTCGCGCATGCCGCTGGCGCAAAGCAAATCAATCAACAGCGGGCGAAGTAACAACAAAACCGATGCCTCGCGCAGCTGATCGGCAATGCCAAACTTCTTTGGATCCAGCTGGTGGATTACATCAAGCAACATCGCGCGTGCATCTTCAAGAGCATCTGGGCCCTCAAGCCCCTTGGCCAGCACTGCGGTGGCCGCCGAAATCTGCGCAAACAAGTCGGCTAGGTAGGCGCGAGGTTTGCCGTCGCGAATCAAGAAGTCAACGCGTCGAACCACCACGCGCAAGTTACGAGTTGCCAAGTCCATTCCGCGCATCAAGCGAACCTGATCGCTAAGTTCCTCTCGGTGCTTCTTCATAAACGGTGAAATCTTTGAGACAGAGATTGCGCTGTCTAGGCTCATGCGCCAGTTGTCGACCAGCGGTTGCGAACCGCGCACACGAACCAGCGCAGCATCGGCAACCTTCACATCTGCGGTGCGCACCGCTGCCTCAAGTGCATCCACTGCATTTAGGAAAACGCTAAAAAGTTTGCCGGCATCTTTTGAAGCAGAGCCCATTGGATCGCGTGGAATGAATGCGGTGAATAGCAGTGCAGTCAAACCACCAACCACACCATCAAAACTTCTAATGAATGCTCCGCCCTCTGGCGCCGGCATGATGTAAACCAACATTGCCTGGCTAGCAACAGTTAGAGCAAAGGCCGCGGTTCCCGAAAGGAATCTGGCGGCAACCAAAGCAATCAACAACACGATTGAGGTTTGCCAAATGCCGCCACCAATCAGTAGCACCATGACTTCGCTGAGTGCAATGCCAACCACCATGCCGATTGCGGTTTGGAAGACTCGGCGAATTCTGGCGTCGCGAGTAAAGCCGAGTGACGCAATTGATACCGTGACCGCAAAAATTGGATTCTTGTGACCCAGTAGAAAATATGAAATCGAATACGCAGCGGTTGCCGCAACCACAATTTGAAAAATCGATGGCAACGAATCAAGAACGCGTTGTAGCGATGTTCTCAACGTCCAATTGATGGTTGGAGACTTCACTAGTGCTTGCCACCCATCAACAAATTGCGCTTTGGTAAATCAGCCGCCTTGCCGGCACTGGCCGGAACAATCACTTCTTGAGATGCATCAATCTCGCCGCTTTCACCGCGAACGATCAGCGCGGCATCTTCCGGCACCGATCTACTCAACAGCGCCAACGCGATTGGGCCCGATTCAAAGTGCTGAGCGGCAATGGTGACGTGCCCACGTGGACGATCCTCAACAACGCCTTTTTCACCGGCCACAAAAACTTCATCACCAGCAGATGGCAAAAAGTGTCCCGAACCATCTAGGTGCAAGAAGGTCAGTCTGCGAGGTGGGTGACCCAGGTTGTGCACCTTGGCCACTGTTTCTTGCCCGCGGTAGCACCCCTTAGACATGTGCACTGCGGTAGACATCCAGTCAAACTCGTGAGGCAGCGCCTTGGCATCAACCTCAGTTAACTGACGCGGGCGATGTGCGGCAACGCGAAGCGCGTCGTAGGCCATGGTTCCGGCCTGCTCGTATTCGGCAAGCACCGCAGCAACCTTGCCAACTTCAATCAGCGACTCGGTCCACTGCCACTTTGCCGGGCGCTGCATTGAGTAGCGCACACCACCGGCAACCACACCAGGCCACGGGTCTTGCCAAACTAGCGCAACACCATTTGAAACAAATGCCTGCGGAATTCCTTCACCAATGTGACCAATCACCGCAAAGTCAGCCGACCGATCGGCAACTTCAACCTTCATGCGGAAAATCATTTTGTTTAACCAAGCCAAGAAACTCTCGCGACCTTCAGCTTCAACTACCAACCACGATGATTCGCCGTCATCCAAAAAGTGAATCACGTGCTCGATGTGCCCCTGTGGGTCAAGCAACAGAGCCTCTGCAGAAATACCAGGCAAAAGATTTTTTAGATTCTGCGACAGCAGAGAGTGCAGCCACTCCAAGCGGTCCGGTCCGGTAACCGCAATGATTCCGCGAGCGCCAAGATCAACGGCAGCAGTTCCGGCGGCTAGGTTGCGTTGCTCAATGGTTGGATTACCAAAGTGCTCTTTAGCTGCGTGCTCTTTAGGTTCCGCTGACACGAGTTTTACTCCACTCGTTCAAGGCGCGCAGATGCGTGTGGCTTCAAGTCGCCACCTGGCAAAGCAATCTCCCACACCCAAAGCAACGCGTTCTCAACCAGGCCAAACAGACGAGTTGAGTGACGGTAAGTTTTTGCGGTTTCAAAAGCGGTGCCGTAAGCAGAAGCCAAGTCAACGCGAGCGCCCTTGATCTTGCCGTTGTAAAGCTCAGCCATTCCGCCCGGGTGCAAAACTGAAACCTGAATATCAAAGCCGCCCTCTTTATTGCGCAGCTTCTCAAGGTCTTCGTGAGTCTTCAGGCTCTTCTCGCCAACGCCAAGCATTAGTCCAGGTCCGTGATCGGCCGATTCGCTTGGGCGTGCGATACGCCAGTAACCAAGTTCGCTTGGCAAGATTGTGCCGGCTTCGTCAATTAGCTCGGCAGATGAAACATAGGTAAGCGCATTTGAACCATCGTGGGCAAACTCAATGCGCTGTTTAAACTCGCGCTCGATTGGCGCTTCATCGGTGTCATTAATTTTGTAACTAATGATTCCGGTGCCTTCC
>JBEGOY010000045.1:0-19004 GCA_041181745.1 Actinomycetota bacterium | reverse complement strand
CTCACGTGTTACTCACCCGTTCGCCACTAATCCACCGGAGCAAGCTCCAGCTTCATCGTTCGACTTGCATGTGTTAAGCACGCCGCCAGCGTTCGTCCTGAGCCAGGATCAAACTCTCCGTAAAAGTTATTTAGCCTCTTGCAAGCAAGAGGCAAACTTAACAAAACCCCCGGAAATTGGGGGCATTAGTTTGATCTGACTAAATCAGATTGTCTGACAATCTGTCTAATCCAAATAATTCTCTTCATCAGCTGGTAAACCAGCTAACCAAGAGGTTCTTGGCATCGACATTGTGCACGCTGTTGAGTTCTCAAGGATCGGATGCATCTGCGGATTTTCTTGCGATGGTCTGCAGAGCAACTTCACTAACTTACCACCTTTTTGCATCTTGTCAAACCTGACACGATAACAATTTTTCTGGTGGGAAGAACAATCTTAGAGACGAAAACAAAGGCCTACAAGAGGCTTTGCCTAATTTCTTTGATTGGTTGCACTTGAGCCGGTAATCTCATCGGATTTGTCCAAGCTATGGGCAACAGGTAAAACATTACGTTCAAGTAACGTTCATGTCAAATCCACCTGTGGTTTTTCTCGAAATTTGTCGAAAAAAGTTCATTTCTAGCCCGATTTAGGGGCAAAAGGGCCATTTTGACCGGTATCCGGACACAATTGACACATGATTTTCACGTTCAAAAGCACCATTTATTTATGGAAAGCCGATTCCGCTTGGCATTTTTTGAACTTAAAAGAGACAGATTCCGAGGAAATTCGAGAGATTTCCGCTCCCCTGCGCCGTGGATTTGGCTCGGTGCGGGTGGACGTGACCATTGGCAGGACCAGCTGGAGAACTTCGATCTTTCCGGATTCGGGTGTTGGGGCATACATTTTGCCGATTAAAGCCGCGGTGCGGAAGGCCGAAGGCCTATCCGTGGGGTCAAAAGTGACCGTGAAACTTGAAACGGTGGATTTTTAGCTTGGAAGAGGGTTTTAGGCAGTGAAAATGCCGGCAAGTGTCTTCTTGCCTCTGCGCAAAACCGCAAATTTGCCGTGCAACAAGGCATCGAGCGTTGCGGCCTCATGGTCAATTTTGACGTTATTCAAATAAACGCCACCCTCGGCGATCGCGCGGCGGCCAGCCGAGATGCTGGCAACTAGGCCGGTGTCAACCAAAAGCTGCGTGATGGCGGCGCCCTTAATTGCATTGGTGTGCGGCAATTCGCTCAGTGCGGCCTGAAGTGTCAGTGGGTCTAGAGCGGCTAGATCACCCTGCCCAAACAAGGCAGCCGAGGCATCAATTGCACCTTGGGCTGCTTCTGCAGAGTGCACCAAGGTAGTGACCTCGAGCGCCAGGCGCTTTTGGGCGGCACGCAGGTGCGGCGCGTCGTTGGTCTGCTTGGCCAATTCTTCGATTTCGGAGCGGCTTAGGAAGGTAAAGACTTTTAGTCGGTCAACGACATCGGCATCTTCGACATTTAGCCAGAATTGGTAGAAAGCGTAAGGCGAGGTCAGCTCAGCATCGAGCCAAACTGCGTTGCCTTCTGACTTGCCAAACTTCTTGCCATCACTGTTAGTTATAAGTGGTGTGGCCAGGATGTGGGCGCTCTTGCCTTCAACCTTGTGAATCAGGTCGGTTCCCGAAGTCAGGTTGCCCCACTGGTCTGAGCCTCCAGTCTGAAGCACACAGTCGTATTGGCGGAAAAGCTCTAGGAAATCAAGGCCCTGAAGAATCTGGTAGCTGAACTCGGTGTAGCTGATGCCGTGCTCTGAGTTGAGGCGTGCCGAAACGGCATCCTTGCTGAGCATCTTGCCAACGCGGAAGTGCTTGCCAATTTCGCGCAAAAAGTCGATTGCTGATAGCGGCGCTGTCCAGTCAAGATTGTTCACCAGTCGGGCAGCGTTTGGACCCTCGAATGAAAGAAAGCGAGATGCCTGGCCACCAAGTTTTTCAACCCACTCGGCGACAGTCTCTTTGGTGTTCAATGTGCGCTCGGCAGTTGGTCGAGGGTCGCCTACCAAACCGGTGGAACCACCAATAAGTGCAAGTGGCTTGTGGCCAGCAAGTTGCAGACGACGCATGGTGAGCAATTGAACCAGATTGCCCAGGTGCAGGCTCGCAGCAGTTGGGTCGAAACCGCAGTAGTACGTGATGCTGCCGCTAGTTAGTGCCTTGCGAAGTTCTTCGGCATCGGTAGAGAGCGCAACCAGACCACGCCACTGCAACTCTTCGAGAATGTCGCTGAAGGTTGAGTCGTTTTGCTGTGCGGCCAATGCCTGTGGTGTTGCCAAGATTAAGCCTCGCGTTTCGGTGCGATTTTGCGCAGCGCTGAAATTTGATCGAGCACACGTGGCAATGCTGTGCCACCGGCACCCGCGCGAGCCTTGATTGAACCGCCAACGGTGAGAACGTCGCGCACCTCTGGTGTTAGATGAGTTGAAATTGCAGCCATGTCTGCATCTGGCACTTCGTGCAATTCGAGATTGTGCTGCTCGCAGTATGAAACTAACTTGCCAGTAATTTCATGGGCATCGCGAAATGGAACACGTTGCTTAACCAACCACTCAGCAACATCTGTGGCAAGTGAAAAACCAGCCGGCGCAAGAAGCTCTAGACGGTTTCGATTGAATTCAAGAGTGGCAACCATTCCGGTGAAAGCAGGAAGCAAAACAGTGAGGGTGTCGACAGCATCAAACACCGGCTCTTTGTCTTCTTGCAAATCGCGATTGTAAGCAAGTGGCAAACCCTTAAGCGTTGCAAGCAACCCGGTTAGATCACCAATTAGTCGCCCAGCTTTGCCGCGAGCAAGTTCTGCGATATCTGGATTCTTTTTTTGCGGCATGATCGATGAACCGGTTGAGTAGGCGTCGTGCAATTTGATGTAATCAAATTCGGCACTCGCCCAAATAATAATTTCTTCAGAGAAGCGCGAAAGATTAATGCCAATTAGTGCTGCAATAAACGAAAACTCTGCAACTACATCGCGACTTGAAGTCGCATCAATTGAATTCTGAGTTGGAGCAACAAAACCAAGTTCACGCGCAACAATGTTTGGGTCAAGACCGAGAGTGTTGCCAGCTAGTGCTCCAGCACCGTACGGAGACAAGTTCGCGCGCTTCAACCAATCTTGCATACGCTCTAGATCGCGCACCAAAGGCCACGCGTGTGCCAGCAGGTGATGTGAAAGTTGCACCGGCTGAGCGTGCTGAAAGTGCGTGCGACCAGGCATGGCAACGCCTAGGTGATCTTCGGCACGAGTAACCAAAACATCAACCAAGTCAGTGACCAAACTTGCAATCACATTTGCTTGATCACGCAGGTAGCTGCGAATCAATGTTGCAATTTGATCATTGCGGCTGCGGCCAGCACGAACCTTGCCACCGAGTTCGGCACCCGCAATCTCAATTAGCCCTCGCTCGAGTGCCGAGTGGACATCCTCGTCAGATTGTTTTGCAACAAAGCTGCCTTGAGAAACGCGGTCTTGCAACTCAACCAAACTGCGATCGAGTTTTTCGTGTTCGGCGGTGGTCAGATAACCCGCGGATAGCAGCGCCTTGATATGGGCACGGGTGCCAGCGATGTCGTAGTTGGCCAGGCGCCAGTCAAAGTGCACTGAGCGGCTTAGCGCTGCAAGTGCATCTGACGGACCGCCTTCGAAGCGGCTGCCCCAAAGTGCGTTTGAACCTGAACCCTGGCTAGTCATTAGTGCTTAAGGTTGCGCTTGGCCGAAATTTTGCTTGGCAGTGCCCACAATTCAATGAAGCCCTTAGCCAGTGACTGATCAAAAGTATCGCCAGTGTCATAGGTTGCAAGATCGAAGTCATAAAGTGACTCAGGTGAACGACGGCCAGTTGGAACAGCGCGGCCACCTTGCAACTTCAAGCGAACTTCACCAGTCACGTACTGCTGGGTGTGATCAATGAACACATCAAGCGAACGCTTTAGGTCTGAGAACCAAAGTCCCTCATAAACCAAAGTTGCCCACTTGTCTTCGATGCCCTTCTTGAAGCGATTAACTTCGCGCTCAAGAGTTAGGTTTTCTAGATCTTCGTGTGCGTTGATAAGTGCGATGCCTGCAGGTGCTTCATAAATTTCGCGGCTCTTGATGCCAACCAAACGGTCTTCAACAATATCGATACGACCAATGCCGTGTGCACCAGCAAGCTGATTCATTTTCTCGACAATCTGAATTGGTGTGTATGCAACACCGTCGATTGCCACAGGAACACCCTGTTCAAACTTGACGACAACTTCGTCAGCTTCACGGAAAACGTTTGGGTCTTGCGTATAGGTGTACAGGTCTTCAATCGGAGCATTCCATGGATCCTCGAGGAATCCAGTTTCAACTGCGCGACCCCAAACGTTTTGGTCAACCGAGTACGGGCTCTTCTTTGACTGTGCGATTGGCAAGTTGTGCTTGGCCGCATATTCAATGGCTTTGTCGCGAGTAAGTGCAAGATCGCGAATTGGCGCGATAGAGGTTAGCGAAGGATCAATTGCAGCAACCGATGCTTCAAAACGAACCTGGTCGTTGCCCTTGCCGGTGCAACCGTGGGCAACACTGTTTGCGCCAAGCTGCTGAGCAGTAAGCGCTAGGTGTTTTGCGATTAGCGGGCGCGACAGTGCAGAGACCAGCGGGTAGCGCTTCTGGTAAAGCGCGTTGGCCTTTAGCGCCGGCATTAGGTAGTCATTGGCAAACTCATCCTTGGCATCAATAACCACGGATTCAACCGCGCCACAGTCAAGTGCACGCTGACGGATGTCATTCATGTCTTCGCCGCCCTGGCCAACGTCGATTGCCATTGCGACAACCTCTTTGCCAGTAGCGTCCTTTAGCCAGCCAATGCCCACCGAAGTGTCTAGACCGCCGGAATAAGCGAGGACTACGCGTTCCGCCATGATGCTCCTTAAATAAATGCTGAAGATTTCAGCGCTGGGATGTGTTCAATCTTAGTTCGACCCGACCTTTGCGGCCGGACCGGTAAAGCTTTTGCCTGCTAGGCCTGCTCTGCTAACCAGGCCATCAAAGCCTTCTGGGCGTGCAGTCGATTCTCTGCTTCGTCCCAAATTACCGACTGCGGGCCATCGAGCACTTCGGCCGAGACCTCGTATCCGCGGTATGCGGGCAAACAGTGCATAAAAATGGCATCGGGTTTCGCCGAACTCATTAGGGCTGAATCAATTGTGTAACCAGCGAAATCACGCAGGCGCTGTTCTTTGTCGGACTCCTGCCCCATCGAAACCCAAGTGTCAGTCACCACAACATCGGCATTTTGAATCGCCGCGTGTGGTTCACCGTGAACCTCGATTGAGCCGCCAGTTTTTGCAGCAATCACTTCGGCGCGCTTCACCATTCCCGCGTCAGGAAGGTAACCCGATGGGCCGGCCAAAGAAACGTGCATTCCGGCGGTGGCACCACCAATCAGGTAACTGTTTGCCATGTTGTTACTTGCGTCACCGATGTAGCTAAGTTTTAGACCGGCAAGCTTGCCTTTGTGCTGCTGAATGGTTAGCAAGTCAGCCAAAATCTGACAAGGGTGGTAGCTATCACTGAGTGAATTAATAACCGGCACCCCAGCGTGTTCAGCCATTTCTTCGAGACCAGCCTGGGCATAGGTGCGCCAAACAATTTGGGCCACCTGCCGACCAAGCACGCGAGCGGTGTCGGCGATTGATTCTTTGGCGCCCATTTGACTTGATTGGCTGTCAATGATCAACGGCGCACCGCCAAGGTCAGTGACTCCCACGGCGAATGAAACACGAGTTCTGGTTGAGGTCTTGTCAAAAATTAGAGCAACCGTCTTTGGGCCTTCGAATGGGCGAACCGAGTAAGGATCGTTCTTTAGCTTCAAGGCGCGGCGAAGAATCTCGGCCTGTTCAACCGGAGTAATGTCATCGTCTTTCAAAAAGTGGCGAACCATTTTGCGTCTCTCTGTTAGGGAAGTACCAGTGTGCCGAAACCGGCAACGGTGAAAATTTCAAGCAGGATGCTGTGCGGAGTGCGGCCATCGATAACGTGAGCACGAGGGATTCCGCCTTGCACCGCACTCAAGCACGCTTGCATTTTTGGAATCATGCCTGACTCGAGGCTTGGAATTAATTCTTCTAACTCAGCGGCTGTAATTTCTGAAACCATTGAGTCTTGGTTTGGCCAATCGCTATAGAGCCCGGGAACATCTGTCAGAACCATCAGTTTTTCGGCACCGAGTGCAATGGCAAGCGACGACGCTGCGAGATCTGCATTTACATTTAGCAGCTCGCCGGTGGAGCTTGGTGCAACGGTTGAAACAACTGGAATTCGACCTGCTTCAAGAGCCTCAAACACAATGCGTGGGTTCACAGTGGTGACCTCGCCGACAAGCCCGATGTCAACCGATCCCTCAGCTGAATCAAGAGTGGTTTTATCTGCCCGGAATAGATTTGCATCTTCGCCAGACATGATCGCGGTATCGGCGCCGGCATCATTGATCAGCGAAGCAAGATGTGCAGAAATTTGATTGCGCAGCACGTCACGCACCACTCCGATGGTTTCATCGGTGGTGACTCTGAAACCGCCGCGGAATTCACTCTTGATGCCGAGCTCGGCAAGTCGCGCAGAAATTTGAGGGCCGCCGCCGTGAACGACAACGGGCTTGATGCCTACCCAACGAAGGTAGGCCATGTCTTCTGCAAATGCTTTTTGCAATGCTTCGTCGACCATTGCGTTGCCGCCAAATTTAACAACCACGACTTTGCCATGAAATTGCTTGAGCCAAGGCAAAGACTCAATCAGCGTGCCGGCCTTAATTGCGGCGAGCGCTTGGTCTCTTTCTTCTGCTGGAATCATTAGCTCGAGTATTCGCTGTTCTCTGTGACGTATTCGTGAGTTAGGTCATTCGTGTAAATTGCTGCGCTGTGATTGCCAGCATTCAAGTTGATTGAAATTGCAACCGCGCGTGGAGATAGATCAACCAGATCACGCGGTTGATCAGGCTGACCCTTGCGAGAAACGCTAATTCCATTGATAGCCACGTCGATGTCATAGGGATCAAACTCGGCTTTGGTAACTCCCACCGCAGCCAAGATACGACCCCAGTTTGGATCGTTGCCATAGATTGCCGCCTTGAAAAGATTGTTGCGAGCAACTGAGCGACCAACCTCTTCGGCATCCTGTTCACTCGCTGCGCCACTCACCGTAATGGTGATGTCGTGCGATGAGCCTTCAGCATCCTGCTGCAACTGTTTGGCCAGCGACAAGCAAACTTCAGTAAGAGCACGAGTAAATTCGTCTTGACTAGGGGTCACATTGCTTGCGCCAGATGCCATGACTGTTACCTGGTCATTTGTCGACATGCAGCCATCCGAGTCAAGTCGATCGAAAGTTACTCGCGTTGAAGAACGAAGTGCAGAATCGAGTGACTTGCTATCAATCACTGCATCGGTGGTGATAACAACAAGCATCGTAGCCAAACCAGGTGCCAGCATTCCGGCACCCTTAGCCATGCCGCCAATTGACCAACCGTCAGCGTGGATGAATTCAGCCGTCTTAGGTTTTGAATCCGTGGTCATGATTGCTTGTGCTGCAATCGCGCCGTTGCCGGTGCTCAGATTCGATGCAGCAGCTTGGGTGCCTGCGAGCAGTTTTTCTCGGTCAAGTTGGTCACCGATCAGACCGGTTGAGCAAACCAAAACATCACCCGACGAGACGCCCAAAACCTCGGCGACTTTTTCTGCGGTGGCGTGCGTGGTTTGAAAACCCTGCGCGCCCGTGTAGCAGTTAGCGCCACCTGAATTCAAAATAATCGCAGAGACCTGGCCATCTTTGATGACTTCTTTTGACCAAATAATTGGGTTGGCTTGGCAACGGTTGGTCGTAAAAACAACCGCCGCAGAATTGAGCGGGCCTTGATTTACTACCAGCGCTAAATCGAGATTGCCGGATTTCTTAAGACCGGCATGCACTGCTGCGGCAACAAAACCCTTTGCAACTGTCACAGTCATTTTCTTGCACCATTCTTTGAAAGCGAAATAGATTCGAGCCCAGTTTGCTCTGGCAGACCAAGAGCAATATTCATCGACTGAATCGCTGCACCACCGGTGCCTTTGACTAGGTTGTCAATTGCACAAACCGAAACCAAACGATTGGCATGCTCATCAACTGCGAGTCCAATCAATGCATTGTTTGCACCGATTGTGTCGGCAGTGCTTGGAAACTCCCCGGCTGGGTAAACCTGGATAAATTGCTCAGAACCATAGGCACTTGAGTAGGCGCCGGCTAGATCTGAAATGGTCACACCTGGCTTCAACACAGCGGTGTTTACCGCCAAGATGCCACGTTCAATCGAAGCCAACACCGGAGTGAATGAAACCTGCACTCTTGCCGACGCAGATTTAGAAAGATTTTGTTCGATCTCTGGAGTGTGTCGATGAATGCCGCCAACCTGATAGGCATTTGCGGAACCGGTTGGCTCAACCTCAAAAAGTTTCTCGGTTGCGCCACGGCCAGCACCCGAGGTGCCAACAGTTAGAACACTCACGATGTCATCTAGCTCAACCAGGTTTTCGGCCAAAGCCGGAGCAAGACCAAGAGTAATTGCGGTGACGTTGCAACCTGGAACGGCAATTCGTTTAGTTGCCTTTAGAATTTCGCGCTGCTTTTTGTTGCCGCCGATCAGCAATTCAGGCATGCCGTAGGTCCAAGTGCCGGCGTGCTCACCACCATAAAACTTCTGCCAATCGGCTTCGCTCTCGAGGCGGAAATCCGCTCCGCAATCAAGCACCAAAGTATCTTCAGAAAGCCAGACGGCAACTTCTGCTGACTTTGAGTGAGGCAATGCCAGGAACACAATGTCATGCCCGGCCAAGTTTTGCGCGTTGTTCTCGGTAAAGACGACATCCGCGTATTTAGAAACGGCAGGGTGCAAACTTGAAACTTTTTGACCAACCATGCTGCTTGCGGTGACTGTCTTGAGTTCAAGCTCGGGATGCTCAGCAATCAGGCGCAGCAATTCTCCGCCAACATTGCCGCTAGCGCCGGCAATAGCAACTGAGAACGCCATCTTGATTCCTATCTAATTTGTAAACATCAAACCTAAGCTCGAAGAGTTGCACCAAATCGTTCGTGTGCCAAAGTTACCGCTTTGTCTCGACACTCTGAAGCCTCAACCTGAGTAAGAGTGCGATCTTCGGCGCGGAATCTCAAGGCAAAAGTTAATGACTTCTTTCCGCCCGGCATATTTGGACCACGGTAGTCATCCACCAAAACGATGTGCTCAAGCAACTGACCCGCGCCCTCACGAATTGTCGATAGCAATTGAGCCGCAGGAACTTCGATATTTACTTCTAGAGATAAGTCTTGAGTTGCAGCTGGCATTGCACCAATGTGGCCGGCTTGAATAACTTTTGGCGCCACAGCATAAAGTGCATTCAAGTCGATTTCGAATGCCGCAACCCGACGAGGCAAATTGCTTTCAAGAGCAAGCTTCGGATCGAGCTCACCAGCAACACCAATAACGATTTCTTGCTTTCCGTTAGTTGCAAAAAGCTCAGCGCTGCGGCCTGGGTGAAAATTCACCGGCGCGGCTTGACGCACAGAAAGTTCAACGCCGATGGACTTTGCCGTTATACGAGCTGCGTGAATGGCATCTTCGTAACTAGATTCAACTGCGGCTATACCAACCTGTTGCTGCACTCGTTTGCCCGTGAATAAACCAGAAACGTAGTGCGGCTGAGCTGGAATGGTTTGCATCAGCGCTTCAAGCTGAGCAGCAGTTGGACGTGCGTTGCCGGCAGGCAATGATGCATTTTTGCCAATTCCCCTGGCCGGCAAAAACACGGCACCTTCTTCAAAGATTGCAAGGTCGGTTAGGCCGCGTGAGAAATTGCGTCGAGCAGCATCAATCAAACCAGGCAGCAAAGATACTCGCATTTCGTTTGCATCTTCTTGAAGAGCATTTGCAAGTTTGACTGTTGCCTGAGCCTTGTCTGCTGCGAAAAGCTTGTTTTGCTGCGCAGATACGAACGGGTAGGTCAAAACTTCAACATGGCCAGAGTTTGCTAATGCATTGACGATGGAACGACGGTGCTTTTGAGTTTCAGTCAAGCCTCTTCCAGGTGGAGCAATTGGCAAGCGAGTTGGAATTCGGTCGTATCCGGTGATGCGAGCAATCTCTTCAACCAAATCGGTTTTGTGAAGCAAATCTGGGCGCCAGGTTGGCGGAATAACTTCATAGCCATCTGTGACTGTGGCTACAACACAACCAATCTCGGTAAGCACCGACTTGATTTCTTCTGCGGTGTACTCAACCCCAACTAACTCAGTGGCGAAGTTTTCTGGCAACCAAATTGGCTTAGGTTCGGCGGCCAATTTAACATCGGCACCAAGTGCATCGGCTGCTCCGAGCGCATGCACTTCTAGCAATTGCACAACTCGTGCAGCTGCATTGTCGGCCATGCGCGGGTCCACACCGCGCTCATAACGCTTTGCAGCCTCGGATGGCAACTTGTGACGACGTGCCGTGCGAGCAATAGAAATCGGATCAAAAACTGCGGATTCGATCAAGATGTTTTTGGTGGTTGCGCTAACTTCGGTAGCCTCACCACCCATAACTCCGGCAAGTCCGATCGCCCCGCTCTTGTCAGCAATTACCAAGTCTTCGATATTTAACTTGCGAGTCTGGCCATCCAAAGTTTTGAGAGTCTCGCCGGCTTTGGCACGACGAACAATCAAGTTGCCCTGAACCTTGTCGAAGTCGTAAGCGTGAATTGGCTGACCTAGTTCAAGCATTGTGTAATTGGTGATGTCAACGACCAGCGAAATCGAACGCATGCCGGCCATCTTCAACCTTGCGACCATCCAGGCAGGAGTTGGACGTGTTGCGTCAATGCCCTTGACTACTCGAACTACAAATCGATCAACCGCATTGCGTTCGCGAATAGGCGCAACATCGTCGATGGTTACTTCGTACCCAGAGCCACCATCGATAAAAGCGTTGCTCTTAGGGTCACGAAATGCAGTGCCAGTCGCGTGAGCATATTCACGTGCGATACCGCGAATCGAGAAACAGTATCCGCGATCAGGTGTGACGTTTACTTCGGCCGCAGTTTCATCGAGGTGCAATATTTCAATTGCGTTGGTGCCAACCTTTGGGTCAAGGCCTATTTCTCGAAGACGAATGATTCCAGCGTGGTCATCGCTCAGAGTCAATTCACGAGCGGATGCCATCATGCCATCGCTCACGTGACCGTAAGTTTCTCTTGGTGAGATTTCAAATCCGCCAGGCAACACCGCGCCAGGCAAACAAACCACTACTTTGTCGCCAACAATAAAGTTGCTCGCGCCACAAACAATTCCACGCACGTCGGCACCGCCATCCGCGGCAGTTTGACCTTCAGGTGCAACGCGCACCTGACACCAGCGAATGGTTTTGCCGTTCGACTGCGGCTCTTCGGTAAATTCAAGAACTTCACCAACCACAATTGGGCCGGCGACGTCGAAGGCATGTGCACCCTCTTCTTCGAGACCAATCTTGACGAGTTCGGCCATCACAGTTTCAGGTGTGGCACCGGCAGGAAGGTCAACATACTCTGCCAACCAAGACAATGGGACGCGCATTAGAGGGTCACTCCGAACTGCTCACTGAAGCGAACATCGGATTCAACCATGTCGTGCATGTCACGAACGTCGTTGCGGAACATCAAAGTGCGCTCAATGCCCATTCCGAATGCAAAACCGGTGTAAACCTCTGGATCAATTCCTGCCGCACGCAAGACATTTGGATTGACCATTCCACAACCACCCCATTCGACCCAGCGAGCGCCACCTTTGGCACCTGGATGCCAAACATCTAGCTCGGCCGAAGGCTCAGTGAACGGAAAGAATGATGGACGCAAACGAATTTGAGCGTCTGGGCCAAACATGATGCGAGCAAAGTGCTCGAGGGTGCCGCGAAGATCAGCCATGGTCAAGCCTTTATCTACGGCTAGACCTTCAACCTGGTGAAAGACCGGTGTGTGCGTCGCATCGAGTTCGTCGGTGCGGAACACGCGACCCGGGCACAAAACGTAAACCGGTAATTCGCGCTCAAGCAACGAACGAACTTGAACCGGCGAAGTGTGGGTGCGCAGAACCAAATGCGATTCAATTGGGTCCACGAAGAATGTATCTTGCATGGCCCGAGCCGGGTGATCTGCGTCAAAGTTCAGGGCATCAAAGTTGAACCATTCACTTTCAACCTCTGGGCCCTCGGCGATCTCCCAACCCATGCCAATAAAGATTTCGGCGATTTGGTCTTGCAAAAGGCTTAGTGGGTGACGGGCACCGATTCGAGTTGGCTGACCGGCGGCTGTGACATCCACGGCCTCGGCGGCAAGTTTGGCCTGTTCTTCAATCTCGAACAAAACCGCTTCGCGCTCGGCAAATGCTGCATTTAGTTGACCTCGGGCCTTGCCAATCAAAGCGCCGGCAGATGCCTTGAATTCGTTTGGCAAGTTTTTGACCAGTGCGTTGAGCCCTGCAATTGCAGATTGCTCGCCAACTGTGGCGCCGCGCGCAGCTTTGAGGGCGGCCAAGTCGGCGGCTTCGGCAATAGCTGAAAGCGCTTGTTGGACAGCCTCATCAACGGCAGCCTGGGTGATTGGATTTTCGGCAGACATAGGCTCTCAGTCTACCGATTGGCGCGCTACTGCCCGCTATTTTGCGCGAAGGCCGAGGCGTAAAGACAAATGCTGGCGGCGGTTGCGAGGTTTAGCGATTCGGCTGCACCATAAATTGGCACAGCGACTTCTTGGTCTGCCAACTCGAGAGTCTCGGGTTCAAAACCCCAGGCCTCATTGCCGAAAACCCAAACCGTTGGTTTGGCCAAAGTTTCTTTTGAAAGATCTGGAATCGCCTGCCCACCACCATTGGCCGCAAAAACTTGCATGCCGGCAGCTTTCAGCTCATGGATAGTCTGAGCGATGGGCGCATCCAAAATAAATGGCAGGTGAAAGAGGCTCCCGGTGGTTGATCGCACCACTTTTGGGTTGTAGGCATCAACACTGTTTTGACTAAATATCACAGCATCCGCACCGGCTGCATCGGCAGCACGCAAAACCGTTCCGGCATTACCCGGATCACGAATGTTGGCCAACAGGGCAATGAGTTGCGGTTTGGCATCGATGACATCTTGAAGTGTCACGTCAAGTTGCTGACACACAGCAACTACACCCTGAGGGGTGGAGGTATCAGTTAGTGCTTTGAGGACCGGTTCGGTCACCAGTTGCACATCAATTCTGGCTGAAGCCGCGCGATCAAAGAGTTCGGCATAGCGGTCGACGGCATCCTCGGTTGCATACAACTCAACGATTAGCTTTGGTCGCGCCAGCGCTTCTTTTAGACCTTGGGGCCCCTCAAGCAGAAAGAGCCCGGTCGATGACCGGGCGTCTTTCTTGGTGAGCTTGGCAACCCCGCGAACCTTGTTGGCCTTGGGATCGGTTAGCAACTTGACTACTTAACCTTTGGAGCCGAAGTGTCGGCTGGCAAAGCTGCCTTGGCAGTAGCAACCAAAGTTGCGAAGGTCTTCTCATCGTTTACAGCTAGGTCAGCCAAAATGCGACGGTCAACCTCAACACCAGCAAGACCCAAGCCCTGGATGAAACGGTTGTAAGTCATGCCATTTGAGCGAGCAGCCGCATTGATGCGCTGGATCCATAGGCGACGGAAGTCACCCTTGCGGGCACGGCGGTCGTTGTATGCGTAAACCAACGAGTGCAGCATCTGCTGCTTTGCCATGCGGTAAAGACGTGAACGCTGGCCGCGGTAACCCTTGGCGCGCTCGAGCGCGGTGCGGCGCTTCTTGGCACCGTTAACTGCGTTTTTTACTCTTGCCATTTGTAATGCTCCTAAGTTCTACTGATCGATGCCGGCGGCATCTTCAGAAATTTGTGCGGGTCTGAATTACTTGCCGAGAAGTTTCTTTAGAGTCTTGAAGTCGGCAGGTGAAACAACCTGGTCAACGTTTAGACGACGCTTGCGGCGGTTTGACATGTGCTCCTGGTTGTGGCGCATGTTGATCTGCTCTTTCATGATCTTGCCGCTACCGGTAAAGCGGAAACGCTTCTTGGCGCCCGAGTGGGTCTTCTGCTTTGGCATTGCTATCTCCTGTTGTTACTCGGCAGCTGGTGCTGCCGGCTCGTTTGGCTGGGCTGGGCTGGCGGCAGCTTTCGCTGCTTTGTCAGCCGCTTTTTTGGCTTCTGCCTTAGCGTCAGCCTTGTTCTTTAGCGGGCCAATCACCATAACCATGTTGCGGCCGTCAATCGAAGGACTCGATTCGACTGCACCCAACTCAGCTACTTCTTCGGCAAGCTTCTGAAGCATCTTGATGCCCATTTCTGGGCGGGACTGCTCGCGACCGCGGAAAACCACGATCACCTTGACCTTGTCACCGGCCTTGAGGAACTTAGTGATCTGACCGCGCTTTGTGCCATAGTCGTGGTCATCAATCTTTAGGCCGAAACGAACGGTCTTAAGAATGGTGTTGACCTGGTTTTTGCGAGCTTCACGAACTTTCTGGGCAGCTTCATATTTGAATTTGCCGAAATCCATTAGCTTTGCAACCGGTGGCTTTGAAGTTGGGGCAACCTCGACTAGGTCTAGGTCTTGCTCTTGCGCCATGCGCAAAGCGTCTTCAATTCTTACAACGCCAATTTGCTCACCTTGTGCGCCGACGAGGCGAACCTCTGGCACTCGGATGCGCTCATTGATACGGGGATCGCTGATCTGTTACTCCTCTGGACGTGACATAAATGGCCACGGCCTAGGCGGGAGCCTAGATGCGTGCAGAAACGAAAGTTTCAAAGCTTTACCCGGCCACCTTTGTGTTTTGGAGAACACAGAGTCGGTAGTCGCGGGTGGGAAATGAATCCACTTCTGACCGAGGGCGAACCTCGGAGCCATGGGTTAGCCTAACAGAAAGAACACAAAAGGAGAAGCCCCTTGGCTGAATTCAAAGACGTCGCAGACCAGGTTCGAGACATTGGCGAGGTGCCAGCTGTTGAGGTGATTACCACCACTGCCGTGCACCTAATGAGTGCAGCTGCGGTTCAGTGCGGTCTTGGCGAAGACGGCTCAAAGGGTGATCTAGATGAGGCTCGCAAGTTGATCACCGCACTGGCCGGATTGATCACCGCTGCCGCTGCAGATTTGGGCGATCACCACGCTCGTCCGCTGCGCGATGGACTTCGTTCGTTGCAGCTGGCATTTAGAGAGGCTTCAGTAATCAAGGATGCCCCGGGCGCTGGCCCAGGTGAAAAGTTCACCGGTCCGGTTAACTAAACAGGACGAATTACCAAAGTCATTGAATCAATTGAGGATGCAATGACCTCATTGGCCGCCCAATTTGAAGTTATGCGGTGCAACACCTGCTCAAGTTCATCTTTAGCCAAGCCTCGTTTTACCTGAAGCTCAATTTTGACCTCGGCCCCCGCCAATCGTGACAGTGGATCTGCGGTGCCGACCCCAATGCCTTCAATTGGCTCATCTGCCGAAACGCCTTCATCAATGGCAGCGATAACGCGCTCATCGAATTGCGGTGGCACCCAGGTTTTTTGTTGAGCCAAAGCGGCGATTGCATTTCGCCGAAACGCAAATTCAGTAGGTGAACCCGGATCCAGCACAATGCGAGTGTTGCCTTCGCTAGCTGCCGCCAGTGCGACGCGAATCGCATCGCTTGGCACCGGTCTTGCCGTTGAATTCCAACGCTGCATAGTTTCAACACAGCTAAAAACCGGCAAACCGGTTTGGCCATCCGGGGTTTCAACGGTCACTATTGAAAGATCGGCGCTCTTGTCTACCGTTTGACCAAAGGCCCCTTCGCCTGATTCGCCAAGATCGGCAAGCAACGGAATTAGCAAACGAGATTTAGAAAACTCAATGAAAACCTGCGAGGCGTTTCCGGTTGATTGAAAATCGTTAAGCGCGTCGATTAGTTCTGGTCGCGCCGAACCATCATCATTTGCAAACGGGTTTTCGCTAAAAGCACGACCTTGCCACGGAACACCGGCAGAGTCGGCGAACCGATCTTTGTTGATGTGTTCGTGGTCGTGGCTTTGCATGGCTATGCGCTTGCGATTGCCAATGCTTCTTGCAGGGTGAACTTGCCGGCATAAAGTGACTTACCGAGAATGGCACCTTCGAGACCTTCTGCCACTAGAGCGCGCAAATCGGTAATGTCTTGAAGCGAGCTGATGCCACCAGAAGCAACGACAGGCTTTGAAGTGCGCTTCATTACTTCTCGCAACAACTCAATGTTTGGGCCCTTGAGTGTGCCGTCTTTGGTTACATCGGTCACCACATAACGAGCGCAACCGGCCGACTCAAGTCGAGCGAGAACTTCCCAAAGATCGCCGCCCTCGCGAGTCCAGCCGCGAGCAGCCAGTGTGGTGCCGCGAACGTCTAGACCCACTGCGATTGCATCTCCGAACTTTGCGATTACCCGCTCTGTCCATTCTGGATTTTCAAGTGCAGCAGTACCCAGGTTTACGCGGGTGGCACCGGCTTCGAGCGCAGCCTCTAGCGATGCGTCGTCACGAATGCCGCCTGAAAGCTCAATCTTCACAGCTGCAGATGCATCAACAACCTCACGGATAATTGCACGGTTGTCGCCGCGACCAAAAGCTGCATCCAGGTCAACGAGGTGAATCCACTCGGCTCCTGCCTCGATCCAGGTTTGTGCTGCCTCGAGCGGGCTGCCGTAGTCAGTTTCTGACCCAGCCTCTCCTTGAGTAAGGCGCACAGCTTTGCCGTCGGCAACATCAACTGCAGGCAAGAGTTCTAGATAATTAGCCATTTAATTTCTTTCTGTTTCTATAAAGTTTTTAACCAATTGCCAAGCAACTTGATGCCTGCTTGGCCCGACTTCTCTGGGTGAAATTGCGTTGCAGACAACGGGCCATGTTCAACCGCCGCAACAAAACGGGAACCGTATTCTGCCCAGGTTGGCTTTGGTGAAGGAATCGGGCCAAGGCCGTCGTATTGCCAATTTTGAACCGCATAAGAGTGCACAAAATAAAAACGCTCATCGGCAACTGAATCAAAAAGTTTTGAATCGGCTGGTGGTTCAACTGTGTTCCAACCAATGTGCGGCAAAATCGGCGCATCAAGTTTTTCAACAACACCTCGCCACTGACCTAAACCGGCAGTATCGATTCCGTGCTCAACTCCGTGTTCAAACAGCACTTGAAGACCTACACAAATGCCTAACACCGGTTTGCCCGCAGTCAAACGGTGATCAATTAATTCGCCGCCCTTGACTTCATTCAATTGCTGCATCACGGCAGTGAATGCGCCCACCCCGGGCACAACCAAACCATCGGCAGCCAAAACGGCATCACGGTTTGCAGTAAGTTCAACTTTCGCTCCTGCTACTTCAAGAGCTTGTGCAACCGAGTGCACATTGCCACTGCCGTAATCCAAAACGACTACGCGTGGTGCAATCACATCTGCGCCTTAATCAAAGTGCGCCCTTGGTTGAAGGAATGCCCTCAACACGAGAGTCTTTTTCTACCGCTTTGCGGAACGCACGCGCGAATGCCTTGAACTCGGCCTCGGCAATGTGGTGCGGGTCACGGCCATCAAGAACTGTAACGTGCACGGTGATGCCCGCGTTAAGTGCAATGGCCTCAAATACGTGACGCACCATCGAACCAGTGAAGTGTCCACCGATCAAATGAAATTCAAATCCCGCAGGTTCACCGGTGTGCACCAGGTATGGGCGACCAGACACGTCAACTACAGCGCGCGCCAAAGCGTCATCCAAAGGAACGGTTGCATCACCGTAACGGCCAATGCCAGATTTGTCACCAAGCGCCTGCTTGATTGCCTGACCCAAAACAATTGCGGTGTCTTCAACAGTGTGGTGCACATCGATGTGTGTGTCGCCGTTAGCGCGAACACCAAGATCAATCAGTGAGTGCTTTGCGAAAGCGTTTAGCAGGTGGTCAAAAAATGGAACCGAAGTTGAAATGTCGGCACGACCCGAGCCATCAAGATTGATTGACAGCTCAATCGAAGATTCCGAGGTGCGGCGCTGAAGCGAAGCAGTACGGCTCATGAGATTACCTTTCGCAAATGCGATTTGTGTTTAGCCAATCTTACCGAACGGCTAATTGGCCAAGACTTCGCGAATGGCTTGCAGGAAGGCAGTAGTCTCGGCCTCGGTGCCGGCACTCACGCGCAATGTGCCCGGGATGCCAACGTTGCGAACTAACACGCCTTTTTCGAGCAGCGCCTGCCAAACGAAATCTGGGTCGTCAAGACCACCAAACAAAACAAAGTTTGAATCTGACCGGAATGGGTCAAGGCCTAGTTCCTTGAGGCCAACAACTATGCGATCACGCTGATAACGGATGTCATCAACCGTGGCCAACATAGTTGCCGAGTGTTCTAGCGCACCAAGCGCAGCCGCCTGGGTGAAAGCGCTCAGGTGATAGGGCAGACGAACCAATCTCAACGCGTCGATTGCCGCTGGGTCAGCAGCGAGGTAGCCAACGCGTGCACCGGCAAAGGCAAAGGCCTTGCTCATGGTGCGACTAATTAGCAGGCGCTCTCGACCTGGCAATAGCGAGATTGCTGAAACTTCGGTTTCTCCGCCAAATTCTGCATAGGCCTCGTCGACAACCACAATTCCCCCGGTCACCTCGGATACCACTTCGTATGCGGCCTCGATGCAACTAAGGCTAAGCGGTGTGCCGGTTGGGTTATTAGGCGAACAAAGCATGACAATGTCTGGTTTTTGTTCGAGAATCGCTTCGCGAATTCGCTCGGGAGTGAGTTCATAGCGGTCGAGTCGAGCAACATCTGCATAATCGGTTGCCATGCCCTGGGCGATTAAGGCATACATCGAATAGGTTGGGCCAAAGCCGAGTGCCTTTCGACCTGGACCACCAAAGGCTTGAAAAATGTGCTGCAGTACTTCGTTTGAACCGTTGGCCGCCCAGATGTTTTCGGCAACCAGGCCGGCGTCGAGGTAGTTGGCCAAGGCTTCGCGCAATT
>JBEGOY010000044.1:0-4578 GCA_041181745.1 Actinomycetota bacterium | reverse complement strand
TTCAAGGTTCACTCGCGCTAGCTGTTCCATTGATTTTTGGTTCACTCGCCGGTGTGCTCAGTGAGCGCGTTGGTGTGGTTAACATCGCCATCGAAGGTCAGCTGCTTGCCGGTGCGTTTGTTTCTGCATTGATCGCGTCACTTTCGGCAAACATGTATCTGGGTCTAATTGGCGCAATTATCGCCGGTGCTTTGGTTTCTTGGGTGCTTGCAGTTTTCAGCATCAAATACATCGTGGATCAAATCATTGTTGGCGTAGTGCTAAACGTGCTGGTGGTTGGCCTAACCAACTTCTTGTTCAGCACTTTGATGGTCAGCAACCTGACCGCATTCAATCAGCCGCCGCGATTCGAAAAGATCTTGATTCCGCTGCTTGGGCAGATTCCGGTTCTAGGTCCGGTGCTGTTTAACCAGACCTTGATTGTCTACTTGATGTACCTATCGGTTGCCTGCATTTGGTTCGCGCTTTTCAAAACCCGCTGGGGATTGCGCTTGCGTGCGGTTGGTGAGTATCCGAAGGCGGCTGACACCGTGGGCATCAAGGTATTTCGCACTCGCTACATCAGCGTGATTATCGGGGGTGCGTTTGCTGGTCTCGGTGGAGCATTCTTCACATTGGGTCAGGTAGGTTCATTTGGCAAAGAGATGACCAATGGAGCCGGTTATATCGCTTTGGCCGCGCTAATCTTTGGTCGCTGGAACCCGATCTATGCGGCATTCGCTGGTCTGCTGTTTGGTTTCGCGCAGAACCTGCAATACGGCCTAGCCATCATTGGTTCACCGGTGCCAAGCGAATTCTTGCTGATGCTGCCTTATGCACTAACAGTGATCGCGGTAGCCGGATTAGTAGGCAAAGTCACCGGGCCTGCCGCCTCGGGCAAAGCATATATAAAGAGTTAGGCAGGCGAATGACTGAAATTAACTGGGATGCCCTTCGCGCTAAAGCCAATCAAGCGATGCAAAAGGCTTACGTTCCGTATTCCAAATTTGCAGTTGGCGCAGCGGCACTAACCGAAGGCGGCCGGGTGGTTTCTGGTTGCAACATCGAGAACGCTTCTTATGGTCTGACCCTTTGCGCAGAGTGTTCACTGGTCAGTGAATTATTTGCCACCGGTGGTGGGCGACTGGTTGCTTTCACCTGTGTTGATGCCCATGGAAATGTGTTGATGCCGTGTGGTCGTTGTCGTCAACTTTTGTTTGAACACTCAGCTTCGGGAATGTTGCTGGAGACCGTTTCTGGAATAAAGACAATCGATCAAGTTATTCCAGATGCGTTTGGACCTCGCGACCTTGAAGAAAGAAAATAATGTCAACTTTTTCGGCGCCAGAACTCATCGTCATCAAGCGCGACAAAGGCGAGTTGACCACCGAACAAATCAATTGGTTGGTTGCTAATTACACTTCGGGTTCAGTTGCCGATGAACAAATGTCGGCTATGGCCATGGCCATCTTGCTAAATGGAATGAACCGCCGCGAGATTCGTGATTTAACCCTGGCCATGATTTCATCGGGCGAGCAGTTGAATTACGACGACCTAAGTGTTCCAACCGCAGATAAGCATTCCACGGGCGGAGTTGGCGACAAAATCACTTTGCCGCTTGCACCTTTGGTTGCAGTTTTTGGAGTTGCAGTGCCGCAGCTCTCGGGTCGCGGTTTGGGTCACACCGGTGGCACCCTCGACAAGCTTGAATCAATTTCAGGCTGGCGCGCGGCGCTATCCAATGAAGAATTTCACAAACAGCTTGCCAATGTGGGCGCAGTAATTTGCGCAGCGGGTTCGGGCTTGGCGCCGGCCGACCGCAAGCTTTATTCGCTGCGCGATGTCACCGGAACCGTGGAGGCAATTCCGCTGATTGCTAGTTCAATCATGTCTAAGAAGATTGCCGAGGGCACAGCGTCGCTGGTGCTGGATGTGAAAGTTGGCTCTGGCGCATTCATGAAGAACATTGAAAGGGCACGCGAATTGGCCACAGTGATGGTGCAACTCGGTCAAGACGCCGGCGTAAACACCACGGCGTTGCTCACCGATATGTCAACGCCGCTGGGGCTTCAAATTGGCAACGCGCTCGAGGTGAAAGAGTCGGTTGAGGTGCTGGCAGGTGGCGGCCCGGCCGACGTTGTGCAGTTGACCATTGAACTGGCTACTGAAATGCTGCGCCTCTCTGGCAAGACCGATGTAGATGTTGCCGCTGCGCTAAATGATGGGCGCGCCATGGATAAATGGCGTCAGATGATTTCGGCGCAGGGTGGAAATCCGGATGCACCGCTGCCGGTTGCTAAAGAGCAGCACGTGATTCTTGCACCAGCCGATGGCATGTTGAGCCACCTTGATGCGCTGCAGGTTGGCACCGCGTCTTGGCGACTTGGGGCCGGTCGTGCTCGCAAGGAGGACCCGGTTCAAGCGGGCGCGGGCATCACGCTGCATGCCCAGGTAGGTCAGCGAGTTTCTGGGGGCCAGCCGCTAATGACTTTGCACACCGATGAACCGGCAAGATTTGAAGGTGCGCTGGCTGCGCTGGAGGGTTCATTTAAGATTGAGATTTCAGGCAAACCAATCGAGCGCCAAATTGTGCTCGAGAGAATCAACGGCTAGCCCACTAAGAGAGGTGCCACCATGGCAAACTTCGACATTCGTTCACTGCCGAAGATTTCACTGCACGATCACCTAGACGGTGGCCTGCGCCCGCAGACCATTGTGGAACTTGCCGATGAAATTGGTCTTGAACTGCCCGCCGATAACGCCAAGGATCTAAAGCGCTGGTTCGAAAAGTCGGCGGACTCTGGCTCTCTGGTTGAATACCTTAAAACTTTTGATGTCACAGTCGCAGTGATGCAAACCAAAGAGCAGCTTGCTCGAGTTGCTCGTGAATTCGTCTTAGATCTTGCCAACGATGGTGTGGTCTATGGTGAAATTCGCTGGGCGCCAGAACAACACCTGACTCGCGGCTTGACTTTGGATGAAGCAGTGGAGGCAGTGCAAGACGGCCTCGAGCAAGGCATGGACCTTGTGGATGAGCAGGGCGGTTTCATTCGCACCGGGCAATTGGTCACGGCCATGCGTCACGCTGACCGTGGTCTAGAGATTGCCGAGCTAGCCGTGCGTCACCGCAACAACGGCGTAGTTGGTTTTGATATCGCCGGCGCCGAAAAAGGCTTTTTGCCTAGCCGTCACAAACTCGCGTTTGACTACCTTGCCGAAGAGCTGTTTCCGGTAACTATTCACGCTGGTGAAGCAGACGGAATCGAAAGCATCAAGGATGCAATTGTTTCTGGCCGCGCACTTCGTCTTGGTCACGGTGTTCGCCTTATCGAAGACATCATGTTCAGCCGCACCGAGGGCGACACCGACTTAGTGGTGCTTGGTCCAGTTGCCGAATGGGTGCACGACCGAGGCATCGCACTAGAGTGCTCACCATCTTCGAACTTGCAAACCGGCGCTATTGAAATGCTTGGTGACAAGATGACTGACCACCCAATCGACGTGCTCTATGACCTAGGTTTCAAGGTCACAGTAAACACCGACAACCGTCTGATGAGCGGCACTACCTTGACCCGTGAACTAGAGCTGCTTGTTGACGCATTCGGTTACAACCTTGCCGATCTTGAGTTGTTCCAGGTGAATGCAGCCGAGGCAAGTTTTCAGGCAATCGATGACCGTGAAGAACTTATTGAATTAATCTCGGATGGCTTTGCTGAGGCGGTCAAGTAACAATGAGATATCCGGTGTTAGCGCAAAGCTTTGCCGAGGGTTCTATTCGCGTTGGCGCAATCGCACTGGATCGTGAACACGCGGTCGAAATGGCCGGTGCACTTTTGGTTTCTTCTGGCCGCACCACACCCGAATACACCGACGAGATGGTGGCCGTGCTTGAAAGCCATGGCCCCTACATAGTCATTGCCCCGGGCATTGCGTTGGCTCATTCAAAGCCATCGGAGTTGATTATTGAAACCGGCCTTAGTCTGTTGACACTTGGTGAGTCAGTTGTTTTTGGCAACGCCGCTAATGACCCGGTGCAATTGGTGATTGGTCTTGCAGCTATTGATCACAATTCACACATGGACATGATGAAAGAGCTCGCCGACGCACTTTCAGACCAACAGTTTGTGAATTCCCTGTTAAATGCGAGGGATACCGAAGAGATTCGGCAATTGCTCTAGCGCTATAGGCGAGAATGGAGCCATGAAGATTATTGCTGTTTGCGGGATGGGCATCGGCACGTCTGTATTGCTAAAAATGAATGCTGAAAAGGTTCTGCGTCAAATGGGGATTGACGCAACTGTTGAAGCAACCGACATGAAAACCGCGCGTGAATCGCGTGATGCTCAGATTATTTTGACCACACCAGATTTGGTGTCACTTATCGAGAATTCACCTGCAGAGATAATTACTATTGATCACTTCTTCGATCTAGAAGAAATCACCAAGAAGCTCTCGGCAGCTCTGCTCTAAATTTTGCAGCTTGGTTTTTGCATCAGCAACTGAATCGCCAATCGCCTGCAGGTAGCACTTTAGTTTTGGCTCTGTGCCAGAAGGTCGAATGATCACGCGGCGACCATCGGCTAAGTCGAAACGAAGTCC
>JBEGOY010000043.1:0-4489 GCA_041181745.1 Actinomycetota bacterium | reverse complement strand
GACGGACGATTCTCAGGCGGCACAACCGGCCTTTGCATCGGACACATTGCACCAGAGGCCACCGAAGGTGGGCCAATTGCTCTGGTTCGCGATGGCGACTTGATTCGAGTCAACATCGCTGCTCGTTCGCTCGAACTACTCGTTGAGCCAGAAGAGCTGGCTGCCCGCAAGCAAACTTGGCAGCCTCTTCCGCCGCGCTACACCCGCGGTGTTCTCGCGAAATATTCAAAGCTCGTGCACTCTGCTGCAGAAGGCGCGTATTGCGGCTAATTTCGCTCAAAAGAACAACTGATCAGTTGTTTTGCAACAGCTAACGAGGATTGATTTCAAATGGCTAATGAAGTTCTAACCGGTGCCGAGGCGATTGTTCGCAGCCTCGAGCTACTTGGTATTGAGCACATTTTTGGTCTGCCGGGTGGTGCGATTTTGCCTACCTACGACCCACTGATGGACTCGAAAAAGATTCGTCATATTTTGGTGCGTCACGAGCAGGGTGCGGGTCACGCTGCTGAGGGTTATGCATCCGCATCGGGCAAGTTGGGTGTTTGCATTGCAACCTCAGGTCCGGGCGCTACCAACCTGGTAACTGCTATTGCAGATGCCTACATGGACTCGGTTCCACTTTTGGCAATCACCGGTCAGGTTGGCTCAAAGCTAATCGGCACCGATGCGTTCCAAGAGGCAGACATCGTTGGCATCACAATGCCAATCACCAAGCACTCATTCTTGGTGACCAAGGCAGAAGATGTGCCGGCAACAATTGCTGCTGCCGTGATGATTGCGACTACCGGCCGACCTGGCCCGGTTTTGGTTGACATCACCAAGGATGCGCAGCAGGGCAAGGCCGAATTTGTTTGGCCGCCGCAGATTGACCTGCCTGGCTATAAGCCGGTGACCAAGCCTCACGGAAAGCAGATTCAAGCTGCGGCTTCGCTAATTGCCGAATCAAAGAAGCCAGTGCTTTATGTTGGCGGCGGCGTAGTTCGCGCGGGCGCACACAAAGAACTTTTGAAGTTGGCAGAACTAATTGGCGCGCCGGTGGTTACCACTTTGATGGCGCGTGGTGCGTTCCCAGATTCACACAAACAGAACCTCGGTATGCCTGGCATGCACGGAACCGTTCCTGCGGTTACCGCACTGCAAAAGAGCGACCTGCTAATTACTTTGGGTGCGCGTTTTGACGACCGCGTGACCGGTGACGTTAAGGGTTTCGCAACCGGCGCCAAGGTTATCCACGTTGATATTGACCCGGCCGAAATTGGCAAGATTCGTTTTGCCGATGTGCCAATCGTTGGCGATGCAAAAGAAGTTATCACCGAACTTAACCAAGAACTCTCTGCACTACTAAAGAAGGGCCAGCCAGACCTGAAGGAATGGTGGTCATTCCTAGATGGTTTGGTGCAGCGCTACCCGCTTGGTTACACACACGTTGACGACGGCAAGCTTTCACCGCAGCACGTAATCACGCGCATTGGTGAACTCAGCGGCCCTGAGGCTATCTACGCTGCTGGCGTTGGTCAACACCAAATGTGGTCTGCACAGTTTATTAAGTACGAGCGTCCAAATGCATGGCTCAACTCAGGTGGCGCCGGAACCATGGGCTACTCGGTTCCAGCAGCAATGGGTGCCAAGGTTGGCCAGCCAGATCGTTTGGTTTGGGCAATTGACGGCGATGGATGTTTCCAGATGACCAACCAAGAGTTGGCAACCTGCGCGATCAACAACATTCCAATCAAGGTTGCCATCATTAACAACTCTTCTTTGGGCATGGTTCGTCAGTGGCAGACCCTGTTCTACAACGAGCGTTATTCAAACACCGATCTGCACACCGGCACCGATGCGCTGATGATTCCAGACTTCGTGAAGTTGGCAGAAGCCTACGGATGTCTGGCTATCCGTGTTGAAAAAGAAGAAGACATCGACAAGGCAATTAAGTTGGCAATTGAAACCAACGACCGCCCAGTGGTTATTGACTTCATCGTGAGCCGCGACGCCATGGTTTGGCCAATGGTTGCGGCTGGTCTGACCAACGACGAAGTTCAGTATGCGCGCGATGCCGCACCGGTGTGGGATGGGGTTGAGTAAAGATGTCTAAGCACGTTCTATCTCTGCTGGTCGAAGACAAGCCTGGCTTGCTTACCCGAGTTGCCGGCCTGTTCTCACGTCGTGGATTCAACATTGAGTCTTTGGCAGTGGGCACCAGCGAAATCGAAGGACTTTCTCGCATCACCGTTGTGGTGGGTGTTGAGGGCGCGCCATTAGAGCAGGTGACCAAGCAGCTAAACAAGCTCATCAACGTGATCAAGATCGTTGAGCTTGATTCAGAAACCGCAGTTCAGCGTGACCACATGCTGATCAAGGTGAAGACCGATGCATCAACTCGCTCGGCGGTGCTCGAGGCAGTAACCTTGTTCCGTGCCCGCGTTATCGACGTTGTTAGCGACGCACTGATCATCGAAGTAACTGGCGATACTGCAAAGTGCGCAGCCTTCATCAAAGTTCTCGAACCTTTCGGCATCAAAGAATTGGTGCAGTCGGGTGTGTTGGCAATGGGCCGTGGCTCCAAGTCGATCACTGAGAAAGTGCTGAAGTAAAAAGTTTTTAACCGTTTATAAATCGTTCAAATTTAAAAAAGAAAACAAACAAGGAGATACACAGTGGCTGAAATCTTTTACGACAAGGACGCAGACCTTTCGATCATCCAGGGTCGCAAAGTTGCAGTGCTTGGCTATGGTTCACAGGGACACGCGCACTCACTAAACCTGAAGGACTCAGGAGTAGATGTAGTCGTTGGCCTTCCTGCAACTTCAAAGTCAAAGGCAAAGGCTGAAGAAGCCGGCCTAAAGGTGCTTACCCCGGCTGAGGCTTCAGCCTGGGCAGACGTAATCGTTGTTCTTGCACCAGACCCACGCCAGCGCGACCTTTACAACCAGGACATCGCACCAAACCTAACTGCAGGTAAGGCACTTGTTTTCGGTCACGGTTTTGCAATTCGTTTCGGTTACATCACTGCACCTGAGGGTGTAGACGTGTTCCTTGTTGCTCCAAAGGGCCCAGGCCACTTGGTTCGTCGCGAGTACGAAGGTGGCCGTGGTGTTCCAAACCTAATTGCAGTTCACCAGAACGCAACTGGCAACGCTTTCGAGCTTGGCCTTTCATACTCAAAGGCAATTGGTGGAACGCGTGCGGGCACCATCAAGACCACATTCGCTGAAGAGACTGAGACCGACCTATTCGGTGAGCAGGCTGTTCTATGTGGTGGCGCGTCTCAGCTAATCCAGTATGGTTTCGAAACTCTAACCGAAGCTGGTTACCAGCCTGAGGTTGCTTACTTCGAGGTGCTTCACGAGTTGAAGCTAATCGTTGACCTAATGTACGAAGGTGGAATCGCGAAGCAGCGTTGGTCAGTTTCTGACACTGCAGAGTACGGTGACTACATTTCTGGCCCACGCGTTATTGGCCCAGACGTGAAGGACCGCATGCGCGAAGTTCTAACCGACATCCAAGACGGCACCTTTGCTCGTCGCTTTGTTGCAGACCAGGATGCTGGCGCACCAGAGTTCCTAGCGCTGCGCGCAAAGGGAGAGGCTCACCCAATTGAGGCAGTTGGCCGCAACCTGCGCAAGTTGTTCTCATGGATCAAGAACTCAGACGACTACCAAGAAGGCAACGCAGCTCGCTAAGCCGCAACTTTTTAGTCGCAAAACCCCGCATCGAAAGGTGCGGGGTTTTTTCTTTTGTGCGGCTAAGCAATCAACTGAAGTTCAACCAGCGGATTGGCTTTGACCTCTTGCACAAAATCAGACTCGCCTCGCTGCCATTCCAGAGAAGTTGCAAACTGAACATTTACCTCGCGACCTAAAATTTCTTCGGCCTTTGCGGCCGCGCGCGATGCTTCGATGCGGCTGACGTTTCCAATGAGCAGCAGGTCAACCTCTTTAGGAGTAGCTGCAGTTTGCCGCGAAAGGCGAGCGGCCCAGACTCCAAATAGAAATGCCTGGTCGATTCCGTCGAGGCCAACTAGCAGCGGTGGCAAAACCGCCGCCGGCCCATAACTAAAGGCCACCAGTTGGCTTACCGAATCAAATAGCAGGTGCAATTTATTTGCCTGGATAAACCGAGCGCGACCAACGGTTTTTTGAATTACCAGTTGACCGTCGAGCAAGCGATCAACTTCTCGCATGGCGGTAGGCAGGCTCGTGCCTGCAAAGTCGGCCAGGTGGCTGATCGAAAACAGTTCGTCTGGATTCATGAACAGTTCAGCCAAAATCAAACCCTGAACGTCACTGCGCAATAGGGGAGATAGCTTTGCTGAGCCTACTTTCATGAATCTAAGCCTAACTTACATTTATTGAAACTTATGCTGCAGATTTTGGGGTTTTCAACATTTACACTTGAAGCACATTGCCGGTAACCGGCCACCATTCAAGAGGATGCCTAGATTGACTAAGCCACTAGTACTTATTGCCGAAGAGCTTTCTCCAGCCAC
>JBEGOY010000042.1:0-9806 GCA_041181745.1 Actinomycetota bacterium | reverse complement strand
ACCGCAGACAAAATTTCACAACGGATGCCTCCGGTGCAATAGGTGACGATTGGCTTGTCTTTCAGGTGGTCATACTTGCCAGATTCCAACTCAGCCACAAAGTCATGCGAGGTTTGCACGTCTGGAACAATCGCGTTCTTGAACTTGCCAATTCGGGCCTCGAAGGCATTTCGGCCGTCAAAGAACACCACATCATCGCCGCGCTCTTCAACAAGTTTGTTCACCGCGGCAGGCTTGAGGTGCTTGCCGCCATTGGTGATGCCCGACTTTTCCACCACAATCTCATCCGGGGTGGTGAAGGCAACTAGTTCTTTGCGATTCTTGACCGATAGGCGAGGAAAATCACTGCCGGTGCCATCAGACCACTTGAAATCGATTTTGCCGAAACCCGGGTATTCCTTGGTCTGGCGCACATACTTCTTGAGGTCCTCCATGTTGCCGCCCAGGGTGCCGTTGATGCCGTGCTTAGACACGATGATTCGGCCCTTCAGGTTCAGCGATTCGCACAGGGTCTTTTGCCAGAGCTTCATTGCCACTGGGTCGGCCACCGGCGCAAAGCCGTAGAACAAGATGATTTTTTGCAGATCCATAAGACCTCAATTGTAAAGCCGAAGGGTGCTTAGGATAAAGGGATGAGCATGCAACCAGGCATCGACTTTGCCTCAATAGACCCAAACACCCGCCCTCAGGACGACCTATTTCGCCACGTAAATGGCAAATGGCTCGACGAAACCGAGATTCCTAGCGACAAGTCGATGTATGGCAGTTTTCATATGCTGGCCGACGATAGCGAAGAGGCCGTAAAGCAGATTCTTTTAGAAGCCTCGGATAACCCGAGCGCCGGCGTGAGCCAGCAAATTGGCGACCTTTACGCCTCTTTTCTTGATGAAGAGCGGGCTAACCAGCTGGGCGTTGCCCCAATTGCAGCCGATCTAAAGCGCATTAACCAGGTAAACAACATCGCCGAGCTGATTCACCTAATGGGCGAATTCAGCCGTTGGGGCGTGGGTGGCCTTTTCGGCAGCTACATCGACAATGACCCGGGTCAGCCAGATCGCTACATAGTCAACTTCTATCAGGGTGGTTTGGGCTTGCCCGACGAGGCCTACTACCGCGAAGAAAAGCACGCCGAGATTCGCGATGCCTATGTGCCGCACATTGCCCAGCAGTTCATGAATGCTGGTTGGTCGGCAGATGAAGCTGCAGTGGCTGCCCGCCACATCATGGCTTTTGAAACCGCTCTTGCAGCAAAGCACTGGAACGTGGTTGATTCACGCGATGCCGAAAAGGTCTACAACTTATATGCATTCGCAGACCTGCTAAACGTCTCAAAGTGTTTCGACTGGAATCTATGGCTGCAAGGCGCTGGCTTGCAAGAAAAGATTGTTGCCGAGTCAGTAGTCATGATGCCAAGTTTCTTTGAAAGCCTCGATGAATTACTGGTTGACCAAAATCTTGAGGCCTTGAAACTTTGGTTCGCTTGGCAGTTAATCAACTCGTCAGCTCCACTGCTCAGCAGCAACTTTGTGAATGAGCGGTTTGCGTTTTATGGCACCAAACTTTCTGGCGCACCTGAAATCCGTGCCCGTTGGAAGCGCGGTGTTGCTTTGGTGGAAGGCTCACTCGGCGAAGCAATTGGCGAAATTTATGTCGACAAATATTTTGGTTCTGCTGCAAAAGACAGCATGAACAAACTCGTTGACTATTTGATCTTGGCTTATCGCGACAGCATTCAAAACTTGGATTGGATGAGCGAGGAAACCAAAGCGAAGGCATTGGTGAAGCTTGAAAAATTCACGCCAAAGATTGGTTATCCAAATAAGTGGCGCGACTACTCAGCACTTGAAATTCGTCGCGATGATTTGGTGGGCAATGTTCGCCGTGCAAACGAGTTTGAACACAATCGTGAAGTAGCAAAAATTGGCGCACCGCTTGATCGTGACGAATGGTTTATGACACCGCAAACCGTGAACGCCTATTACAACCCTGGCTTCAACGAAATTGTTTTTCCTGCGGCAATTCTGCAGCCGCCGTTCTACAGCATTGACAGCGACAGCGCGGTTAACTTTGGTGCTATTGGCGCAGTTATCGGCCACGAGATTGGTCACGGTTTTGACGATCAAGGGTCAAAGTATGACGGCGACGGAGCACTGCAATCATGGTGGACAGATGCCGACCGCACTGCATTTGAAAAGAGAACTCGAGCATTGATCGATCAGTTCAACGAACTTTCACCAAAGCAACTCGATGATTCACACAAGGTAAACGGTGAATTCACAATCGGTGAAAACATCGGTGACCTCGGCGGCTTGGGCATTGCATACAAAGCTTGGTTGATTAGTTTGCAAGGTCAAGAACCAACAGTGGTCAATGGTCTCACCGGCGCACAGCGTTTCTTCATGTCTTACGCACAAACCTGGCGCACTAAGGGCCGCGACGAAATGATGATTCAACGCTTGGCAACCGACCCACACTCGCCTGCCGAATTCCGTTGCAATCAAATTGTGCGCAACATCGATGCCTTTTATGAAGCATTCAATGTGCAGCCGAGTGACGCTCTCTGGTTAGACCCAGCCGACCGCGTAGTGATTTGGTAGTGCACACATGAACATGTGGTTTCGTCTGCTTTATGAATTAGCCACCTGGAGATTCAGAACCAAACTGAACTGGAGCGATGTTGGTCGTCGCACCTTTCGGGTTTGGCCAAGCGACCTCGACGTTTTCAATCACATGAACAACGGCAAATTTCTAACCCTCTTTGATTTGAGCCGCTATGACCTGGCACTTCGCTCGGGCGCCTGGCAACTATGGAAGAAACTGGGTTGGTATCCGGTGGTAGTCGCAGCAACCGTGACCTATCGCAAATCACTGCAGCCATGGCAAGCCTTTGACATGGAATCAAAGGTGATCGGCTGGGACGCCCAGGCTTTTTACTTTGACCAGCGCATGGTGGTAGCTGGCGAGATTTATGCCCAAGGCATTGTTCGAGTGCGTTTTCTTAAGCGAAGCCGTGGCATTGTTGCCCCGGATGAAGTGCTAGCGCAGAGCCATGAGTTCGTTGGTGAACATCCGGTGTTGCCGGGTTGGGTCAAGCAATGGGCTGAAAACAGTGCACTGCCAAAGGGCAAAGAACCAGCACCCAGCGACTGGTAGACCAGGCCGATTCACCGGCTATTTACCTAGATAAACACCTCGAGAAGACCTGATTAACCTCACCGGTTTTGCCTGCCAACCGAGTTGTTCATTTTCTAAATTGGAACCGTGAAGTTCCTTTACCGAAGCTATGTGGCGCTGGGGGATTCCCTAACCGAAGGCTTGGGCGACTTCAATTTCGAGAGCAACCGCAATGGTTGTGGTTGGGCCGATCGTTTGGCTCACTTGCTAGCCGAGCAATCAAAACTAGCCGGCGAAGATTTTCACTTTGCCAACCTTGCCTTGCGCGGCAGCAAGATGAGAGATATCTTGACCGCACAACTTGAAGACACCATCAAACTTCGCCCCGACTTGGTGACCATCATGGCTGGCAACAACGATCTAAGCACTCCGCGATGGCGTCATCACGAATTGCGCGCTCTGCTGCGCGGTGCGATCGAGCGGCTATTGAACGAAGGTTCACACGTCGTAATCGCAAATGCGTTGAACCCGGTGCACTTGCGCATGTTCAAACCAATGGCTCGCAGAGCAAAGATCATGACAAAGCTTATTGAAGGCGTTGCGGCCGAATATGGCATTCCAGTTCTTGACATGTTTCGAATGGATGAGTTTGCCAAGCTTGAGTATTGGTGCGATGACATGGTTCACTTCTCGGGGCACGGTCACATCAAGATTGCAAACAAGGCCGCAAACTTGCTTGGCTTGGATTACAACCACGCTGAGTCGCATGAAGAAGACATGGCTAAGCCGAATCGCAATTTGCTACACACCGTGCGTTGGTGGGTGCTGCACGTGATGCCATTTATCGGTCGCCGCATCCGCGGGGCATCGAGTGGCGATGGCCTAGAACCGAAACACGAACACTATGTGCAACTCGCATTTTCTAAACAGCGCGAAGCTGTTGATGCGAATGCTATCCGCGTGCCTTCTTACGTCGCTTAATTGCTTCGCGCGCCAATTCAAATGGCAGCGGTAGTGACGAAATTACAACAAATCCAAGTGCGAACAATTCAACGTTGTGCGCAACAAATGGAATCTCACCGAGCAGATAACCCGCCAGCATCAGCAAACCAACCCAGGCCGCACCGCCGATAAGGTTTAGTTTCCAAAAGCGTTTTTGATCGAAGTGCGCAATTGCAACGAACATTGGCACCAGTGCGCGAAGCACTGGAATAAAGCGGGCCAAAATTATTGCGCGGGGGCCATAGTGCTGAAAGAAGTCTTTGGTGCGGTCAACAGTTTTTTCATTGAAGAAAAATGTGTTGCGCTGTTTAAATAGCCGGGGCCCAGTTTTCTTGCCAACCCAATAACCGGTTTGCGAACCAGCAACGGCACCAACAAACACAATCGGAATGGCAAGCCAAATTGGAAAGCCGCTCAGCCAGCTGGAAAGCGAAAGACCAAGCAAGAAGAGCAGAGAGTCCCCAGGCAGAAACGACCCCAGGATGGTTGCCGTTTCAAAGAAGATGATTAGCGCGACTCCAAAAACGGCCAAACTGCCAAGGTTTTGAAGGATTGTCTGGCTATCGAGCCAGTTCAAGCTCACGGCCATTCTGGTTTGTGGTCATAGCAAAAGAGTAGTGCTCAAAAAGTTTTGCATTGTTTTGCGCCCATGACTTGCCAAGCACTGCGTTTCGAGCGCCAAGGCCCATTTCGAATCGCAGGTCAAAGTTGTTGATCAGTTGCAATACACGGTCGCGGTAGCCGCCGGCTTTAGCGTGGTCAACTAAGAAGCCACTGCGACCAGATTCAATCAAGAATTTTGGGCCACCGCTAGCTGGCGCCACAACTGGCAATCCACTGGCCTGCGCTTCTTGAATGGTTTGACCAAAAGTTTCCTCGGTGCCGCAGTGCACAAAGATGTCCATCTGCGCATAGGCGTTGGCAAGTTGCTCGCCACCAAGTTTGCCCGCGAAAGTAACTTTTTGACCGCGGAACAAATTCTCGAGATTCTCGCGCTCTGGGCCATCGCCAACAATCAAGAATCGGGTGTTTGGAATATCGAAGAGTTCGGCAAATCGCTCAACCTGCTTCTCGGCGGCCAGACGACCAACAAACCCGATAACAATTTCATCTTCGGATGCGATCTGAGCGCGCAGCGACTTAACCTCGGCAGAGTCTTTGCGCAATGGGTTATAAGTTTCTAGATCAACACCGCGGCCCCAGATGCCAACATTCTTGGCACCAATCTTGCGCAAGTACTCTGCGCCTTCGGTAGTCGGGGCCAGGTTCACTGTGGCGCGTCGGTGAATAGCACCAATCACACGGTCAATGGCCGGTCGAATAAATGGAACACCGTAGCGCTGGGCATATCCGGCAATGTCGGTCTGATAAATTGCCACACTCGGCACGTTCATTCGTTTGGCAACTTCAATAGCTTGGCGACCGAATGCAAATGGTGCCGCTACGTGAATCACATCCGGTTTGAAGTCTTCAAGAATGCTTTGCAAATTCAGGTGCGGCAGCGCTACCGGAAACTCTTTGAAGTAAAAACGGTTGATCTCAATAACTTTGAAACCCAAGAATTCTTTGGCCGGTGTGGTTGGTGCCAAAATCAATGCTTCGTGGCCATCTCGCTTGAGCGATTCAAGAACGCGGATAACTGAGTTGGTCACACCGTTCACAGACGGCAAGAACGACTCGGTCACAACTGCCACTCTTAGCTTCACGTTGTAAAGATAAGAACGCAGTCTTGAAACTAGGTAAATTCGACATAACTAGCGGGCAAACAACAGTGAAAATCCGCGAGTAGCCGCTAGTTGTCCATCGGCAAGCACAAAGAGCGCTTCGATATTTGGCAGCGCATCGAGCCGCGAAACCGCGCGAGCACCCTCAGCGAATGCTGCCGTCGCGAAGACATCGGCACGCACCAAATCATCGGCAACCACACTTACCTGCAGCAGTTCATCGGCGGCTGATTTGCCCGGAGCCTTTGGGTTCCAAATGTGCAACCCACGCTCGGCAGAGCCGCTGGTAGCCATGGCGCGAAACTCAGTGCCCTTTAGGTCAATGGCGGCAAGCACACCGGCATCGGGCGACGCAATCGAAACCGGCTTTGATATGCCGATTCGCCAGTCCACATCGCTGGTGAGGTTGTCGGCCAACCAAACGTCGCCCCCGGCATTCATCGTGAAGTCGAGAATTCCCTGCGCCACCATGTGTTCGGCTGCTCGCTTGGCAGCCCAAGTTTTAACAACCCCGGATGGGTCAAACGTATTCTGTGGTGTCATGGCGCTAAACCAGCCGTCAGTGATTGACTCCCAGCGGTCGCACTCATCCCAGATTTCACCTACAACTGGCGGGCATTGAGCCAGAGTGGTTTCACCACGAGCGAGTTTGCTAACTGGTGATTGGGGTTTGTAAAGACTGAAAGTGTTATCTGCTTCATGCAGAATGGCGCAAGCCTGTTGAACAATCGAATCAGTTAGCACCGAATCAAATTGCGTGCGACCAGCAAATTTGAAAGCTGTTCCCATGCAGTATTCAATGTGTTCAAAGGTCTGCATTATTTCAACTTAGAGATCGCGCTCGCTAATGCTTGCTTGTATGCGTCAGATGCAAATGTTGCTCCACTTACATTTCCAAAATTTGCACTCGAAGCGCTAAGGGCAGCTTGGTGTAGCAAAGGAATTGCTTGTTCGTAACCTGGGCCGCTTGTTGTTGCCTGCAATTCGGTGATGTCGGTAATTTTTCCAGCGGCTTCGGTTATCTTCAGCTGCATCACACCATAGCGATATTGAATTGCGTCACCAGTTACTGTCTGCGCTGTAGTTGTAGTCGGGGTGGGACCATTTGCCACCGCAGGATTCAAAACACTGTTGATTGCAAAAGCTCCACCAATGCTCAAGCTCAGCAGCGCAAATAAACCGCCAATCCAATTGCGGTTCTGTTTCGCTGCCTCAAAGTTAGAACTTTGCAAGTGCTTGATCCAATGCTTTCTTGAAGGCAACAGTTGTGAACGTCGCTTGACTTAAATTGCCAAAACCTGATCCATTTGACTGAATTGCGTAGTCAACCAAATAAGAAAATGCTTGATCACGACCAGCAGTAGCCGTTGCAGTTAGCAAACCAACGTCGGTGATTTTTCCATTGCTCTTGGTGACCGACAACTGAATCATTCCGTATCGGTACTGAACCAATCCGCTGGTTTGTGTTGTGCCAGATGCAGCAGGTGTAGGTGTCGGCGCCGAAGTTTTTGTGGCTGTTGGCGTCGGGGTGCTTGATTTAGTTGGCGTCGCTTTTGGCTGTGAAACGGTCGCTTTAGAAGCGGTTGGGGTAGGTGAGGGTGAGTCTGTTACCGTGGCGGAAGCAGAAGCCGACGCTGAAGCAGAGGCGCTTGGCGAAGCAGAGGCGCTCGGGGTCGCAGTTGCCGTGTCGGTTTGTGCTGGGGCGGCACTAAACGTGTTCGTGGTGGCAGCTTGACCAATCTGGTAGCTGCTCGCCAAAACACCGAGCGTGACAACGCTCAAAATCGAACGAACTGGGGTTCTCACCAGGCAAACTCCTCTGCGTGAATGCGGTCAGCCGGCACGCCAGCGCGGGTCACTGAGCTAACCACGAGCTCGGTCCAAATCTGCGGACCGCAAATGTAAACATCCGATTCGCTAATCCACGGAGCCATGATTGCAAGACGAGCAAGATCCGGGTTGTTGGTTCCGTCATTGTTCATCCATGATTTCAATCCGGCTCGCGGCCCTGGCAAAACATAAAGTCTAAAACCACGGATGCGTGCAATCTCACGAACTTCAGTTAGCAAAGATGCGTCTTCTTCGTTGCGCACGCGATAAATAATGGTGATGTCACCTGGGCGAGCTGCCATGGATTCGGCGAGTGCGCGAATCGGTGGAATTCCGATGCCTGACGCAATTAAGACAACTTTCTCTTTTGTGCGTCGCTCTTCGGTGAACACACCAAAAGGTCCTTCTACAGCAACTCGGGTTCCGGGCTTGATGTTTTGCAAGAACGATGTGTCATCACCTCGGTTGCCAATTGTGAAGCGCATGAAGTGATTGTTAGGTGCCGCCGAAAGTGAGAATGGGTGCGCCTTAAACCAACGCGTAGGTGTTAACACGCGCAAGAAATAAAACTGACCGGCTGCGCCACCAAGCTTGTGAATGTTTTTGCCACGCAGGTAAAGCGAAGTGGCATCACTTGATTCACGAACCACCTGATCAATCTTCATGCTGTGCGAAAGCATGCGAAGGATTGGCTTAGTGACTCGGTACCAAATGATGTTTCCAGCCACGAATAGATACAAGGTGACCCAAAAGATAGTTGAAGCAGGCTTGCCGGCAATGTCACTGCCGGTGCTAAAGATGTGCGGCACTGCAAGCAAGACGGCAGCGTATGACATTAGGTGAACAATGAACCAGGCTTCGTAGCTCATCTTGCGGCGAGCAAAGTTCAACGAAGTAACCACAACCAAAATCATCAAAGTTAATGCGGCAACCGCTGTGAGCATGTCGGGCACGCTGGTGATAAACCACATCAAAGTTGCAATTACGTTTTGGCTGTTGGTGATTGAAAATTGAATTAGCGATGCCAAGAAGTGAGCGACGATGAAATATAAAACTGGTTTACCCAGTTTTTTGTGCGCCAGGGTTGCTTTGTCGTGACCATAAAATTTGTCGATCCAGGGCACTCTTGCCACCAACAACATGTGAATCAAAAGCAAGTCGGTGCCAATTAGTGCGGTCACGCGGCTAACTGCATTTAGAGCGGTCGGCACATCGGTAACACCTTTTATACCGCCATCAATTAAAAAGAAAACTGCAACAGCCACCACGGATGCCCAGGCGATTGCCTCAATGACATCCTGAGCTCGCTTTAGGCGAATCAGCTTGCGGTCGCCAAGCTTCACCCGTGGATTGGGTTGCACTAGCTTGATTGGGGGCTGATTCATAGTTTCACTCTGGCCGAGGTTCTTGGGAGTTTTCTGTGAGCGGGCTGGATGTCAGGTGTAAATGTGGTTTGCCGATATGTTCCACATTCGACTCCCGAGCGAAACAATCACGCAATAACCCAAGGCTAACTTGGCAACATGGCAGATCTATTCGAACACTACCCATTTGCCCAGCCGAATGCTGGCACTAAGCCTGCCTTTGACGAAATGTTCTCGGGCCCTTCAAAGGTGCGCCCAAGCTATAAAAAGATTCACGAAACCTTGGCGTCAATGACCCAGGATGAACTTCGCGGCCGAACCGAGGCGCTAGCCGATAGCTACTTAGCCCAGGGCGTTACCTTTGATTTTGCTGGTGAAGAGCGCCCTTTTCCGCTGGATGCAGTGCCCCGGGTAATTGAAAAATCCGAGTGGAATGACCTAGAAGCCGGCATTAAACAACGGGTTCAGGTGCTTGAAGCGTTTTTGGCTGACATCTATGGCGCGCAAAATGTCATTCGCGATGGGGTTATCCCGGCGTCTTTAGTGGCTTCTTCTGCACATTTTCACCGAGCTGCCCACGGAATCGACCCAGCGAATGGCGTGCGCATTCAGGTCAGCGGCATCGACCTGGTTCGCGATGAAGCCGGTGCCTGGCGAGTTCTTGAAGACAACGTGCGTGTGCCATCTGGGGTTAGCTATGTGATTTCGAACCGTCGAGTGATGGCTCAGACCTTGCCCGAAATTTTTCAACAAATGCGAATTCAGCCGGTTG
>JBEGOY010000041.1:0-74764 GCA_041181745.1 Actinomycetota bacterium | reverse complement strand
TTCTGGAATAGACCAGTTAGCTCAGCTACCTTCTCGACCTTGTTCGCCATGGCGCTCCTTGATTGTTTATGTCGGTAGCCCCGGGAAATAAAAAATGCTCCATGCAGACGCATGAAGCAGTTTGAAAATTCAGATCAGTGCAAGCACCGCGAATAAAAACTTCTAAATACACCTGCGTGGGTTGACACTTTCGTATCCTTCGTTGCCTCGCAAAAGGCAAAACCGACGGTCTTTGGCTTCCTATAGTTTAGGCCAGGCAGCGCCCGGCCCGCAACCCCGAATCTAGCCCAGAGCCTGGGCTAGATCGGCGATCTGGTCTTTAACGTTCTCGAGGCCAACTGCCAAGCGAACCAAGGCCTTGCTCACGGCAATCGGTGACTCCATCAGTGAAAGGTGGGTCATGCCGGCTGGGTAGTTAACCAGCGACTCGATGCCGCCGAGGCTCTCGGCCAAGATGAATAGTTCGGTTGAAACACAGAACTTGCGGGCCGCGGCTTCATCCTTGAGGCGGAATGAAACCACTCCACCAAAGCCGTGCTCCATCTGGCGCTTGGCAATGTCGTGGCCAGGGTGCGATGGCAGGCCTGGGTAGTAAACCTCTTCAACCTTTGGATGTGCCAGCAGATACTCGGCGATAGCCTGCGCGTTTGAGCTGTGGCGTTCCATGCGAACTGCGAGAGTCTTGATTGAGCGGTGAGTCAACCAGGCATCAAACGGTGACGAAACCGGGCCGGTTGCGTACTGCAAGAAGTGGAACTTCTCGGCCAGTTCATCCGAGTTGAAAATTACGGCACCACCCAGAAGGTCACTGTGACCACCTAGGTACTTAGTGGTTGAGTGCACCACGATGTCGGCGCCAAGCTCAATTGGGCGCTGCAGGTATGGGCTGGCGAAGGTGTTGTCTACCACGGTGAGCACGCCATACTCGTGGGCAATCTTTGAAACAGCAGTGATGTCAACGATTGCCAAAGTTGGATTAGACGGTGATTCGATCCAGATGAGTTTGGTTTTGCCCGGCTTGATTGCCGCACGCAATGCCGCTTCGTCGGTGAGGTCAACAACGTCACTCTCAACGCCGGTGCCACCGTAAACTTTGTCGATCAAGCGGTAGGTTCCGCCATAAATCTGCTTGGTCATAACAACGTGGTCGCCAGCGCTGGTAAGCACACGCATGATTGCGTCTTCTGCGGCCATGCCCGAAGCAAAGCTGAATCCGTGCTTTGCACCCTCAAGATTTGCCAACGCCTCTTCAAGTGCGTTGCGGTTTGGGTTGCCCACGCGGCTGTATTCCATGCCCTCCATGTGCTCACCGATGTTTGATTGACGGTGAGTCGAAGCAAGGTAAATCGGTGGAATTACGGCACCGTTGTTGCGGTCAGGCTCTTGTTTAAAGTGGATTGCGCGGGTTTCAAATTCAGACATGCGTTAAAGCCTAACTGACTTGGCGGGCCAATCCGAGGTCTTGAAATTGGAATCCAGGGAAGATTGCGTTGATTTCGGTCGACGAAAGATTGCCTCGATAGCGCAGCACGTCGGCGATAACATGGCGATAGTCGAGGGTCACGGCCAGGTCACCGTTGTGCAAATTCTCTGGGGATAGCCCCGGCCAGTTGGCCACAATCTTGCCGCCCTTTACGCCACCGCCCATTACAAACATGGCCGAGCCCCAGCCATGATCTAGACCGGCCGAGGCGTTTTCTTGCAGCCGGCGACCAAACTCGGTGACTGTCACGATGGTCACGGAATTCCAGAGCGCGCCAAGGTCTTGCTTTAGTGCCATCACTGAATCGTTGAGGTTCTTGAAGTTGTTGGCCATAGTTCCGGCGGCAATTCCAGCCTCGCTGTGCACGTCAAGGTCACCACCGAAATCGATGTTGGCGGTTTTGATTGGTGTGCCTGAATGCAAGAGGGTGGCCAAGAGCTTAAAGCGACGACCAAGAGCTGTATCTGGGTAAGTCACACCCGAGGTCTGTGAAACCGAACGCAGCTTTTCTGATGCGTCGATGGAAGATAGGCCCGCCTTTGCCCATTGGTGATCGCTATTGCGGTGCATTTGTTTTAGCAGCTCAAGGTAACTGGCGCGGTCATTACCAACGCTGGTGATGGTTACTTGATTCAAGTCTTCAAACGCAGCCGCCTGGTTTGCTCCGCGGAATGCCGCCGGCTTATTTTGTGATGCAGAGAAACCGGTGAGAACTTCGGTGCTGCCGATTGCACTGAGGTAACGCGTCTGCCATCCGGTGGTGGTATCTGGATTGTTATAGGCAGCAAGTTCAATCGCAAGCTGGTCGTCAAAGTGACTGCGCGTGCCAGTTGGAGTGCCAACTGCATGAACAATGGCAAGTTCTTGGTTGTCAAACATCGACTTGAAGCCAGAAAGGTTTTTGTGCAAACCAAAGTGGTTGTCGAGGTTAATGTTTTCGCTGTCGGCAACCGCTGTGATTGGTCGGTTTTGTTGCAGCAGCGGATCACCCAAAACTGGCACGGCCATCAAGCCATCCATGCCGCCACGCATTGAAACCATGATGATTACATCGGCCGCAGTTTGACCAGGCGCTGCAAGTGCATAGTCGAACCCGGGTTCAACTGCGATTGCAATGCCGCCGCCGAGGGCCAACACTCCCCCAAGAAATCCGCGACGACTTAAGCCGCGAGTCATCTCTTGAAATTCATCGCAACCGCAATTGGCTTCGTTGTGACTCATCGCAAATTCCAATCTGGTTTCGAAAGCAAAAGTGCCGATGCGGTAGCTGCAACGTTCGCGATGTACTTGGCCTGATCTGCGTTGTTGCGCACACTCTGATTGATGATTGCCAGCACCTTGGTTTTTTCTGCCGCCGGCAAATCTGCACCATAAAAATGCATTGCCAAATCGGTGACTAATTCTGTTGCCGAAGCGCTAGTTGGGCTCAAAATGCTGGTGAAGTTTGGGTCGGCAAAGGCGACAGCCATCTTGCCCTGGGCAATCTTGCCCGAAAGATTCCAGCGCTGAACCTGGCTTGAAAGCGTGGTCCACAGCTCGCCAACATCTGGGTAGCCATTCGGAAAAGGCCAGTCAAATGGAGCATGCCCCTGAGTGGTAAGCGCTGCAAGCACAGGTGGCATTGGCGACCCTTTGGCGTAGTCCTTTACGACTTCAAGGTTCGGCTGCGGCACCGGGTTAGCCAGTGGCACGTTAAGGGCGCGAACGGTTGACGCAAGGTGCTCCATTGGTCGCTTGACTTTGGTTGGTTTCGCCGCCGCAAACTCGGTGCTGAGTGCCATCACTTTGAAAACGCTTGGAATGTGCCCCTTGGTGCGAAGGTATTCTGCGCTCATCTTCTTAATCAGCGAGTTTGGCGCAACATCGGCGACGAATCTGCGGGCCATGCGAATGCTGAAAGCCTTTGCGGTTTCTGGGCGCAATGCAATGTGGTTGATAAATCGCTTGATGCGAATTTTCACCGCAGCTTCACTTTCGGTGCGCTTGTTTTTATCGGTGTAGCCAAAAACAGAAATCGGGCCAAAGTAGTGCTGGCTCAATCTCACGTGGTGCTGGTCAGTTGCAACATCCCAGACGATGCCCGAAAACATTTTTGACGCACCCTTTACGTCGTCTTCTGTGTATCCAGCACTAGGGGTAAGCGTGAATAGCTCTAGAAACTCACGACCGTAATTTTCATTCGGATGCTGCGCTGTGTTGGTGTCGCCATTTAGGTAATCAAGCATCGCCGGATGATAGGTGGCCGCGGCAAGCAAGTTTGGAAAGTAGCCCAGCGCATTTGCACGAATTACAGTGTTGTCATAGTCGACACGCACCAATGATTTTTTTGCAAGCAACGGCACCGGAACATAGTCACTGAAATGTTCAACGAGCATTTCAAAAACCTGACGAGATGAATACAGACGTCGAATCAAAGTTAGGTGCGCCAATTCATTGGAAAGCAAACTTGGCTTGCCTTTGAAAAAGCGATCTTGGTAAATCTGCGGCAGCGACATGGTTTGCGACCGAAACATCGAGATGTCTTGAAGATACTCGCTGGTTTCGAGCTTGCGTGGGCTCAACTGATCTTTCAGCCACTCTTCGAGGCCTAGCGCTTTTAGCGATGCAACGTCAGTTGGGGTGTAGCCATAGGTGAGTTTGGCTAGGGTCGTGCGTGCGCGCACGTCATTTAATGCAGCCAAAAGAAATCACCCCTGCGCAAACTCTAACTTGCAGAGTTTACGCAGGGGTGAACGACTTTCGTTTTTGCGAAATTAGCCTTCGAATTTGCGAGCGCGTGGGCGCTTTTCGCCAGACGGCTTGTCTGACCAGCGGCCCTTGCCCGAGCCACCGTAATTGCCACCGCGTGAACCAGCACGACCGCCTCCGCGACCATCGCGGTCACCGCGACCGCGGCCACCGCCGCCATTGCCGCCGCGGCTGTCACCGAAGTCAAGAACTTCAGGTGCCGGAGCTGCAGCAATTGGGCCGGCTAGGTCAACTAGCAATTCAGAACTTGGGCGAACTTCGCTAAATAGTCCATCGCGCTCGGCACGACCCAATAGGTCTTCCATGCGACGACGACGGTTGCGAGGAATCAGAGTAATCACTGTTCCCTCCTTGCCCGCACGGCCGGTGCGGCCTGAGCGGTGCAAGTAAGTCTTGTATTCCTCAGGTGGATCTACCTGAATAACCAATGCAACATCATCAACGTGGATTCCACGCGCGGCGACATCCGTGGCCACCAAAACTCGGCAAGCACCCTTGGTGAAACGTTCAAGGTTTCGGTTGCGCTGGTTTTGGTTTAGGTCACCGTGCAAGCGAGCTGCTGGCACGCCAGCCTGAGTCAAGCTTTCGCTTAGACGCTCGGCTGTCATTTTGGTGCGAGTAAAGATGATCGACTTGCCTTCACCCTGAACTAGGCGAAGCAATACTGCCGAACGATCTTCTTGATCTACAGTCAAAACTCGGTGAGTGATGTTTGCAGTGTCGTTTTCTTCGTTTGGCACTTCGTATACGTAAGGGTCAGGCAAAAACTCCTTGACCAACGCATCAACCTCGCGGTCAAGTGTGGCTGAGAACAAAAGTTTTTGGCTGTCGCCGGTCGCGCGCATAATGCGACGCACGCCTTCAATGAAACCAAGGTCACACATGTGGTCAGCCTCGTCGACAACCAAAGTTTCAACTTCGCTTAGGTCAATGATTCGCTGGGACATTAGGTCTTCAAGACGACCAGGGGTTGCCACCACAATGTCTACTCCGCGACTCATGGCGTTCTCTTGCTTGCGCTGAGGAACACCGCCATAGATGCAAGTTGTGTAGAAACCAACAGCGCGGGCAATTCCATTCACTGTGCGATCAATCTGATCAGCGAGCTCACGAGTTGGCGCAAGGATAAGCGCACGAGGCTTGCCAGGCTTGCGAGGAACAGAACCAGCTGCGATCAACTTGGTAACCAATGGCACGGTAAACGCAATGGTCTTGCCCGAACCTGTCTTGCCGCGACCTAGAACATCACGGCCAGAAATCGCAGCAGGAATTGTGCTTGCCTGAATTGGGAATGGAGTCTCGGCACCCATTCCGGTAAGAGCGATAAGAACCTTTGGGTGCAGACCCATGGTCTCGAATGAGTCTTCGGTAATTACCTCTGACTGCTCAACATCTAGACGCTCAAGAACCTTGTCTTCGAAGAATGCCTTCTTGTTTGGGTTTGAGTCGCGGGCACCGCGGAAAGTTGACTCACGTGAGTCGTCGCGAGCTGCGCGGTCTGGGCGGTTTGGGTTGCGCTCTTCACGGCCGCGGTCATCTGACCAACCGCGCTTTGCAGTGCGCTCTTCAAAACGAGTCTTGTCGTCGCGGCCATAGCTTGGGCGCTCGGCACGGTTGCGATCACCGAAGCCACCACCAAAAGTGCGAGGTGCGCGGTCTGCGTCACGACGTGGACGATCATCGCGTGCCGGACGCGAATCGCTGCGGCCATAAGCCGGACGAGCATCGCGGTCACCATAAGAAGGGCGTGCATCGCGAGACGGACGTGAGTCACGGTCGCCATAGGAAGGTCGTGAGTCGCGAGCCGGACGTGAGTCGCGTGCTGCGCGGTCATCTGAGTTGTAGCGAGGCTTGCGCTCTGAACGTGCATCGCCGCCACGAGCGCCACGGTTGTCGTCGGTCTTTGGATACCAGTCGCGACCGCCTTCGCGGTTTGGTCGACCTAGGTTTGCATCGCGGCTTGAAGATTCCGTTGCTCCGTAGTTGCGCTTTGGGCGCTCTTCGAAAAATGCGCCACGTTCGCGAGGGGCACGGCTTGGTGCATCGCTGAAGCTGCGTTGCGGTGCACGACCGCCACGACCGTCTTCACGCTGCTTGAAGTTTGAGCCCGCGGCTTTGCCTGTGGCTGGGCGGCCCTTGCCTGCTGCAGGTGCGCGACCTTTGCCGGCTGTCTTGCCGAATGATTTAGGAGCACCCTTTGACGAGCGCGCGTTTGATTGACCAAAATTTGGCATGTTGATTTTCCTTTAATTCAGTTATGAGTGGGGCTCAGCAGGGAGTAGCTGATGAGCGCTGGCTAGTCGAACAGCGCTAGACCCACTTATTTGGAGGAAAATCCGCAAACGACTACTGTCACGATTTCGTAACTTTCTAAGGTTATCTGATTAAGCCCTTATTGCCTAGAGGTTTTTTAGCGAAGGCGATTTTTATCTGGAATAACCAGGGTATCGCCGTCAAAGGTGATGCCCGCGAGATCTTTGATCACGATGTCGGCTTGCGTTTTCATGGCTCGCTTCGAAACCCCAACCACTAGGCCAACACCTGCTTCAATCGCCGCAATCACGCCGGCTTCGGCATCTTCAAAAACCACGCAGTCGCTTGGGTCAAAGCCCAACCGCTGGGCGCCAAGCAAATAGGGGTCAGGATTCGGTTTGCCATGAGCCACATCAGCCGCCGTGACCAATTCGGCGGGCACCGGCAAGCCGGCTGCCTCAAGTCGCGCACGGCCAAGGTTCGGATTCGCTGATGTGCAGACCGTCCAGGTGCCGGCCTTTAGTGAATGCAACAGTTCTGCGGCTCCGCCCAAGGCCACTGTTTCGTGAGCGGTGTCTTGTTCAAGTTGGTTGATGCGATTATTGGCTTCTTCAAAAAGTTCTGATGCTACCCAAAGTCGCACTTTGTCTTCGGCGCGCACTCCAGCATTCTCACTGCTATCCCAGTTGATGTGAGGCGCGTATTCGCTGCACCAAATTGACCAGGCATCAATTGCCGCTTGGTGACTGTCAACTAAAACGCCGTCGTTGTCAAACAACAGGCCACTTGCAGAAAACTTCAACTATTTAGCCTGACGGTTGCGTTCGGTAATGGTGAAATAAACTCCAACGACTGCCAGCAAAATCAAAACTTTGGCCGGTGCCGCATCTTCGATTAACCATTGCCAGGTAACCGGCTTAAGATTCATCACAGACTGGCATTCTTGATTTTTGCAATCAATCGGCGGGTTTGACCACTGTGGAATTTTTTGCACCGCACTGCTGCCATAGGTAAAGGCCATGATGCCAACCACGCCACCGTAAACAATTGAGAGCACAAAATTCAATACCGCTGCTCCTTCAGCCAAGGCAGTTCTAGGCTTTGGTGCTTCTGCTTTGGCAGACTTTGCCTTCGCAGCAAAACGGGTTCCGGCAACCACACCAAAAGCCACTATCAAAACAATGATCACCCAAACCCAAACTTGAAGTGTGGTGCGAGTGATGTCATAAACAATTAGCCCAAAGATGATTGCAAACGCAGTTGCCAAAATTGGCACAACGTATCCGAGGGTTAATGCTTTTTGTCTTTCGCTCATTCGAACTTTTGTGCCGTCATCATTGCGGCCATGCTCCCGCAACACAAATGCGCGCAGCAAAACCCAAACCACCATCGCAGTGCCTAGCAAAATCGGGAGGTATACATCAAACAACCGTTCCATTAGATTTTCTGAACGACCGCTATAGCTATTGAAGGCACCCATGAAAGTGCCGAACACAAAAATCACACCGGCTGCCAAACTCAAAATGACCATCAGGTTGGCAAAACGGTGAGCCGAGCGAGCAAGTGCTGAGTTAGCATCCGAGGTGGCTCGCGCTTTGATTGCCCAGGATTGACCAACCAGCGAACAAAGCGCCACGGCCAAGATTCCAGCAAAGAAGACATAGATAGATGGGTGCAGCACGGCATCACCGATCGGCATTCCATTGGTGTCGTATTGCTGCTGCGGTGTGAAAATGTCGATGAGTTGAGCCGCCATGAAGGCCCACCAGGTGATAACCGCGCCAGCTAACGGAAGTGCAACGGCTCTGTTTTCAAGCGGAAATTTCTTCATGACTTCAGCCTAGACCCCTCTAAACTTTTGCCATGATCCTTGTAATCGGCGAAGCCCTAATCGACCTAATTGAGAACCGGTACCAGCCTGGTTCGTTCAGTGCGATTGTTGGGGGTGCGAATGCCAACGTCGCTTTGGCGCTGGCTCGCCGCGGTGTTGCTCACCGTTTTCTTGGTCGCATTAGCAACGACCGCTTCGGCAAAATCATCCGAGAGCGTCTTGAATCTAACCAAGTCAACCTAGACCTCTCGATTAGCGCTGCCGAACTAACCACCCTTGCGGTTGTTTCACTCGACCCTCAAGGAATTCCGGCTTACTCCTTTTATGTGAATGGCACTGCCGACTGGGCTTGGACGGCCAAGGAATTGCCAACCGATGTTGACCTAGAAAACTTGCACGCGACTGCAATTCAATTTGGCTGCCTAACCATGGCCATGGAGCCCGGCAACAAAGTGATTGAGGCTTGGGGCAAATCACACTTCGATCAAAACTCGGTGACCATCAGTCACGACATCAACATTCGCCCAGCACTGGGATTCGACCCAACCACCGAACGCATTCGCGTTGAGCGAGTCAATTCATTCAGCCACATCATCAAGGCATCCGATGAAGACATCGAGTGGCTTTATGGCCTAACCCCCGGCAGCGACCTCGACTCAATCGTGCGCGAATGGATTGGCGAAACCGGTCGCGTAGTTTTGGTTACCCGCGGTTCTGCCGGTGTTTCCATTTATCGCGGCACTACTCGCCTAGACGTGCCATCGCGAAAAATCAACGTAGTTGACACCGTGGGCGCCGGGGATACCTTCTGCGCCAACCTATTGGGGCAGCTTTCAGATGTTGACGCACTCGGTGCCTATGCATTTGACCGCTTAGAAAACTTGACCGACGAGACCCTGATTGAATTTGTGCGAATCGCCGGAGTCGCCGCCTCAATCACCTGTGAGCGCGCCGGGTGTGAGCCGCCGACCCTGGCAGATTTGAACGCGGTTCTAAACGCTTAAATGTCACACCCCCGTGGCACAATCTGACTCATAAAGACAACAGCTGTGCGAACAGCTCGAACAACATCACGGGGTTTATAAATGCGCAAAATTCAAGACGACGTTTGGTCGTTTAACACACGCGACCTAATGCGTGCCGCTTCATGTGAACACTGCATCAAATTGGCGGTTGCTCGCGAACTGCACATGCCAGGCGTTGCAGAGCTAATTGCTCCTTATGACAAACCGGTCGAGGGTTTGCCAATCACTTATGGCAATCGATACGAAGCACAGTTAGAGGCCGAGCTGCGCGAGTGCCTGGGTGATGACCGCTTTCAAAAACCCTCGGATGGCGGCGATCAAATTGCCAAGACCATCGATCTAATGAACTCGGCCGTGCCAGTGATTTACCAGGGCTCGATGCGCCACCGAGTCGGTCGGGCAGAATTTAGTGGCCGCCCCGACTTTTTGGTGCGCGCCGACTACGAGCTTGATTTCGAAGACGGCAAGCTGATTGCTCGACAGGTGCCAGAACTAGCCGGCAAACCTGGCTATATTGCCTGGGATGCCAAGCTGGCTGGCTCGGCAAAGCCCAATTACCTATTGCAGGTAGCTCTATATATAGATGCGCTTGATGCCCTGGGCTTGAAAGCAGCCGATGCCGCACACGGATTGGTGCTGGGCAGTCGCCGCGTTGAAACTTTCGAAGAGGGCGACGTAGTGCCGGCAATGCGCCAGGCCCGCGAAAACCTTAGTCAGCTGTTCGACCAGCTGGCTGACAATGTTGACCATTCGCAATTTGCTCTCGAAAACCTAAGTCTCTTTTGCCCGGTTGCTTCAACCTGTGACATCTGCGAATACCCAGATCTATGCGCACACACTCGCGTTGAAATTGATCACCTTGTGCAGGTTGCCGGCATCAACAAGAGTCAGATCCAAAAATTGCAAAGAGCTGGCATCACCACAATGGCTCAGCTTGGTGCAGCAACCGATGAACAGCGCCCAAGCGATTTTGTGCCGAGCAGCTTTGATAAATTGCGCAAGCAGGCCAGGTTGCAGACATCTTTTAAGACCACTGGCAAACACAGCTACGAATTGGTCAATGACCCAGAGATAGGTGTGCTGCCGCCGGCATCAAAGCACGACGTGTTTTTTGACATGGAGGGCTTTCCATATTTTGCGGGTGGCGGTCTTGAGTATCTTTTTGGCGCAGTCAACCGAGACAAAAAGTTTTTTGAATTTTGGGCGCATGATCGCCAGCAAGAGAAGCAGGCGTTTATCGACTTCATGCAATACGCCATCGGTGAAATGAACGCCGATCCAACGGCGCACATTTATCACTACGCCCCCTATGAACAGACAGCCCTAAACCGCCTTGCGGCTCGTCACGGCGTGATGGAAAAAGAAGTCTCGCAACTCTTCGAAGAAGACCGATTGATCGATCTCTACAAAGTTGTGCGCGGTTCTATCCTGGTGAGTCAACCGAGTTATTCAATCAAGTACCTCGAGCCAATTTATGGTTTTGAACGCACTGGCGAAGTCTCTAACGCAGCCGCAAGCATCGACGGCTATGAGGACTACCGAATGGCAGTTGAAGTTGGCGACACCGAAACTGCTGACACTTTGATTCGCGATATCGGTTTCTATAACGAGACTGACTGCGTATCAACTCTCGAACTTTATGAGTGGTTGGCGGCCATGCCCGGGGCGGGCAGCAAATATGCGCAATTTCGGGCCGCGGTAGAAACAAAAAAAGCAGCGCGACTAGAGGCTAAGAGCTCGGCCGATGGTTCGCTTAGCAAAGCAGAGCTCGAACTAGAGCGGTTGATCAGTGGCACCAAGAGCCTGATGGCCGCAGTTGAAAATTGGCCCGAAGGGCAAGACCCCCAAGCTGATTACAACGCCAAGATTTGGCTGGCCATCACGCATTCCATGCTTTATTACAACCGCGAAGAAGTTATTCAGTGGCGCGATTTGCGCATCCGTCGCGAGTCAACCGACGACGCCCTGGCCAGTGACCGCAAAGCATTAGTTGCCCGTGACGCTGAACTGATTGACGAACAACCAATGCGTGGTTCGGCGAAAACGCGCCAGACTTACCGCTATTTTCTTGAACCAGGCCAAACCTCTTTCTTCAAAGAAGATAGCGATATCTATGTTCGCTTTGACATCGGCGCAAATCAGCACGAGGTTGAAAAAGGCAAGCTGATCAGCAACCAAGACAGCCAAATAGTTTTCACCCGTGAAACAACTCCCGAAAATCGCGGCTACCAGCCGAATGCGATTTTTGCGAACGAGTGGTTGCCTATTGAACCCAAACCCGGCGTAGTTGGTGATTGGGTTCACATGATCACCGACAAATGGGGCGACCCCCGCAACCCGGCGCCAACTGGTGATGCCACAATCGACCTTCTTATGCGTCGCAAACCAAAACTTTTTGGCGACGCCTCGCTGACCGCTGCCGATGTGAATGACTATTTGCCAGCATTGCTGTTGGCCGTCGACGCACTCGACAACTCAACCTTGGCAGTTCAGGGTCCGCCGGGTTCAGGCAAAACTTACCTAGCGTCGCGCGCGATTAAGCACCTGCTTAAGCAAGGAAAATCAATCGGAGTTGTTGCTAACTCACACTCGGCAGTTGAAAATCTGCTCAAGGGTTGCATCTCTGCTGGCATTGCCGCCGAGCAAATTGCCAAGCGCAATGGCGGCAGCGATATCTTGCCAAAACCATGGATCATGCCAAAAGACAATCGCGCTCTAGCAACCTGGCGCAGCGAAAACCTAAACGTGGGCACCGCAGTGGGTGGCACATCCTGGGTATTTTGTGCGGCCCCAATCATGGCTCAAAAATTCGACTACATGTTTATTGACGAAGCTGCACAGTTTTCGCTGGTAGACGCCATTGCCATTGGCGCGAACACCAAAAACATCGTCATGCTCGGCGATCCACAACAGTTGACTCAGGTGGTTCAGGCTGTGCACCCGGGCGGTGTCGACAACTCGGCCCTGGGCCACTACATGGGTGAGCAAAAAATTCTCGATGCCGATCATGGCTACTTCGTTGAGGTAACTCGCCGCATGCATCCCAAGGTGAACGAACCTGTTTCATGGCTGTCATATGAAGGTCGGCTGCACTCTCACCCAGATACCAATAAACACGTGCTCGAGGGCCTTGCCCCAGGGCTCACCGCCATTGAGGTGCAACACGATAACAACTCCACCCACTCTGTCGAAGAGGCCGAGCAGGTGCTGCACATTATTCGCAAGCACGTTGACCAAGTTGGCCAAAGCGAAATTCTTGTAGTTTCGCCATACAACGCGCAGGTAGATCTGCTGCGTCAAAGCCTTGACGCCGAGGGCTATCAAGATATTCAGGTGGGCACAGTTGATAAGTTTCAGGGCCGCGAAGCAGACATCGTGATAATTAGCCTTGCTGCGTCAACGGCCGAGGATGCCCCGCGAGGACTGGAGTTTTTGCTCGACCGAAATCGACTTAACGTTGCGCTGTCGCGAGCCAAAACAAATAGCTTCTTGGTCTATTCCCCACTGCTAACTCGCACCAGCTTTAGAAATGTGCAAGACGTGAAGTGCATTAGCCGTTTAGCCGGCTTGCTAGCTTTTGCTAATTAGCAAGCAACTTCTTTACGCGCGGCACAACCTCGTTGGCATACAGCTCAATAGAGTGCATTAGTTTGTTGTGCGAAAGCGGGCCGGTTGCATACTTCAAATCAAATCGCTGTGCTCCAACAGATTCGATAGCGTAGGCAATTTTCTTAGCAACGGTTTCTGGACCACCAACATAAAGTGAACCGTGGTTAACTTCGTGCAAATAGTGTTCCTTTGACATTGGTTGCCAACCGCGCTCTCGGCCAATGCGCCCGAAGCTATCTTGATATGCCGGCCACATTTCTTCGATGGCTTGTTCGTCGCTGTCAGCAACGTGACCAGGCGAGTGAATTGAAATTGGCAAAGATTCGCGACCGAATTTTTCGAGGGCATCGTGAAAGAGTTTGGCAAAAGGCGCAAAACGTGCAGGATCGCCTCCGATGATCGCCAGCGCGAGCGGAGTGCCTAGGCGAGCGGCACGAATTACTGACTCCGGACTACCGCCAACACCAACCCGAATCGAAAGGGGTTTTTCGGTCTTAGGGTAAACCTCTTGGTTGGTTAGCGAAGCGCGAGTGGTTCCACTCCAAGTCACCGGCTTTTCTTTTAGCAGTTCAACTAGTAGTTCCAGTTTCTCTTCAAAAAGCACTGCGTAATCCTGAAGGTCATAGCCAAACAACGGAAACGACTCAGTAAACGAACCGCGACCGGCGGTAATTTCTGCACGACCATTTGAAAGTGCCTGGATGGTAGCGAAGCGCTGGTAAACGCGAACTGGATCTTCACTTGAGAGAACTGTCACGCCGGTTCCCAGTGTGATGTTTTTAGTGACGGTGGCGATTCCGGCAAGCACAGTGTCTGGAACAGAGACAGCGAAGTCATTGCGGTGGTGTTCACCAATGTTGAAATTATCCAGACCAAGCTCGTCGGCAAGAACTGCCTGAGCAACGATGTTGCGAATTACTTGGCCAGCAGAGTCATTATTACCCTGCTCGTCGCGGGTCATGTCGCCAAAAGTGTCTAGGCCAAATCGAACCTGAGTCATGGTCTTCTCTTTCTGGGTTGAAGTTTGTCAACCCCCACTAGACAACTCTAGGCCAGGTTGGTTTATTCCAGTTACAGAGGCAAAACCTTCAGGGTTTTCAAAGTTGGGTCAGCCACAAAGGCAATGCGCACGCCCATGTCCCGGGCCTTTAGCAGAGCACTCAGCGCCGCCTCGGTAATTCGCTCTCCCGGCGACAACACCGGCACACCCGGTGGGTAAGGGCAAATCATTTCAGCAGAAACGCGGCCAACTGCATCGGCGGAATCAACTACTTCGTAATTTGAGAAGAACGCCTCGCGCGGTGTGACCACGACTTCTGGCTCAATCGAGAACGCCGGCAAAATTTCAATCGGGCGCACCGGTCCGCGGTGACGGTCAACCGATTCGATAATGCGGTCAATCAAGTCATGGATGCGATCAGGGGTGTCGGCAAAGGTAATCATTGGAATCACGATGTCGCGGTTTGCCATTTCAACGTCGATATTTGCAGCAAGCAGATCGGCCTCTACGCGGTTGCCATCGGCGCCAACTGAGCCGAGCAAAATCACAAGCTTCAGCGGGTCGATGTATTCACCATCAATCACTTGGATACCTGCGGCGCGAAGTGCATCGCGACCACGTTCGGTTGCCTCGATAACCGGGCCAATCAGTTCGGCGCCGTGACGCTCAAGCAGTGCACGTGCTGCGTCGATTGAAGCCAAGATGCGACCCGACATCGATGTGGTTTGAGTTGAATCAAACATTTTGTTGAAACGAGCAAGATCGACAAGCCCCTCGCGAACCAAAACAAATGAAGCCTGCGAGTAACTCGGCAGAGTTTTGTGCGCCGAGGTGACCACGATGTCTGCACCTTCAGCCAATGGATGGTTCGGAAGCTCTTTATGGAATCCGTAGTGCGCAGCCCAAGCGGCATCAACCACCAAAGGAATGCCAGCCTCGTGACAAACCTTTGACAGGCGCGGAATGTTGGACATGGTGCCAACGTATGAAGGTTCGCCAATCAACACGGCCTTTGCATCCGGGTTGGCTGCAATGGTTTCGGCGAGACGAGTCGATGGCAGATACTCTGGCAAACCTGTTTCAGGATTGATTTCTGGGCGAATCCAAATTGGTGTGACGCCCGCATAAACCATTCCCACCAACACAGACTTGTGCAGTGTGCGAGAAACAATAACTTTGTCACCGGGCGAGGCAACCGCCATAACGGCTGCGTGGTTTGAACCACTGGAACCATTCACTCCAAAGCGGCAGAGGTCTGCGCCCCAAAGCTTGGCGGCAATTGCCTCGGCTTCAAGAATGAGTGATGGTGAAATTCGATTGGTGTGGTTGCCCGGCAGAACTGGAATATCTCCGTCAACTACTGCACCGGTTAGGTCGGTGCGGCCTTTGTGGCCAGGAATCTGGAACGGCGACCGGTCGGTTTCCATGTCGCGGATCCAGGCGTCTAGCAGGGGTGCGTGTGCACGCAAACCCATTGGGTCTTTCGGGTCAAGAAGTGTGGCTGCGCCAAATGCGTGTTGTGGCAATATCCCGCCTTTCGATAATCGGCTATCAGCCTAACGAATAAGGGACCGGGCCTAAAGGCCCGATCCCCAATTCAAAGTGAACGTTTGGTAAGGCTTAGAACTCAACCTTGGTGATGTTGGTGTCTAGCAAGATGCCAGGGCCAAATGTGGTTGCGATTGCAGCCTTGATTAGGTAGCGCCCCTTTGAGCTTGAAGGCTTCAAACGGTTAACCTCGTCAAGCGCAACAGCAAGGTTTTCGCCAAGCTGCTCTTTGGTGAAAGATGCCTTACCAATGATGAAGTGAAGGTTTGACTGCTTGTCGATGCGGAACTCAATGCGGCCACCCTTGATGTCGGTAACTGCCTTGGCAACATCTGGAGTCACGGTGCCAGTCTTTGGGTTTGGCATTAGGTTGCGAGGACCAAGCACCTTACCTAGACGACCGACCTTACCCATAAGTTCAGGAGTCGATACAGCTGAGTCGAAGTCGGTCCAGCCTGCGGCTACCTTTTCGATCAGTTCGTCGCCGCCAACTTCGTCTGCACCGGCAGCCTTAGCAGCGTCAGCTGCGGCACCAGTTGCAAAAACGATAACGCGAGCAGTCTTACCAGTTCCGTGCGGAAGTGAAACAGTTCCGCGAATCATCTGGTCTGCCTTGCGAGGGTCGACGCCAAGCTTGAGTGCAACCTCAATAGTTGAATCAAACTTCTTCGAACCAGTCTCTTTAACAAGAGCTACTGCTTCGGCTGGGGTGTATAGCTTGCCCTCGGTGATGAGAGCTGCTGCGGCCTGGTAGGCCTTTGAGCGCTTTGCCATTCTGTTATTCCTTTTCTAATTGGTCACAGTTCGTGGTCAACGCATCGCGCGCGATGCTCCCACTAATTGCTATTGGTTTTTTGCTTAAGCTTCGGTTGTGATTCCCATTGAGCGTGCAGTACCAGCGATGATCTTTGCAGCTGCATCAACATCGTTAGCGTTCAGATCTGACATCTTCTGCTCGGCAATCTTGTACAAAGCTTCCTTCGAAAGTGATGCAACCTTCACGGTGTGAGGAGTTGCTGAACCCTTCTGAACGTTTGCTGCCTTCTTAATTAGCTCGGCTGCAGGAGGGGTCTTTAGAACGAAGGTGAATGAGCGGTCTTCGTAAACGGTGATTTCTACCGGAACGACGTTGCCCTTCTGGTCTGCAGTTGCGTTGTTATACGCGGTGCAGAACTCCATGATGTTCACACCGTGCTGACCAAGAGCTGGACCAATCGGAGGAGCTGGGTTTGCAGCGCCTGCGTTGATCTGAAGCTTGATCATGCCAGTGATCTTTTTCTTCGGTGCCATTTTGATTTTCCTTTTGTTTGTTTGGAAACTGTTTATAAAACTTGTTTAGTTCAGTGCGCCAACCTGTTCGAAACCCAACTCCACCGGAGTCTCGCGCTCGAACAGTGAAACCAATACGGTGAGCTTGCCGCTCTCTGGCTTGATCTCGCTGATGGTTCCTGGAAGACCGGCAAACGAGCCGTCTTTGATCATGATGCTCTCGCCAACCTTGTAGTCAACGTTGATTGGAACTGCCTTGGCCTTGCCCTTGACGGCAACGCCACCCTTTGCAGCAGCCTTAGCTTCTGCTTCTTCAGGCAATACGTAAAGGCTCTTCAACATGTTGAAAGCTTCGTCTGCACGAAGTGGTGTTGGGTTCTGTGAGTTACCAACAAAGCCGGTAACCGCAGGAGTGTGACGAACTAGAGACCATGACTCTTCGTTCATCTCCATGCGAATCAATACATAACCAGGGATGCGTACCTTGGTAACCAACTTGCGCTGGCCGTTTTTGATTTCGATTGTGTCTTCCATCGGAACTTCAATCTGGAAGATGTCGTCTCCGCCCTCGATTGCAAGCTTGCGGTTTTCAATGTTCTGCTTAACGCGCTTCTCGTATCCGGCGTAAGAGTGAATTACGTACCACTTGCCAGGCTGACGACGAAGCTCAGCTTTGAATTCTGCGTAAGGGTCGATTGGTGCGCCCTCTTCGATTTCATCTGCAATTGCCGCCTGCTCTTCAACAACCTCTGCAATTGCATCTTCAAGCTCAAGATCTTGCTCCAGCTCTACCGCGGCGTCTTTTGCCAAGTCGGCAAAGTCAGCGTCTGCTTCGGCAATTGCTTGCTCGACAGCTGGGTCAGTTGCAACAACTTCGGCCAAAGCCTCTAGCTCGTCGCGTTCGATATCAGTCAACGTTTGAATCCTTTTATTTGTGTTGCGAAATTATGCGGTTGGTGTGAAAACAAAAACGACTGCTTGGTAGAACAACCAGTCAAGAGCGGTGATGATCACCATGACAACTGCAACGAAAGCAAGCACAACCGCTGTGTAGTTGCGAAGCTCGGCCCAAGTTGGCTTGGTGACTTTATTGAGCTCACCAATAACCTGCTTGATGAAAAGGGCACCGCGCGCAAAAATGTTGCGCTTCGACGCACGATCAGCTTTCGCTTTCTCGACTAGGTCTTCTTGCTCTAGTTCTTCTGCCATTAGGCGTTCCTTTTCTTTGTGACCGAAGTCATGTTGTTTCAGCAGGGCGGACAGGACTCGAACCTGCAACCCTCGGTTTTGGAGACCGATGCTCTACCAATTGAGCCACCACCCTTTACAGGGTCGTCTGTTGCTTCGGAAACCAGGCAAATGGGCACACTAATAGATTGAATATCTAAGAATGATTTAATTGCCAGATAAGGCTTCCGGAGTTGTCAAACTACCTCCTGTAAGGATAACCGCTGCCGGCCTTTTGCGCAAAGGCTAATTAGGCCGCAGGCCCATCCGAGGCCCGATTCTGCTTGCTAATCTTGTCGCATGCCTGAATTCCCTCGAATCTCAAAACGTATCGGTGCCATTGCTGAATCGGCCACCCTAAAGGTAGATGCCAAAGCCAAGTCGCTTCAGGCAGCTGGCCGCCCAGTCATCTCTTATGCAGCTGGCGAACCAGACTTTCCAACTCCGGCACACATCGTTGAAGCCGCCATTGTGGCCGCTCGAGACCCGAAAAACCACCGATACACGCCAGCCGTGGGCCTTCCAGACCTGCGCGAGGCCATTGCCGCCAAGACCAAGACCGATTCAGGCACCGAAATTAGCGCGGCTCAGGTAGTGGTTACCAACGGTGGCAAGCAGGCCGTTTATCAGGCATTTGCCACAATTGTTGACCCGGGTGACGAGGTTTTGATGCCCACCCCATTCTGGACAACCTATCCAGAGGCAATTCGCCTTGCCGGTGGTGTGCCAGTTGAGGTCTTTGCCGGCTCAGACCAGAACTACCTAGTCACAGTCGAGCAGCTTGAAGCCGCGCGTACTCCAAAATCCAAGGTTTTGCTCTTCGTTTCGCCTTCAAACCCAACCGGTTCGGTTTACACCCGCGAGCAGACCGAAGCGATTGGTCGATGGGCTTATGAAAACGGCCTTTGGGTAATCACCGACGAGATCTATCAGAACCTGGTTTACGACGGCGTGAAGGCCACCTCAATCACCGAAGCCGTGCCCGAACTGATAGACCGAACAATTTTGGTTAACGGTGTTGCTAAGAGTTATGCAATGACCGGTTGGCGCCTTGGATGGATGGCCGGTCCTCTAGATGCAATGAAGGCGGCAGGCAATTTGCAGTCGCACCTTTCCTCTAACGTGTCAAACATTTCGCAGCGTGCCGCAATCGCGGCTCTGACTGGCCCTCAGGATGAAGTGCTAGCGATGCGCGAAGCATTTGACCGTCGTCGCAAGATCGCTGTAGCTGAACTAAACAAGATTCCTGGCTGGGTAGCACCAACGCCTCAGGGTGCCTTCTATGTTTATTCCGATGTCACCGGGCTTTTGGGTCGCGAATGGGGCGGCAAGCAAATCAACACTTCTCTTGAATTGTGCGACTACATTCTTGAGACTGCAGAAGTGGCACTGGTGCCAGGTGAAGCATTTGGCCCGTCGGGTTATGTGCGATTGTCTTATGCACTTGGTGATGCGCCGTTGCTTGAAGGCATTCAGCGTTTGCAAAAACTATTTAGCTAAACCAATAAGGTTCGGTTCTGGCACCAAGTTAATTGCAAACTTATTTGACACTCGAGTTTGCACATAAGTTGCCAACTGCAAAATCTCTTCGGCAGTTGCGCCACCGGTGTTGACGATTGCCAAAGTGTGCTTGCTAGAAATAGCAGCTCTTGAACCTGCAATTCGAAAACCTTTTTCGATGCCAGCATTTTCAATCATCCATGCTGCCGAGAGTTTCACGGTAAGACCATCATCGTCTTCATTTTCATATCGCGGCGCTTCTTCGGGCAATGTGCGGGCAATTTTGTCACTCACAATTGGGTTGGTAAAAAAGCTTCCGCAGCTAACCGAGTCTGGGTCGCTGTCACTTAGGACCATGCCCTTGCTGGCACGCAATTTCAAAACACTCTTGCGCACATCGGCAAGCGCAACCTGCGCCCCCATTGCCACACCAAGATCAGCAGCAATCTGGGTTGAATAAAGCGGGCGACTTAGGCCATTCAAGTTTTGCAATTCAAACTCGACCCAAGTAATCACGCCCGGTCTGCCCCGCTTGATTGCACTGTCGCGATATCCAAACTGCAGGTCCTTAGCTTCAAGAATCGCCACTTCGTGGGTCTCGTAATCCAAGAACTCTAGGCGCACCAATGTGTCGCTGAGTTCTTGCCCATAAGCGCCAATGTTTTGCACCGGTGCGGCACCAACAGTGCCCGGAATACCGCTCATTGCCTCGATTCCTGCAAGGCCAACCGAGATGGTGTGAGCAACAAAGGCATCCCAGTTTTCACCAGCCTGAACACGAACAACTACTCGCGATTCATCACGGTTTCGAACCGGCTCGATGCCTAGATTGGCAACTTTGATCACATGCAAGTTGGGCACTTCGTCGGCAATCACAACGTTTGAACCACCACCAAGAACCAACCAGTCTTCACCCGAGCGCCAAACACCAAGAGTGTGCTCGATTAAGTCATCGCGAGTCTTGGCCTCATAGATTTCGGCTGGAGTTCCACCTACGCGAATGGTGGTGAGTTCACTGAGCGGTTGAACAGCAGTCATTAAAGTCGAACTCGAACCTGGGCTTTGCCAAGCACCGTGGTGTCATTGAAGGTTGCGGTAAGGTCTACGCGAACAATGTTGTTCTCGGCATCGATCTCGGCAATTTTGCCAATCACTAGAACCACTGCACCCTCTCGTGCATCAACAACCACCGGCTTGGTGAAACGCACCTGATAGTCAACCACTCGGCCGGCATCGCCAACCCAATCAACGGCAACCTGCACGGCGGCACCCATAGTTAGCATTCCGTGTGCAAGCACCCCTGGCAGACCAACCGCCTGAGCCACGTCGTCGCGGTAGTGAATGTTGTTAAAGTCACCAGATGCGCCGGCATAACGCACCAAAGAATCGCGGGTAAACCAAAATTCCTGTTGGCCAACTACTGCGCCAACTTCAAGAGCTGCAATGTTGATGTGAGTCATTACTCTTCACCTCTAACCACGAGAGTAGAAATTGCAGTACAAACCAATTGCTTGTTTACATCAAAGATTTTTGTTTCAAACGTAACCATTGAATTGCCACCGAGCGATTTGACGCTGGCAACTTCTAGTTCGCTCACCAATTCATCGCCGGCAACAATTGGTCGCTCATGAATAAAGCGCTGGTCGCCGTGCACCACTCGACTGAATTCGATTCCAGCCTCTGGGTCGGCAAGCACTGTTGCCAATGAGCGCTCTTGAATCACCACAGCAAAAGTTGGCGGAGCAATTACGTCGTCATAGCCCGCGGCTTGCGCTGCGAAGACATCTAGATTCATTGGGTTGGTTGATTTAACCGCGTGGGCGAATTCGCGGATTTTTTCGCGGCCAACCAAATAAGGTTCGGTTGCCGGATATTTCTTGCCCTGCACGTTTGGATTTACCACGACTCTAGTTTCTACTACTTAAACAAAAAAAGCCCCGTAAAGGGCGATTCTGAATTCTCTGTAGCTAGGGCGGGACTCGAACCCGCGACCCCACGATTATGAGTCGTGTGCTCTAACCACCTGAGCTACCCAGCCGGGCATTGCCAATCAGTTAATACTGCGACAACTAGTTATTTTGTTGCGAGCCCCGAGCCAGGATTGAACTGGCGACCCCTTCCTTACCATGGAAGTGCTCTACCACTGAGCTATCGGGGCGTTGTGCAGATTGGCTTCTGGCGCCAGGCACCAGAAGACTTTAGCACTTTTACTTAGCGGCTGGCAAACGCCAGATGTTGATCGAAACCTTCTCTCCAGGCAGTTTCACCGAGTTGTTTTTGACTTCAATCTTGCCGCCACCAAACAGATTTACTGAGTGCTCAAGGCCAAAAATGGCATCTTTATGCAGCTTGATCGAAGAGTCTTTGCCTCTTGTGACACACACCAAAATGTTCTGTTTGCGATGTTCACGAACAAAGACCACGGCTTCATCCGAGGCATATAAGAAGCGCATGCTGCCCTCGGTAAGTGCCGCATTAGTCTTGCGAATTTCGGCCAACTTGGCATACACGGCCATCAGATTCTTCTCGATTGGGCGTTCGTTGTTCCATGGCATCGGGGTGCGTGATTCCTCACCAATAGTGCCGTCTAGCCCAAATTCATCACCAGCCCAAATCATTGGAATGCCAGGGATCGTGAACTGCAAACCAGCGGCGACTTTTTGGGCACCTTTGATTGCAAAAGTTTTGAAACGCGGGGTGTCATGTGTGTCCAGCGCGTTTAGGTTATTGCTGCGCACATGCCATGGAAATCCGGCGTTGAATTGTGTGTAGCTGGATACAAAATCACTGCCGCTTTCGGCCTTGGTGATGTATCCCATGTTTTGCAACTCGGTCTGGTCGCTCTTCTTGTGCAACCAGCGCCACAGTGGTCGAGTGAAGTTTGCATAGGTCATTGCACCCTGCCAACCATCGCCCTGCACTTCATATGCAGCATCGCCGGTGTACTCACCCAACATGATGGTGTTTGGGTTTACTTCGACCATGGTCTTGCGAACTGTCTTGGCAACGTCTGAATACATATCTTCATCACGAATGCGGCCGGTCATGTTGGCAACGTCAATGCGCCAACCATCAAAGTTGAAAGGAGCCTTGAGCCACTTGGCCACAACCGAATTTTTGCCCTCAATAAAGCGCTTGCGTAGCTCTGCAGAATTCCAGTTGAACTTTGGCAGACTTGGGTAGCCAAACCATGAGTCGTACTTAGTGTTGCCATCGGTGAAGTAATAAAACTCAGATTCCGGGGCTTTTGGATTCTTGTGTGCGGCCTTAAACCATTCGTGCGTATCGCCCGAGTGATTCGAAGTTAGGTCGCCAATGACTTTTAAGCCAAGTTTGTGAGCGGCTTCCACCAACGCAATTAGCGCCTCGTCTCCGCCAAGCAACGGGTCAACGTGATCAAACGAACTGGCGTTATAGCGGTGATTCGAATGTGCCGGAAAAATCGGTGTCAAATACAAGACATTGACACCAAGTTTTTTTAAGTGGTCTAGGTGCTCGATTGCGCCCCAAAGATCGCCACCAAAAAACTGCTCGCTTACACCCGCGCCAGAACCGATTACTTTGTCGCCCCAGTTTGCCTCTATCGCCCAACTAGGCGTTGGGTGTGCGCCTGCCTTCGCCGAGCGGGCAAACCGATCTGGGAATACTTCATAGACAACGGCTTTAGGGCCCCAAGCCGGTGCACTTGAAAAAGTATTGATTCTGAAGTTGTTGATGTCCGGCTGATCGGTCTTGTGCAGGCCAAGCGCGTTGACCCAAAGAATCTGGTCATTCGCCAACTTGATCATCCAGCGGTAATCGACCTTTGGGTTCTGCATGACGATTGTGGTTTCATACCAAGACCAATTGCCTTGCATCGAAACCACCTTGGCTGGCTTGCCAAAGAATGCCTCTCCGCTTTCGCTAGCCCGCACGCGAACTTCGGCAATCGCGCCAATCGCTGAGTGCACGCGAATGCGAACGCGCACCTTGTCTAGCAACTTTGGTGCTTGGTTCAGAACATAGAGGGCTGAACCATCGTGATGCGGGCGAAGGGCGAAAGGCAACTTGGTCATAACCAAAATCTATCGATTATTTTGCGGTGAACATGATTGAATCGTGCGCATCGAGCCCAACAGAAGCGCCATCGATTGATTCGCCAGACCACACATCAACTACAGAATCGAACTCTGAATATTTGGCCAATAGGTCGAAGTGCTCAACCGAATCATTGCGGTTGAGCAGCACACCAGCTACCCCACCAGTGCTCATTGGCTTCTGCCATATTTGAACCCCGTCCAAATCATGCACCAACCGACCCTGGCTCCCGCCCCAGTCTTGATCGATCGCAATTACTCCAGGATGTTTTAGCAAATCAAGCACTTCGTCTGACATGCGAGTTAGGTCATTGCCAGCCATTAGGGGTGCATTCAAAATGGCCCATAAGAACATGTGCGACCGATTTTCTGCTTTGGTTAGGGTGCCGTTACCAATCTGCAACATATCTGGGTCATTCCAGTGTCCAGGCTTGCTATAGGGGTGCAACTCCACCTGTTGGTCCAAAGTTCGCATCACCGAGTTCCAATGCGGCAATAGATCATCAGTAGTTCGCCACAGATTGGCAAACTCTGGAGCCCATAAATGTGACTCAAAGAGACCATATTCCGAGATTGAATAAACAATGTGTGGAGCGACTGCTGCTAACTCATCAGCCATTTTCTTGAATGCTTCTGGCGCAGACAAACCATCATTAATGTGGGCTCGACACCAGTCATATTTAAGGTAGTCAACGCCCCATTCGGCAAACGCTTGGGCATCGTCACGTTCATGGTTGAGACTGCCTAGGTCAAGGCCGTGATAATCAAAGTATTGCTGAGCGCAGGTTTGTGTTCCTGGAACCGCGTACAAACCAAACTTGAGTCCGAGCGAATGAATTTCATCTGCGAGGTACTTTATGCCACTCTTAAATCGGTGCGGGTGACCAACCAGACGTCCTCGATAGTCTCGACGAAATGATTGGTAGCAGTCATCCATAACCACGTATTGGTATCCAGCAGCCGCTAGACCACTATCAACCAGGGCTCGAGCTTGCTCTAAGACAGCCTCTTCCGTAGTTGCTTCAAAATCGGCTCGGTGATTGACATCCAAAAACCGGTTCCAGCTATTCCAGCCCATCGGAGGAGTGAGAGCTTTCATTGTGGTTTCCATTTGCAATTCTCCAACTAGCCTTTTACGGCGCCGGCAGCTACGCCACCAACAATGTACTTCTGCAAGCTCAAGAACAATGCCACTAGTGGAATTGCGGCCAGCACTGAACCAGCGGCAAACGCGTTCCAGTTAGCACCAAATTGAGCGCCGATAAAAGACTGCAATCCAACCGCAACAGTTCTTGCATTTACGTCCTGCAAAAACAAACTAGCCAAGATGAATTCGTTGAAAGTGCCAACGAAACTCAAGAGAGTAGTAACGATTAGTACAGGCGTGCTCAGAGGCAAGAAAATCTGCCAAAAAATCTGGGCAGGCGATGCGCCATCTATGCGTGCGGCTTCGTCTAGCTCCATTGGAATTGAATCCAGGAATCCCTTTAGCAACCAAGCATTCGCGCCCATAGATCCACCCAGGTAAATCAGAAGAAGTCCCCAAATTGAGCCCAAGCCAATTGCAGGAAACACTGTGTATATGCGTTCCATGATCACGTAGATCGCGGCCAAAGCTAGGAAGCTAGGGAATACCTGGACGAGCAATAGCGCCTGCAAACCGAATTTACGACCTTTGAACCTAAGTCGCGAGAATGCAAAAGCGGCGAATACACCGATTAACACCGAAATAACGGCATTGAGGCTCGACACCATAAACGAATTCCAAATCCAAATTGGAAATGGTAGTGAATCGGATTGGAAAAGCATTATGTAGTTGTCGAGGCTTAGCTTCGAAGGAATGATTTGGCTCGAGGCAAGAGCGCCAGTTGAATCCAACGAACTCATTACGACCACAAAAATGGGAAAGATTGAAAATGCAATCAATGCCCAAGCAAAGATGTGGCGCCAAGCATTCGACGCAACTCGCCTTGGAGCGCGTTTGAAGTTGAAACTTTTTTCCTTCTTAATTGATGCAGTTGTCATTGCATGATCTCCAATACCTTTGAACGGCGCAAACTCCAGAGAGATAGCACGCCCACGATCAAGAAAATGATTACGCTAATCGCACTTGCTAGCCCGAGATTTTGCTCGGCACCAGAGAATGCGGTTTTGTATGCGTAAGTAATCAAAATGTCTGTCGCACCTGCGGTTTGACCATTGATAACGTCAGTTGGCCCACCCTTGGTAAGCAAGAAGATCAAGTTGAAATTGTTGAAGTTGAATGCCATAGAAGCAATCAGCAATGGAGACAAAATTTGCAAGACCAGTGGCAATTTGATTCGCCAGAAAATTTGCCCAGCCGAGGCACCATCGAGTTCGGCAGCTTCCTCCAGGTCCCCTGGTAGGGCCTGAATTGCACCAGTCGATATCAAATAGAAGTATGGGAAACCCAACCAAAGATTCACGATAAGAATGGCGAATTTGGCGAGCCATTCTTGCTCAAGCCAAGGAATTTGCATTCCGAGCAAAGCATTCAAGGCACCGTGCTCGCGATTGAAAATTCCCGCCCAAATCAAGATAGACATGAAACTTGGCATTGCATACGGCAAGATCAGCAATGCCCGATAGAAATTTCTGCCACGGATTTTTTTATCTAGCGCAAGGGCTAGAACTAGCCCAAGACCAAACATCATTACGACCGTTATTACAGAGAAAAGGAAAGTCCAAATGAAGACACCGATAAATGGTCCGCGAAGTGCAGGATTTGTCAACAGCCCAATGTAATTTTCTGCTGGATTGAACTGACGCCAACCCGGATACAAAATTACTTGACTGTCATTTTTATCGACAAAGTTTCCATTTCCGTTATCGACGTAAGTAATGCCAGCAACGGAGTCAGTAAGAGTGTTTGTTTTTGCATCGTATGAATACGCCTGAATCATGCGGGAAGCAACGTCGACACCCTGAGCAACTACGAAAGAGCCATCACCGAATGGAAATTTGAGGTTTTGCAGTTTGCTCTCTGCGTTTGCAGCCTGATTAGTAGTTAATTTCGTAAAACCGTCTGCCGAAACTGCCACGCCATCTTGACGTGTTTTATACCGACCCAAAGGTAACTCAGTAACTGATTTGTTCTGTGCAAGAAAGACTTTGTGAGTAATTTGATCTGTTAGAAGAACCGACAGCTGGCCGTCTTTGTTTCCGAGCACCATGTCGTAGGTTGTGCCCGCAGCATCTTGAGTAAGTCCGACATCGTAAAGCTGAGCGATGGCTTCTTCTTTTGAAATCTCGTTACCTGTCTTGTAATTGAAGGTAGACATCATCGCCGTGTAGATGACCGGCACAATCACAAAGAGAGCAAGAAATACGATTCCGGGGTAAAGAAATTTAGCCGCTACAAGCTTGCCCGAACCATAAATGACATTTGCCAGAACGATGACTAAAACAATTGATCCACCAATTAGCCATTCGTTTGCCAAGAAGGCCACGAACGCCATGTACCCCAAAACAGATGTAGCCAACGCCAAAATTAAGATTTTCGCAATAAGCGCTATCAATTTTGTGCTTCTAAACAGGTTCATATCTTTACCCTAGCGAGTGGAAATACGGAGGCTGGTCAAAAACTTCTTTGACCAGCCTCCGCGTTGATTTTCGACTTTTAGCGGTTCTTCATTCCAGCGACGAAGTTCTTGTACAAGATAACTGCTGCCTTGTCCAATGTTGCCTGAACGTCTTGACCCTTAACCAGGATCTTGCTGTAAACGTCACCGAGCACGTCATACCAGTTTGCGCCACCAGCGTTGCTACCTAGAAGAGCGTTCTCCTGAACAACACCGTTGCTTGCTCCGGCCTTACCGAAACCAGCAGCATCGCTAGAAACCTTTGAAGCGATTGCTGAGTTAACTGCTGGACGGTTTACAGCCTTTGCATAAGCCAATGCACCAGCTGGAGCTGCAAGGTACTGCATAAGCTTCTTTGCACCCAGCTCAACACCATGCTTGGCAGCAAACGACGTCACGAAAGCGCCGCCGAAGCCAGTCCACTGGTGGGTCTTGCCCTTACCATTTACGGTTGGCACTGGCTGAAGTGTGTACTTTACGCCAGCTTTCTGGATGTCGCCGATGCGCCATGAACCTGTGTTAAGCGCCATGATCTTTCCTGCAAGGAACTGAGGGCCACAGACTTCCCAACCGTCCCAGGCAAATACGCCGTTGCTCTTCTTGGTTGTTGGGTCAACTAGGTACTTGTTCCAGTTGGTAACTGCCTCTGGAGAGTTGAAAATGATCTGGCTTGGGTCAGGAGTGATGCCGTCTGCCTTGTAACCCCATGCACCACCGCCAAGTGCGGTCAAAATTGGAAGTGAGCCCCAAGTGCCGTCTGATGAACAGATGCCTGTGGTAGCAGTACCCGCAGCCTTGGCTGCCTTGAAACGAGTTACCAAATCTGCGAATGTCTTTGGGGCAGCACCAAACTTGGTGTTCCAAATCATTGTTGTGGTGTCCACGTCTAGTGGAACAACATAAGTGCGGCCCTTATAGGTTCCAGCACCAAGTGCAGCAGCTCCCAATTGTGACTTCTCAGTCGCTGAGAAAGTTAGTGGAACAGCCTTACCGCTCTTTGCGGCGTTTACGCCTTCACCGGCAGGGTGGAACATTACGTCTGGGCCACCTGATGCAGTTGCCTTCTTCCATGCTGAGTCGAGAGCATCGTAACCCGCATATGTAGTGATTTTGAAGGTGTACCCAGGAGCAATCTTGGTGTTGCCTTCAAGGAAGGTCTTCAATGCAGGACCACGTGCGTCATCTGCCCAAATGGTGATTGTTTTGGTTGCAGCCTGAGCTGGAACAGCGGCGACGCCGGTCAGCAATAGGGCTGCAGATGCAACAGCGGCAACAATGCCGCGCTTTGTGATGTTCACTAATTTCACCTTTCGTTGCGAAATATAGATTTTGTTAATCTGCCGTTAAGGCAGGCCTGACCATTCCACTACGACTGCAAGCGTTTTCACAAACCCAAAAGGCCTAAAAGCGATAACACTTTTGTAACAGACAAACCAAAGCCTTTGTATAGGCTATGTCGCATGCCAAATACTCCAGACTTTCTCACCAAAAACAATCCACAGGCTGAATGGTGGCGCACCGCGGTTATTTATCAGATTTATCCGCGCAGTTTCGCAGATGCCGACGGCGACGGGTTGGGTGACCTAAAGGGAATTACCAGTCGGCTTGATTCACTGGTTTCGCTTGGCATTGACGCCATTTGGTTTAGCCCGTTTTTCAAATCACCACAAAAAGATGCCGGCTATGACATCAGTGACTATCGCCAAATCGATGCAATCTTTGGCACCAACGACGACTTTGATGTGCTGATTGCCAAAGCAAAATCCCTGGGCATTCGAATCATCGTTGACATCGTGCCTAACCACACCAGTGATCAGCATGTCTGGTTCCAGGCTGCGCTCAAGGCATCCGAGGGATCAATCGAACGTGACTATTACCACTTCAAAGATGGCAAGGGCGAAGCTGGCGAATTGCCGCCAAACAACTGGCAGTCAATTTTCGGTGGCCCAGCTTGGACTCGCACCACTAACGCCGATGGAACTGCTGGTCAGTGGTACCTGCACCTTTTTGATTCGAGCCAACCGGACCTTAACTGGAACAACCCGAAAGTCGCCGACGAGTTTGACGAAATTCTGCGCTTCTGGCTGAAGAAAGGCGTCGATGGATTCCGAGTTGATGTTGCGCACGGAATGGTGAAACGCGAAGGATTGCCAGACGCAACTATTTATGACGAGAATTTGCGTGAACGACCAATCTCGAACCTGTCGCTTGAAGAAGCCGAGATCGCTGTGCCTTACTGGGGCCAACCTGGTGTTCACGATGCCATTCGCAGATTCCGTCGAGTGATTGATGAGTTTGACGACCGTGCAATGTGTGCCGAAGCGTCAATGAGTCCGCTGCCTCGTTTGGCAATGTGGGTTCGCCCAGACGAATATCACCAGTCATTCAATTTCGACTACATGACCACCGCTTATGAACCGCACGCGCTTCAGAAAATCGTAACTGACTCGATCATTGAATATGGCAAGGTAGGCGCATCCAGCACCTGGGTGCTGTCGAACCACGACGGAATCCGCCACGCAACTCGTTTAGGCATTGCTCCAGAAAATACTCCGCGCCCGGGCGACGGCATTCACCCAACCGACCCGATGCCTGATGAAGCGCTTGGTTTGCGTCGCGCTCGTGCAGCAACCTCTTTCATGTTGGGCTTGCCTGGCTCGGCATACCTATACCAGGGTGAAGAACTCGGCTTGCCTGAAGCATGGCAACTCGAGGGCAAGTATCGCCAAGACCCAACTTATGCACGCACCAAGGGTGAGCGCATTGGTCGCGATGGATGCCGCGTGCCTCTGCCGTGGGAAGCCGGTGTTGGCGAGGCGAATGGATTTAATACCACCGGAAAATCTTGGTTGCCACAACCGGCTAACTACCGAGTTTTCTCTCGCAATTTGCAAGAAGGTATTGCTGGTTCAACGCTGGAGCTTTACAAACGATTGCTAAAGGTGCGCAAGGCCGAGGGTCTTGGCTCAGGAGCAATGCGATGGGCGCCGGAATACCAAGACGAACACACGCTCGCCTACATCAACAATGGTGTTCTGGTAATCGCAAACTTTGGTGGCGATGCTTTTGCGTTGCCGCAGGGAGAGCTGCTGGTTACTACACAGCACGACCTATCCATTGAAGGAATTTTGGAACACGACCAAGTTGCCTGGATTAAGTTGTAGTCATGGAAATTGCGACCGCCGCTCGTCATACTGCCAACTACGGAAAAGAATGGTGGCGCTCGGCCGTCATTTATCAGGTGTACCCGCGTTCATTCGCTGATTCAAATGGCGATGGCATGGGCGACTTGCCTGGAATCACATCGCGCCTGGACTCACTTGCAGCACTCGGTATTGAAGCAATTTGGTTGTCGCCATTCATGCGATCGCCACAAAAAGATGCGGGCTACGACGTTAGTGATTACACCGATGTTGATCCGCTGTTTGGAACACTCGAAGATTTTGATGCGATGGTTACTCGCGCGCACGAATTTGGCATTCGCGTATTGGTTGACCTCGTGCCCAACCACACCAGCGATCAACACAAATGGTTTCAAGCAGCGCTCAGTGCAGCACCGGGTTCAGCAGAACGTGCCTTCTATCACTTCAAAGCAGGCAAGGGTGCAAACGGCGAGTTGCCGCCGAACAACTGGCTGTCAATGTTTGGTGGCCCAGCTTGGACTCGCACTACCAATCCAGATGGAACACCTGGCGAGTGGTATTGCCACCTCTTTGATTCGTCACAGCCCGATTTAAATTGGGAGAATCCAAAGGTTCAAGAGGCGTTTGAAGACATCCTAAGATTTTGGCTTGATCGTGGCGTGGATGGTTTTCGCGTGGACCAACCGCACGCAATGGGCAAAGCCGCGGGCCTGCCAGATCACCCAGATGTTGAGCGTGCCGGTGCCGGTTTCATCGAGGGCGAAGCATCGCCACCGATGTGGTTTCAAGAATCAGTGCACCCAATCTTCAGAAAATGGCGTGCAATTCTTGAGAGCTACCCGGGCGAGCGAGCCATGTGCGGCGAGGCCTATGTGTTGCCACTTTCATTCATGGCGTTGTGGGTTAGACCAGATGAGTTCAACCAAACTTTCAACTTCCGTTTCTTAGATTCGGAGTGGAAGCCAGAGATTTTGTTCAACTCAATCAACGAATCTTTTGATGCATTTGATTCGGTTGGTGCACCATCAACTTGGGTGCTCTCAAACCACGACATCATTCGTCACGCAACTCGCATGGGTGGGGTGAAGGGTCGACCAACTGCCTCGGATGGCATCGGTCCAAATGATCCTCAGCCAGACCGCGAACTGGGATTGCGTCGCGCACGTGCAGCGACGTTGTTCACGCTTGCGCTGCCAGGTTCAATGTATCTATATCAAGGCGAAGAACTTGGCTTGCCCGAGCACACCACCTTGGCTGCTGAATTTAGACAGGACCCAACCTATGCACGCACAAACGGGGTGCGTGTTGGTCGTGATGGTTGTCGCGTGCCGTTGCCTTGGCAAGCCGGAGTTGGCCAAGCGAATGGGTTCAACACAACTGGTAAAGCTTGGTTGCCGCAGCCAGATATTTATGCAGAGTACTCACGCGATCAGCAAGAAGGCGTAGCAGGTTCAACTCTCGAGCTTTATAAACACGCTCTCAAGCTGCGCAAAGAGTTGGCAATTGGTGAAGGTTCTTTTGAATGGTTGCCAGGTTACGTTGGCGACAACGTGCTTGGTTTCAGAAACGGCGACGTTGTGGTGATTCACAACTTTGGCCATGAGCCGATTGATTTGCCAGCAGGCAAAATTCTGGCTTCAAGTTTGCATGGCATGACCGAAGGTCACGCTTTAGCCGCAGATCAAACCGTTTGGATTTTGTCGCTCGACATCGAAAGCTAGTTGTGCTCCAAAGGCATGCGGTCGCGATCATTGGTTGCGCTGGTGTAGCCGTGTGGCATTGGGCGGCCCTCTTTATCGAGGCCAACAAACACAATGTGATCCACGGTCAAAATGTTTTTGCGGGTCACCATGTTGCGCACCTCGGCACGCATCGTGATTGAAGTAGTTCCAAATTTGGTAGCCACCAATCCCATTTCAATCAAGTCGCCCGTAATTGCCGAGGCAACAAAGTTGATTTCAGAAATGATTTTGGTCACCACGCGGCGATTGCCCAATTGCAAAATTGCATAGATTGTGGCTTCTTCGTCAATCCACTTCAGCAGGCTGCCACCAAATAATGTGCCGTTGGCGTTGAGGTCTTCGGGGCGCACCCACTTGCGAGTGGTGAACTCAATTTCCGCCATGGGCAGCTCCTTTGCTGTGTAAAAACTGTTGCAAGTTTACCGAGCACCAGCCGCAGGCCCGATCAGCAAAGGCAAGTTATGCCTTTGCAGGGCCGAACTGGATAAAGGTAAAGGGACCACCCCTTGGCGGATCACACCATTCCTTGCCACAAACGCAGAAAACGCCCCGTTGGGGGCGTGCATCTTTGTTCACCACAAACGCAGAAAACGCCCCGTTGGGGGCGTTTTCCGTTTGTGGCTAGTGAGGGATTCGAACCCCCGAAGGCTGAGCCGGCTGATTTACAGTCAGATCCCTTTGGCCGCTTGGGTAACTAGCCAATTTGCGCAAACGAGCGCTTGGCAAGTTTACTCGAATAATGCACAGGGTGAAAATCCAGATTGCCTTGCAAGCGTTTTACACCTAATCTTTGTAAAAGATTTCATGTTTTTACATTTTTTACAGAAAGAACCATGGCTGGCATTGAGGACGTAGCAAGACTTGCGGGGGTTTCCACTGCAACAGTCTCACGCGCCCTGTCTGGCAAAGACCATGTTTCAGAACGTGCCCGTGAAAAAGTTGAAGCCGCCGCCGAACAACTGGGCTATGTTGCTTCGCACAGCGCCTACACATTAGCCACCGGCCGCAACCGCAACATTGGCGTAGTTATGCCATACGTGGACCGCTGGTTTTTCTCGGCCATTCTTGAAGCCATTGAATCGAAGCTCATCGAAAACGGCTATGACCTCACGCTTTATAACTTGAGCGGTGGCCAGGAACAGCGCCAAAGAATCTTCAATGAATTTTTGCTTCGCCAGCGAGTAGATGCAGTGCTCACCGTTGCTGTTCACCCAGATGAAGCAGAGCTTGAACAAATCAACAAAATGTTGAAGCCGATCATTGCAATCGGTGGTCAGGTGCACGGCGCCCGAAGCCTTGCCATGGATGACCACTTCGCAGGCAAGCTGGCAACCGAACACCTGTTGGCACTCGGGCACACCCGCGTAGCAAACATCAGCGGCATGATTGGCTCTGACCGCGAATTCGACCAGGCAAATAAACGCAAAGAGGGCTATCTCGAGGCGATGCACGAGGCCGGTCTAGAAACGCGAAAAAATTGGCTTGGTGAAACTGATTACACCTCAGCGGGCGCCTATAAAGTGACCAAGCAAATGTTGGGCGAACCAAAAAATGCTCCAACAGCAATTTTCTGCAACTCAGACGAAATGGGTTTCGGCGCAATTATGGCGGCCAAGGATTTGGGTTTGCGAGTGCCTCAAGATATTTCGGTAATTGGAATCGACAACCACGACATGTCCGAACTGTTCGGCTTGACCACGGTTGATCAACGAGTGCGAGAGCAGGGCGCAGAAGCAACTCGCCTATTGCTTGAAGTTTTGAATGATCCAACCTTAGATAGTCACGTAAACATTGAAGAAGACGTGGAGTGGAAAGTTAACTTGCTGGTTCGCTCTAGCACTGCTCGCCCATCCCCCGCCTCACGCTAACCATAATTGGGCTGCCGTCTCAGTAAACTGGCCACATGGCTGATTCAACATTCGACATCGTAAGCAAAGTAGACAAGCAAGAAGCGAACAACGCTTTGATGCAAGCACAAAAGGAACTTGAGTCGCGATATGACTTTAAAGGTGTTGGCGCAGAGATCGACTGGAGCGGCGACAAGATTTTGATGAAGGCCTCGAGCGAAGAGCGCGTCAAGGCCGTTCTAGATGTTTTTCAGTCAAAGTTGGTTAAGCGCGGCATCTCACTCAAGAGTTTTGATGACGGAAAGCCTTACCCTTCGGGCAAGGAGTACCGCATCGAGGGTGAACTGAAGAATGGCATTGAGCAAGAGCAGGCCAAGAAGATCTCAAAGATTATTCGCGAAGAAGGCCCTAAGAGCGTGAAGTCACAAATTCAAGGTGACGAACTTCGTGTGCAGAGCAAGAGCCGAGATGACCTTCAAGAAGTAATGGCTTTGCTAAAAGGCAAAGACCTGGAAATCGATATTCAATTCACCAACTTCCGCTAAACCTATTCGGCGATGATTCCCATCGCACCGGTTGGCGGAAATGCGTTTGAAGCTGCTTCGTTGTGACGGGCTCGCTTTGCGACAACACCTGCAATCACACCGGCGGCAAACAAAGTAATTGTTGGCAGCAGGAATGCAATCGACAAACCCACGCCCTGAGCAAGGCCACCCATGGCAATCTTGGCCAGCATGATTAGCACCTGGTTCACCAGACTCATTCGCGCCAACACCTGAGCAGTATTCAAACCTTTTACATAACCGGCGCCACTGAAAAATGAAGGCACCATTGATGCCGAACCAAGGCCAACGCCAACAAACAGAATTGAAACCACAATTAGGGCGAGAGTTTCATTTGAGTCGCGAAGCAGCGCACCCAACACCACGGCAGAAACTAAACAGACACTGCCAAAAATGCCTGCCACTCGAGCAAGCTCACTGATGTGTCGCTTTTTGGTGAGGCGCCCAATCAGCAATCGGCCAACAATCATTGCCGAAGAGAACGCTGTGAATGGAATCGCAGCCAACCCAAGGCTGAGACCCAGTTCTGTCTTGGCATAAACCGACGACCAGTCCATCAGAGCCAACTCGGTGAATACTCCCGTGAACAAACCCGCGGCTAGCAGCCAAACTTGCGGCGGTGATTTGAGAAATGGAATCTTGTTCACAACGGTGCGCTTGTCGCCGTGGCCATCCTCGGATGAAAGCAAGAGACCTCTGCCGAAGTAAAACAGGCAAGCTATGCCGATGCCCGGAATCAACAACAGGTGCAACCAAAGCGGCATAAAAGTGACCAGAACCGCACTTAGCCCCGTGGATGCTGCCGCGCCAATGCTCCAAGCGGCGTGAAAGCGGCCAATCACAACTTTGTTCAAGGCCTTTTGCAGCGCAACGGTTTGCGAGTTCAGAGCGATGTTTACAGTCGCACCGGCAAAGTTCATTGCAGCCGAAGCGACAAAGAAAAGAATTGGGTCATGAATTAAACCAAGTGTCGCAATGAATAGCGACTGAAATGCAGCGCCAAAAATAACTACTCGACGTGTGCCAAATTTTGAAATGAATCGGTTGGTGAACAGCAACCCCAAAAGCGCACCCAGGCCGGCAACACCAACAATCAAACCCCAGGTGGCAAATTCAACATTGATGTTTTTAATCAACTCTGGAATTCGCGGAATGTAAGTTAAGCCGACGATTCCCTGAATAAAGAAAATCGCAATCAGCGCCTGTTGAGCTGACTTTGCTCTTGCTGCGGTTAGCGCCAATTTAGACTCGACTTACTTCGATCAGCATGGCCTGCTCTGGATGCAAAACCGGTGAACGCAGACCCACGGTTGCAAGCAGCGCCCCCGACAATTGAACTCCCGCATACCACTTTGGTGGCAAAAGCTGCATCGCTGTTGCAGCACCGGCTGGCTCAACCACGCGCACGCGGTATTCGGCATTGTCATCGAGGCCGGTCAAACGGATATTTGCCGGGCGCGAATAATCTGAGGTGGTTAGTTGCGCATACATAAAAATAGCTTCGCTTTTATCGGCGGCAACTACACCATGAATGAAACTGGTGGTTTCAGTCTGATCTGCTCGTACGGTCTTGCCCGAGTGCAGCAAAGCGCGCTTGCTCTTGTAATACGCAGCCCATGACTTGAGCAGTTCACGCTCCTCGGCATTCGCTTCGGTCAGATCCCATTCCAAACCTGCATGACCCCAAAGTGCTGTCACCGCTCTAAAAGTGTGGCTGTGTGTGCGTCGAGTTGAGTGGGCCTTGGTTGGGCCAATGTGAGTGCCCAAGAGTTCTGGCGGAATCACGATTGATGTGTAGCGGTTGATTGATTGGCGCTCAAGCGCATCGTTGTTGTCGCTGGTCCAGAAACGATCTGCATGGTCAACCATGCCCAGGTCAATGCGCGCGCCGCCAGATGCGCAACTTTCAATTTCAAGCCCCGGATGAGCAGCCTTCAACTGGTCGAACATGCGATAGATGGCCTGCACCTGGCGTCGAACTGCCGCTTGGCCAAGGTGTGCTGCCTCGGTGAGCACACGGTTGTGATCCCACTTGATATAGGCGATGTCGTATGCACTCAGAATGGCATTCACCTGATTGAACACGTGCTCAAAAGCGCCCTCGTGAGCTAGGTCAAGCACTTGTTGATCTCTAAAGGTTGGCGGCACTCGACCACCGGCGTGCAAAATCCAATCCGGATGTGCGCGGTAAAGATCGCTGTCGGCGTTGACCATTTCGCCTTCAAACCAAAGACCAAACTCCATGCCAACTGACTTAACTTTGTCGACCAGCTTGCCTAATCCCTCTGGCCAAACTTCTGAACTAACCACCCAGTCGCCAAGCCCTGACTTATCATCGCGGCGAGAACCAAACCAACCGTCGTCAAGCACAAAGCGCTCAACGCCAATTTCTGCAGCTGCATCAGCCAGTGCCGAAAGTTTTTCAAAGTTGTGGTCAAAGTAAACCGCTTCCCAAACATTCAAAGTGATTGGGCGTGGGCGAATATTGGTTGGGTGATTGGCGCGAGCACGCAACATCTGGTGCAGTCGATAACTTGCACCATTGACGCCCTCGTTCGAATAAACCGCAACCACGGTTGGCGCCGCATAGGTTTCATTGCTCTTCAAAATAACTTCGTCGGCCAGCAACAATTCGCCTGCACCCATGCTGGTGCGCCCAATTGCAGTTCGCTCAACTAGTTGGCGACTATTGCCAGACCAAGCAAGGCTCAGGCCCCACACTTCGCCATGTTCAAAAGTTGACGACTCTGCCATGGCAAATTGAATCGTGGTGGCGTCATGACCGGTGCGACCCTCGCGACCCTCTCGCAACCACGTGCCAACCCGAATTTCTTGACGCTGCGGTTGACGCTCGCGCATCCAACGACCGTGAAAATCCAACACCGACTTGGTGTAGTCCGGCACTGGCAAAAAGGTGGTAATTCCATCAACCCGGTATTCAGTAAATCCGAGGTTGGTAACCTGCTGCGTAACTTTAAGAACTCCATGCGCGGTTAACTCAAAACGAGCAAGAACTTCAAGTTCAGCTTCTGCATCCACAGAAATAAATGTGGCTACCGAGCCCTCAACCTTAGTTTCGCGAAGCACAAATAAATTGCTGAAGTCACGGCCGTGACGTGCGCCAACCAACGCTGACTGACCAATAAAACCACGGGCGTTTTCGCGCCAGATTCCAATGGTTTGGGGAGCATCAAAATCACAATGCGGTGTCGGCTCTACCTGAGTGAGAACAAGGTCATCCACGTTTTGAATCGCCGGCAAAGCCTTGCCCCAGTGCAAGATTGCGGGAGTGCCCGAAGTGGTGTCGATAACAACCGAAACGCCAGCTTGCGAGAGGTGGATGGTGTTGCTCAAGGCGACTCCTTTAGCTTTGCGAAAGTACTAGTTTGTGCGGTCGATGACTGCTTGCGCAAATTGCTCAAGGGCATTTTTGACCGAGCCCGCCGGCAGCACTTGAATGGCCTCTACTGCTTCGTCGGCCCAGCGTTTGGCCTCTAGATATGCTTCATCGCCAAGGCCCAGCTCACGCAGGCCAGTCAATGCCTCGGATAACTTAGCCTCGTCTTCAAGACCGCCATCGATGAGTGAAACCAACTCGGCAGCACTTTGATCGCCCGCGGCTGCGCGACGACGCAAAAGCAATATCGGCAAGGTTGGTACACCGGCACGCAAGTCGGTGCCCGGAGTCTTGCCTGAAGGGCCAGCCTCTGAAATATCAATCACGTCATCAATCAACTGAAAAGCCACGCCGACCTTCTCGCCAAAGACTCGCATTGGCTCTTCCAACTCTGCAGGCGCACCTGAAAGCATGATGCCCAATCGAGCAGACGCCGAAATCAGCGAACCGGTTTTATCGGCAAGCACCTGAATGTAGTGCGAGATTGCATCCTCGTTTTCAGCCGGACCAATCGTCTCGTGCAACTGACCCAAGCACAAACGTTCAAAGGTGTCTGCCTGCAGAGTTAGCGAAGCTTGACCCAAGTGCGAACCAACTTGCGAGGCGCGGGCAAATAGCAAGTCACCTGTGAGAATTGCAACCGAGTTGCCCCACTTCATTTGTGCCGTTGGAACACCTCGCCTGGTTGGTGCATCATCCATGACGTCGTCGTGATACAGCGTTGCAAGGTGAGTAAGTTCTACCACTACTGCGGCTTCTAGAACCTGCTGCGCTTTTGCATTGCCAAGCTGGGCTGCCAACAAAACCAGAGTTGGTCGCACTCTCTTGCCGCCGGCGTCGACAAGGTGACGCGAAGCTGCACCGGCGATGCGGTCGGCATGAAAAGTAGCCTCACGAAGTTTTTCTTCAACAAGCTCTAGGCCAGCTTCGAGTGAATTTAGAAGTGCACGATCTGAAACTTTGCGCAGTTGCCTAGGTAGCTGAATCTTGCTCACTTAGCAGCCTTCTTGCGGGCGCGGTGAATTGCAACAATGCCAAAAGTTAGATTCTGAAATTGCACGCTCTCATAACCAGCTTCAGCAATCTTTAAGCCAAGTTCTTGTTGATTCGGCCAGGCCATAATCGACTCAGATAGATAGCTGTAAGCCTCGGGGGTTTTGCTTGCCACAGATGACAGCGCTGGCAGCAACCGACCTAGATAGAAGTTATAAAAAGGTCGCAAGAAACGATTGCTGATTTTAGAGAATTCACAAATTACGATTTGACCGCCTGGCTTTGTTACGCGGTGCATCTCGGAAAGAGCTTTTTTTACATCAACAACATTGCGCAGACCAAATGAAATTGTCACAGTGTCAAACTCGTTATCAGCAAATGGCAATTTAGTTGCATCGGCAAATACAAATTCAATTTCTGGATGACGCTTGCGGCCAACCGCCAACATGCCTTCAGAGAAGTCTCCGGCGATGACTTTTACACCCGGGGCCAAGAACGCTGCCGAAGATGCGCCAGTGCCGGCAGCTAAATCTAGGATTTTTTGACCGGCTTCAGGTGCGACCGTTTCGCGAACTGCATTGCGCCAGGTGCGGTCTTGCCCAAAGGAAAGAAGAGCATTGGTGCGGTCATAAGTTGCGGCCACGTCATCAAACATGGCGGCGACTTCAGCGGGTTTTTTGGCTAGATCAGCTTTGCTCACCCTAGAAGTCTACTTGCGACGAATTGACCTGGTTCCGGCTGCAATCGCCAGCGCAATCGCACCAAACGCCATGGCGCCAAGACCAACATATGCTGCCTCAATAAAAGTCTCAGCCGGAGTCTTTGCCTCTGGGTTCATGCTGCTGATGTCGATAGTTGCGCCACCAACTGGATTGATCGAAGTGCCTGTTGCCGGTTGATTGATCTGAGAGTTTGGCTCTGTGGTCAACGAACCAGTCACTTTAGGTGACACGGCTACATAGTCTTGGTTGGTCTTGCGCACAACGACATCCGCGGAATCGGTGCTGCTTGAAGAACCACCGGCACTCGAGGAGCTGCTGCCCGAACCGTTCGTATTTTTTACCGACGCAGCCGAAACGCTTGGATTTGGTGTTGGAGTCAAAGTTGGCTTTGGGCTAGAAACCACATCGTGTGGTCTTACAGGGCGAATCAAAATAGGCGGCAAGGAAATGCGGCCAGGGTTCTTGTAAATTCCTTCAATTTCTTTGTGCTTCTCTTCAGTTTCTTGCTTCTCGGTTAGAGATTTGCTCGATTCCTTTGAATTCGATGAAGGTGAATCTTCATGGTCGTCGTCGGCAAACGCAGACAATGGCATTAGCAGGGCCGCCAAAAGAGTAGCCAAAAGCACGCTAATTGCCAGTGAGGCAGGCTTGCGCATTTTTGGACCTTTCGCGTTGGAGGCGGTTCACTTTTAGACTACTTATTGCAACTCTGCACTTGAATGGTGCTAGCAAGGTTCTCAGCGAACACACAGATTAATTGATAGGGGCAAAACCATGGCTTTGTCGCTTGTCACTCAAGAGCTCTCACTTAGCGAATTCGAACTCATTCGCCACTTGCCCAGCAATCCACTTACTTTTATTCGCAACGGCCAGGGAATCATTGGCTGGGGCGAGGCCGTGCGGCTTGAATCCAGCGCTGCCCAGGGGCGCATTCAAGACCTAGCCAATCAATGGCGGGCGCTCGTGGCAACCACGGTGGTGACTGACCCTGTGGCTCTGCCGGGCACCGGTTTGGTGGCCTTCGGCACTCTAGCCTTCGATGACTCCAGCAGTGCAGCCAGCACGTTGATTGTGCCAAAGGTAATTTTGGGCAGCCGTGACGGTCGAGTGTGGTTAACCACTGTGGATGGTGCCGATGCAGAGGACTTCTGGTCTAAACCAATCGATTACAACCAGAGCGCGACCACGAGTTTTGCAAATGGCCAAGTGAGCCCAAGCCAGTTCAAAGCAAATGTTGAAGCTGCGCTCGCTGCAATCGCTTCGGGCAAGGTTGAGAAATTAGTTTTGGCTCGCGATATCAGCGCCAGGGTCACAACCGAATTCGATCTTCGACCGGCACTCGCACGTCTCGCGCAGCAGTATCCGAGTTGTTGGGTTTACTCGGTAGATGGAATGTTTGGCGCATCGCCAGAACTTTTGGTGAGAGTTTCACACGGACAAGTATCAGCTCGAGTGTTGGCTGGCACCGCTGGTCGCGGTACCGACCCCGGTGTTGATCAAGCTATTGCTTTGGCACTTGCCGAATCAGAGAAAAACAAAACGGAGCATGCCTTCGCGGTCAACTCTCTGGTTGATGCGCTGGCGCCTTTCTGCGAACACGTTGATGCCGACGCAACTCCATTCAGTTTGGCTCTGCCAAATCTTTGGCACTTGGCTAGCGATGTGCACGGAGTGCTAAAACAAAATGCATCGGTATTAGACCTTGCCGCAGCGCTTCACCCAACTGCGGCTGTTGCTGGAACACCAACTAAAAACGCGCTTCAAGCAATTGCACAAATTGAACAACTTGATCGCGGTCGCTATGCCGGCCCAATTGGTTGGATCGGCGCAGATGGCGATGGCGAATGGGCCATTGCGTTGCGCGGCGCTCAACTTGAAAACGAAACAATTCGTGCATTTGCCGGTTGCGGAATTGTTGCCGGTTCACAGGCCGACGCAGAACTTGAAGAAACCGAATTGAAGTTTCGACCAATTCGCGAAGCGTTGGCCTAGCTCAAACGCACATCAATTAGCACACGGCCATTTGTGGCCAGCGCTTCGTCCAGTTGACCTCGAGATTCCACTCGCAGATATTGCCAACCATAGGCCTGAGCCAACGCCCACAAATCAACCTGCTGCGGTGTCTGAAACAATTGTCCAAACATTTCTGCTGGCAGAGATTGCGCCATTTCCAGCGAATTAAAAATCGTGCCGCCGTTGTCGTTTGCAACAATGACTTGCAAATTCAAATCGCCATCGTGTTTGTCGATTGCCAACGAACCGGCATCGTGCAACAGGGTTAGATCACCCATTAGAGCGCGGGTTGTGCCTTCGCGTTCTACCAACGCGATGCCTGTGGCAGTGGCGATCGTTCCGTCGATGCCAGCCAGCCCACGATTAGAAAACACTCGGATCGCCTTTGCGGGTGCCCACATATCTGCCTCGCGAATCATGCGTGACGCCCCAAGCAGCAATTGGTCGGCGCCCGTTGTTGCCGCCCAAACTGCCTCAACCAGGGCCCTGCGATCTAGCTGGGCGCTGGATTCGGCGGTGTGCTGAGCATCAGCCAAACGCCAGCGTTCAAGCCACTCAAAATCCACTTCGTCGTCGAGCGTAATTTCGTCAACCACATGTGCAGCTCGACGGGCAACATCAAAGTGCCCCATGGTTTTGCTGCGCACAACAACAACCTCAACCTCAGGCGAGAACATCAAACGAATCACAGCGCGGCCAAGAGTTGGTTTGCCCAAAACAATCACGCGCTTTATTTCGCGCGTCAATTCGATTTGTTCATCAAGCAAGCTTCGATATTTCAAAATTGCATTCGAGCCTGCACGTGCACCTGAGGATGGCTCGGCAAATAATGGCCAACCGAATGCTTCAGCTAACTCGATTGCGTCGTCACCCGCACCGGCACCCGCCACCACAACCGTAGGCAGCTCAGCGCTAAGAACTGCAAAGTCAGGATTCGGCTCAAAAATATTTGGCAGTGCAACCTGCGGATTCAATGCGGCTGCATTCGGCTCGATTGCCGAAAGTGGTTCGCGGTAGGCCAGGTTAAGTTGCACCGGCCCAGGTTGGTCCCCGTCATAACCCATGGCAACTGCGATTGCGTTCACGGCCAATTCAGCGGCTTCGCGCAATTCGCCATCATTGCCATTTGGTGCAGGCACATCAAAACACTCGCGAACCGCGTCAGCAAAAATGCCAATCTGATTTGTGGTCTGGTTTGCTCCAACACCGCGCAATTCATGCGGTCGATCTGCAGTCAGCAAAATCAACGGCACTCCCGAATGGTGAGCTTCTAAGACTGCCGGGTGCAGATTTGCGACTGCTGTTCCAGAGGTGGTGATAATCACCGATGGTTCGCCGCTGCAAAGCGCTGCGCCTAATGCGGTGAAGCCAAGGCTTCGTTCATCCAAGCGAATATGAAGTTTGATTTTGTTTGCATCAGCTAATTGGCCCGCGGCAATTGCCAAACTCTGCGAACGCGCGCCTGGCGCTAAAAAGAAATTGCGAACACCGGCCTTTGCAAGAGCTGCAAGAAGTGTGGCCGAAAATGCTTGCGCCGGTGAATTACTTGTCACCCGATTTGCCCTTGTCTTCTTCGTCTTTCTTCAAACGTTCAGCTAGGTCTCGCAAGAACTTTGGGTCGTCATCTGGGGCGGTTGATTTCGACTTGGATTTTGCCCGCTGTGAGCGCTCGATCAAAAAGCTGATGCCGTAGACAACGCCAAAAATCGCCAGAATACCGGCCGCGATGGCAACAAAGACAATCCACTTCATGGGTTAACTCTAACCAGCGACAAACTTAGACTTATTCCATGAAAAACCCTTGGCTCGTTTATGCAGCAGTTCGCGTCGGCATTTTTGCCGGCATCCTGGCAATCATGCTTCTTTTGCAATTTGATGCCTTCTTCGCAGCCCTGATTGCTGCCGTGCTGTCGCTAGCCATTTCAATTCTTTTTCTAGGCAAACAACGCTCGGCGGTATCCGAGGCTATTTATAAGGCACGCCAAAACAAGGGCGATAAAGACACCGAAGCCGAAGACGCCAAGCCCTAAGCAGCAGCTAAGAAGACGCCAAGCCCTAAGCAGCAGCTAAACGGCGAAATTGATTGCCGCAAGGCCAAAGCCAAGCAGCAACGCGTAGCCGAGCGCTGCAAAGCTGGTGAGCTTCAACGCCAAAATCAATTCCTTTGGTGACTTGGCCGTTGCCACTATCAAGGTGATCGGAATCAACAGAAAAACGGTTGCCCAGGCAAAAAACGTTGCCGGGTAGATCAGTGGCGAAACGATTAGCAGCGTCATAGGCAGCCAGATCATGGCAAAGAAAATTACTTTTGCCCAACGCTTGCCAACTTTCACGGCTAGCGTGCGCTTGCCCACATGGCGATCGGTGTCGATGTCGCGAATGTTGTTGACCATCAATACCGCGGATGCAAAAAGGCCCGCAGCGACTCCACCAAGCAAGGCATTCAGATCGAAGCGACCAATCTGAATGTATGCGGTGCCATAAGTTGCCACTAATCCAAAGAATATAAAAACCGCCAGCTCGCCAAGACCGGCATAGCCGTAGGGATTTTTGCCACCGGTATAGAACCAGGCGGCAACTATCGAAGCCGCGCCCACCGGCAAGAACCACCAGTGCTGAGTTAGCAAGACAATTGCCAAACCAGACATAGCGGCGAGTGCAAAGAATATGAATGCAGCGTTTTTAACCGCTTGAGGCTTCACCGATTTTGAACCAGTTAGTCGCAGCGGACCAACGCGATTAGCATCGGTGCCACGAATGCCGTCTGAATAGTCGTTTGCGTAATTCACGCCGATCTGCAAAAACAGCGCAACTGCAAGTGCAAGCAGCGTTAGACCAAGTGAAAACTTGTCGGCAGAGGCAGATGCGCCGGCACCAATTGCAATTGGCGCGATAGCAAGTGGCAACGTGCGCAAGCGCGCGCCTTCGACCCAGAGCTTTGCTTTATTTTTGCGCTTGGACATCAGTTCTCCTCAAAGAGTTTTTTGATTGCTTGCAGATCTGGTTTGCCGGTAAACAACTTAGGCAGTTTATCTACCCGCAAAATGCGAATTGGTCGACCGGCCGGGCCAAGGTCGTTCGCTAACGCGCTCGCCATGTCATCAGCTACCTCGGGACTACCGACATAAACCAGCCCAACTCGCTCGCCCCACTCAACATCTTTAATTGCCGCGGCACACACATCAACAACGCCATTGATGCCGTGCAAGATTTGCTCAACTCGATCAAGCGAAATCTTTATGCCACCAGAAATCAAAACGCGATCTGCTCTGCCCAAGACAATAAGCTTTCCGCTTTCATCGAAATCACCAAGATCGTTGGTCACAAATGCCGGTGCAAATCCGTTGGCCAAAACCGGCCCAGAAATTTCTATGACGCCGCCTCTCAAATTAACCGTGACGCCCTCGAGCGGCACACCGTCATAAACGCAGCCGCCGCAAGTTTCTGTCATGCCATAGGTCACGACTGCGCGCACACCAAGGGTTTGCAGCTTTTGCAGCACCTCTGGTTGAGGTGCTTGGCCGCCAATCAAGATGGCATCGAATTTGAGCAATTGACTCAGCAGGTAGGGGTCCTCATCAATGGCCGCTGCAAGACGATTCAATTGAGTTGGCACCAGCGACGTATACCGACGCTGCCCAGTCATCAAGCTGGCCGCGCGCCCAAAGGCTTCTGCAGTAAACGGCACGGAAGTGTTCATCAAAATTGGCTGGGTCTCGGCAACCAGCGATCGAATCAAAACATTGCTGCCGGCTATGTAGTTGGTTGGCAGGGCAAGCAGCCACTGCCCTGCACCGCCAAGTCGCTCTTGCGCGGCGGCCGCGCTGGCAATCAGCGCTTCACGTGAAAGTTCAATTCGTTTTGGCACACCGGTTGAACCCGATGTCTCAACAATCAGAGCCACCGAATCATCAACCTCAGCTGGCAAACCGTGTTGCTCGGGCATTTTGCCATTGATCTCTGGTGCGGTGATGAATACCGCGTGCTTGCCAGCCAACATTTCGCCGAGTTCAATGAGTGCACCAAAGGTGTCGTTAGCGGCAACCAGTTTTAGTTCAAGCAAGATAAGGCCTGCTGTTTAAAAGTGCCAAGGATACGGTGACCAGTCAGGCTCGCGCTTTTGCAAGAAAGAATCACGGCCTTCGACAGCTTCATCTGTTCCGTATGCCAAACGAGTTGCTTCCCCGGCAAAAAGTTGTTGACCCACTAAACCGTCATCAACCATGTTGAATGCATATTTCAACATGCGCACGGATTGCGGTGACTTGCGCAGAATTTCTGCTGCCCACTCAACGCCAACTTTTTCAAGCTCGGCATGTGCAACTACTTTGTTTACGACTCCCATTTCATAGGCGCGCTGTGCAGAATACTCTTCACCCAAAAAGAAAATCTCGCGGGCGAATTTCTGGCCAACTTGTCGGGCAAGGTATGCGCTGCCGTATCCCGCGTCAAAAGAACCAACGTCAGCATCGGTCTGTTTAAACTTTGCATGTTCGGCACTCGCAATTGAAAGATCTGCAACTACGTTTAGTGAGTGACCTCCGCCAGCGGCCCAGCCTGGCACCAATGCAATAACAACTTTTGGCATAAAGCGAATCAAGCGTTGCACTTCAAGGATGTGAAGGCGACCAGATTTTGCTGGGTCGATTGAATCTGCGGTTTCACCTTCTGCATATTTATAGCCGTCGCGACCGCGCACGCGTTGGTCACCACCACTGCAAAAAGCCCAGCCGCCATCTTTGGCAGAGGGGCCATTTCCGGTGAGCAGAACAACCCCAACCTTTGAATCCATGCGTGCGTCGTCAAGTGTGCGGTGCAGTTCATCCACGGTCTTTGGTCTAAATGCATTGCGAACCTCTGGGCGGTTAAACGCGATGCGCACAATGCCAAGCGAAGTGTGCTTGTGATAGGTGATGTCTTCGAGGTGCTCAAAGCCCGGCACCTCACGCCAAATTTGCTCGTCAAAGAGCTCAGAAACTTTGCTTGCCATGCATCAACCCTAACTTGGGCTGGTTGCTAGGCCATAAACCCGGCTGAGGCGCTCTAGCCACCAATCGGTGCGGTGGTCGTCAGCCGCAAAAAGCTCAAGTTTGGCCTCATCAACCTGCACGCGTCGCACTGGCAGTTGGCCGGCCTGGGCCAGCAGCGGTTCTCGAGTGACATCGCCGGCCAGCAGGTGCCCGGTGGCCAGCCCGCAGTCAAACTCGAGGTTTGGCAGGGCAGCAGCCAAGTGTGCACCCATCGAGAGCCCAACCGAAGATTCCAGTGCGCTGCTAACTACCACCGGCAACCCCGCTTCGGCTGCAATCTCAAGTGAATTGCGAATTCCGCCAAGCGGCGCTGCTTTCAAAACCAAAATGTCGGCAGCCGCAGCATGCGCCACCGCAAGCGGGTCGCTGACCTTTCGCACGGATTCATCCGCGGCGATTTTGACCCCAATTCGAGAGAGTTGCAGTCTGAGCTCTGCCATCTGGGCGATTGTGCCTACCGGTTGTTCTAAGTAATCAAGCGGCACGCCCTCATCAACCAGCGCCATTGCCAAAGACTGGGCCTCGTCGATCGAATAGCTGCCGTTTGCATCGAGGCGAAGTTTTGCTGCCGGGTAAAGCTTGTGCACTAACAGCACTCGAGCCAAATCTTGTTGCAGCGAATGGCCCGGCTCAGCAACTTTGATCTTGATGGTTTTTATGTCACCAAAACTCAACAAAACATCTGCGATTTGTTCAAGCGACACTGCCGGCAAGATTGCATTTACAGCAATTGAATTGCGGTGAAGGTTTGGCAATTCGTCATAGGCAAATTCGATTGCAGCTCTTAGCCAAAGGGCCGCCTCTTCGTCTGGGTATTCAACAAATGGTGACCACTCGGCCCATCCCATTGGCCCTTCAAACAAAACCATCTCGCGTTCTAGAAGACCGCGGAATTTTGTGCGCAGTGGCAGAGCAACTACTCGCGCCGAGGCGAGCAATTCATCGAGGCTTGGTTTATTTGAGGCCACTGTAAACGTGCAGACCCTTGAAGAACAGATTCACAACTGTGAAGTTAAACAAGATCGCTACGAAACCAACAACCGCCAACCAAGCTGAACGCTTGCCTGTCCAACCACGAGTTGCATTCGCGTGCAGATAGCCGGCATAGATGGTCCAAATGATAAATGTCCAAACTTCTTTGGTGTCCCAGCCCCAATAGCGGTGCCAAGCACGCTCGGCCCAGATGGCGCCGGCAATCAAGGTGAAGGTCCAAAGAATGAAACCGATGATGTTAAAGCGGTAGGCCAACCGTTCCAGCTTTTCTTCGTTTGGAAACAATCCCAAGATTCGACGCATGGCACCCACAAGCTTGAGCTTTGATTTCTCTACCCACTTTGCTGTTTTGAAAATGTAAGCAATCGAAAGGGCTGCAGCAATGTTGAAGAATGCAGTTGCCAGCACCGCCACCATTACGTGAATGACTAACCAGTAGCTCTGCAGCGCGGGTGGAAGTGGATTTACCCGCACGTAGAAAATTGTTGTTGCCACGCCAAGAATCAAAAGATTGAAGCCTGAAACAAAAGCTGCAATCAAGCGGATGTCACGAATCTTTAGTGCGATCAAGAAAATAGTGACCACAATAAACGAACCGGTGATCGAGAACTCATACATGTTTGCCCATGGCACACGCGAAGCCGCGATGCCGCGCAGCACAACACCCACGCCGTGAAACACATCAGCCACAATCAGCAGCGCAATTCCCACGCGCTCGAGTTTGGTTGCTGCCGCACGCACCTTCTTTTTGTCGCTGCTTAGACGAGTTAGTTGCCAGCTAAACGACAAGAACGACACCGTATAAACCAGCATGGCTGCATAAATGAAGAGCAGCGAAATCTGCGATAGACCATCATTCAGCGCTACAGGGGTCATTTCTTTTCTTTCTGAGTTAGAGCTTTGGCAACGTCGTTGACAACCTTTTCAAGAATAGGGTCATCTCCGCGGGCCAAAGCGGCCACTTCAAATCCGGTCTCGGTTTTGCGCACCCAAACTCGGCGGCGCGGCACCAAAAGCGAAGTTGTCACGCCAGCTAGACATAGCAGCGCAAAGACCAGCACCCAAAGTGCACCGGGGTTGTAGTCAACATCCAAAGAGGCAAAGCGCTTGAGGCCATCAAAGCTGATGGTGCCCAAACCGTTTGGCAATTCGGCGCTTTCACCAAGCTTGAGTCGCAGGCCTTTGACACCGCTCTTGCCGCCAGCAACCTGAGTCATGTTTGAAGTGTCTAGTGCATAAACATTTCGAGGCACACCGTTGTCTAACCCAAGGTCACCCTGATAAACATTCATGGTCAACATCGGATCAATCGGGGCCGGGAAAAGCGATGTGAGCGCGCCGGTGGTCAATTCATCAACCGTTGGATAAAAGAACGCGATGATGCCGAATTGCTTTGCCGTATCTGGCACTTTGATTACACCGAGCGATGTGTAGGTGCTCGATTGCGGCAAGAAAGCGGTTGCTCCCGAGAAAACCACGTTGCCGTCTTTGTCGCGAATGGTAACCACCGGCGCATATCCATTGCCCGTCAGATAAACCTTGGCGTTCGGCATTTCTAGAGGTTCATTTACCCGGATAACCGTGGTCTTGTCTTTTCCGTTCACTCCAATTTTGGTGTTGACCTGAGCGCGAAAATCCAGCGGCATGCCTTTGCTGTTTGGGCGAATGTCAAACTCTGCTTGAAACTTTTGCAGAGTCATGCTGAAAGGAACAAGCCCGGACTCTTTGAAGAACGTGCCTGGCGAAAATGAATCATAGGCTGCGAGGTTATTTACAAAAGTTTCGCCTTCGACCAAAACACGTTGACCGCTGTAGCTCATGCCGCCGCCGATTCCAACAGCTAGCAACACACCAATGAGTGAGAAGTGAAAAATCAGGTTTCCCGTTTCCCGAAGGTACCCGCGCTCTGCAGAAACTGCATCACCATCAACCACTACGCGATAGCCCTGATTCTTAAGCAAAGCTGCAGCGCGCTCAACCAACTTGCCACGTTTGCTGGTGACTTCAAGATGAGCCGGCATGCGAGCGAAAATTCGTGGTGCTGCTGGTGGTGCAGAACGCAATGCGTTGAAGTGCACGGCGGTGCGAGGCAATACGCAACCGATTAGCGAAATGAAAAGCAAAATGTAGATCGCCGAGAACCAGGCACTGCTATAAACATCAAATAGCTGCACGGCATCAAGAATTGGAGCAAGCGTTGGGTTTGCGTCAAAGTACTGAGTCACACCATTTGGGTCTGCCGAACGCTGCGGAAAAATTGAACCGGGAACCGCCGCAACTGCCAACATCAAAAGCAAAATCAATGCAGTGCGCATCGAAGTTAGTTGGCGCCATATCCACCGGGCCCAACCGAGCACACCTAGTGCCGGCGAAATTATCTCGTCGTTAGATTGCAAGTTTGAAATAACCAAACACCTCATATTGAATCCAGCTGGTGACCTGACCCCAAAGCCCGGTAGCCAACAATAAACCGAGTGCAATCAGAAGCGCGCCGCCAACGATGTTGAAGGCGCGAATGTGACGCTTCACAAAACCAACTGACTTTGTTGCCCAGCTAAAACCGGCCGCGATTGCAATGAACGGAAGCCCAATGCCAAGCGCATAAATAAACGCCAACAGCGCACCTTTAGCCGGCGAGCCGCTATCCGAGGCCAAAGTAAGCACGGCAGCTAGGGTCGGGCCAATGCAAGGAGTCCAGCCCAAGCCAAAGGCGATGCCCAGCAGTGGCGCGCCAACTAAGCCCAGTCGAGGTGAAACCTGCATCTTGAAAGTGCGCTGCATAAAACCAAACTGGCCCACCAAAACCAGGCCCAGCAAAATCACCAAGACTCCCAGAATGCGTTGCACCCATTCGATGCCGGCCGCATAAATCGCTGCACCGATGCTGCCAAAAACGGCACCGATTATGACAAAGACAAGCGAGAATCCCAGCACAAACAACGCCGAACCCAAAAGCATGCGGCCACGGTGTGATGAAAAGCCAGAAACAAAACCTAAATAGCCCGGGATAAGCGGAAGCACGCAAGGACTAATGAAAGAAACTAAGCCGGCAAGCAAAGCCATTGGGATGGCAGCGAACATGCTGCCATTCAAAATGATTTCGCCAGGGTTCATTTATTTGCCCACTGCAGTTTCAATCAGCGCATTCAAAATCGATTTATCAGCGCGACCAAGAATTCGCGAGGTCACCTTGCCATCTTTGCCAATCACGATTGTGGTCGGCACCGCCTGAGGCGTTACGATTCCGGTGAAAGCCAACAGCGCACTTCCACTTTGCGCATCAACAATTGACGGCCAGGTAATTTTGAAATTGCGTTCAAAAGCAGCTGCTGTTGCGGCACTGTCACGAACATTGACGCCAATGAATTGAACATCTTTATATTTGTTTGCCAGCTCTAATAGATCTGGTGCCTCGGCGCGACAAGGTGCACAGCCGGCATACCAAAAGTTCATCACGGTAACCACACCGGCAAGATTGGCGCTTGAAATAGCTTCGCCCGCAGTTGAAACACCAGACCACTTAACCGCGGTGGGCCTGTTCGCTGCAGCAAACTCAGTGACAGTGCCATCTCCGGCGATGTAATTTTTGTTGTCACCGGCTTTGAACTGATTAGCCAACGGATCATTTGAGCTGCAACCCGAAAGCGCACCAATTACTACTACTGCGATTAAAAATACGATTGCTCCGGTTAGAAACCAGCGCTGGTACTTTCTCAAACGGCACCTCTATCGACAGCGCGCAATGCGGCGCTCGGGTCTCGATAACCCACTTCTACAAATTTGTTGCCTTGACGTTCGAGTGTCGTAATGCTTGACAAGGCGGTGCGGCGATTACGCGGATTGTGCGGCAATGGAATTCCCGTCAGAGTTCGGTGCACCATTTCAATAGGCAATTGATGCGACACCAACACTACGTCGCCATCCTGAGTGTTTTGCCAGGCTTCTTCGATTACCTCGAGCATGCGGCTAGCGATCTCACGAAACGGCTCACCCCAACTTGGTTGCAGTGGATTGCGCAGGTGGTAATAAAGGTGCGGCCGCGCCAATACGTGACCAAAGCCCAGGCGACGACCTTCGAATACGTTGTATGGCTCAACTAGACGATCGTCGATTTTTGGCTCGAGGCCAAAGGTCTTTTGCACTGGCTCGGCTGATTCGCGTGTTCGCAGCAATGGGCTCACATAGAGCGCTGAAATCTTGCGGCCCTCTGCCTTCAATTCGGCCGCAGCGGCCTCGGCCATCTTGTGGCCGCGCTCACTCAACGCAAAGTGCGGAAGCCTGCCATAAATAACTGCGTCAGGGTTGTGCACTTCGCCGTGACGAATAAGGTGAATGCGATCGGCGGGCATGAGGTCAAGTCTACCCTCGGCTAAACTGGCCATTATGAGAGCCCGCGCCCTAGTAAAAGACCTTGCCGCACTGCCAGACGGCCCAGTAACTATCGGTGGATGGGTTGAAAAGCTTCGTGATCAGAAGCGCATCCAATTCATCATTATTCGTGATGAATCCGGGGATGTTCAGGTGACCTACCCTCGCCCTGTGGTTGACGAGCAGCCGGTTGAAGATGACCCGCTGGCAGCAAAAGTTTCCACCCTGACCAATGGCTCATTCGTTTGGATCACGGGTCGTTTGGTGCACGACGAGCGCGTGAAGCTTGGCGGGCTTGAGATTCAGCTGGATGACGTTGAGATCGTCACCATGGCTGACCCAGAAACCCCGATTGCCGATGACACCTCGATTGATAAGCGCATGGACTGGCGCTTCTTGGATCTTCGCCGACCAGAGATGAACCTGGTGTTCCGAATTCAGACCACCATCGAGCACGCCTGGCGCGAGTACTGGACCGAGAACGGTTTTGTTGAGATTCACACTCCAAAGTTGATGGCCTCGGCTTCGGAATCAAACGCTGAACTTTTCAAGCTTGAGTACTTTGAAGGCCACGCCTACTTGGCGCAGTCACCGCAGTTCTACAAGCAAATGGCAATGATGTCGGGCATGGGCCGCATCTTCGAAATCGGCCCGGTTTTCCGTGCCGACCCGTCATTCACATCTCGTCACGCAACCGAGTTCGTTTCAGTTGACATCGAGGTTTCATGGATTGACTCGCACGAAGACATCATGCAAATTCAGGAACAGTTGCTGCACCTTGCAATTAGTGCCGTGAAAGAAAAGCATGGCGATGAAATCTTGAAGCACTTCGGCATCGATGTGAAGGTACCGAGCATTCCGTTCCCGCGCGTGACCTTGACCGATGCAATTGAAATCATCAAGCAGCGCGGCCACAATGTAGAGCGCGCCGGCGACCTCGACCCAGAAGGTGAGCGTCAGATTGCGGCTTGGGCCGAAGAGAACCACGGTCACGAATTTGTCTTTGTCACCGACTACCCGGCTACTGTGCGCCCGTTCTACCACATGCGTCACGCCGACAACAATGCGTTGACCAACAGCTATGACCTAATTTGGCGCGGCACCGAGATCACCACCGGAGCTCAACGCGAACACCGCCTGGATGTTTTGATTGAGCAGGTTAAGCAGAAGGGTCTAGAGCCAGGAGGCCTGCAGACCTACCTGGACTTCTTCAAATATGGCGCACCGGCTCATGGCGGTTTCGGCATGGGGTTGCTGCGCGTTCTGATGTTGTTGCTGCACCAGCCAAACATTCGAGAAGTTGGCTTCTTGTTCCGCGGCCCAAACCGTCTAGAGCCATAAGTAAAACTAAAAATCCCCTGGACTTGGCCGGGGGATTTTTTGACACGCGGAGTATTTACATATTGCACACTACTCTGTAATGTGTAATACTGAACCCATCGAAAGGGGCACCATGGATTCAACCCAACTGCTCAAAGGCGTTTTAGACGTGGCCGTATTAGCCGTGATTGAAGACGAAGACGGTTATGGCTATGACATTGTTCGTCGTCTCAAGCAGGCTGGCCTTGAGGATGTTGGCGACGCGTCTGTTTATGGCACGCTGCGCAGACTCTTCACCGCCGGTGCACTCAACAGTTATGTGGTGGCATCCGAAGATGGCCCACACCGCAAGTATTACGGCATCAACGAAGTTGGCACCAAGATGCTTGCCGACCAACGCGAAAGTTGGAATACCTTCAGCAAACAAATGACCGCGCTGCTTGAGCAGCGCAAACGCAGCAACCGAAACAACGGAGGAAACTAATGCAAGCACTAACCGACAACACAATTAAAGATTTTGCAGCCGCGGTTCGTGCCGAACTAGCTGACTTGCCTAAACGCGAGATTCAGGATTTGACCGACGGCCTCGAGGCAGATCTTCAGGATCGATTTAGTGAAGAGGGCTCAGGTTTTGATTTGGGTTCGGCAGCGGAATACGCTGCAGAGCTGCGTGAAGCTGCAGGTGTTGCTCCCAAAAACACAAAGCGCCCCTATTTTTCAATGGAAGCGCTAAATGAGGGTTTTACTGAGTGGATTACCCACAGCGGATTTGGTCGCGCAATTTACGATTTCTTCTTTGCCGTGCGACCGGTTTGGTGGGTGTTGCGAGCAGGCATCGCCTATCTGATGATCGAAACCTTGACCCGCAGTGCTGCGTCGCTTTGGCTTTTGCCGGTCTTGATGCTCATCAGCGTGCAGTGGGGTCGCAAGAAATGGTTGACTCAAAAATTCTTCACCGCAATCTTGCTGCCACTGAACGTTCTTGCTCTTGTTCTTTCTGTGCCAACTGCAAGCATCATCAACTCAAAAGTCGATGAATACTATGCGATGCAAATTGCGCTGGGCAATCAGCCTTCGATTGACGGTTTGAGACTGCAAGGTAGTTCTGTGACCGAAATTAAGGCCTATGACGAAACCGGAACAGAGGTCACCGGCCTGACCTTTAAAGATGAAAAAGGCAACCAGTTGCTGCCATCTGAATTAACCCCGGGTGCAATCAAGGTTCCAGATGTGACCGGTTTAAGCATTGCCGAATTGCAACAAGTGCTGACCGACGCGGGAATCAACAACGTCGATTTCAACCGACTAGATAACGGACTCGACAGCGAAGTGCATGTTGTGTCTACCATGCCAGCAGCTGGCGCGTGGATGCTCTCCACCGACGTGCTCACCGTGATAGTCGGTAAACAAGACTTCTAATCCCCCAGGAAAAGAAGAGCCCTCGGCTTTCACAGCAACCAAGCGTGTGGATGCCGAGGGTTTTCTTAGGTGTATTTGCGAATGGTGTCGTGTGTCTTTTTAGCCCACTCGTGCTTTTTGCCAAGACGGCTTAGCACAATCAACAAAATTGGAAACCAGAAGCGCTTAAGAATCCATCGCAGCACAGCAAACATTTGAACCTATCCGACGCATCGATTATTTTTTAGATAACCAGGTTTTGACACCAATGCATACAGCGCGCGCTTGAGGCGCTCATCATCGATTCGCCAATAGTTGTGAACTTTGCCGTTAATTAAAAGCACAGGAATCTCTTCGGAGTACTTCAACTTAAGTGCTTCATCCTCAAGAATGTTCTGCTCGGTAATCGTGATCGGCGCTGCCGGGTGCCCTGCAATAAATTCGGTGACAACCTCATCAACAACTTCTCGGGCATCGTCACACAGGTGGCATCCTGGTTTGCCAATTAGAACAAGTTCGATTGGGTTGCTCATGTGTTTAGCCTAAGCGAAAGGCCACAGAGGCCTAAACTTTAGAGGTGTCGAAATCAGCCCCTAAGCCAAAGAAAATCGAAGCCGCATTCTTCGATGTCGATAACACCATCCTGCGCGGCTCAAGCAGTTTTCTTTTTGGCAAGGCAGCGTTTCACCATGGTTTCTTCAAGCGCACCGATGTTTGGCGTTTTGGTTGGGAACAATTGCGTTTCATCGCCCGTGGTGAAACCGCAAAGACCATGACCATGATCAAAGACCGTGCCCTTGGATTGATTCAGGGGCACGATGCGGCCGAACTCGCTGCGCTGACCGACGAGGTTTACGACAACTACATTCAGCCAAAACTTTGGCCAGAGACAGTGCGCCTGGCACAACAACACATCAAAGACGGCCGTGAGGTTTGGCTAGTGACCGCAACTCCAAAAGAGATTGCCGATGTCATCGCCCGCCGCCTTGGCCTATCCGGTGGTTTGGGCACGATTGTTGAAGCCAAGGATGGCGTGCTGACCGGCAAACTGGTTGGTGAGGCACTTCACGGCGCAGCCAAGCGAAAGGCTGTGCGCAAGCTAGCCAAGGAGCGCAATATCAGCCTCAAGCGTTCATACGCTTACAGCGACAGCGTGAATGATTTGCCGTTGCTTACTTTGGTGGGCAATGCCGTGACGGTAAACCCAGACAATCAGCTCAAGCGCTACGCTCAGGCGGCAAACTGGAAGATCCTAGATTTTAAGAAACGCGAACTTCGCGCCAATAAAAAGGTCGCGAAGGCGGCACGAAAAGCCAAGAAATAAGAAATCCCGCCGGTTGCCCGACGGGATTTATAACCGATAAATCGGTTTACTTCTTATTGCGACGCTGGTGGCGAGTCTTGCGAAGCAGCTTGCGGTGCTTCTTCTTCGACATACGCTTGCGGCGCTTCTTGATGACTGAACCCATGAAGACCTCACAAAATTTGGTTGCCGCCAGCAGAGCGCCGGCCAACAAAACGATTTCCCTAGTCTAGCCCAATAGGGCGTAGCCTGAGACCGTGACTAAGAATCAACCCTTCGAGCTGGTCGAGACCCGCGACGCCTTTGAGATTCGCCATTATCCACAGTGCATTCTGGCCCAGGTGACCGTGACCGGGCCTTCTATGCGGGCCGGCAACAGCGGATTTTATCCACTGTTCAACTACATCAGCGGCGCAAATCAAAGCCAAACAAAAATCGCCATGACTGCCCCGGTAATTCAGCAACCACTTGCCGGCGATGCACACACCATAAGTTTTGTAATGCCAGCAGAAATGTCGCCATCGGATGTACCCGCCCCAAGTGGCTCGACAGTCACAACTCGCGTGGTGCCGGAGCACTACTCGGCGGTTCGCAAATTTCGGGGATCATGGTCGCAGGAGCGGTTCCATTCAGAAGGTGAACTATTGCTGGCGGCGGTGCGTGAAGCGGGGCTCAAGCCCGCATCAGACCTATACTGGGCGAGATTTGATCCACCATACAAACCTGGATTTCTGAAGCACAACGAAGTATTGATTGACCTTGAAAGGTAATTATGAAACTCAACCTCACACTCAAGAAGGCAATCGCCGAATTCCTCGGCGTTTTGATGTTTGTAACCTCAATAGTTGCCAGCATTTCAAGCCAACGCCCTTTGCCACAGTTGGCGCTTGCAATCACGCTAGGTTTAGCAATTCTTATTACCGCTGGAATTAGCGGTGGCCACCTAAACCCTGCAGTTTCGCTGTTCTTCTATGCCCGTCGTGAAATCTCACTCGGTGACCTTGCCGTATACCTCGTGGCTCAAATTGCGGGTGCTTTTGCCGGTGCTGCTATTGGTGCACTGCTTTGGGATAAGACCCTCACCGGATTCTCGGCAAATTCAATGCCGGCTTGGTCGACCATCGGCGGCGAACTATTCGCCACCGGCGGCTTGGTTTTCCTAATCGGCTTTCTAGTGACTAATAAGCGTGCTGCGCTAATTCCGGCGGCAGTAGCGCTTTGGGTATTCGCTGCAGCAACCTTTACGCAGACGGGTGCGCAGGCAAATCCTGCAGTTTCGCTTGGTCTAACCATTGCCGGTCAAGGCACCTCCAGCACCGCTTGGTTCATTCTTGCCCAGCTTGCCGGTGCGCTAATTGCAACCGGATTCTTGATCGTTTTCAATGCCAAGGCAGTCAAGCCAGCAAAGAAGAAGGCAAAGAAGTAAATAGGTTTTCGAGAGGGGCGTCGGGCAACCGGCGCCCTTTTTTTACGCTTTGTTCACTTAGCCGTGCCATTCTTAACGCATGACTACAGAAGCTTCAGTACTTTTCGTTTGTGTTCACAACGCTGGCCGTTCACAAATGGCCGCTGGCTTTCTTAAGCACCTAGCCGGTGACCGTGTGCAGGTTCTATCAGCGGGCACCGACCCAGGCACCCAGGTTAACCCTGCTGCCGTTGAGGCAATGGCCGAAATTGGCATCGACATCAGCCAGAACTTTCCAAAGCGACTCACCGATGAAGCCGTCAAAGAATCTGACTACGTAATCACCATGGGCTGTGGCGACACCTGCCCGTACTTTCCGGGCAAGACTTACCTCGACTGGCCTTTGGATGACCCAGCCGGCCAAGGCGTTGAAGCAGTGCGACCTATCCGTGATGCCGTTCGCGCCAAGGTTGAGGCATTGATCGCCGAAATCGACGCGAAGAACTAGTTTTTCTAGAAGTTTTAGGCCAAAATTTCTAAATGGCCCCAACAACTAAAGTCGCCCCGGCTCCTAAACAAGAGCGCGCTAAAGACACCGTTTCTGCTGTTCTAAAGGCCACTAATGCTGCGCTGAAAAAGGGTGGCGAGGCCTCGGTTCGCATTCAAGACATCTCGGCAACCACAAAAGTTTCTATCGGCTCGATCTATCACCACTTTGGTGACCGCGATGGTTTGATTCGCGCCGCCTACGTAGACCACTATTCATCCGCGATCAGAGACGACATCGAGCGGGTTCGACGTTTCATGCAGAGCATGAATAGCGCCAGGGATATTCAAGAGAGTTTCGAAGAGATGGCAGCGTTCGTGACAGAACACTTCGTGAAGTTTCCGGCACGCGAGCAAGCGTTTGTGATTGGCAGCACAGCCGGACGACCATTGTTGCGCGAAGCTATCGTCAAAGTTCAGAACGAGCTGACTAATGGTCTCACCGAAGTAATGCAGCTGCTAAAAGATCGTGGAATCCTTAAGGCTCAGTTAGAACCTCGTGCGGCAGCAGTATTTGTTCTTGGCATGTTGCACGGTCGAATCATTGCGGAGTTTGACCGAACCCCGGTTAGCGAAAAAGATTGGAACTTTGCAATGCTGACCGCGTTCAACGGATTATTTACCGCTAGCTAATTCGCGGGCTCTCGCAAGCGCAGCATTTGTTGCTTCGACAAAAATTGCCGCAAAATCGGTTTGATCAAATCTTGCGATAGCTCGCTCGGTAGTTCCGTTCGGGCTTGTAACCTGCTTGCGCAATTCTTGTGGAGTTTTTCCTGAATCAACTAAAAGTTTTGCCGCACCCAAGAAGGTTTCGTTCACCATCAGAGCGGCATCTGCGTCACTGAATCCGTGGGCCTTGGCTGCTTCGGTCATTTTCTCAATTAGATAAAAAACATAGGCCGGGCCCGAGCCAGAAATTGTGCTCAGCTCATCGATTTTGTTTTCACCCAAGACAATAACTTTGCCAACGGTTTTAAAAAGTTCTTTTGCTGCAGCAACGTGCTCGTCTGTTGCGCGTGAACCTGCAGCAACACCGGTCACAGCAAGACCAACAATTGCCGGAGTGTTTGGCATGGCACGAACCACGGCTACATCTTCGGGCAGCACCGCCTGCATTGCCTGGGTGGTAATTCCTGCCGCAACGCTGATTACCAAAGCATCGTCGTTGAGTGAATCAGCAACATCGGCGAGCACCTCGGTGACATAGGCAGGCTTTACGCCAACCACAATCACATCGGCACCGGCCACCGCCATCTGATTTGCATCTTCACCGTTTTCAAGGGCAAAGGTAAGCACGCCGTATTCGTCGGCAATTGCTGTGGCGCTGGCGTCTGAATTGGTGGTGACTGAAATGCTGCTGGCCTCGAATCCACTTTTTAGCAGGCCAGCCAAAATGGCGCCGCCCATCGAGCCGGTGCCAAGAATTGCGATGCGAGAAATGTTCACGGGTTCAGTTTAGGCGCGTGCTAGTTGAGGATGAACTGAACAGTGTCTTTGGACTTCACGCCATTTACCTCTGCGGTCAGGTGGTACGAAGCACCGCCACCCTTTACCGGGTTCTGATCCACACCGCATCCGCTGCCACTTGAATAAACTCGGAACCACTCGCCCACCGGTGCTGTCTTAGTTTCGCCGGCTGCAATCTCGATTGGCGCCGAGGTAAGGCTGGTTCGATCACAGTTGTGAGAATCCCAAATGGTTTCACTGCCACTGGTCACAGTAAAGAAGGTGTTGATTGGGCCCAGGTCAAAGGTGCAGGCGGTGCCTGAGTTGTTGGTGATTTGATAGCCAAAATAAGGGTTGGCGCCAGAATCAAAACTTGACTGAGAACTTCCCGCAGCGTTGGCAACGATTGCTGTGACGGTTAGATCTTTAGCATTGCAGTTTGCGCCAGCACTGGGCTGAGGCGATGAGGTTGAGGTTGGTGCTGAGTTGCCACCAAACATCGACTGCACGCCGCTCACAATTGCAGAGATTCCGGCCCACACCAAAACCACAAGCACAACAACTACAACCAGCGCAATGATACGGCGAATCTTGTAGTTTGGGCGGCCCTGCGGGCGGCGGTTGCGTGGGTCAAGTCTTTGGTTGCTCATAAATAAAGGCTAACCAAAACGAGCTCTAAAGAGTCTTAAGCATCCTGGTGTTGCCTAGGGTGTTCTGTTTCACGCGGGCAAGATCCAAGAACTCGGCCACACCCTCATCGTGCGAGCGAACCATTTCTTCGAAGGTGTCGGCATCCACGGGCACATCCGAGATTTCTTGAAAGCCACTCTTGCCAAAGAACTCGGTTTCAAAGGTCAGGCAAAAAACGCGTTTAATTCCCAGGGATGCTGCGCGCGCAAGTAAACCTTCAAGAATTGCCTTACCCACGCCAAGCCCGCGACTTGACTGCGCCACCACCAGTGAGCGAACTTCGGCGAGATCTTGCCACATGATGTGAAGTGCACCAGCACCAACCACTTTGCCAGACGCATCTTCGGCAACCATGAATTCTGGAACAGCCTCAAACAGCGTGACCAATTCATGCTCGAGCAAGACGCGCTTGTCTTCGAGATCGCGACGAATCTGTTGAATCGCGCGAACGTCACCGGTGGTTGCCGGGCGAACAGTGATTTGGCTCATGCCTTAAAGGCTAGCCGAAGCCGCGGTTTCGCGACTGCGACTTGTGAAGACAAATTCACCATTCACAAAGTCCACCTCAACATGTGCTGCATTTAGCAACTCACCGTGCAAGATCTTCTCGCTCAGCTTGTCTTCAACTTCACGCTGAACTGCGCGACGCAATGGTCGTGCACCCAAGGTTGGGTCAAAGCCAATCTCAATCAGACGATCCTTTGCGGCATTGGTCACCGACAAGGTCATGTCGCGGTCTTCAAGGCGAACTGCAAGACGCTTGATAAATAGATCAACGATCTGCACAAGCTCTGGCTTGGTTAGCTGAGGGAACACGATGGTCTCATCAACACGGTTTAGGAACTCAGGACGGAAGCTCTTCTTAAGTTCCTCATTTACCTTGCCCTTCATGCGCTCGTAGTCGTTGGCGTTGTCGCCTTCGAGTGAGAAGCCCATTGCGCCACGAGAAATATCCCGGGTGCCAAGGTTGGTGGTCATGATGATGATGGTGTTCTTAAAGTCAACAACGCGACCCTGGCCATCGGTCAGGCGACCCTCTTCAAGAATTTGCAATAGCGAGTTGAAGATGTCCGGGTGCGCCTTTTCGATTTCGTCAAACAAGACAACGCTGAATGGCTTGCGGCGAACCTTTTCGGTCAACTGGCCGCCCTCTTCGAAACCGACAAAACCCGGAGGCGCACCGAACAAGCGCGAAACGGTGTGCTTCTCGCCGTACTCGCTCATGTCAAGTGAGATAAGCGCACCCTCGTCGTCAAACAAGAACTCGGCTAGTGCCTTGGCCAATTCGGTCTTTCCAACACCGGTTGGGCCGGCGAAGATAAACGAACCGGATGGACGGTTTGGGTCCTTTAGGCCGGCGCGCTGACGGCGAATTGACTTCGAAATCGCGGCAATCGCATCTTCTTGACCGATAACGCGCTTGTGGAGTTCGTCTTCCATAAAGATGAGCTTGGCGCTCTCTTCTTCGGTCAACTTGAACACAGGAATGCCGGTTGCCTGAGCAAGAACCTCTGCGATCAAACCTTCGTCAACAATGCCCTGTGCCGCAACCGAACCGGCGCGGTACTGTTTCTCCATCTTGACGCGTTCGGCGTTTAGCTTCTTTTCTTCGTCACGCTTGGTTGCGGCAAGTTCAAAGTCTTGGTCTTCGATTGCTTTCTCTTTTTCAACCTTTAGGGCAACAATCTTTTCTTCGATTTCGCGAAGCTCTGGTGGTGAAGAAAGAATCGACAAGCGCAAACGAGCACCGGCTTCATCAATCAAGTCGATGGCCTTGTCTGGCAAGAAGCGATCGGTGATGTAGCGGTCTGAAAGTTGAGCGGCGGCCACCAATGCACTGTCGGTAATTGAAACCTTGTGGTGCACTTCGTAGCGGTCGCGCAGACCCTTCAAAATGTTGATGGCCTGCGGCAACGATGGTTCGTTGACTGTGACCTGTTGAAAACGACGGGTAAGCGCAGCATCTTTTTCAAAGTGCTTACGGTATTCATCCAAAGTGGTTGCACCAATGGTTTGCAATTCACCACGGGCCAAAAGCGGCTTCAAAATTGATGCTGCATCGATTGCGCCTTCTGCTGCACCGGCACCAACCAAGGTGTGAATCTCATCAATGAAAGTGATGATGTCGCCACGAGTGCGAATTTCTTTAGTGACTTTCTTTAGGCGCTCTTCAAAGTCACCGCGGTAGCGCGAACCAGCAATCAACGAACCCATGTCTAGGGTGTAAAGCTGCTTGCCCTTAAGGGTCTCAGGCACGTTGCCGTTAACAATTGCTTGAGCCAAACCTTCGACCACTGCGGTCTTGCCAACGCCAGGTTCACCAATCAAGATTGGGTTGTTCTTTGAACGGCGAGAAAGAATTTGCATAACGCGTTCAATCTCGCGTTCGCGACCAATCACTGGGTCAAGCTTGCCGTCGGCTGCTGCCTGAGTTAGGTTGCGACCAAATTGGTCAAGAATCTGTGAGCCCTTTTGCTTCTCGCCGTTGTCGCCACCAACTGCAACGGTCTCTTTGCCCTGAAAACCTGAAAGCAACTGGATAACTTGCTGGCGAACGCGGTTGGTGTCAGCGCCAAGTTTGGTGAGCACCTGCGCAGCAACTCCCTCGCCTTCGCGAATTAGACCAAGCAATAGGTGCTCGGTGCCAATGTATGAGTGGCCCAACTGCAACGCTTCGCGAAGTGAAAGCTCAAGAACTTTTTTGGCTCGAGGAGTAAATGGAATGTGGCCGGTTGGCGCCTGCTGGCCTTGGCCAATGATCTCTTGAACCTGCTCGCGCACAGAGTTTAGGTCGATGCCCAGTGACTCAAGGGCCTTGGCGGCAACGCCTTCACCTTCGTGAATCAAACCAAGCAAGATGTGCTCGGTGCCAATGTAGTTGTGGTTTAGCAGCTTGGCCTCTTCTTGGGCAAGCACTACAACGCGACGGGCTTTGTCGGTGAATTTCTCAAACATCTTTACTCCTAGGGCAGGTATAAAGATGTTAAGTGCTTACTTGGCCTTCTTATTCGGCTGTTCGCTGAGGGGTAAATCGGCCTTTCCCAGCTTGGCGCGCATCTCTGCTTCCATTTCGGCATAAACCTTGCGCTCAGTGGCATCCGCGCGAAGGATGCCACGCATGATCACCCAAAATACGCCGCCAACCAAAACCGGCGGAACAAAAGACAACAGGGAATCCCAAAGAATCTGCCAGTTCATGATGCCTACTTAACTAACGGGAACATGATGGTCTCGCGAATGCCCAGACCGGTAAGGCTCATCAATAGGCGGTCAATGCCCATGCCCATGCCGCCCGAAGGTGGCATGCCAAATTCAAGAGCCTTCAAGAAGTCTTCGTCGAGCTTCATAGCCTCTGGGTCGCCGGCAGCAGCCAAAGTAACCTGCTCAACAAAACGCGCACGCTGAATAACTGGGTCAACCAACTCTGAATAGCCGGTCGCTTGTTCATAACCGCGGATGTATAGATCCCACTTCTCAACGACACCGGCCTTAGTGCGGTGGTCGCGAGTAAGCGGTGAAGTGTCTACCGGAAAATCAATCACGAAGGTTGGGTTCACGAGGTTGCCCTTGACGAAGTGCTCCCAAAGTTCTTCAACATACTTGCCTGGCAGCGGGTGATCGATTTCGATTTCAACCGATGATGCCAACTTTTTGAGATCTGCCATTGGGGTCTCTGGGGTGATCAACTGACCACAAGCTTCGCTCAGCGATTCATACATCGAAATGCGTGGCCATTCGCCACCTAGGTCGTTAATCTCGCCACCCTCAAGTTCAACCTGGTGAGTGCCGAATACATCCATGGCGGCATTTTGAATTAGCTGCTGAGTTAGGTCGGCGATTGAGTTGTAGTCACCGTATGCCTGATAAGCCTCGAGCATTGCAAACTCTGGTGAGTGAGTGCGGTCGGCACCCTCGTTTCTAAAGTTGCGGTTGATTTCGAACACCCGGTCGATGCCACCAACCACCGCACGCTTCAGGAAAAGCTCTGGGGCAATGCGCAAGAACAACTCGGTGTCGAATGCGTTTGAGTGAGTCTTGAATGGGCGGGCCGAAGCGCCACCGTGAATGGTCTGCAGCATTGGAGTTTCAACTTCAATGAACTGCTGCGCATCAAAAGTGCGACGCAGTGACTGCATTACCTTTGAACGAATTTGCACAACTTCGCGCGCGCGGTCGCGAACAATCAAGTCAACATAGCGGTGACGAACGCGGTATTCCTCGCCCAGTTCGTTGTGCATGTTTGGCAACGGGCGAATGGTCTTGGCAGCCATCAACCATTCGTCGGCAAGAATCGATAGTTCGCCGCGCTTCGAAGTGATGACTTCACCGGCAACAAACACGTGGTCGCCAAGGTCAACAAGTTCTTTCCATGCCTCAAGCTGCTCTTCGCCAACCTTGTCGAGCGAAAGCATTGCCTGAATGCGCTGACCAGAACCGGCCTGCAGTGTGGCAAAGCAAAGCTTGCCGGTGTTGCGTTGAAAAACAATTCGGCCAGCAAGAGCAACCTTGTCTCCGGTAGCAACGTCAATCTCTAGGTCTGGGTAAGCCTCGCGCACGCCGTCAATGGTGTGAGTGATTGGCAGGCTGACTGGGTAAGCATCGTTTAGTTCGTTTAGGCGTTCACGCTTGGCAAGGCGAACAGCAATCTGCTCTGGCAGATCTTGCTCTAGGTCAATGTCTTCGACATTGCCAGAAACTGGTTGTTCTGTGCTCATGCACGTGCTCCTAAAAAACGATTTCGATGTTGTCGATCAATCGGGTTGTGCCCACCACAGCTGCGATAAGCATTAGCGCCCGGCCCTTGAAACCATCTTGAATGGCCTCAAAGCTATTGGCATCGACCAAGGCAATGTAGTCAAGTTTAGCCTCAGGCACCTTGAGCATCACGGTTCTAGCCGATTCCAAGGCCGCGGATGGGCTGGTGGCGGTGGCATGACCAACGCGCAGGGCGGCCGAAATCTGGGTAGCCACCGCGTGCTCGTGCTGACTCAAATAGCGATTGCGGCTTGATAGCGCCAGGCCGCTTGGCTCACGCAGGGTTGGGGCTTCAATAATTTGAAGGTTGCCAAATTGTTTGGCGGCCATTTGCCGAACCAAGAAAACCTGCTGGGCATCTTTGGCGCCAAAGACAGCGAAGTCTGGTTGCACTAATTCAAATAGGCGCGAAACCACGGTAAGCATTCCGTCAAAGTGGTCTGGGCGTGCAGCGCCTTCATAGAGAGCGCCAATGCGCCCCGCGTGCTGAGTGATTTCGGTATTGCCCTGATAAACATCATTGACAGTTGGCAAGAACAAAAGATCTGCGCCTGCGCCATTCAGCAACGCTGAGTCAGCCTCAATAGTGCGCGGATACTTTTCAAAATCTTCACCAGCACCGAATTGCAGCGGGTTCACAAAAATAGAAACCACTACAAAGTCAGCATGCTTTTTTGCTTCGGCAACCAGCGAGAGGTGACCCTCGTGCAGGGCACCCATGGTTGGCACAAAAGCGATTTTCTTTCCCTCGGCTTTTGCAGCGTTCACCGCCGAGCTAAGTTGCTCGCAGGTTTTTACGGTAATCAACTTAGAAACTCCTCTGGGTCAAGAGGCTTGTGACCATCGGCCAATGCTTGTTCTACTGAACTGCGCACCAGCGGCCCCAGAATTGCACGCGCATTTTCGGCACCAATGCCTTCGAGCAAACCAATTGCTTGATTCACAATCAGTGCCGAGAAATTGCTGGCCACCGACACGGCTTCAAAATAAGTTGATCTATCTTCTTCGCCAACCACAATCGGTTCGGCTCCCATTTCAATTACCAACGCCTGAGCAATCGGCAGTGCAACGTTCGGTGCCGAAACGGCAAAATAACTTTCACGAATTTGAGCCAGATCAATTGACGTGCCGGTGAATGACATAGCCGGGTGAATCGCAAGTGGAATCACTCCTTGCAAAGCAGCAGGTGACAAGACCGAATATCCGTGTTCGCCAGCAGTGTGTGCCACCAACTGACCCGACCGCCAAAGTTTTGCTTCTGCAATGCCACCAACCATCGCTGCAATTTCTTTAGCTGGAATAGCAAGCAAAACTAAATCGGCTTGCTCAATAATCTGTGGCACTGAAACCACCGGCACCGAAGGCAGCATTGCATCGATGCGCTCTTGGTTGGCCTCATCGCTGGTAGCAATGCCAACCAGAACGTGACCGGCCGCGGCAAGGGCTTGACCTAAAACCACACCAACTGGGCCGGCGCCAATGACACCAACGGTCAGTCTTCCCTGGTTCAAGCTGGGGTCGCCTCTGACGAGCCATTACCGGCATTGCCCAGGCCACCGTTGCCGTCATCCTTGATGCGACAAGCCTTTTCAACCACAACGCCCGCCACCAACATCGCCAGCGAGCCAATAAGGCCAGCAACGTTTTGCCAGATTGCTGCGGTTATTACCGGTGCTGTTGCTTGCAACCAGACCAGCCCAATGTGCCAACCGGCAAAAATCACCGCGGCAATGGCGTTTGCCTTTGCCAGCACCACCAAACGAACCGCATAAAAAGGGTTAACCCGTTTTACCGGTGTTCCCGTGGATTTTTTGAGCGCGCGGTTGTATTTGAAAACTGGAATTGCAAACAAGATCAAAACCACTGCAATAACCAACAGGGTGATGATGACATTTATTGGTGTGACTGGAACGGAACCACCGTTAGCAACAATCAACTTGGGCAAAAGATAACCGGCGGTTGTTGCCGATATGCCCCAACCTAAAAGTGTCCAAATTTGTGTTTGTTTCACTTGGCCAACCAAACCTGATCTTTGATTGGCTCGGCTAATTCGGCAACTCGACCATAGCCGGGCAAAACTGCATCGGGTTCAAGCATTGCCCACGGCACCAAAACAAACGCGCGCTCGGATGCACGTGGATGTGGGATGGTCAACTCTTTTGAAACTTTTAGTTCTGAACCAAAAGTGATGATGTCGATGTCTAAAGTTCGTGAGCCCCAAGGCTCTAGTCGAATGCGACCATGTTCATTTTCGATTCGACGAATTTCGGCAAGCAATTCTTTTGCCTTCAAGGTTGTCTCGATTGAAACAACACCGTTCAAATATTTTGGCTTCGTGCTGTCTACGCCATCCACGGTCATTGCATCTGATTCAACAAACGGTGAACAGACAACATTTTTTATGCCTGGTGTGCTGGCTAAAGCTTTTAATGCCGAACGCAAAGTTTTGCGACGCTTGCCAAGATTGCCGCCGATAGCCAAAATTGCGTGTTCGCTCATTACTTGGTTGCTCCAACGGTTACCGACACGTCGGCAAAGTCGTGATCGATAGGTGCGTGTGGTTTATGAACTGTGATTTCTGCTTCGATGATCGGCGCTGACAAACTAAGCACCATGGTCAGCAATCGTTGCGCCAAGGTTTCAATCAAATCCACCGGCTCGCTTGCCACATTGGCCACAATCATGTCGGCGAGAGTGCCGTAGTTAACCGTCTTAGCAAGGTCGTCGGCTTTCACCGCCGCGGATGCATCCAACCAAACGGTTGCATCAATGAAAAACTCTTGGCCATCGGTGCGCTCAAACTCTAAAACTCCATGGTGCGCAAAAACGCGCAGACCAGTCAGTTTGATTTTGTGCATGGCTTAACTCTGCCTTATAAAAAGGCTTACTGTGCACCTGCGGATTGCAGCGCCTCGACCATGGCGATGGCGTCGCTGGTGGCAATCACGTTGTGAACCCGAACGCCCCAAAGTTTGCGCTGAATCAATAGGGCAGTAAGCACCGCGGTCGCCAAATCGCGGCGTTCGTTGCCAATTTGCCCGCTTTCACTGGCATCCAGCTCGGCATCTAAGGCGGCAGCTATGAATCGCTTGCGGCTGGCACCAACCAGAATGGGCAATTGCAGCTTTTCGAGTTCGTCTAGGCGAGCCACCAATTGCCAGTTTTGCTTCATGTCTTTGGCGAAACCCAAACCCGGGTCAATCACGATCTTGTTGCGTGCAACACCTGCAGCCTCGGCAGCGGCAACCCGAGCTGCCAACTCCGCAGCAACTTCAACGGCAACGTTTTGATACTCGGCCAGTGAATCCATGGTGTTGCTAAAACCTCGCCAGTGTGAAATCACCAAAGTTGCATTTGACGCAGCAGCAACGTGCAACATCTGCTCATCGGCAAGGCCACCAGAAACATCGTTGATGATGTGAGCACCGGCGGCGATGGCCGCTTTTGCGGTTGAGGCGTTCATGGTGTCAATGCTGATTTGCACCGAGGTGTTTTTGGTGTCGGTCAGCTCTGCAACTATTGCTGCAATCACAGGCAGCACGCGCTCTTGTTCAACTTCTGCCGAAACTTGCGCGGCACCTGGTCTTGTTGATTCACCGCCAACATCAATAATGTTTGCGCCGCCCATAATCAGCAATCTGGCGTGATCAAGTGCGGCCGCAACAGAATTGAATTGACCGCCATCGCTGAATGAATCTGGAGTGACATTAAGCACACCCATGATCAGCGGTCGGTGAAAACTACTCATTTAGAAATGAGGCCCATAACTTCTGCACGCGCAGCAGGTTCGGCATAGCAGCCTCGACTAGCCATGGTCACGGTGTTTGCTTCTGGTTGACGAGCACCGCGCGAAACCACGCAGTGGTGACGTGCCTCAATAACCACAACCACGCCTTTGGTGCCCAGCCCCTCTTCGAGTGCATCGGCTATTTGTGCGGTTAGGTTTTCTTGCAGTTGTGGTCGGGCTGCAACAATCTCAACCAGTTTTGGCAACCGGCCTAAACCAACCACACGATCGCTTGGCAAATAGGCAATGTGTGCAATGCCGGTAAACGGCAATAGGTGATGCTCACACATCGAAACAAATTCGATGTCTTTTAAAATCACAACGTCGTTGTGCTCTGCCTCAAATGTGTCACTAACTGCATCTCGAGCGTCAACACCAATGCCCTTGAAAAATTCACCGTAAGCAGCGGCAACTTTTTCTGGAGTGGTGACTAATTCAGAACGCGTTGGGTCTTCACCGATGGCCAACAAAAGTTCGACCACCGCAGCCTTTACGCGCTCTGAATCAATCACAGTTAACTAAGCCTTTGGCTTGCGAGTTGTTGTTTTGCGCGCTGTTGGCTTAGCCGCACTCTTTGGCGCAGCTGTCTTGCGAACAGCTGGCTTGCGAGTTGGCTTGGTCTGCTCTGCGGCATCTGCGGCGGCGCGAGCCTTAGCCTTTGCTGCCGACGAACCCTTTACCGGAATCGCGATTGGGCCCTGCTTTGAGACCGGACGAGTCTTCTTAGACAACCACTGCGGGCGCTGAGGCAACTTTTTGACCGGCTTGAAAATGCGAGCAATGTCTTCTGCCTGAAGTGTCTCACGCTCCATTAGTTCTTTAGCCAAGGCGTCTAGCACGTCGCGGTTCTGGTTTAGCGCCTTGTATGCCTCGTCGTGTGCGGCATCAAGAATTGCCTGAATTTCGGCGTCAATCTGCTGCGCGGTTGCCTCTGAATATTCACGAGCCTGCGCCATGTCGCGACCGATGAAAACTTCACCGCCGTTGCCAAACGAAACCGAACCTAGTTTGGCGCTAAAGCCATATTGGGTGACCATTTGGCGAGCAATCGAAGTTGCTTTTTCAAAGTCGTTAGACGCTCCAGTGGTTGGGTCGTGAAAAACAATTTCTTCGGCAACACGGCCACCCATTGCATATGCAATTTGGTCAAGCAACTGGTTGCGAGAAACGCTGTATCGATCTTCGAGCGGCAATACCATTGTGTAACCCAATGCGCGACCGCGAGGCAAAATTGTCACCTTGGATACCGGGTCGCTGTGGTTGAGTGACGCGGCAACGAGTGCGTGACCGGCTTCGTGATATGCGGTGTTCAAACGCTCGCGGTCTTGCATCAAACGTGACTTCTTTTGTGGGCCACCGATTACTCGGTCGATCGCTTCATCCAAAGTTGAAGCGGTAATTTCTTTTTCGTCTTGACGTGCTGTCAACAACGCGGCTTCGTTCAAAACGTTGGCCAAATCTGCACCGGTAAAACCTGGAGTGCGACGAGCGACACTTGCCATGTCAACATCGGCAGCAATTGGCTTGCCCTTTGAGTGAACCTTAAGAATTTGCTCGCGACCCAAAAGGTCTGGCGCGCCAACACCAATCTGACGATCAAAACGACCAGGGCGCAACAAGGCCGGGTCAAGAATGTCAGGGCGGTTGGTAGCGGCAATCAAAATTACGTTGGTCTTTGAATCAAAACCATCCATCTCAACCAACAACTGGTTAAGAGTTTGCTCACGCTCGTCGTTGCCGCCGCCGATGCCTGCGCCACGGTGACGACCAACAGCATCGATCTCATCAACAAAGATGATTGCCGGCGCAGCCTGCTTGGCCTGATCAAAAAGATCGCGCACGCGAGAGGCACCAACACCAACAAACATTTCAACAAAGTCAGAACCAGAGATTGAGAAAAAAGGAACCCCTGCTTCACCGGCAACTGCCTTGGCTACCAAAGTTTTTCCGGTGCCCGGAGGGCCATACAAAAGCACACCGCGAGGAATCTTTGCGCCGACGGCTTGGAACTTCTGTGGCTCTTTTAGGAACTCTTTGATTTCTTGAAGTTCTTCTAGTGCCTCATCGGCACCGGCAACATCTGCAAAGGTCACGGTTGACTGTTCTTTGTTAACCAACTTGGCTCGTGACTTGCCAAAGTTCATCACCTTGCTGTTGCCACCCTGCATGCCCGCCATCAAGAACCAGAAGATGGCACCAATGATGATGAACGGCAGCAGTGTGCCTAGCAGAGCCAGATACCAAGGGGTGTTCTGCACGTCGTCGTTGTAGCCCTCAACGATTGGGGCATTGGCAATTGCCTCAACCACCTGTGGACCACGCGCGGCCACATAGTAGAACTGAACGTGGTTGCCGTACTTAGGGTCATTGACCACAAGCTGAACGTCAACGCGCTGGTCGGTGCCAAGAACAACAACCTTTGCGGCCTTGCCACTTTCAATCAGGTTTAGGCCATAGGCGGTATCCACGGTCTTTACGCCCGAGCCGCTGATCATTGAAGAGCCAACGAGCAGCACCATTACGGCTACAAAAATCCAGATAAATGGACCCGCGAAGATTTTTTTCAGGTTCATGAGTGAGGACTAGCCCCATTCCTTTCTAGGAGTAAACCGCCGGTGAAAGCACTGCAACGCCTTTGAGCGTGCGGTAATTTTCGTTGTAGTCAAGGCCATACCCAACTACAAACTCGTTCGGAATATCAAAACCAACAAGAGTGACATTTACTTCCACCTTTGCCGCAGCAGGTTTGCGAAGAAGTGCAACTACCTCAACCGATGCTGCCCCGCGAGCCTCAAGATTGCCTACCAGCCAGCTCAAAGTAAGCCCAGAATCGATGATGTCTTCAACAATCACAACGTGACGGCCCAGCACGTCAGCATCCAAGTCTTTAAGAATTCGAACCACTCCCGATGAAACGGTGCCAGAGCCATAGCTCGAAACCGCCATCCAGTCCATCTGCACCGGAATCTGCAGCGCTCGCGACAGGTCGGCCATAAACATGACGGCACCCTTGAGCACGCCGACTAGCAAGACTTCTTTGCCTGCATACTTCTTATCTATTGCGGCAGCTAGTTCAACAACTTTGGCTGAAATCTGCTCTTCGGTGACGAGCACCTTGGTGATTTGGTTTTCTACCTTCGAGAGGTCCACTCAGCAGGCTCCTGGCTTAAGGGTTTTTGTGGTCTTGAGGGCAATTTGGTCGCCCGTGCGTTCAACTCTAATGCCTGGCAGGGTGAGCGGTTTTTGTCCGTGCCAGCTATCCACAAGCTCGTCAACCCCTCGGATGTGCACTCGCGCAAGCATGGGAGCGTCAAGCTTTTGAGCGGCCAGCTGCACAACTCGATGGCGAATGGCCAAAGGCAGGTTCTTGAAAGCCTCGATGTTCAAGTCAATTTGAGTGGCCTTGATTTGCGCGACGGCATCAAAGGCCTGATTAGAGAGTTGAGTTAGCACCTCGTCGTCTTCGCGAAGTTGTTCGGCGGTGCGAGCGAGTGCCTCGGCAACCCCGGGGCCAAGTTCGGTTTCAAGCGCGGGCAGCAAATTACTGCGCACCCGAACTCGGCTGAATTTTTGATCGGCGTTCATTGGGTCATGCCAAACTTCTAAACCGCTATCGGTGCAAAAGCTTTCGGTGGTTGAGCGTGTGATGCCAAGCAACGGTCGCAGATAAATGCCACTTGCCGCGGCCATGCCATTCAAAGAACGAGCGCCCGAACCTCGGGCCAAACCAAGCAGCACAGTTTCGGCTTGATCGTTAAGCGTGTGGCCCAGCAAAACCTTTGAAGCATTCAACCGAGCCGCCGCAGCACCAATTGCTGCATAACGTGCGTCACGAGCCGCGGCCTCTGGCCCACCCTGGTTGCCAACTTCAACTCTCTCAATCACAACCGGGTCAAGACCCAAAGTTTTCAATCTGCCAGCTACCGTTGCCGCCACCTGCGCCGAGCCGAGCTGCATCTGGTGATCAACAACCACGGCACCGGCGCGCAAGCCAAGTCGTTCGGCTTCAAATGCTGTTGCGGCTGCCAAAGCCAAACTGTCGGCACCCCCGCTGCACGCAACTAAAACTAATTCGTCGGCATTCAGGCCGCAGGCATCCAAAGTTTCTCGCACAGCACGACGCACATCGGCGATGGCCGGTGTGAGTCTTGGGCGGTCTGGCATGGCTGCTCTTTTCGGTAACCTTTTAGTAGTCGTGCGAGTGAACTCTCGCCTCAACTCTATTTAGGAGAACCATGGGATACGAAGTAGTTATCGAGATTCCTCGCGGAAGCCGCAACAAGTATGAAGTCGACCACGAGACCGGCCGCGTGCACCTAGACCGCGTTCTGTTTACTCCTTTTGTCTACCCAGTTGACTACGGATACTTCGACAAGACTCTCGGTGGCGACGGCGACCCGCTAGACGCGTTGGTGCTGCTTGAGTTCCCGGTATTCCCAGGTGTGGTTGTGGATGTTCGCCCAGTTGGCGTTTTGCCAATGGAAGATGATGGCGGCATTGACGAGAAGTTGGTTTGCGTGCCAACCAAAGACCCTCGTTGGTCACACATTCAGGACATCAATGATGTTCCGCAGCAGACCAAAGACGAGATCAAGCATTTCTTTGAGCACTACAAAGACCTTGAGCCAAAGAAGTGGGTCAAGGTTGGCGAGTGGGCTGGCAAGGATGTTGCCGAGAAGCTGATTGCTGAAAGTTTCGAGCGCTACAAGCACTAAGAGTTTTGAAATAAAAAACCCCAACCAATTTAGGTTGGGGTTTTTTAGTTAAGTTTTAGCTAGGCGCTTGGGCGACCCGCATAAGGAAATAGTTCACCGTAGCGCAATGGAACAATGCGCACTGTGCGAGCAGGGTTCGGTGCTTCAAGCATCATGCCGCCGCCAAGAAAGATCACCACGTGATATTTGTCTCCGTTGAATGCACTCTCTTGCGAGTACCACATCAGGTCGCCGGTCACAGCTTCGGTTAGCGGAATCAACTTGCGAGCTTGAGCCAAAGTGTTGAACTGGTTTGTCGCAGAGTGGGTGCCAATGTAAATTCCGGCAGCTGCATATGCAGCTTTGGTGATTCCGGAACAGTCCCAAACATCTGGGCCCATGCCGCCAAGCACATATCGCTCACCGAGCTGTTCTTTTGCATACGCAAGTGCCGTGGCAACCTTGGCATCGTTTGCTGGGCCAACGCTATAGAGCTCAGGTGCCACCGGCATAGAAGTTCCGGCGTTCTGACGCGCCTCGGCTGCAAGGCCTTCGGCACGCTGACGCTCAAGATCGGCTGCCGTGTTTTTCAATTCGGCCAGCTGCGCATAAGCAATTTTGTTTTTGCGTTCGCTTTCATCAACAATCGCCTGAACCTCGTTGGCGGCGTTGGTTGCATCCACAAATGCAGCCTTGGCAACCGCGGCACGAGAGGCCAGCTCTTTCTTAGCTACCGCAAGTTCGTCTGAAACCGATTGCGCATAGTTCTGCTTGATAATTGCCGCGTTATAAATTGTGTTGCTTTGCTGAGCGACTTTTTCTTGTGCCCCCAATTGATACAAAAGATCCTCGGCTTTGCCCGAATTCAAAAACAGGTTCATTGAGGTGCCACTTGAACCGTCACGATACATCTGGGCAGCGATTTGGCCTAATTCTTTCTTAGCGGCATCGGCTTTGGCTGTTGCTGCATCGGCCTGGCTCTGCAGAGCATTTACCTTTGCGGTCATGGCATCTACCTGATCTTGCGCCTGATTAAAGGTCTCGCCCTTAATCTGAGCCACCTTTGCTGCGGCGTCAGCAGCTTTGGCCTGTTCGGCAATAACGGCTTCAATGCGCGCGATCATGGCCTTCTTGGCGGTCACGTTTCCGCGAGCGGCAGCCACTTCAGCTGCCGACGGATAGCTAGGTCGAGCCCACGATGGTGACACCGCGACTGCGGTTAGCACCATGCCACCGACCGCCGTAACGGCAATCAATAGGCGTGAAATGCGGATGCTCATATATTCGAAACTAACACGGGTTGGCAATAAAGCCACGGAGCGACTATTCTTGACCCTTGGTGCTATGAAGTATCTCTTTGTAGGCCCCATCGTTTAGTGGCCTAGGACGCTGCCCTTTCACGGCAGTAGCACGGGTTCGAATCCCGTTGGGGTCACCA
>JBEGOY010000040.1:0-2948 GCA_041181745.1 Actinomycetota bacterium | reverse complement strand
CATTTGGTTTCTTTTTGAGTGCCACCGATGTTTCGATGAATGCCCAAGCGGTGGAACTTGAAAAACGCTACGGCCGACCTATCTTCAGTGCCTTTCACGCATATTGGTCAATTGGTTGCGTGATTGGCGCCACTTTGGGTGCCGCAGCACTTGCGGCAGGTTGGCCCATGTTCGTAACTTTGGCCACCGTCGGAGTAATGGGGCTTTTGATGGTGCTAGTAGCCAACAGTTGGTTCTTGTCGAATGTGCAGCAGGGCAAATCGGTAGAGAATTCGCTGAGCACAAAAGAACTCAAAGCTCAAATCAAATTGCAGAATGAAGCAAATCGCCCATACCTAAAACTCGTCATCGCGCTCGGAATCATGGCAGGCTCAGGTGCTCTTATTGAAGGCGTTGGCTTAGATTGGTCTGCTCTCTTCTCGGTAGGCATTCTTAAGGTAAGCGCATCTCAGGCGGCAATCTCGGTGACTGTTTTTTCAGCGGCCATGGCTAGCTTTAGATTCGTGGCTGACAAAGTTGTGTCTCGCGTTGGGCGCATCGCGGTAATCAAGTATGGTTCGGCGTTGGCCGCAATAGGTGTTGCCTTTGCCATCACCCAGTCTGTCTTCGCAATTTCTATCGTCGGCTGGCTAATTGCTGGGCTGGGCATCTCGGCAGTGGTGCCACAAATTTTTGCCTACTCGGCTTCAGTCGGCGCAGAAACTCACGCCGGTCGAAACATGGCGATTGTTTTTGGCCTTTGCTACGCGGCCATGCTTGGTGGGCCGGCGGTGATCGGCTGGGTTTCATCCCTGGCGCCTCTAAATATCACCCTTTGGATAGGTGTGCTGCTCGGCGCATACATTTTCACCACGTCGCTATTTCTGCCAAAAGACAAGTCGTTAGACACAAAGTCGGTTAAATAAAAGAACCCCATCGTGGAGGATGAGGTTCTCGTAGGCCCCGTGGGGATCGAACCCACGACCCTCGGATTAAAAGTCCGATGCTCTAACCAACTGAGCTAGAGGCCCGTGATGCCAAACGGCAACGCCTATTAGTCTAACAAGCGCGGCTGGATAAGTTCTTCCCGCACCTCTTTTGTTGGCCACTCTACGATCAGCATCGCTGCAATCATGATGGCACCGCCAATCACGGTCTTGAAGGCAAGTGACTCTTGGCCGATTAGCACAGCAATCAAGGCCGCCCAAACAACCTCGCTGGTCAACAAAATTGCCACTCTCGAGGCGTCCATAATCGATTGGGCCCAGGTCTGCACCAAGAAGGCGATGGCGGTTGAGAACACCGCGGTGAACAGCACGGCAAACCAGCCTGCGCCATCAGGTGGTGATTGATAGGCGCCATCGGTGAAGGCCCCAAACCAGCTGACTGCACCAACCACTAAGAGCTGAACCAGCGTAAGCGCGTAGACGTCTTTGCCTGGACTCCAGACTCCGAGCCCAACAATGTGCGCGGCAAACAACACGGCACAGAGCACAACCCAAAGTTGGCCAACTTCAAAATTCACACCGTTGATAGAAATTAGCGCCAATGCAACTGTTGCCAGTGCCACACCCCAAATAAGTTGTTTGCCCACCTTTTGCTGAAAGATCAGCCAGCCAAATAATGGCGTGAGCACTACATAGAGCCCGGTGATGAAGCCGGTGATGGCGGCTGTTGAAAGTTCAAGACCAATCGTCTGGGTGACATAACCAGAAGCAAGAATCAGACCAAGGGGAACGCCATGTTTGAGCAAGGTTTTATCGAAAGATTTAAAGACTCTTGGGCGAACGGCAATCATTACCGCTGCAGCAATCGTGAAACGAATTGCCAAGAAATCATAGAAAGGTTGCGCATTGATTGCGTCTTTCATGAGCACAAATGCCGCACCCCAAGAAACTGCAACCGCCGTAAGCGCAATTGCGGCCCAAGTGGTTTTCTTCACTTAGCCAGTCTATTTAGGCGATCAGGCTATTTCTTTCCAAGTGCGCAGTATCTGGCCATTGACGGAAAGACCAAGCCGTGCATCGGCCAAACCGACCACCAATAGGCGTGCCCCATTAAGCCGCGAGGTGCGTAAATTGCTACTTGAGTCACTACCGAGCCATTTGATTCTGGGTCAGGTTCTACTGCGAATTCAAGCCAGGCCAATCCCGGCATTTTCATTTCGGCCCGCAATCGCAGCATGTGATTTTTATGCAATTCCTCGACCCGCCAAAAATCCACGGCGTCGCCAACTTGAAGCGTGTTTGGATCGCGGCGACCGCGGCGCAAACCAACACCACCAAATATCCGATCAACCAATCCGCGCAGTTCCCAAGCCCAAGTGGCCGTCGAGTAGCCGTGGTCACCGCCAATACTTTCGATGCGCTTCCATACGGTTTCAACATCATCGGGGCTGTGCACTACGCGAACATCTTTATACAAAGTGCCACCGGCCCAGTCTGGGTCTGTCGGCAACGGCTCAGATGGTGTTCCCGGAACCGAAGCGTCACTCCAACGAGTTTCAACTCGTGCATCTTTGATCTTGGTTAGTGCTAGCTGCACCGCACGTTTAAAAGGGGTCAGCCCGCCGGTCGGGTCGGCAATCAAACCACGGATGCGGTCATCCCCAGCAACTACTTCGTTTTTTAGGCTGGCGACTAAGCGCTTTGCAAGCGTGTATGGCACAGGAGTCACTAGACCTACCCAGCCACTAGACAATCTTGGGGTTAGCACCGGAACAGGAATGATGATTCTGCGACGAAGCCCGGCAGCCTCTGCGTATTGCTGCATCATCTCTTTATAGGTGAAAACCTCGGGCCCACCAATATCAAATGCGTCAGAAATGGTTGCCGGCAATGCGGCTGCTCCCACCAAGTAACGCAAGACATCTCGAATTGCAATCGGTTGAATTCGAACATTGACCCACTTGGGCACGGTCATGATTGGCAGGCGTTCGGTTAGATAGCGCAACATCTCAAACGATGCTG
>JBEGOY010000039.1:0-5196 GCA_041181745.1 Actinomycetota bacterium | reverse complement strand
CACCGTTGCGCACCACGATTGCGCGAACCTTTAGGCCACGGTTTCCGGCATCCTGGGCCAACAAAATTCGAGCCACTTGACGACCAATGCGACCAAAGCCATAAAGCACAACATCACGTGTGCCCTCGTCACTCGGCTGAATGTTTGCCAACTCTTTGCGAACACTAGCATCGAGAGCCTTGCCCGATTGGGCATGCTTGGCCAACAGCCCAGCCACGTTGATTTCCGCTGGCGGCAAGTCCAAAGAAGCAATCAGACGAATCAATTCGTCAACCCGGTTGATGTCTAGTGTTTGCCCGTCGCGGTGACGTGCAAATCGCATTGCCTTGAGCAGCTCAATCGGGGTGCGGTTGATCAGCGGGCGTCCGTGCACCGAGAGCAGCACTCCGTTGCCGCGATATAGGCGGCCAATCAGGGGCACAAGCGATTCGGCAGTGCTTAGAGAATGAGCCCATTCCGGGCCATTAAGCGCAAAGTTTTGCATAACCAGCTTTCGTCATTGAAAGGTTTGGCCCCACATCGGGCGGACCGTTCCATTTTAACTACTCGCTGCACCTGCAAGCGCTGCCAGTTGAAAATTACTTTTTGCCAAATAGGCGGGCAAATAGCCCTGGCTCTTTAGGGTCGTTGGCGTGGCCAGGGCACTGCTGAGATCTAGGCACGTGACGCATTACCTCGTCTACATGCTGGCCGCAGCCGGTCCAAGTTGTTTTTCCGCATTTACTGCAAGCTACTGGTGAGCACATTTAATTCACTACTTTCATGTTGGTTAGTTGGGATGCATCCACTACACCGCCGGCGTTGATAAGCGAACCGGTGAATCCGTGGTTTGTCATGTAATCGATTGCCTGCCCGGCACGGTTGCCAGAGTGGCAATAAACCACGTAGTTGGCAGCGTGATCAAGGGCATCTACCTTGGATGCAAAATCTGCACCCCCAAGATCTATGTTGATGGCACCGTCTAGATGGCCGGTGGCCCATTCGCCAGGGGTGCGCACATCAATAACCGCAGCAACCTGGGTCATGTCGACCTGTTGCAACGGAGCACAAGCACTGGTTGCACCGACAGCAAAGATTGCGATTAATCCAGCTGCCAGAAGTTTGATGAAACGAGACATTAGCGCTTCCTTTCTTATACCCCCTAGGGTATACTCAAAAATACCAAAAGCGCAACTACCTAGGAGTAGAAATGCAACTTGACCCTCAAGAACTAAAGTCAGCCCGTGACCGCTTGATGCGCGTGCAGGGTCAAATTGGCGGTATCGTCAAGATGCTTGATGAAGGCCGAGACTGCACCGAATTATTGAATCAATTGTCGGCAGCATCCACTGCTCTTACCCGAGCTGGCTTCACCATCATTTCAACCGGCATGCGTGCCTGCGCCAATAACCCAGAGGGCGAGGCAGAACGCGTGGCTCTTGAAAAAGCATTTATGTCTTTGGCTTAATAGCCAGTAATAAGGAGTACCCATGAAGGTTGTAATCATTGGTGGCGTTGCCGGCGGCATGTCTGCGGCTGCACGCTTGCGCCGACTAGACGAGCACGCCGAAATCACCGTTTATGAGATGAGCGAGCACGTTAGCTATGCCAACTGCGGTCTGCCTTATTTTGTGAGTGACGTAATTTCAAAGCGTGACACCTTGCTGTTGCAGACTCCGCAGGCACTCTGGAGGCGATTCCGCATCAAGGCAAATGTGCAATCGATGGTTACCTCGATTGATCGTGCGGCCAAAACTGTCACCGTCAAAAATCTTGCAACCGGCGCAGAGCACGTTGACAACTACGACAAACTGGTGATCTCAACCGGTGCACGCCCACGCACACTCAACATCCCAGGCATTGAACGCGCACTTTCACTTCGCAACGTAACCGACGCCGACACTGTGAAAGCAGCGCTGCTAAATGCAGAGCACAAATCTGCAGTAATTTTTGGTGCGGGTTTTATCGGCATCGAACTTGCCGAAAACATTCGCCACATGGATATTCCCGTGACAATAATTCAGCGCAGCAACAGCATCTTGAGTCAGTTTGACCCAGAGATGATTCAGCCACTGCATGCACGTCTTGAAAAGCACGGCGTGCAAATTGAACTCAACGCCGAAGCAGATCACTTAACTGCAACTCACGTTGTGTTGAAAGACGGTCGCAAAATTGAAGCCGGCGTTGTGTTCACCGCGGCGGGTGTTGAACCAGACAACTCACTTGCAAAGGCTGCCGGCCTAAAGATTGGTGAAACCGGTGGTCTTTGGGTTGACGACCAACAGCGCACCAGCGACCCAGATATTTTTGCTGCCGGTGACGCAGTTGAAAAGCATGGTCAACTAACTGGCAATCAAACCCTTATTCCTTTGGCCAACCTCGCTAACCGCCACGGTCGTTTGGTTGCCGACGTTATCGCCGGTCGCAATGTGAAAGCGCACGCTTCAACTGGCTCAATCATCATCGGGGCATTTGGTTTAGCCGCTGGCTTCACCGGTCTTACCGAGCGCGCTGCAATTGAGCAGGGCATCAAACACCAGATTATTCACGTGCACCCAAACAACCACGCAGGTTATTACCCAGGTGCCAAAATGCTTTCGATCAAGGTTTTGTTTGACCCAGAAACCGGCAAAATTATTGGCGCCCAGGCCCACGGTGAAGACGGCGTTGACAAGCGCATCGACGTGATTGCAACGGCTATGCACGGCGGTCTAACTATCGACGACCTAATGGATCTCGAGCTGGCTTATGCCCCGCAATTCGGCTCGGCCAAAGACGCAATCAACATCGCGGGCTACGTGGGCAACAACACTTTCAACGGCACCACGCCAAGCATTCAATGGCACCAACTCGAAGCCGCTCGCGCTGCTGGCGCACAGGTGGTCGACATTCGCACCGGTGGTGAGCATGGCGCCGGCAACATCCCTGGCACAATCAACATTCCAGTGGATGAACTGCGCGATCGCCTAGACGAAATCCAAATGGAAAACGTGATTGTTTACTGTCGCGTTGGTCAGCGTGGTCACATTGCAACGCAGATTCTTAAGGCTCACGGCGCCAATGTGAACAACCTCGACGGCGGTTATCTCACCTGGGCTGCAGGCGCAGCTGCACATTAAGTAGGCACATAATTGGCCAATTGGCGCAGAATCGGCTAATCACCCCGCAACCGGCTAAAATAAAGGCAAATCCCCTTGCAATTGGAGCGAAAATGCCAAAAATCATCGTTGAAGTCATGCCAAAAGAGGTTTTGCTAGACCCAGCCGGCAAATCTGTGAACAACGCGCTTCACCGCAAGGGCCACAAAGACATCACCGCGGTTCGCATTGGCAAGCGAATTGAGCTTCACTTTGACCGCCCAATCACCGACAAAGACCTGGCCGAGGCCCGCGAAATCGGCGAAGGCTTCCTTTCAAACGGCGTCATCGAAGACGTTGTAAAAATCTCTTCAGAGAACTAAGGGCCGGCGCATGAAGATCGGCGTAGTTACTTTTCCTGGCACCTTGGATGACCGCGATGCGGCCCGAGCTGTTCGCCTAGCCGGCGGCGAGGCAGTGAGCCTCTGGCACGCAGACACCAACTTGCACAAAGTTGATGCAGTAGTTCTGCCTGGTGGGTTCAGCTATGGCGACTACCTGCGCTGTGGCGCTATCGCCGCTCAGGCCCCAGTCATGGAAAGCATCATCAAAGCAGCAAACGGTGGCTTGCCGGTGCTTGGCATTTGCAATGGCTTTCAGGTTCTAGTTGAAAGCCACTTGCTGCCAGGCGGTCTAATTCGCAACGAGCACCAGCACTTTATTTGCCGCGATCAAAAACTAACCGTTGAATCAAACACCACCGCCTGGACCAACGACTTTGAACTAAACCAAGAAATCACCATTCCGCTAAAGAACGGTGAGGGCGGTTACATCGCCACCGACGAAACACTCAAGCGTCTTGAGGGCGAAGGCCTAATTGCATTCCGCTATAAAGAGGTAAACCCAAACGGTTCAATGAACGACATCGCCGGTTTGCGCAACGAGCGTGGCAACGTTGTTGGTCTGATGCCTCACCCTGAGCACGCGGTTGAACCAGGCTTCGGCCCAGACACATCCACAGCAATGCGCAGTGGTGTTGACGGTCTCAAATTTTTCACATCGGTTTTGAAGGCAACGGTGAACGCATAATGGCACTATTCAAAAAGAAGCAACTGGTGCCTTCTGGCGTTGACACCACAGCAAATGCGTTTGCTACCCCAGATAAAGAGCAGCCATATGCAGCACTTGGTCTAAAAGACGACGAATACAACCGCATTCGCGAAATTCTTGGTCGTCGCCCATCATCGTCTGAGCTTGCAATGTATTCGGTGATGTGGTCAGAGCACTGCTCTTACAAATCATCAAAGATTTACCTTCGTCAGTTTGGCGAAAAAGTAACCCCAGAGATGAACAAGAACCTAATGGTTGGCATGGGCGAGAACGCCGGTGTGGTTGACATTGGTGAGGGCTGGGCGGTTACATTCAAGGTTGAATCACACAACCACCCTTCATACATCGAGCCTTTTCAAGGTGCAGCAACCGGTGTTGGCGGAATCGTTCGTGACATTTTGACCATGGGTGCCCGCCCAATTGCAGTGATGGATCAGCTTCGTTTTGGTGAGCCTTCAAACCCAGACACCGCACGTGTTGTGCACGGTGTGGTTGACGGCATCAGCTTCTATGGCAACTGCCTTGGCCTGCCAAACATTGGTGGCGAGACAGTTTTCGACAAGGTTTACCAGGGCAACCCACTGGTCAACGCACTGTCGGTTGGCGCACTGCGTCACGAAGACCTAAAGCTTGCCAAGGCTTCAAACCCTGGCGACCTAGTGATTCTTTTTGGTGCTCGCACCGGTGCCGATGGCATTGGTGGCGTGAGTGTTCTTGCCTCTGAAACCTTCGACAGCACCGGCCCGGCAAAGCGCCCAGCTGTGCAGGTTGGCGACCCATTCGCCGAGAAGGTTCTTATCGAATGCTGTCTAGAGCTTTATGCTGCGCAGGTTGTTGCCGGCATTCAAGACCTTGGTGGTGCGGGCATTAGCTGTGCAACATCAGAGCTTGCCTCAAATGGTGGCGCCGGCATGCGCGTGCAATTGCAAGATGTTCTAAAGCGCGATGAGTCATTGACCCCAGAAGAAATTCTGATGAGTGAATCTCAAGAGCGCATGATGGGCATCGTGCCAAAGAAAGACTTCAAGAA
>JBEGOY010000038.1:0-3920 GCA_041181745.1 Actinomycetota bacterium | reverse complement strand
CAACCGGTCTAGACGGCAACCCACTTGGCACCGGCACCGGATTCCTTGGCGCGATCATCGGTGGTTTCATCGCCGGTTTCGTTGCTCTATGGGTATCTCGTTGGCCTGTAGCTAACTGGATTAAGCCAATCATGCCTGTAGTTGTGATTCCTCTAATTGGTTCGATAATTGCTGGTTTCGCTATGGTTCTAGTTCTTAAGGTTCCAATCGGTGGCCTAATGACTGGCCTTAACAGCTGGTTGGGCGGCCTAAGCACTGGCTCACTAGTTGTTCTAGGAATCATCCTTGGCCTAATGATGGCATTCGACATGGGTGGCCCAGTAAACAAGGTTGCTTACACATTCGCTGTGACTGGTCTTGCTGCTGCAGGTGCTGCAACAACTGCTGTTCAGTTCCAGGTAATGGCTATCGTTATGGCTGCAGGTATGACTCCTCCACTAGGTCTTGCACTTGCAACTGTTCTGCGCAAGAGTGCATTCTCTGAGTCAGAGCAAGAAAACGGTAAGGCTGCATGGTTGCTAGGTGCATCATTCATTTCTGAAGGTGCGATTCCTTTCGCAGCTGCTGACCCACTACGCGTTATTCCATCAATCATGATTGGTTCTGGTCTAACTGGTGCTCTAGTAGCAATCTTCGGCAACGAGCTTCGCGCTCCTCACGGTGGTATCTTCGTGTTCCCACTTGTGAGCAACCCACTAACTTACATCTTGGCTCTGCTAATCGGTACCGTTGTGACTGCACTTCTAGTGCTAGTTGCAAAGGGCATCGGCAACAAGGCTGCGTAATTTAGTTTCAACTAAAAAGTGCCCGGGCTTCGGCTCGGGCACTTTTTTATTTACGTTTATTTGACTTTATTTACCAAGGATAAATTTGGCGATCAGTCTCGGGCTGCGAATGCGCGCCAAGTGACGTAGAGCAAAGCCAGCGCGAATTGCAACTGCTGGGCCGGCACCGAATATGCGGGTAAAGATTTTTGATCGGGCGATTACATCTCGCTCGGTGCCCCAACCCGAACCTGAAGAATCTGTTGGGTGTTGCGCCAAAACCACCGGCAAGAATTCACACTTGAGTTTTTTATCGATTAGGTCGGCAATGAAGATGTATTCGTCACCAAGGTAATTAACCGCACCGGCGCCAAAATTTTCGTCAAAGAAAACCCCAGCGCATCGGCTCTCATCCACGCGAACCAACATTTCATAGGTTGCCGCTTTGGCACTGTTGAATTTAGTCAGCGTAGTTACCTGGCGCGGATACCGCTTGCGCAAGCGACCTTTCTCATCCACGGCGGCACCCAAAATAAATGCCGTACCTGGGTTTGCTTCAAAGTGGGCCAGAGCGGTGGCAAGGCCATCCTCGGCAAAAATAATGTCGTCGTCAGCAAAGATCAGGTACTTGCCACGGGCCTGCCTCAGGGCCTCGTTGCGGCTCTTGGCAACGCCGCGCGAATCAAGCCAAATAACGCGCACATCGCTGCGCTGAAGGTGCTCTGCAACCGGGTGCGGGGTCTCATTGTCATAGATGTCACGGCCCTCTGCGGGGGTGCCCTGCACAATGATCAAAATCTCGCGATCACCGCGCAGCTCTGGCAAAACTATGTTGTGCAGGCGGTCAAAGAGGGTTGAGTAGCCGATGGTTAGCTGAATCACGGATAGCCGCCTAAGCCTGCTGGTTGTTGGCGTTGGCCCGGGCAAAGCGCATCAAACCGGCCGAGATCTGTGAGATCGTGCTGTTTTGCATGCGTGAACCCAAGAACAGCACAATGCCGCTTGCCGGGTCAATCAGGCCATTCATGGCTAGCACTACCAGTGACCCCAGCAACAGCACCAAACCGCCGCTTGAGAATAGAGTGCCAATCTCGCCACTTTTTACGCGGGCGCCCACTCGCTCAGCGGCTTCCACATGTTCTTTCGCTTTGCGCTTTGTGACAAACTCGGCCTGGGTCACTATTTGACGCTTAAAAATCGAACCAATTATCTGCAACGAAATCATCAGAACTATCAGATTGATGATGCCGTATTGCCAGCTGAGCACGGCGAAAAAGATCACGAAAACGGCCAAGTTGGTTAGCGCACTCAAAATGGTGGTTAGTTCAAAAGCCAACGCCCATTCCCAAGACTCTTTCATCTTGCTGCGCACCTTGCCGGTGGCCAAAAACGCTTTGTCAAAAACGCGAACCTTGTAGGTCTTCTGCAAATAGTGCGCGGTTCGGGTGACGCCAAAAAGGCCAACAAAGGCAGCAACATGCTCAATAACCCGAGCCGGTGGGTAGCTCTGAATGTGAATGATCATGGTCGAGAAAATCTTGGCGACTAAAAGCTCACTCACCGGGATAATCGCGGCTAACAAAACCATGCCAGCCAGCACCCAACTGTGTTTGCCCTTTGGGAATAGCTCCCTAAAAGCAGCTAACAGGTGCTTGGCGATTGTGCGCATAAATAAAGGCTACTTGTCGAACTGAGCAAGACCTAGTTTTACGGCCTCAATCACTTCATCCTTTTTAGCTTCAGAGACCTTATCGTCGCGCATAATGTTGTCGAAGTTCACGGTGGTTAGGTTCAAAGAAACTGGCACTGGGTCAACGCGCTCCAAACCAGCACCAAGGGCGTAGTCGCCGTACTTAATTCCGTTGCCGTGAACGTTCTCAACAAAACCGTCGAAGGTAACCAGGGCACAAGGAATTCCATAACTCTGGCATGTGATGAACACGTGCATTGCCGAAGTCACAACGTTGTCGTATTGATTCAACTTGGTGACGAACTCGGTGATTGATTCCGGGTGACTCATCAACACGTCTAGTTCATCCATGTTGTCGTTCAAAATCATTGGAATTTGCTTGTGCGAGAAGTGACGAACAAACGCAGTGCGACCATTTGTTTTTTGCGGGCGCACAACCGGAATGATTCGAGAAAGAATTACGCCCGGGTCACCGAATGATTCAACGTTTGGGCCACCTGATTCGCGAAGCACGCGTGCTGTAACCGGGCCACGCACAGAAATATATTTTGCCTTCGGGTTCAGCGAAATTTCATCCGAAGAAATGCCAGTGCCAACCACAACCGAGTTGCCCTTGATAAAGCGACCGATTGAACCAAGTGAGATTAGGTGCTTGTGAGTTGCCACTGCGGTTGGCGACTGAAACAAAATTCGCTTGTCGGTGTAGCTGGCAAAAACCAATGGGCTTAGCCAGTCACCAAAGTTGCCCGGGAACGGGCGGTGCCACCAAGCAAGATCAAGGGTCTCTTTGTGTTCGCGAGTTGCGTAGTAGCTAAAGGTGCGAGCGGCCTCGATGTTGTTGCGCTCTTGCGGGGTTGGGCGGTACTCGGCTTCAAACTGCGAAACCATTGCCGCCATTTTTGGTGCCGCGCCAGAAATCTGTGCGGTCTTCACGATGTTCTTCAAAGCGTTTTGGCGAACCATGTTGTCACTCTTTGAGCTGCTGCCGGTTAGAAAACCGGTGATGCCCGATGCGTCAACCACCAAGCGCGCACGGTTGCGAATTTCGGTAGGCAATGCAGCTTCTATCTTGCGAGCCGCACGCAGGGTGCGCACTTTAAGGCTTGGCTTCTTGCCAACGCCGTGCTGCACAACCTTGCCCTTGAATTCATCAACGTTGCCGCTTGAACCAAACTGATAGAAGGCGGTCTTGCTGTCTGGGCCAACTGTGCCCTTGCCGATGATTGCGTTCGATGGAATGATCTGGAAGGTCAGGTCGTTGGCATTCTCACGCCAAGCTTCTTCCATAAAGTAGTCGTCGGTTGCTTTGATGTCGGTTAGCTTTTGCTCAAGTTCATAAGCATCGCGAATCATCTTGCGAGCGTTTGGCGTGGTGTTGATGCCCCAGAAGCACGGCTCCCAAAAACGCTGACGGTTAGCATAACCAATTTGCAAAGGTGAACCAAAGCTGCGCTGAAAACCAATGA
>JBEGOY010000037.1:0-18395 GCA_041181745.1 Actinomycetota bacterium | reverse complement strand
AGAGCTTCGGCGGCCATGTAGGTGTGGGCGATGCCAGTGATGCAGCTTGTAACTGCCACGATCTTTGCCATTATTTTTGTACCTCTCGTGTTACGGTTGCTGCAATTGCTGCAGGATCTTTCTCGGCACGAAGTGCGTCGCAGAATTCTTCATTCATTACTTTGCGAGCAAGTGCAGCCAAAATTTCTAGATGCGCGTTTTCACCGGATGCCGGTGCGGCGATCAAAAAGATTAGGTTCGATGGGCCGTCATCCGCGCCAAAATCAATGCCTGTGGATGATGTTGCAACGGCTACTGACGGAACGACAACGAGGTCGCTTTGAGCGTGAGGAATGGCAATGCCGCCCTCGATGCCAGTTGGGAAATGCTCTTCGCGCTTTGCGACCGCGGCTAGATAGCCCTCGATCTCGGTGATGCGACCTGCAGCTTTGAGGCGTTCGGCTAGTTGGCGAGTTGCCTCTTCTTTGGTGTTTGCCTGAATATCGACAATCACGAAGTCTGCGGTTGTTACAGCGTTGGTCAAGGTTGCTTGCTCCTTTGGAAGCTCTGTGGTGCTTTTCTAGTTGTTTACGATACTTAGACGGCCCTTGGGCAGTTGGCAAATACTGTGAAACGATACGAGAAAGTAACCTGGGTTATTTGTAGGTTTCATACAAATCAAGCGCTTACAATGCACTTTTCCGGTTTGCCTTTTGGGCTGGCTTTGAGGTCTTTTTGGAGCCGCAAAATTGCTTGTTACTGGGGTGCGTGGCACACTTGATTCACCCCTAACATACCTAATAAATGGAGTAACGCCGTATGTCGACAGTCTCATTAGAAGTTGAAGTTCTTGATCCAATCGGTCTTCACGCTCGCCCAGCAGGTCAAATCGTGAAATTGGTCAAGGAATCAGGCCTTGAGATTGCCATCGGCCGCCCAGGTGAAGAATTCGCCAAGGCCAACAGTGCCCTTCGCCTAATGGCGCTAAAAATCAAGACTGGTGAGAAGCTGACCGTCACAATCGAAACTGCAGACGAAGCCCACGCGGCTGAACTGGTTTCACAAATCCAAGAGTTTTTGAAGGGCTAATCCTTGTCTCTAGCTAAAGGGGCCGTGCTAACCGGCCTAGGCGTTGGCCTAAATTCTGCAGTTGGCGAAGTGCACATCGTAAAACCAGCCCAGGCTCTGCCTGAGTGGTCAAAATCAAACAAATCTGTGGATGAAGAGCGTGCCGCCCTTCGATCCTCTATCAACAACGTTTCTGAGCACCTTGACGCTCTGGGTGAGCGCGCTGGCGGAACATCCGCGGAGATTTTTGAAGCCCTAAAGGGCATGCTGCAAGATGACGAGCTGCTTGAGGTTGCCGACGGCAACATTGACGAAGGTTGGTCGGCGGCGGCGGCAATTGGCAAGGCCGTGGATGAGTTTGCCGAGCTTTTGGGCGGCGACCCAGATTTTGATGAGCGCGTGAAAGATCTTCAGGATTTGTCTCGCCGCGTGCAGGCAGATTTGGCCGGCATTGAAATGGGTCTTGAGCTGCCAGAGATTGGCCGCATTGTTTTGGTTGGCGACGACTTTTCGCCGGCCGACACCGCACAGTTCACCAAGGCGGTTGTTGGTGTGATCACTCTTAAGGGTGGCCCGACTTCACACACTGCAATCATTTGTCGTTCACGCAGCATTCCTGCAGTGGTGTCATGTGGTGCCGCTGCATCTTTGAATGATGGCGACACAGTATTGGTTGACCCAGTTGGCGACCGCGTTTTGTTTGGCGGCGACGAGTCATTGGCCACCAAGGCAATTTCGTTTGTGGCAATTAGCGAAGACCCGCTCATTCCGGTTCGCGCAAACATTGGCACACTTGCCGACGCGCAAACTGCAACAGCAAAGACCGATGCGGTTGGTGTTGGTTTGTTCCGCACAGAGCTGTTGTATTTGAATTCAAAATCTGTGCCAACCGTGGATGAACAGGCCGCTGAGTATGCCGAGATTTTGGCTGCTGCACCCGAAGGCCCAATTGTGGTTCGCACAATTGACGCCGGCAGTGACAAGCCCGTGCCGTTCTTGCACATGCCTCACGAAGAAAACCCGGCACTTGGTGTTCGCGGTTTTAGATTGATTCAAGATCACCGCGAATTTATCGAAGACCAATTGAAGTCACTTGAAATCGCGCGCGTTAAAACCGGTCGCGATGTTTGGGTAATGGCGCCGATGATTGCAACGGTGCAAGAAGCAAAGCAATTTGCAGACTTGGCTCGCTCACTTGGTGGCTACAAGGTTGGCATCATGGTTGAAACACCATCGATTGCAACTTTGATTGATCAGCTTGCCGGAGTTGTTGACTTTGTGTCGGTTGGCACCAACGACTTGTCTCAGTACTTGTTTGCAGCCGACCGCATGAACGCCAACCTGGGTGCACTAAGCAACCACTGGCAGCCCGGTTTGATTCGCACATTGGCACGCATTGCCGATGGCGCATCGCGCGGCGGCTTCTCGGTTGGCGTCTGTGGCGAATCGGCTTCTGACCCAGCCTTTGCCGTGGTGCTTGCCGGCTTGGGCATCAACTCGGTTTCAGTCTCGGTCTCACAGGTGGGAGCGGTTCGAGCCGCGCTTAGCTCGCTGGACTTGGCTGCAGCAAAAGAGGTTGCCAACAAGGTCTTGGCGTGCACTTCACCAGAAGATGCCAAGGCTGCAGCGCTTGAAGCGCTAGCTGGTTTCTAATTTTTGAAGGCTCGCTTAACTGGATACTCCAAGTACTCGGCCATAAATTCGAGGTTGGGGCTGCGCCAGGCATAATCACGGGCTACCTGAGCCAAAGCGGCCCAAAAGAACACGTTCAGCAGGTCAACGCTGATATGAGTCATTGATTCACCCGGAAAAGCCTTGCCGATTGTGCGACGCAGCAAATTCGATAGGTCACTCAAACCAAATCGATGCAAAGCAGCTCTCACCTGAAATTCCAATTCACGAGCGCGTCTCGGATTCCAGATCATGTTGCCACCGGCGCTGTCGCTCATGCGGCCAAACTCATCCGTGGGCAAATGCAACAAGATGTGTGCAATTTGCGCATGACGGTAATGCGCACCATCGAGCAAGTCGAATAGCGGGGCGAAAGCCTCGAGTTCGTAGCCGCATTTGCGCAGGTCTAGAACATCGGGATAGTACGGGAACTTATAAAAAGGTATGTGGCCAACAGTTGGCTGGCCGCGACGAATGCTGACTTTGGTGTCGGTGCCGCCCCAAGACTCAATCGCCTCGTCGGGTTCACCCGCTTGCCAGTCATTCATGCTTTCAATTATCTGCCAGCACCCTGCTAACTATGTCTTGCAACGGCATTGAAATGTCATAAACCTTGCCCGGCTCATCAGGCTGCAACATTTCAAGGGTTTCAAGTTGGCTGGCCAACATGTTTTCTTTCATGAAATGTCCCTGACGGGCTTTCATGCGGCTCAGCAGCAGTCGCGGGGTTCCATGCAGGTGAACAAATTTTGTTCCCGGGGCCGCCTTCAGAATTCGATCTCGGTATGAGCGCTTGAGAGCACTGCAAGCCACCACGGTTCCAGTGGACTTAACAATTTCGAAGAGATCTACGGGGTTTGGCGCACCGTTTAGCACCTGCCCAACCAAATCAAGCCACGGCCAGCGATCTTCATCGGTTAAAGGTATACCGGCTGACATTTTGTCTCGATTGGCCAGTGGATGAAGGTCATCGCCATCAATAAACCGAGCGCCGAGGTGCTCGGCCAAAAGTTTGCCAACACTTGTTTTTCCGCAGCCAGAGACGCCCATGACCACAATACGAAAGTCAGTCATGGGCGCCTCTGAGTCTGTTTGTTTTATCAATTGAGTGCGGCTTACCAGTCGTGCATTGTGCCATCAACCTTAAGTCGGTTGACCGGCAAGTAGGCAGGTTCGTACTCAAATTGAGATGCAAGCTTCTCGTCATAAGAAACACCTAGGCCTGGTGAGGTGCCCGGGCGAATCAGGCCATCAGAGAAGGTGTATTCCGGCTGGAATACGTCGTTAGTGTCTGACGAGTGCTGCATGTATTCACTGATGCCGTAATTGTGAATTGCCATTCCAAGGTGCAGCGATGCCGCATGACCAATTGGCGATACGTCGGTTGGCCCGTGTACACCAGACTTGATTTGATACACCGCCGCATAATCGAAAATCTTCTTCAACGGAGTAATGCCACCACCGTGACTTACCGGAGAGCGAACATAATCAATCAGCTGCTCTTCGAAAAGATCCTTGTAGTCATAAATGGTGTTGAAGATTTCGCCAACTGCAAGTGGTGTTGTGGTGTGCTGACGAATCAGACGGAACGCATCGGTGTTTTCTGCTGGGGTTAAATCTTCGAGCCAGAATAAGTCGTATGGTTCGAGAGATTTTCCAAGGCGCGCTGCCTGAATTGGAGTAAGGCGGTGGTGGCCGTCGTGCAGCAAAGGAAGGTCTGGGCCAAACTCATTGCGCACTGCTTCAAATACCGATGGAATGTAGTTCAAGTAGGCGCGTGTGTCCCACTCTTCTTCAACCGGAACGGTAGAGCGGCGGGCTGGTTCATAGTCATAGCGAGCCGATGAAGCACCCTTGCCGCTGCCTGCTCCAGCCGATGCATTCGCTGATGCCGCAACACCATAAACCGAATTCAAACCTGGAATAGCTGTTTGAACACGGATGGCCTTGTAGCCCTTTTCTTGGTGTTCACGAATCGAATCGAAAATCTCGTTGAATTCGCGACCCGAAGCGTGGCCATATGCCAGGCACCCCTCGCGGCTTGCACCACCAAGCAGCTGATAGAGCGGCATGTTTGCGGCTTTAGCCTTGATGTCCCAAAGTGCCATGTCGATTGCAGCAATTGCAGTCATGGTGATTGGGCCACGACGCCAGTAAGAACCTCGGTAAAAATACTGCCAAGTGTCTTCGATGTTGTGAGCATCGCGACCAATCAACATCGGTGCCAGGTGATCACGAAGGTATGCCGCAACTGCTAGCTCGCGGCCGTTGACGGTTGCATCACCAAGACCCACAAGCCCGTCGTCCGTCGTGATGCGCAGGGTAACAAAGTTACGTCCAGGTGAGTGAACAAATACTTCTGCTTTTGCGATTTTCATCTCGTTGCTTTCTCTTGATAATTCTTTGGTTAGTGCTTTGGCTTAAGGTTTTGCAATTTCGTCCAACGCGCTCGCAAGGTGTGAGCCGCCGCCTTTGGCTGGCGATCGCGTGTGAACGCACCCTTCTTATTTCCGAGCACACGGAAGATTCCCGGCTTAGTTTGGAAGTCTGCAAAATTCCATACGTGTTCACCGACAACGCTTGGGAACTTGTCGAACTGAGCGTGACTCATGTCAAGGTAAGCGGTCTGATATTCCTCGCTCCAAGGCAGCTGGTGAATGCTGTGGCCGCCGGCAATAGTGTCGGCACCGTACTCAGTGATGATGAAAGGCACGTTGTATTTTTCGGTCCAGCCCTTGAGTTCTTTTTCAAGGTGGATTGCAGCATTGTCAAGATCCGCGTGGTCTTCGTACCATCCCCAGTATCGGTTCAAGCAAATAACGTCAACGTGCGGCGCCAATAGACACTTGTCGTAAGGCTCGGTCATCACGTTGATGTAGGTCACTGGGCGAGTCGCATCAAGCTCATGTGCCAAATCAATTGCTGGCTTAAAGAAATCAACGGCTTCTTGAATGCCAGTTTCTGACTCGTTGGTAATAGACCAAAGAACTACAGATGGGTGATTCTTGTCTCGCTGAATTAGTTCACGAACTGCCTGCAAAAGATTCACCTGGGTTTTTTCATTTGCAGTTTCTGGTCCATAAGTAGGAAGCTTTGGCCCACCAAACATTGATGAGAAGTTTTGGTTGAAGCCAACGGCAGCGGTTTCGTCGATGATTACGATGCCCATGCGGTCTGCGTAATCCATCACTTCTTCTGCATACGGATAGTGCGAAGTGCGGAAGGAGTTTGCGCCAACCCACTTCAACAACTCAAAGTCATTAACCATGAATGAGTTGTCGTGGCCTTTGCCTTTCACAACGTGATCTTCGTGCATTCCGAAACCTGTGAAGTAGAACGGCTCGTTGTTGATCAGAAACTTGGTTCCGTCAACCTTCACGGTACGAACTCCAACATTTAGGTGATATTCGTCTACCACGTTGCCGTCAACAACAGCCTGAACATTCAGCTTGTACAGGTATGCCTTGCCCGGCTGCCAAAGCTTTACATTCTCAATCACCAAAGTGGCTTCTGCACCTTCAGCGACAGCAACCTGCTTTCCACTTTCGTCAAATAGAGTTGTACGCACTTCTGCCGAAACATTGGTAGATACTTTGTAATTCACGTGACCAGTAGTTCCAGAGAAATCGGTAACTACTGTCACATCTTCAACTGATACCTCTGGCACGCTGTATAGCCAGATGCTTCGCGCTAATCCCGCATAGTTATAGAAATCGTGCAGGTAGGTCTGTGACTTCGAGCCATCATCCCTGGTGACTACTCGACCAGGCGGAACAGTCTCGTTGGTCAATACATTGCTGACGGCAATAGTAAGAACGAACTCTTGGCCGGCTGACACGTGATCGGTAATGTCGGCTTGGAATGGCATGTAGCCACCCAGGTGACGCACAACCTCTTTGCCATTTACAAATATGACGCCCTCATGAGTTGCACTGTCGGCGCGAACAAAGACTCTCTCGCTATTCCAACCGCGTGGCACCCGAACTGTGCGCTGGTACCACACCCAGCCACTGTGTTCGCGAATCGCTGAGTCGGTGAAAATGTCGTTGTAACTAGCCGGCACTGCAGCCTGCAGTTCGGTGGCTAGTGGCTTAGCTGCCCAACCAGATGAAAATCCCTCATCCTTGAAGTCGACCTTGAAGTGCCAAATGCCATCAAGATTCATCATTTCGCGAGTTGCAGAGGTTTGTGGTCTAAGCAATTTCTTTCCCTTCAGAATTCTTTGGCAAACGGTTGCCATCGAGATTAAATTTTTAGTGTTGCCAATTTCTCAATAACCAATGCCATGAAGTTCTCATCGTTGGCCAATTGAAGATCTATTACCGAAACCAACCGCTGCTCAACTCCGGCTTTATCACCCTTGAGTGCGCGTGTGATTTCTTCGATTTGTGAGTCCGCTACTTTTTCATTCTTTAGAACGTAGGCAACCCAAGACGCAATCGCGGCGGCACATGCTGACGCTGTTCTTGCGTTGGCTATTTCGGCTTTGGCAACAGGCGCTACGCGAACTCGAAGTTTGGTTGCTCCGTCAATAGCAATTTGACCCAGACGGTGAGCAATCCTCGGATTTTGATAACGGTCAATCAAAGCTGACCGATATTTTGGAATGTCTAACCCCGGCTCTTTCAAGTGGTTAGCTGCTTCGTCCCAGAAAGCTTCAACTTGCTTGCGACAAAAATCATCAGCTATTGCTTCGGCAACAGTTTCGTGCCCCCGCAATTGGCCCAGGTAGGCCATCAAAGAGTGCGAGCCGTTTAGCATCCACAGCTTGCGATTTTCGAAAGGTTCTATATTTTCGACAAATTTCGCTCCGGCTCTCTCCCATTGCGGGCGACCCAACGGAAACTCACCTTCGAGAACCCAATCGCTGAAAGGTTCTGTGACCACTGGTGCACTATCTTGCCAACCAGTTGCTTGTTCAACTAGAGCCAAGTCTGATTCGACTGTTTTAGGAGTGATGCGGTCAATTGATGTAGAGACGAATGAAACTTTTTCATTGAGCCAAGCTAAGGCTTCTGGCCCAAAGGTAGAAAACAAATCGCTCATTGCAATCTTTAGCAGCGAACCATTTGATGGCATGTTGTCGCAGGAAACCACGGCAATTCCAAGACCGTTCGCCCTGCGACGCGTCTCAAGCGCAACCGCTAACCGATGCAATGCAGCTGGTGGATTATTTGTGTCAACGTGACCTAGGGCGTCCATTCCATAGCCGGCTTCGGTAATCGTTAAAGTAATAATTGCAGTCTGCGAATTTGCGACGACTTCAACGAAAGCCTCGGTGTCGTTGCCATCTTCAGCGCGCACGATGGAGTCAATGATTTGATAGCTATCGCCATTAGCATCTCGAGTGATGAGTGTATAGAGACCATCCTGGCTCGAAAGTTTTGCCGCTGCATCTGCGCTTCGCCCAGTGAAGGCAACGATTCCCCACTCCTGTTTGCGATCTACCCTCGCGGTATACCACGCCTGGTGCGCACGGTGAAAAGCACCTAGGCCGATGTGAACAATTCTTTCAGTGGCCTTACTTGATTCCACATGGTTCATGGCGGCTAGATTGGCTCTATTTAGTTTCATAGATTAAACGCCTTCTTAGGTATTGCGGTCACCAAATCAATCGCGATCTTTTCAGCCAGCTGCATGGTCAGGCGGCCTTCGGCGACAAGCCTTGCGAGATAGGCACAGTCCACCCGACGGGCCATATCGTGACGTGCCGGTATTGATAGGAACGCACGGGTGTCGTCGATAAACCCTGACCCTTTATAGAAGCCCGCGATTTCGGTTGTGGCTTCGCGGAATCTTGTTGCCGAGTCCGGGGCGTCCAGAAACCACCAAGGTGCACCGATGTAAACACTCGGATAAAAACCTGCAAGCGGGGCAACTTCTCTGCCCCAAGTTGTTTCGTCAAGTGAAAACAAAATCACTTTTAGATTTGGGTGCATGCCATATTCTTCTAGCAGCGGTCGCAAGTTATTTACGAACTCAGCCTGCACGGGAATATCGTGGCCGCTGTCTGGCCCAAACTTTTTGAAAGTTTCGGAGCTATGGTTTCGATACACTCCTGCGTGAATAGTCATTACTAGTGAGTCTTCGCAACTCATTGCTGCCATTTGACTAAGCATGTGTCCAGCAAAATCTCTGGCCTCAGCATCGCCTAATTGCTGCTTGATTGCTAAATCAAAGTACTGACTCGCTTTGGCCTCAGAAAGAATCGTTGTGTATGGCTCATAAACGCCGTGGTCGCTGCTAACTGCGCCGTGCTCAATGAAATATGCTCGTCGTTGCTTAAGTGCCGAAATGTAATTTGCATATGTTGCTGAGGTTTTTTGAGTTAAATTCAGCAACTTTTGAACACTCTCGACAAACTTTGGATGCCGTGGATCTAGGTACAGATCAGGCCTAAAAGTCGGAACGATTTTGCCTTTGAATGATTTATCTCTAGCCAGTGCAGCGTGCGCACTTAAGTCGTCGCAAGGGTCATCTGTAGTTGCCAAAAACTCAATCTTGAATTTGTCGAATAGGGCGCGCGGCAACATGTGCGCTTCTAGCAACTCGGTGGCAATGATGTCGTAAAGCTTCTCTGCATTTTCAGCGTTCGGTTCTTCGCTAATTCCAAAGAGAGTGGCAAATTCGTGAGCTAGCCAGTATCCACTTGAAGTACCGGAGAACAGATGCCAGTTGCTGCAGAAGATATTCCAAGCCTTGCGCGGGTCTGCATTTTTTGACTTACCTAATTCACCAAGGTCAAAGCCCGCTGAATGCAGAACTCGAGTCACGTAGTGGTCGAAATAAATGAATAATTCTGCTGGATTCGAGAATGGTTCGTTTTTAACCAGCATTGCGGCATCTACGTGGCCGTGAGGCGAAATTATCGGCAATTTGGCGACCAGGTCGTATAGGCGCTCAGCAATAGCCCGAGTTGCCGGTTCAACCGGCAACAGTCTTGCCTGATCAAGTTTGCTTTTCATCGCCATAGCCCAATCTCATCAAAACCAGCGGATTTTGTCAACCGGTTGCCAAAAATTTCGGCCAGTTGGTATCCAATCGTTATTTGTCTCATCTTTAGGCCTTTTTAGCTTTCGCGGTTGAGCCACGCACCAGAAGGCTGGCTTCATGCTCAGGTGCCGGAATATCGCTCGGAGTTAGTTCTTCATTGGCTAGTAGGTTCAAAAGGGCTGCCACTCCCTCGTTGCCGGTCTTCTCTAGATTCAGCATCACAGTGGTGAGTGGTGGGCTGGTGAAATCCGAACCGAAGATATTGTCGAACCCAATAATGCTTAGGTCTTCTGGAACTCTGATTCCCTGAGCGACTGCTTCTCTCAGCAAGCCAATACCCATTAGGTCGTTATACGTGACCACGGCCGAAACTCCTGAAGCTTTGACTCGGTCTAGGCTCAGTTTGCCTGCCTCAAGCGTTGGGTCATTCGGACCAATTTCTACAATGGTCATGCCTGATTTGACCGCGTTTTTCATCAGGTTATTCCAGCGCTCTGTGTTCATCCAAGAAGCTCGAGGCCCCGAGAGAAAAGCAATGTGCTTGTGACCCAAGTCGGCAAGATGTTTCACGGCGTCGGCGATGCCATTTTCGTTTGATGGCACCACATCTGCCACCTCATCAACCTTGCGGTTTACAAGCACAACAGGCTTTAGTCGGTTTACCTCTTGGATTTCTTCATCACTCAAGCGTGTAGTCACCAACATGACGCCATCCACAGTTGGCAGAATTCTCTGCAAAGCCTCGGCCTCGTTGCTGCTCGACTCTTGGGACTCGGCAATCACGAGTGTGTAGCCATCCTCTGCTGCAGCAATCTCTGCGCCGCGAACCACATTGAAAAACACTGGGTTGGTGATGTCAGCAATGATCAAAGCAATCATTTTTGTGCGACCAGTAGGCAAGGCACGAGCGAATGGATTTGCCTGGTAATTGAGCTCTTTTGCGGCTGCCTTGATCTTGGCTTCAGTCTTCGCATTTATGCGACCAGGGGTAGTTAGCGCTCTTGACACAGTTGACGGGTTGAAGCCAGACAATTTGGCGATGTCATAGATGGTCGCGGCAGAACCACGTTTAGGCGCGGTATTTTGCGCTTCAGCGTTGTTCGACTCGGTCACGATTTCCCCTATTGGTTCTTGCCAAGCCTTCGCAAACTTTGGCAACTGGTTGCAAGTTTATTGGTTTTAGGCGGTAGCAGCTTTAGCTTGCAGGTCTAGCAGTCGGAGTCGTTCTTCACGACGTTTTGCTTGACGATCTGGATCAGGCACCGGTGAAGCCATCAACAGACGTTGGGTGTATGGGTGTTCCGGTTTTACCGTCACCTGGCTAGCCGGGCCCTGCTCAACAATCTCACCTTTATACATAACTGCCACTCGGTGGCTAATGTGGCGAACAACGTCGAGATCGTGCGAAACAAAAAGATACGAGACTCCGGTGTCTTTTTGAATCTGCAAGAACAGGTCCAAGATTCTTGCCTGGGTGGTTAGGTCCAAAGCTGAAACAGGCTCATCACAAACAATTAGTTTTGGAGACAGCGCCAATGCACGAGCAATAGCCACACGCTGACGCTGACCACCAGAAAATTCTCTTGGTAGTCGCTGCAGGGCATCGCTTGGTAATCCAACTTGATCAAGAAGTTCAGAGATTCGTCGTTTGGCTTGATCTGAAGGCATACCTTGAATCTGAAGCGGTTCGGCCAAAATCTGCCCGATTTCCATCGATGGGTTCAACGAAGTGTAAGGGTCTTGAAAAACCACCTGCATTTCTCGACTCAGCAAACGACGTTCGCTTCGAGTGGCGTGAGAAATATCCTTGCCTTCAAAAGTGATTTTGCCAGCAGTCACAGGTGCCAGGCCAAGAATGGCACGACCAAGTGTGGTTTTGCCTGAACCTGATTCGCCAACAAGACCCAGGGTTTCACCAAGACCCACTTCAATCGATACTGAATGCAGTGCCTTGAAGCCCTCTTTTCGAAAGCCCTTGCCCGGATACGTGACGTCTAGGTTTTCAACGGTCAAAATGTTATTTGCCATGATTATTCCTTCGAGCTAGAGGTGAGCATTGTCATAGGGGTTTTACCTTCAAGCATTGAGCTCAGCAAAACCTGAGTGTACTTTTCTTTAGGCTTGCGAAGAATTTCGCGAACATCGCCCGATTCAACGACGCAACCGTATTGCATAACTACAACTCGATCAGCTAGGTCAGCAACCACACCAAAGTTGTGAGTCACCAAAACCATTCCCATGCCAAGGCGCTTTTGCAAATCGCGAAGCAAATCGAGTACTTCAGCCTGAACTGTAACATCCAAGGCAGTGGTCGGCTCGTCAGCAATAAGCAGATCTGGTTCGCACGAAATTGCACCAGCAATCAAAACGCGTTGCGCCATTCCACCTGATACTTCGTGTGGATAGCTATTGAACACGCGCTCTGGATTAACGATGCCAACTTGATCAAGCAGGTTTAATACTTTTTCTTTTGCGGCCTTTTTGCTCAAGCCCAACACCTGGGTGATTGGTCTCACAAGCTGGTAGCCAATGGTGAATGCTGGATCAAGGTTGCTCATCGGTTCTTGCGGAATATAGGCAATTCGCTTGCCACGAAACTCGGTCATTGCTTTTTGCGAAATTGCACCAGACTCAGCAGATACCAATTCTTTGCCATCAAAAATAATGTGTCCGCCAGCGATAATTGCATTGCTTGGCAGTAGACCAAGAATCGAGAATGCTGTCTGAGACTTGCCGGAGCCTGACTCACCTACGATGCCAAGAACCTCACCCTTATCTACAGTGAACGACACATCTGAAACAACCTTTTTCAAACTGCCGTCGCCTTGCGCATAACCAACACTTAAGTGCGAAACCGACAATAGGTGATTCTTATCTTCTGCCTTAGTGACTTGATAGGCAGCTTCACTCTTTTTTGCTTTTGACTTCTTCTCAGAAGACTCGATTTTTTGAGCATCTTCTAGTGCATCGCGAATCGAGTTGCCCAGCAAGGCAAAAGCAGCGATTGTCAGCGAGATAATGAGCGAAGGCCAAACAACCAATAGCGGCGTGACGAAAATGTTCTTGAATCCATCATTGATCATTGATCCCCAGCTAATCAAAGTGGTGTCGCCTAGACCCAGAAACTCAAGACCGGACTGAATAGATATCGCAATACCCGAAATCATTGCCGATTGAATGATGATCGGAGCGCGAACAACTTTAAAAATGTGACGAACTATGATTCTCAAGTCGCTCAAACCTGAAACACGAGCCGCATCTACATAAAGGTCATTTCTGACCCCCATCACAGCAGTTCGAGTGAGTCTGAAGAATCCAGGGGCAATAATGATTCCGAAGACAACCATCAATAAAACGATTGATGGCCCCAGCGCGGTTCGCACCGCAAGCAACACAATCATTGCTGGCAAAGCCATGATCATGTTTGCTACCCAAGAAGACACACCATCAAATTTGCCACCGTAGTATCCGGCAATCAATCCTGAAGGCACACCTATTGCAATTGCCACAACCACCACAATGAGTGCAGAAATCAAAGTTGATTGGGATCCAAAGATCAATCGACTGAGCACATCGCGACCAGCTGAGTCAGTGCCTAGCAAGTGTGCTGAACTCGGAGCCGACATGATGGACATTGGGTCGGTTAATGTTGGATCCATTGGAGAAATCAACGGGGCAAAAATTGCCATCAAAATCACTGCGGTCAGATAAACCATCGTGGTTAGACCTAGCGGATTTTTAGCAAGTCGACTAAATAGCGAACGACGCACAATCGGCTTCGCGTGCACAATCGCAGCAGTCACTGGTGAAGTTCCCATTATTTAACACGCACCTTTGGGTTAAGCCAACCGTTAATAAGGTCAACAATCAGGTTCACAACAATTACAACGAGCACAGTGAATACAACAACTCCCATAACAACTGGGGTGTCACCAACGCCTGTTGCATTTACTGCATACTGGCCCATGCCTGGCAGGGCAAAAATACTTTCGATAATCACAGAGCCACCAAGCATGCCAACAAATTGCAAGCTCAAAACAGTTAGGCCTGCTGGGGCAGCTGAACGCAACACATGCTTAAAAAGGATTTCGCGTTCTGGTATACCGCGGCTGCGAAGGGTTCTGACCCAATCGCGTTCGTAGACATTTTTAATAGCTGAACGAATTTGCTGGGCTGATGATGCGACCGTTGCAATAACGAGTGCAAAAGTCGGAAGAATTAGTGAGAGTAGCCAGGCTAGAGGATCTTCACTGAAGGGCACCCATCCGGTAGCTGGCAGGAGCATCAGATTAATGGCGAAGACTGTCACAGAGACAACCGCAATAACGAAACCTGGCACAGCAAAACCGGCGATTGCAAGCAATTGCACGGCACGGTCAACCCAACCGCCCTTGATAGCAGCCGCCATTCCTAGAATCACCGCGAGAATCGCCGAAATTAGAATCGCAATTCCAACAATGGTCACGGTAACCGGCAAGCGGTTAGCCAGGGCATCCATGATTTTTTCATTGGTAAACCATGAGGCACCAAAGTCACCTCGAAGGGCCGAGGTGAGCCAACCAAAATAACGCTCGGCAAATGGCAAATCTAGGCCGAGTTCGTGATTCTTTGCTGCAATGTCTTGTGCCGTTGCGCTATCGCCAAGCAAACGCAGAGCTACGCCATCGACAGAGAAAAAGACCAAGAAGTATGCCAAAGACGAAATCACTAGAAGCAAGAAGGCTCCTGAGATAACTCGCCTGCTTATAAATGCCAGCATTTTTCTACTTTCAGATTCTTAGTTTTGATGTTTGGTTGGGGCCAGAAATCGAATTATCGGTCTCTGGCCCCAGCCAAGGTCGGTCTACTTGCCAGTTGGCGCGTAGTTGTAAAGGTAAGGAACGGCGTTCTGCGCCTGAATCTCAGTCTTCACTCGCTTGCTAGTTGCTGCATAGTGCATCACTCGATAGAACGGCGCAAACCATGCATTCTCAACGGCAGCTGTGTTCATCTTTTTGGTTTGATCTTTCACGGCTGCAGCGGTGCCATCAGTGTTCAAGAACATCCAGGCCTCTTTCATTGCTGGGTTTGAACTCTTTAGCGGGTTCCAAGTTCCATCAGTCGCCAATGCTGTTTCTGCCGTGACCATGTCTGTTCCTTGGAAGATCTGCATAATGATTGCTTCGTACTTTCCAGCCTTAGAGTTTGGGTACCAGTTTGGATCGGCGACCCAGTTAATCTTCACGTTAATTGCCTTGAAGTAACCCTCTAGCAAAGCGTTTAGATTCGGCTCTACCCAAGTATTTAGATTTAGAGTGAAGCCATTTGCATAACCAGCCTTAGCGAGCAGTGCCTTGGCCTTTGCCACGTTATATGGGTAGAAGTTCTCATACTTCGCTTGCCAAGCAGTTCCAGCTTTGCTGAAAATTTGGTTGGTTGGCTCAGCACCAATTTCAACCGCCTTTGCAAGGGCCTTGCGGTCAATTGCGTAGTTCAGAGCTTGACGTACTTCTTTTTTACCCAGAGCTGGGTTCTTAACGCCATCGCGGTCAAAGAATAGTAGGCCCTTGTAGTCCACTGCGCGACTGTTCGAAATAACATTGAAACCCTTTGTCTTGGCGATGTTTACAACAGCCGGTGTCAAATAGGCTGCGTCAACTTGACCACCCATCAAGGCGTTTACTCGAGCAGTAGCGTCAAGCAAAACCTTAAAAGTGACCTTGCTGAACTTCTGCTTGGTCTTGTCCCAGTAGTTTGGGTTAGCGGTGAACACATACTGTGCGCCCACGGTAGAAGACTCAAAGATGTATGGGCCTGAACCTACTGGCTTAGTCTTTAGACCAGCGGTGCCAAGCGACTTTGGGCTAGCCATAAAGCTGCAAGTGGTAGCCAAGAAGTAAACAATTTCCGGGTTCGGTGTTGCCATGGTCAACTTAATGGTGTCGCTGTCGACTACGGTCACGGTGGTACCGCGCAACTTGGCGGTGTAAGGCCCGGTTCCAGAAATGTAGCTATCTAGGTTCTTCTTTGCAGCGTCAGCATCGAAGACCTCGCCGTCAGAGAATTTGACGCCAGATCGCAAATCAATAGTCATTGACTTTGAATCCTCTGCGACCTTCCACTTTGTAGCAAGGTTTGGCTTAAAGCTGCCATCTGGTGTGCGAAGGATTAGGTTGTCGTAGACAGCCTGGTAGAACGGGATGTAGTGACCGATGTTGGCACCGATTGGATCCCAGGTTGTAGGCTCGGCGGCAGAGCCGATTACCAAGTCAGATTTGTTGGCAGCTTGAGCTGGTGCAATACCAGTAAGAGCCAAGGCCGAGGCAGCAGCCGCGGCGATGATCGCCGCTGAGCGCTTGTTTAGCTTCATTACTTTTCCTTTGTTTGTTAGCTCTGCTGGATCCGTTGGGGTGGTGCTATTCCAGCTCAAAAATGAGATTAGGGGAAGAAATTTATTTTGGCAACCGATTTCCAATAAATTGCGATAACGGTTTGGTAACTTCGATTTTAGCCTTTGTTTTACTGGTATTTACCGGCTGGCAACCGATTGTGAAAATCGGTGTTTCGATGTCGATTGACTGACTCGTGGCCTATTTGACTAAGTTTGCCGTGATTGCACCATATAGAGGTAACCTTTTCAAATGACTGAACCAGCAAAGCCTGCAAAAAAGTTCCAATGGAAGATTGGCCACACCATGGCCGTTATTGGGGCGATATCTGTTCTTGGCATCGGCGGCGTGGTTTATGCCGGAGTGGTGGTTCACCCAGCCGAGGTAAAGGCTAAGAACCTCGAGGCATGCACCATTTTTCAGGCCGGCTTAGAGCAGGCGGCGTCGCAAAGTTCAATGCTTGATTCGATGAAGACGGTTATTGTAGCGGCTCAGAATGCAGTGGGCGTTGCCGATGAAAATGCTGACTTCTCGCAAGACCTAATCACCATCGGCTTAATGCAATTGCAAGGCGTAAGCGAAACAGATAACGCGCAGTTGACCGCGTTGCTTGGTTATTCCAAGAATGTGCAGAACGCTTGTGCCCCGCTGTTCAATGAAGTCTCTTCAAAGAAGTAATTACAAAACCTTTTTGAGCTCTTGGATAAGCGCTTGCTGATTCGATTGCTCGGCTTCACCGCTGTATAGGTAGCTGGTGATGTATCCAAAGCCAATTCGATTTTCAAGATCCGCGAATCCTTGTTGACCACCTAGGCCATCGTGACCGAAAGAAGTTTTGCTCAGCATCTCGCGGTATGCCGGCATATTCAACATGAAGCCAGAACCGCGAACTGGCCAAGGGCCCTGCTCACCCCAAACCGATGCCCCAGTCACCGCAGGAACAATCGCGCGGTGAATCGCTTCATCAGTCAACAAGCGCACGCCATCGGTTGGCACCACCGTTGCCGAATATATTTTTGCGAGTGACTTTGCTGACATAACTCCACCGGCACCGGCGAGCTCTGTGCGAAGCAAGCGCGGGTCATTGAAGCCAGCACTTGGCGATGCAATTTCAATTGGCAGTGCCGTGCCAGAAGTCATTGATTTCTCAACCCAGTATTGCGGCGAATATTTAGGAGCATTTTGAGAGTGGCGGTTACCATCAGTCTCTAGTTGCGCAAGATTTACAAATTCTGAATCAGGCAATCCGATGTATGCATGCAAACCAAGCGGTTTGGCAATTTGCTCTTGCAAAAGCTGCCCCGCGGTCTTGCCGGTGACAGATTGAAAAAGTTTTGAAAGCAAGTGCCCAAAAGTTATTGCGTGATATGCGTGACCCGAGCCCGGTGTCCAAAGTGGTTCTTGCTTTTCAAGTTCTTCGATTACGGTGTGCCCATCAATCAACTCTTCAAAAGTTAGATCGCGACGCACAGCAGATAAACCTGCCTTATGTTGCAACACCCACTTGACCGGAATCTCTGATTTGCCATTCTGAGCAAATGAAGGCCAGTAGTGAGCAACCATCTGCTCAACATCCAACAAACCAGAATCAATCAATTGGTGCGCCAGAATCGAAATGAGCCCCTTGGTGTTTGAGAAAATTAAAGACTTTGTCTTGTCATTCCATTGATGCCCCGGCGTGGCCTGGCCTTGCCAAACATCCAAAACCAACTGACCATCTTTATAAATGGCAAGCGCTGAGCCGCCCACCGGGGCAAGCTTTGCCTGCGCAAAAAATAGATCTGCTACCGATTGATACTTTGCATCAATTAACATGGCTGCCTTCTCTTTTAGAAAAGCTCTGAGACTTAAACACTAAACGCCCGGGGTCGTCGTCCCGAGCGTTTAGTGCCGAAAGTGAATTAGTGAATGCTATTGATGGTTCCGGTCAGAGTGTTTAGCTCTGCCTCTAGCTCAGCCATGGCCTCACCGCCAGCCATCAGGTCTGTAATTTGCTCACGAGTTCGCTCACCCTTGGCAAAATCATCTGCTTTCTTACCGTGAATTAGAACGGCAAAGTGGTCACCAACAGTCATTGCGTGGAGCACGTTGTGAGTCACCAAAATTACTGCGATGCCCTGATTACGAGCCTGCATGACAAGTCGAAGAACGTGGGTTGCTTCTTTCACACCAAGTGCCGCTGTTGGTTCGTCAAGGATCAATACCTTGGCACCAAAGTAAACAGCGCGGGCGATAGCGAGCGACTGGCGTTCACCACCAGATAGTCCACCAACTAGGCGGTTACCATCAGTTACGCGAGTAATTCCAAGCTTGCGA
>JBEGOY010000036.1:0-23028 GCA_041181745.1 Actinomycetota bacterium | reverse complement strand
TAACGATAGAAATGAGGGCGCGGGAGAATCCAGTTGCATCTGCCACGTCTTCGAGAGTGACGGGTGTTTTTTTATTTGTCATCGCACCAGAAAATAGTTAGCCGATTTACTAGAGCCAGCGTGATGCTAGGTAATCTGCCTTCACGCGGCGAATAGTGCCACTGCGTGCGCGCAAGATGATGCTGTCGGTGCGCAGGTAGTTGCCGCGACGCTGAACACCATCGAGCAACAAGCCATCGGTCACACCGGTTGCAACAAAGTAAGTGTTGTCACTAGCCACCAAGTCATCCATTTCAAAAATGCGATTCAAATCGTGACCGGCTTGAATTGCTTTTTTCATTTCTTCTGGTGACAGCGGTGAAATGCGGCCCTGCATGTATCCATCAAGAGCCTTAGTTGCACAAGCAGAAATTGTGCCCTCTGGTGCGCCACCAATGCCAAGCAAAATATCAATGCCACCGCCACCGGTTACCGCGTGCACACCACCGGCAACATCGCCGTCTAAGAACAAACGAGTGCGCGCACCAGCTGAACGAACTTCATCCATGATTGGTTGGTGGCGCGGACGGTCAATCATTGCAACCGTGATTTCGCTTACGTCTTTTTTCAGAGCCTTGGCAAGTTCACGCACGTTTTCGGCTGGCGACATATCAAGGCTTACAACACCCTTGCCTGCCTTGGTGGTAATCAACTTGTCCATGTAAAACACGTCTTTAGGATTATACATGCTGCCCTTGTCGCTGACTGCAATCACTGAGATTGCGTGCGCGCGACCACTTGCGGTTACCGACGTGCCGTCAACCGGGTCAACCGCAATGTCACACTCTGGTCCGTTGCCATTGCCAACAAATTCACCATTGGCCAACATTGGGGCTTCGTCTTTTTCGCCCTCGCCAATAACAATCGTTCCGGCAAAATCCACGGTGTTTAGAAAATCGCGCATCGCTTCAACCGCTGCACCATCGGCCGCGTTCTTGTCGCCTCGTCCAATCCAAGCGCTTGCTTTAATGGCTGCGGCTTCGGTTGCGCGAACAAGTTCAACACCGAGGTTGCGATCTGGCTTACTGGTTGACACGGGCACTCCTTCGTGCAAAAAGCGATTTATGACCTGAGTCTACCAATCGCGCTGCTTGGCTACTTTTGGTCAGGGCCAGTCAGTGGGCCAATTTGCCCAGTGTTCAACTCTTGCTTGAACGCGTTCAAGATCTGATGAATTGACTGCGGGGCAATTCCGAGCACTTCTTTAGTGAGCTTGTTGTCGAGCGAGCTATCCACTGGCACTGGGCCCGGGAATCTTTCTTCGACCGGTGACTCGACTTCGCGAATCAGATTCTCATCGAGTTCAAAGATTTCGCAAACCAGTTTGGCCAGCTGCATGCGGTCTACGGCGTCGTCGCCCACTAAATGAAAAGTGCCAACTGCGTTGCGAGTAACTACGCGCTCAATTTGCGCACCGATTTCTGCTGCCAGGGATGGCGTGGTCATCTTATTGACGTGGTCGCCGCCCCACACCTCGAAGACCTTGCCTGCGCGCACGGTCTCAACCAGCGACAGCACAAAGTAGCCGAATCCCACATCCTGGGATCTTGGACTCTCAGAAATTTGGTGTTTGCCCATCACACCGGCAATTCGACAGATTGCGCCGCTGGCTGGCGCAAGGTCACGCATTACCTGCTCACCCAGCGCCTTTAGAAAACCATAGAAGTTGACCGAGTTGCCCTTGTCGCTTTCGAGGGCCTTGTGCTGGGTGCCATCTAGAATCCAGTCGGTTGAAATGAAGATTGGCTTAGCTTGAACCTGGTTGGCAGCGCGAACCACGCGATCAGTCATGCCAACAAAAGAGTCATAAGCGAATGCACGGTCTTGAACTAGGCGGTTGAACTCGTTGGCAATGGCGCAGTGCACCACGGCATCGCGGCCGGCGAGGCCAGCGGCAATCGATTCGATGCTGTCAAAATCAACCACGTTGATGGCCCAGGGAACATTTGCTGCGGCTGGCTTGCGGCCAAGGCCAACAACTTCGTGGCCATACTTTTGCAGAACGGCAGCGATGTTGCTGCCCACAAAGCCGGTCGAACCGGTAATCGCAATTTTCGCCATATTCTCCCCTTTGAGTTTTAAGTGCTAAAGTTTTGTGATTACAATACCATTGGAACGGTCCAGATTTTAGAGACAAGGAAGTCAAATGAGCGCAGACAAAGTACGTATTGGCCTTTTGGGCACTGGCCGAATTGGTCTGGTACACGCGATTAGCATCGCCGAGAACCCAAATGCCGAGATCACCTATGTGGCCGACGTTTTTGAAGAAGGTGCCAAGAAATTTGCGGCCCAGTATGGCGGCAAGTACACCACCAACACCGCGGATGTTTTTGCCTCGGGCGAAGTAGACGCCGTTGTTGTTGCATCGCCAACCCCAACTCACGTTGACCTAATCAACGCCGCAATCGACGCCGGTGTTCACGTGCTTTGCGAAAAGCCAATTGACCTAGACATCGCCCGCGTAGATGCACTGCGTGAAAAGGCAAACACTGCCAAGGTGAACATTGCCCTTGGTTTTAACCGCCGCTTCGACCAGCAGTTCAACGAAATTCACGCGCGCACCGCAGCCGGTGAAATTGGCACCCTTGAGCAGCTCACAATTATTAGCCGTGACCCGGGCCCAGCACCAAAGGCCTACCTTGAGGTTTCTGGCGGCATCTTTAGAGACATGACCATTCACGACTTTGATATGGCTCGCTTCTTTGTGCCAAACATTGTTGAGGTCACCGCTATAGGCGCAAACAGCTTTAGCCAAGACATCAAAGACCTTGGCGACTATGACAGCGTTACTGTGACTCTTCGTGGTGACAACAACGAGCTTGTGACAATTGTTAACTCGCGTCACGCTTCATATGGATATGACCAGCGCCTAGAGGCGTTTGGTTCTGAGGGTGCGCTGTTGGCAACCAACGTTTCACCAACCACAGTGAAGCTTTACAACAACAAGACTGTTGAAGGTCGCAACCCATACATGGAGCAATTTCTTGAGCGCTATGCATTCAGTTACCGTCGTGAACTTGCATTGTTTATCGAAGGTATTCAAACCGGCAAGAACCTCAACCCTACTTACGAGGATGGCCGTGCTGCGTTATTGATTGCAGATGCTGCAACCGAGTCTGCAAAGACTGGCAAGAGCATCAAGATTGATCTTTCAAAGTAAAAGATAAAAAATAATGCGGCCCACCTGGGCCGCATTATTTTTTTAGGTTTACTACTCAGCAGCCAACTCTGCCGCAACAGCGCGAATAAATTCCACGCTCTTTTTTGCATCAGCGAATGGGCCTGCACCTACCGCCGGTTCTGCGTTAATTACGTTGTCTTGCTCAAGCACAAACCATCCTTGGTAATTTGCCTGAATCAAACTGCGCACTATCGAACGCACGTCAACATCACCTTCGCCAAGTGGCACGTACATGCCCTCAACACATCCTTGGTAATAAGTGATTTCACCAGCTTGCACGCGCTTTGCAATTTCTAGATTCACATCTTTTAAATGCGAGTGCGCAACGCGGTCTGCGTGATTTTTTGCAAACGCAACAGGGTCGGTTCCGCCAATCAACATGTGGCCGGTGTCGAGACAAAATGAAATTGTTGTGTGGTTCAAAATTTGCAACACATCGGCTTCAACTTCAATCATGGTTCCAACGTGTGGGTGCAACACTGCAGTCACGCCACGTGCAGCAGCGGCCTCTTTGATGCGCTCAAGATTGCTGAACATAACTTGCCAGCCAGCTTCATCAAGCTCTGGGCGCTTGGCGTCATAGCCTTCGCCACCAATTTCGGCAGATAGCACAAGCACCTTTGCGCCTGATGCTTCATAGCTCTTAAGTTCTTCAAGCACATTAGGCAGTGGATCGAAATCAGCCTTGTGCAAATTGATTGGAAAGAATCCGCCCACGGCTTGCATTGAGTGCTCGGCCAGCGCTTTGGCGCGATCAGCAGGTTCAATTGGCAAGAAGCCAAGCGGACCAAACTCGGTTGCACCAAGACCAAGGTCTGCCATTTCTTGAAGCACTCGCTCTGGAGTCATTTGGTGACCCCAACCAGGAACCTCGCAAACACCCCATGAAATTGGAGCACCGGCAATGTTTATTTTTTGTGTAGTCATCTAATTACTTTCTGGTTGCTGCGGTTGAGCCTGCGGTTGGAGCAATTTTTACCCACTGACGAGTTTGCATAGATTCTTCGACCGCGTCGTTAACGCGTGCAGCCGCAACTGCGTCGTGAATGTTTGAATTCAATGCAGCACCACCAACAAAGGCTGTCAAGAATTTTTTTGCTTCGATGACTTTTAGATCGTCATAGCCCATACCGGTTCCGGCACCAGGTTGGAATGCACCAAAGTCTCCAAAGCCAGGTGCAACCATCACACGCTGGTATCCCAGGTGCTGACCCTTGCGACCAATGGCAACTTGCACTTCATTCATGCGCTCGAAGTCCCACATAACCGAACCTTCGGTTCCATAAATTTCAAAATTGTAGCTGGCGCGTGGGCCAACTGCAACTCGCGAGGCTTCGAGTGTGCCAACTGCGCCTGAAGCAACTGCATTGTCACCGAGACGAATTAGCATTCCCGCATAATCTTCGTTTTCTACCGGCTTCTTCTCGCCGCCCTCGATCACATCAAAGTGAGTGCCAACACCCATTTGCTGCACTGGTCGCTCGGCATGAACCAAAGATGTGATTCCAGAAACTTCGGCGATCGGGCCTGCCATGTAGTGAATCAAATCGACCAGGTGTCCCATTAAGTCGCCAAGCACCCCGCTGCCGGCAAGCTTGCGAACAAAGCGCCAAGAAAGAGCGCCGTTTGGTTCTGACGAGTAGTCCGCGAAAAATACTCCGCGAATATTTGTGATTCGTCCAAGCGACCCATTGGCGATTAGTTCTTTAATGTGCTCAACCGCTGGAGCGTGGCGATAGTTGAAACCAATCGTGCTTAGCACGCCAGCCTCTTTAGCTGCTGCCTCTACCGATTCGGTGTCTTCGGCACCGCGACCAACTGGCTTTTCTATCCAAAATGCCTTGCCCGCCTTGGCGGCTGCAATTCCAATTTCGGCGTGCAAAAAGTTTGGTGCACAAATTGAAACAACTTCAACCTCAGGGTCGTTAAGCACCTCGTGATAATCCAGAGTGCCTCGTTCATAACCCAAAACTTCAACGGCATAATCGGCACGTTCTTGAGATGTGTCGGCCGCAATAATTAGTCGGGGCCTAATGCCTAGTTCCGGAAAAACAACAGGCAAAGATTGATAGGCGCGTGAATGCACTTTGCCCATCCAGCCAACACTGATGAGGCCTACGCCAACGGTTCGGGTAGTTGGGTTCGTCATTGATTCCCTTTCTATGCTGGAACGGTCCAATTTTGGGCAATATCCGTTTTCCTGTCAACTTCGTCCAATTTGTCCAATTACAAACGAACGCTGGTAGTTGAGCTGCGCACCACCAAACGCGGTACCAGCAGAAGGTGCTTGCCTTCTACTGCTTTCCAAACCGATTCTTCTGCGGTCAGAATCTCGGCTGCCCTGGCAGCAATGGCGCCTTTTTCTTGCTCCATTGAGGTGAGCGAAATTTTGGTTAGCGCTGCGATATATGTGTTGTCAAAACCAGTTAGTGCCACTGGATGGCCCCCGGCCTCTTCAAATACTGCGATAGCTTCTTGCACGCCCAGGGCAACGATGTCGTTGAAACATACCAATGCGGTTGGCGCATCATCAACTTGTAGCGCCAGTTTTGCGGCTACGTATCCCGCCTCTTCGGTGCGATCACAAATTTGCGCTTTAGGTTGCAAATTTTGAGCCAGCATAGCCTTCTCAAAACCCGCATGTCGTGCAGCTGATACATCGCCGTCGTTTGGGCCAATGTAGGTGACTTTCTCGTGGCCAAGCTCAGAGAGATGTTTCACAATCTGACGCATCGCTTCGTCTTCGTCAATGCGCAGAACAATGCCTCGCTTGAATCCACTTGGAATAGTTGTGGCGATCACAATCGGAACATTTTCGGGAACCGACTTGAGCGTGTTTTTGTCTGGCAGATCGCCGATGATCAAAATGCCTTTTGGCTTTAGGTCCAACAACGTTTGCACGGTCGTTTTCTCAAGAACCTTTTTGCCTTCTCGCTCCGAAATAATCGCAGCTGTCATAAAGGTCTGGTGGCCGCGATCTAATAGAGCTCGTCTAGCTTCATCGGCAACCTCAGTGAATAGTGGGTTGTGCAGGTCAACCACCAAAATGGCAATGAAATTGCTTTGCCCGCTGCTGAGTGAGCGGGCCCAAACGTTAGGGGTAAAGCCCAATTTCTTTGCGGCGGCCATTACGCGATCGCGGCGATCCTGGCTCACACCTTCAGTGCTTGAAAAAACCAATGAAACCAGCGACTTGGATACTCCCGCTTCGGCGGCAACATCGCGAATGGTTGGTCTCTTTGATGACATCGTTGTCCTCTTTCGATTGCAGAGTTCTAAACCTAGTGGTTTTTTTTGGACCTGTCCAATGGACAAAACCCTTATAAATACTGGGGTATCGGTTCGGTAACGAATTTGTTGGAACGGTCCGACTAGGGGGTAGGTGCTGACATACTCAGGAATGTCAGAACAAGTGCAAATTTCAAAGAAACGTTCTGCAAAAACAAATACTCGACGATGAGAGGTTAGTAAATGTCACTAAAGAAGTACGCAGCACTAGCAGCCGTGGCTGCTCTTGCGCTAGCAGGCTGTGCATCTCCAGCTGCAACTCCAACTGATGGTGCCGGTGCACACTCAGACCTAAAGATCTGTGTCTACACACACGGCGATGGCGGTACTTTCTGGACCGTAGCTCAAAAGGGTGCAGAGGCTGCAGCTGCAGACCTAGGCGTAACTCTTGACTACCAGGGTTCAACCAACGACGCTGCAAAGCAGGCTTCAACAATTGACGCTGGTGTTGCTGCTGGATGTAGCGGTATCGCTGCTTCTGCACCAGACCCAGAGGCAATCAAGGCTGCAATGCTTAAGGCACACGATGCAGGCATCCCGACTGTAACCATGAACTCAGGTTCAGCAGTATTCAAGGATCTAGGTGCATTCACTCACGTTGGTCAGGACGAAGTTATTGCTGGTCGCGAAGCTGGTCTTAAGTTCAACGACATGGGCGTAAAGCACGTGCTCTGCCCAATTCAGGAAGCTGCAAACGTTGGTCTTGAAGACCGCTGCAAGGGTCTTGCAGAAACCTTCAAGGGCAAGGCAGAAAACTTCAACCTTGACGGTGGTCTTGCTGACCTAACCGCAGCTTCAGCAAAGCTTGCTGCAGCATTCAAGGCTGACAAGACAATCGATGCTGTATTCGCTTTGAACGCAGACATCGCAGCTAAGGCAGTTCTACCTGCAGCTGAAACTGCTGGTGTGACTCTAAAGGTTGGAACCGTTGACATGTCTCCTGAGGCACTAGACGCAATTGCAGCTGGCACCATGGAGTTCGCAATTGACCAGCAGCAGTACGCACAGGGCTACATGTCAGTAGTTCTTTTGTACCTAGCACTTACCAACAGCAACGAACTTGGTGGTGGCCTACCGATCTACACCGGTCCTGGCTTCGTTACCAAGGACAACGTAGCTGCAGTTAAGGATCTAGTAGCAGCTGGCACACGCTAGTCTCTAGCAAGTAATAAAAATTGTGGTGGGCTAGGAATTAGTTCCTAGCCCACCATTTACTTTCTGGTTCGCCGAACCAAATTTCAGATTCAAAAAAATAGTTAGGTCTCCTATGACAAAGTCGTCAACAGATGAACGTGTAAAAAGCACGAGCATCTTCCAAAAAATTCTGCGCCGGCCCGAATTCGGTGCCTTTCTGGGTGCGGTTGCAATCTTCGTCCTGTTCGCATCCACAGACACAACCGGCAACTTTGCTGGCCCTGGTGGAATCGCGGGTTGGACTGACATCGCAGCACCAATCGGCATTGTGGGCATTTCAGTGGCCCTGCTGATGATTGCTGGCGAGTTCGATCTTTCAACCGGTGTAATGGTTGGTTCGACAGGTTTGCTAGTGGGCATGCTAGTCACCGAATTCGGCATGAACATTTGGCTGGCAATTGTGCTGGCTTTGGTGTTCGCCGCAATCGTGGGTTTCATCAACGGATACGTTGTTGTGAAAACAAAACTGCCTTCGTTCATTGTTACCCTGGCAACATTCTTTGTGCTTAAGGGCGCAAACATGGCTTATACCAAGTTTGTCACCGGCTCGGTTCGTGTGACCGGCACAGACAAGGCGCCTGGTTTTGATTCTGCGAGCGCGATCTTCGCCTCTACTTTTGGCAACGACAACTTTCAGATTTCTTTGATCTGGTGGCTTGCGCTAACCATCATCGCCACCGTGGTGCTAACTCGCACTCGCTTTGGCAACTGGATCTTCGCTGTTGGTGGTGACTCGAACGCAGCACGCAACGCTGGTGTTCCAGTTGACCGCACCAAGATCATCCTGTTCATGTACACAGCAATTTCTGCTGCTCTCGTTGGCATCATGTTTGTCTTGCGCCTAAAGGGAATGCAAGCGGGTCAAGGTGTTGGCCAGGAGTTCTACTTCATCATCGCTGCGGCGGTTGGTGGAACATTGCTAACCGGTGGTGCTGGTTCAGCAATCGGTGCAGCTATCGGTGCCTTGATCATGGGTATGGCTTACATCGGTATTCCGTTCTCACGTTGGGATTCAGACTGGACCTCAACATTCCTAGGCATCATCTTGTTCACAGCAGTAATGATTAACCTCTACATCGGCCGCAAGGCGAAGGGTGGCAAAAAATGAGCAGCAAAAACGCACTCGAACTTAAAAATGTAGAGAAGAGCTTCGGCAGTGTTATCGCATTGCAGAACGTCTCTGTGGCTGTTGAAAAGGGTTCGGTAACTTGCATCCTTGGTGACAACGGTGCCGGTAAGTCAACTTTGATCAAGACCCTGTCAGGTGTGCACAAGCCAACAAAAGGTGAGTACCTGCTTGACGGTGTGCCAGTTGAATTCAACTCACCACGTGACGCACTTGCAAACGGAATCGCAACCGTGTTCCAAGACTTGGCAACCATTCCGCTTATGTCGGTTTGGCGCAACTTCTTCTTGGGAAATGAGATTCGCATCAATGTTGGTCCATTCCGCTTCTTGAATGTCAAGAAGATGAAAGAGATCACTAAAGAGCAGTTGCTTGCAATGGGCATCGACCTGCGAGATGTAAACCAACCAATCGGAACCTTGTCTGGTGGAGAACGCCAGTCGGTTGCGATTGCTCGTTCGGTTTACTTTGGTGCGAAAGTTTTGATTCTTGACGAACCAACCTCAGCACTGGGTGTTCGCCAATCTGGAATCGTTTTGAAGTACGTTCTTGCGGCCAAGGAACGTGGAGTGTCTGTGGTTTTCATTACTCACAACCCTCACCACGCTCACTTGGTTGGTGATCGTTTCTATCTATTGAACCGTGGTCAAATGATCAAGCGTTTTGATCGTGACAATGTTCAACTTGAGGAACTAACCAAGGCAATGGCTGGTGGTGCAGAGCTAGAAGCTTTGACTCACGAGATTAACGTGGTTCGCAAGTAAATAGTTAAGCATTTATTTCTAATGCCCCCGGCTTTCAAGTTGGGGGCATTAGATTTAAAATCGTCAATGGTGAAGGAAGAAATGAAAAAGCAATCAGAGCTGGTACGCGGTTATTTGCTTTCAATTTTTGCGGTCACCGGATTTGGGTTCACCTTTATCGCTGTGAACCTCGGCTCTCAGAGTTTTGATCCAATCACTATGAGCATGGGCCGCGTTGTGCCGGCCGGCATCCTGGCAATCATCGCTTTGAAGGCCATGAAGAAACCCCTGCTGCCACCGCGCGAAGCGTATCCACTGATCATTGGTTCGTCACTCGGCGTAATCATCGCATTTCCGCTGCTATCGACTCTTGCCCTGCAGACTGTGCCGGCAGCCGACGCTGGCGTGATTGGCGCAGTGACCCCAATGGTCACAGCCACGGTTGCAGTTTTTATTGGCCACAAAAAGCCCAAACCTATGTTTTGGATCGCTGCCGCTCTGGGCACTGGTGGCGCTATGGCTTTGGCTTATTTCAAGGCCGGTGGGCAGATTGGTGGCGGTGCCTACTGGGGTTATTTGGCGCTCGGTCTGGCTGTGCTGTTTGCATCGATGGGTCACATTTCCGGGTCAACCCTAGTGGCCAAATACTCTTCGTTTGCGGTGTTGAGTTGGGCGGTAATCCTGTCAATTCCCGTGCAATTGCCGATTGCCATCGTCAACTGGTCACTGCACCCAATCACAACCTGGCCAACCTGGCCTTCGATTTTAGGTTTTCTTTTTGTTAGCTGGTTCTCGCTATCCATCGGCAATTTCATGCTCAACCAAGGGCTGCACATCATTGGATTGGTCAAGGGAGCCCAGCTTCAGTTGCTTCAACCGATCGTCACAATGGTGGCCTCAATTGTTATTTTGCACAACGTAGTGTCACCCATCACCTGGGGTGCGGCAGCATTGATTTTGACCAGTGTGGCTTGGAGCCAGCGCTTTAGAACAAAGTGAAACTTTAGTTCCGTGCCTACTTAGTCGCGGTGCAGCAGATCGTGACGAACGATGATTGCGTCACGAGCCGGGCCTACACCAATTGCAGAAATTCGAGCGCCGCTAATTTTCTCAAGCGCCACGATGTAATCCTGTGCGTTCTTTGGCAGCTCTTCAAACTTTGTGCAACCGGTGATGTCTTCGCTCCAACCAGCAAAATTTTCATAGATTGGTTTTGCGTGGTGAAAGTCAGTTTGTGAAACTGGCATTTCATCGAATCGTTTTCCGTCTACGTCGTAAGCAACGCAAACCGGAATCTCTTTCAATCCAGTAAGCACGTCAAGCTTGGTCAAAACGAAATCGGTAACACCATTGATGCGTGCAGAGTAGCGAGCAATCGGTGCGTCATACCAACCACAACGACGTGGACGACCGGTTGTTGTTCCAAACTCAAAACCGGTTGCGCGCAAGAACTCGCCGTTCTCGTCAAACAACTCAGTAGGGAACGGGCCTGCACCAACGCGAGTGGTGTACGCCTTTACAATTCCAATCACGGTTTTGAATTGCGCAGGGCCAATGCCTGAACCGGTAGATGCTCCACCAGCGGTTGAGTTTGAAGAAGTTACAAACGGATAAGTTCCGTGATCAACGTCAAGCATGGTTGCCTGACCGCCTTCAAACAAAACAGTCTTGCCGTCTTCAATTGCATTGTGCAATTCCAATGCTGTGTCAGCAACCATTGGGCGAAGACGCTCGGTGTACTTCAAAAGCTCAGCAACAATGTCATCAACGCGAATGGCAGCGCGGTTGTAAACCTTGGCAAGCAAGTTGTTCTTTTGCACAAGTGCGCCTTCGACTTTTTGACGCAAAATGCTTTCATCAAATAGATCTTGCACACGAATGCCAACGCGGTTAATTTTGTCGGCATAGGTAGGGCCGATGCCACGACCGGTGGTGCCAATTGCGCGGCTACCCAAGAAGCGCTCAGAAACTTTATCCAAGGTCACGTTATATGGAGTGATGACGTGCGCGTTTGCAGAGACGCGAAGCTTTGAAGTGTCGATGCCGCGGGCATTTAGCGCCTCGATCTCGTGGAACAAAACATCGAGGTCAATCACAACACCGTTTGAAATAACTGGAATCACTCCGGGGGTCAGAATGCCCGATGGCAATAGGTGCAGGGCGTATTTTTCGTTGCCAATAACCACAGTGTGGCCCGCATTGTTGCCGCCATTGAACTTGACTACATAGTCGATGTGCTCGGCTAGCAGGTCAGTGGCCTTGCCCTTGCCCTCGTCGCCCCATTGAGCGCCAATAATCACTACTGCAGGCATGAAACTCCCCTTGCCTAAAAAGAAGGATTTGCACGCGATGGCGTACAGCCCAGTTTATCGCTTATTGAAGACGTGCTGCATTACCCATTGGTGCATTGTGATGGCCGCTGCCGCCGAGGCATTTATCGACCGAGTCGACCCAAACTGGGTGATTTCGAGCACCACGGTAGCCGCCGCAATCGCGGCCTCGCTCAGCCCGGGGCCCTCCTGGCCAAACAAAAGAACGCATTCCTCGGGCAACGCGTACTCCTCGATGCGCTGACAGCCGGGCACGTTGTCGATCGCGATAATCGGCAGGTTGCGGCTCTTGACCCAGGCCACAAATTCTTCCACGGATGGGTGGTGGCTCACGTGCTGGTAGCGGTCGGTGACCATCGCGCCACGACGATTCCAACGGCGGTTGCCGATGATGTGAACTTCTTCGGCCAAGAAGGCATTCGCGGTGCGAACGATTGATCCAATGTTTAAATCATGCTGCCAGTTTTCGATTGCCACGTGATATTTGTGGCGGCGACTATCAAGGTCGGCAACAATTGCCTCCATCTTCCAATAGCGAAAGTGATCGAGCACGTTTCTTGTGTCGCCATTCTGCAAAAGCTCTGGGTCATAATGTGATTCGGTTGGCCACTCACCCTGCCAAGGGCCGACTCCCCAAGTGGTTAGCTCGGGTGAAGCATTTTCGTTTTCTAGCTCAGACATTTGCACGCTTTCTTTGCATCGCATAAATTGCAAGCGATGCCGAAGCCGCGCTGCCAACAATGACTCCCATAGTGCCAGATGCACTCGATAGAGAACCTTGCTCAAAAGACAAACTATTCATAAGCAAGGCCACGGTAAAACCGACTCCACCAAGCAAGGCAATCGCAAATAAATTTGCCCAGTCAACCGCGATTTTTGATATTGAACTCGCTACGTATGTGCCCAATAAAATTCCTGCCGGCTTGCCGATAATCAGACCCGCAACTATTCCATACAAAATCGGTGAATTGAGAACAGCCGTTTGGTCACTTGCCGCAATATGAACACCCGCCTCAAAAAGCACAAAGAGCGGCAATCCGATGAGTGAATTAAATGTTTCTAAATTTGCATAGATGGCTTGTGCCGGCTGGCGCGGAATGGCCAACCCGATTGCCACGCCAAATACCGAGGCAAGTGAAAGCAAGCTAAAACTCGAAGTGTAAAAAATTGCAATTACCAAAATTGCCAGCACGTCATCGACGACTGCAACTGTTAAAAGAAATGCGCGCATTGGCTTGGCAAGTCGCTTGCCAAAAATCGCCAGGATCGCCAGTGCAAATGCAATGTCGGTTGACATTGGAATGGCCCACCCGGCAAGTGACCCGGTTTGCATATTGATGAGACTGAAAACTAGTGCGGGAACAACCATTCCGCCGATCGCCGCAGCAATGGGTAGCGCGGCTTTGCGTGGTTGGCTTAGCGACCCAACGCTCAGCTCCTGACGAAGTTCAATGCCCACCGTGAAGAAAAAGATAAATATCGCCGCCGCCGGCAGCCACTTGAAGTGGTGAATCCATGCATAGCTCGCTTCAGCTGGGGAGTTCGCCCAGAACAGAGCCGCCAACGCACTCGTTAGCAGCAGTGCTCCACTGAGTGTTTGCTTGGCGTTTGTATTCACTTTGCAAGTCTATTTTGAGCCGCCGGTATCCTTGACCTATGGCAGATCGCAGCAATATCACTTCTTGGCTAACCGACATGGATGGCGTGCTTGTGCACGAAGGCCACGCAATTGCTGGCGCAGCGGAGTTGATTGCTAAATGGCAGTCAGCCGGCACACCGTTTTTGGTGCTAACCAACAACAGCATCTACACCCCGCGCGATCTGTCTGCGCGCTTGCAGGCTGGTGGATTAGACATTCCTGAAGATCGCATTTGGACTTCGGCGCTGGCTACCGCAGCTTTCTTAGACAAGCAGATGCCAGGCGGCTCGGCATTCGTAATTGGTGATGCCGGCCTAACCACCGCGCTGCACGAGGTTGGTTATGTGCAAACCGATAACGACCCGGACTACGTAGTGCTTGGCGAAACCCGCAACATCAACTTTGAATCACTTACCAAGGCTGTTCGCCTGATCAAAGCCGGTGCCCGTTTTATTGTGACCAACCCAGATGTAACCGGTCCATCTCAAGAAGGTGTGATTCCAGCAGCTGGTTCATTCGCGGCACTGATCACCAAGGCAACCGGCATGGAACCATATGTGGTTGGCAAGCCGAACCCAATGATGTTTAGAAGCGCAATGCGCAAAATTGGTGCCCACTCAGAAACCACCGGCATGATTGGTGACCGCATGGATACTGACGTTGTCGCAGGAATTGAAGCCGGCTTGCACACCGTTTTGGTGCTCACCGGAATCTCTGACCCAGAAGAAATTAAGAAGTACCCGTTTAGACCAACTGAAATTCTTAATTCAGTTGCAGATCTAATTTAGGTTCGAGCTAAAAATCCGCGGAATTAATTTCTTTCATATATTTGCTGAAGGTAATTAGTGTGCCAATGACAAGCACCGCCATCGCGAGTGTGAGGTAAACCGGCTGCACACCAAACGCATCAACCGCGATTCCCGCGAAGATCATCGAAATCATTGGACCACCCGACCAAATAACCATTTCTAGACTGAAGACTCGACCACGTTTGCTCGGCGGAATTTTTCTTTGAATCACGGTATTTAGCAGCGGAGTCATTGGACCCCATGCCAGACCAAGCGTTAGACCAAAAATAATTAACACAATGTATGGCGGCAAGAATGACATTGGCACCATCGAAAGCGCCACGCCAAGAATCGCGAATCTAAAAATGCTGCTGTAGTTGAAAATTTTCGAAAGCTTTTCAAAAGCCAGCGAACCAACCACCGTGGTGGCAGCCATGGTCGAAAGCAAAATGCCCAATCCCTGTGGATCATGCACGGCGTTGAAATATTTAGGCAAGACAACCATTTCGGTCGGCAGGTAAATCATGGCCAATGTCATAACACCAGCAAGCATGATGGCAACCGACGGGGTTTTAAAAATAATCGTGAAGCCTTCGATTGCGAATTTGAAAAGATTCTTTTCTTCTTCGTGATCTTCTTTGTGTTCGTGTGCTTTCACCGGCAACATGAAAAGGGCCGACACAACACCAAATGCAGCGATTACATAGAAGGTGTTAAATACTCCAAGCCAACCGATGCAGAACGACGCAATGGCAGGGCCGATGGCAAATCCAGAGGCGAACACCGCCTCTTGAATCGAGTTGGCACGCTCGAGCGACAGCCCGGCAACTCGCGCCACATCAGGCACAAAAGACTTGCGCGCTGTGCCTGCACCAGAGCCAACGGTAGAACGAATAGTGCCAAGAAGAATCAGCAACGGAAAAGTGATGGTCCAAAGATTTGCAATGAACGGCACGGTGAGAGTCACCAATGCGGTCAGCAATTCAATGATGATTCCAGTTTTGCGACGACCGAACTTATCGATGATTGAACCCATGACCGGAGCCAAAACCAATCCGGGGATTGATGTAATTGCAATCGCGAGACCGGCACTGGTTGCCGAACCGGTTAGTTGAATTGCCAACCAAGGAAACGCCATGAAAACCATGGAGCCAGAAACGACGCTGAGCGCCGAACTAATTTGAGTTAGGACGAAAGGGGTGCGGGTGCGTTTCTCGTTAGCGAAGCTCAAGGTCGTCAAGACTTACCGCTGACAAATATCGGTTGCCATCATCCCCGATCACTTGGTCTGCACCGGTGTCGCGATCGACAACGGTGGCAACCGCAACAATAATTGCGCCCGCTTCTTCAAGTGCCTTAGCTGCGGTAAGCGGCGAACCGCCAGTTGTTGAAGTATCTTCAACCACAATAACTTTTTTGCCCTTTACGTCTGGGCCTTCTACCTGGCGACCCATGCCGTGAGCCTTTGCTGCTTTGCGCACCACGAAGGCATCAACCGAGCGACCACGAGCTGCGGCCTGGTGCATGATTGCGGTGGCCACCGGGTCAGCTCCCATGGTGAGTCCGCCAACTGAATCAAAGTCGGTAATGCCAGCAGCATCGAGCATGTCGAGCATTACTTGGCCAATCAATGGAGCCGCCTCATGATGCAAGGTCGCGCGGCGAAGGTCAACGTAGTAATCCGCTTCGATTCCGCTCGACAAGGTAACTCGACCGTGCACGACCGCCAACTGTTTAACGAGTTCAACGAGACGTGGTTTTGAAGGTGAGCTAAAGGTCATGACTTCAGTTTACCCACGCCCATTTAGGCTAGAAGCATGCGCATCGCCACTCATAACGTCAATTCAATTCGCACCCGCGTAGACCGCGTAGTCTCTTGGCTCGAGCGTTCTAACACCGATGTTTTGGCGATGCAAGAAATCAAGTGCAAGCCTGATCAGTTTCCTTACAAACCCTTCGAGGATGCTGGCTACAAGATCTATATGCACGGCCTAAATCAATGGAATGGCGTGGCTTTTGCCAGCCGCATTGAGGCCGAGGATGTCGAAATCGGGTTCAACGGAATGCCTGCGTTTGGAAAAGAAGGCAAAGAAGCAGTCGAGGAGGCACGTGCCCTGGGCGCTACCTTCGACGGAGTGCGACTTTGGTCGCTGTATGTGCCGAACGGTCGTGAAATTGGCGACCCGCACTTTCACTACAAACTGGAATGGTTAGATCGCCTGGCCTCAAACGTTGCCGAGTGGCAAGAACACGAATCCGAACAGCCTCTGGCACTGATGGGCGATTTCAACATTGCTCCCCTGGATACCGACGTTTGGGACATCGCCGATTTTGCTGGCCTAACCCATGTGACCGCCGAAGAGCGCCAGGCGTTCGAAGCATTCGAGCAAATTGGCATGATCGATGTAGTTCGGGAACGGGTGCCCGACGGTTATACCTATTGGGACTACCAACAACTTCGATTCCCGCGCAACGAGGGCATTCGCATCGACTTTATTCTTGGCAACGAGGCCTTGGCTGACCGAGTCACTTCTGCGGCAATTGACCGCGAAGAGCGCAAAGGCGAAGCCCCTAGCGACCACGTGCCCGTGGTCATTGATTTGAACTAAGCCGCAGGCTTCGAAATATTTTTGTCTTTGACGATGCGGTGGCCCCAGCGGGTCCAGACTCTTTCGTGAAAGTAGTACAGCACCGATTCTCCAGCGGTTTGAATTAGAGCAATCGCTAAACCAGTTTCAACACTTCCGGTAAAGGCAAAGCCAATTGTGAACATCATCACATTGTGAAACGAATACCAAGTAATGCTCTTAACAATGCTTTTCTTTTTGCTGTCCATTGGCTGCCTCTCTCAACCCTTATAGGTTAGCCACTTTTTGCGTTCGGACTCACTGAACTTTTCAATTGAATAGCGCAACATCGTGCGCGGCATCTTTGTGACATTCGCCCGCAAAAACTCTCGCAACACATCGGTTTCGCGATTGCCAACTTCGCGCAACATCCATCCGACGGCTTTGTGAATTAAGTCTTGATCATCATTCAGCAGCATTTTTGCGAGTCGCAATATTTCATCGAAGCGATATTCACGGATAAACGCAGAGGTAAACATCACGGCAGTGCGTCGCTGCCAAAGTGATTCGCTTTTGGCTAGCGAATTCAAAAGTTTGTCTGTGCCGGCACGATTGATTAGAAATTCGCCAAGGTATGGTGCGGTGCTGTCAACTAGATCCCAGTTGTTAATCCTTTGCGCATAAACGTTTTGCAGATAGAAGGTAAACAATTCGCTGCGCAACTGTGCGTCTTTTGTTTTCTTAAATCGATTGGTAAGAATAACCAATCCGACAAATCGATGTTCGTGAACTTTTGAATCCAATAGTTTTTGAATTTCAACTAGTTGAAGGTCTTTAAATTCTTTTGCTACCGACCGGGAGTCGGGAACTTTCACACCAATGAACTCATCACCCTCGCCGTATTCACCGGGGCCGGTTTTAAAGAACCACTTGTAGTTGAAAACTTGATCTGGTCGTGCAAAAGCGGCCAACGCATTTTTCACATTGGCCGCTGTTGTCATAGCAAAAGATTAGCTAAGTTCGCCAGGCGTCACGACCAGCTGAACACCATCCTCAGCAACATCCACTTTGACCAATGAGCCATTGTGGATGGTGCCGGCTAACAATAGGTTGGCAAGCTTGTCGTCTATCTGGTGTTGCATCAATCGACGCAACGGGCGGGCGCCATAGATCGGGTCGTATCCCTTGTCGGCCAACCAGGCTCGAGCCGCCGGGGTCACCGCCAACTGCAAACGACGTTGTTCTAGTCGCTGAGACAAACGATCAATATTCAACTCAACGATCTGACCCAGCTCACTTCGATCAAGTGAACTAAACACGATGATGTCGTCTAAGCGGTTCAAGAACTCTGGCTTGAAGTGCGAGCGCACAATTGCCATTACGCCTTGTTGCTTCTGGTCTTGGCTTAGTTCTGGGTCAATTAGCAATTGCGAACCCAGGTTCGAGGTCAAAATCAAAATCACATTTTTGAAATCGACAACGCGACCTTGACCGTCGGTAAGTCGACCATCGTCAAGAACCTGCAACAGCACATCAAAAACTTCGGGGTGAGCCTTTTCAACCTCATCTAGCAAGACCACCGAGTATGGACGTCTGCGAACAGCTTCGGTTAATTGACCGCCCTCTTCGTAGCCGATGTAGCCCGGAGGAGCACCGAGCAAGCGAGACACGGAATGCTTTTCGCCATACTCACTCATGTCGATGCGAACCATTGCCTTTTCGTCATCAAACAAAAACTCGGCAACGCTCTTTGCTAATTCGGTTTTACCAACACCGGTTGGGCCAAGAAATAGAAATGAGCCAGTTGGTCGCGAAGGATCACTGATGCCAGCTTTGGTTCGACGCACGGCATCACTTACAGATTTAACTGCGGCTTTTTGACCAATCAGGCGCTTGCCCAATTCGTTTTCAAGATTTAGTAGTTTTTGTGATTCGCCGGCAAGCAAGCGGCCGGTTGGAATTCCAGTCCATGCGCTAACTACTGCGGCGATGTCGTCTTCACCTACTTGATCGTTAACCATGCGATCGCCATCGGCAAACGATTCGGCAGCTTCGAGTTCGACAAGTTCTTTTTCGAGCGCAGGAATCTCACCATAGAGAAGACGTGAGGCTTGCTCGAGATTGCCTTCACGCTGTGCGCGTTCCGCAGCGATTCGCAAACCATCAAGCTTGGTTTTAAGTTCACCAACTTTGTTGAGTTCTGCGCGCTCTTTTGCCCAACGATCATTCAGCGCCGTTAGGCGCTCCGATTTTTCAGCCAAATCTTCGCGCAGTTTTTCAAGGCGCTCTTTTGATGCCTGATCTTTTTCTTTCTTTAGCGCAAGTTCTTCTAGCTTCAATCGATCCACTGCACGACGGAGTTCATCAATCTCAACCGGCGCAGAGTCAATCTCCATTCGCAGGCGAGATGCTGCTTCATCAACCAAGTCAATTGCCTTATCTGGCAACTGGCGCGACGGAATGTAGCGATTGGAAAGATTTGCAGCCGCAACAAGCGCAGCATCTGAAATTGCAACTTTGTGGTGTGCTTCGTAGCGCTCTTTAAGCCCTCGCAAAATTGCGATTGTGTCCACCACGCTCGGCTCCCCAACATACACTTGCTGAAAACGACGCTCGAGTGCTGGGTCTTTCTCAATGCGTTCACGGTACTCATCCAAGGTGGTGGCACCAATCAAACGCAATTCACCACGAGCCAACATTGGCTTGAGCATGTTTGAGGCATCCTGGCCATCACCGGCACCGGCACCAACCAGGGTGTGCAATTCGTCAATAAACGTGATGATGCCACCCTCGGCAGCATTAATCTCGGCCAGCACGGCCTTCAATCGTTCTTCGAATTCGCCGCGGAATTTAGCACCGGCCACCATGGCCGCCAGATCGAGGCTGATCAGCTGTTTATCCTTGAGGCTCTCGGGCACATCGCCCGCAACAATACGCTGGGCCAGCCCTTCGACCACTGCAGTCTTGCCAACGCCCGGTTCACCAATCAGCACTGGGTTGTTCTTGGTTCGGCGGCTCAACACCTGTGAAACGCGGCGAATTTCGGCATCGCGGCCGATCACCGGGTCAAGCTTGCCCGACTTGGCTACCTCGGTGAGGTTGATGCCGTACTTCTCGAGTGCCGACTTTTGGTCTTCTTGAGGTTGCATGTTTTGCTGGTTCATCGTGCCCTCCACAGCACAATTTCGGCGTGTTTGCTCGGGCGCTTACCGCGCGCAATGCTCTCCACGCCTTGCTCCCCGGCGGCGAATACGCGCGCACCAGGGCGGTTCATAAGTTCGTTCGCCAAAGCTTGTTCAAGGTCTCGAATTCGCTTGGCTTGGGCAGCATTCTGGTTTTCGAGTTCCAAAATTCTGCGGATGCCTTCAAGGCTCACACCCTCTGCCGAAAGACGAGCCACCTCGCGCAGCTGCGCAACATTTCGCATTGTGTAGCGGCGAGTTTGGCCACCGGTGCGAATCGGAACAACTAATCCGATGCGGTCATAGTCACGCAAGGTTTGCGGGTGCATCGCCGATAGTTCGGCAGCCACACCAATCGCAAAGAGCGGAGTATTTTCGTCTAGCTCTTCCACGTCACACCTCCTAGAGGAGTCCGGCTTTAGTTAGCAATTCTTCACGCGGATCTTCATCCGGCAGAAGTTCGTTGAAAGCTTCAAGCGCTTTCTTTGCTTTGTCGCTCATGTGACTTGGCACCGCAATCTCAACGGTTGCCAGCAAATCACCTTCGCCCTTGGATGTCACTACACCGCGACCCTTGACTCGAAGCACGCGACCGTTTGGTGTGCCAGCAGCAACCTTTAGCTTGACCGGTTCACCACCAAGTGTGGGCACTTGAATGGTTGCACCAAGCGCGGCCTCGGCAAAAGTAACCGGCACAGTAACTCGAATGTTGTTTCCATCTCGAGTAAACACCGGGTGGCTTTTTACAGTAACAGAAATAATCAGATCACCGGCTGGTCCGCCGTTTGGTGATGCCTGACCCTTGCCAGCAATTTTTATTTTCTGACCATCTTGAACACCAGCTGGAATCTTGATTGTGGTTTCACCACTACCAAGCCGCACTTTAATTTGTGTGCCTTTAACTCCATCGATGAAATCCAAAGTTGTTGACATGGTCAAATCGCTACCGCGTTGTGGCCCACGATTGAAACCACCAGCGCCACCAAACAAGTTTGCAAATACATCTTCAAAGCCACCGCCACCAAAGTCAGCGCCACCAGGAAAACCGCCACCGAATCCGCCCGCAGGGCCGCCGGTGAATCTGGCACCGTTGCCCATTGCGCGAACTTGGTCATATTCTTCGCGTTGCTTTTTGTCAGAGAGAACCGAATAGGCCTCGCTGATTTCTTTAAACTTTGCTTCTGCCTTTGCATCCCCTGGATTGGTGTCTGGGTGATATTGGCGTGAAAGTTTGCGGTAGACCTTTTTTAGTTCAGCTTCAGACACGTCTTTAGCAACGCCAAGGATCTTATAGAAATCCTTGTCGAACCAATCTTGACTTGCCATCTTCTAACTTTCTTAGGCTGGGATAAATACTGCAACCATTGCTGGTCGAAGCAAGCGGTCACCGATCATGAAACCGGGTTCAACAACATCGGCAATAACTTGCTCGGTGACATCTGGGCTCGGTGTCTGCACCAATGCGTTGTGAAGCTCCGGATTGAACTTCTCACCCTTGGCACCGAACTGCACTAGGCCGAACTTGTCACCGGCATTGCGCAGTTTGGCAACCACAGCGGCAAACGGTGAACCCTCTAGGTCACCGTGTGCCTCTGCGCGAGATAGATCGTCTAGAGCAGGCAACATTGCGCGAAGCACTTCGGCAATTGCTGCATTTCGTGCCACATCGCGGTCACGCTCAACGCGCGCCTTGTAGTTCACGAACTCTGCCTGCAACCGTTGAAGATCGGCTAGCAGCTCTGCTTCTTTCGATTGCGGACCCAGATCCTCAACAAGGTCGGCCAACGCCTGATCTAACGCATCAGCCTCTGAAGACTCACCCGCAGGTGTTTCTTCTGATTCGAACTCGTTCGACATTAAGCGTTGTCCTTCTTGTCTTCTTCTTCGTCTACAACTTCTGCGTCAACTACGTCTTCACCAGTTGCCTCGGCAGCTGCTTCACCTTCAGCAGGTTGTGCTGCGTAAATTGCCTCGCCCAACTTTTGCTGTGAAGCATTCAAAGCATCAAATGCGGTCTTCACTGCATCAATGTCTTCGCCGGCTAGCGCAGTCTTCAAAGCGTCAACGTCAGCCTGCACAGAAGTCTTTACGTCTTCTGGCAACTTCTCGTCGTTGTCTTTGATCAGCTTTTCAATTTGGTAAACCAAACCTTCTGCCTGGTTGCGAGTGTCGGCTTCTTCGCGACGCTTCTTGTCTTCGGCCGCGTGCTCTTCGGCTTCGCGAACCATACGCTCGATATCATCCTTAGAAAGAGATGAACCACCGGTGATAGTTACCGAAGCTTCTTTGCCGGTGCCCTTGTCTTTTGCAGATACGTGCACAATGCCGTTTGCGTCGATGTCAAAAGTAACTTCAATCTGTGGCACACCGCGAGGCGCTGGTGCAATTCCACTTAGGTCAAAGTTTCCAAGTGACTTGTTGTCGCGAACGAATTCACGCTCACCCTGGTAAACCTGAATCGACACAGATGGCTGGTTGTCATCTGCAGTGGTGAATGTCTCTGAGCGTTTGGTTGGAATCGCAGTGTTGCGCTCGATCAACTTAGTCATGATGCCACCCTTGGTTTCAATACCCAGGGATAGCGGTGTCACGTCAATTAGCAGAACGTCTTTGCGCTCACCCTTCAAGACACCAGCCTGAAGCGATGCACCAACAGCAACAACCTCGTCAGGGTTCACACCCTTGTTCGGCTCCTTGCCACCGGTAAGTGACTTAACCAATTCAGAAACTGCAGGCATGCGAGTTGAACCACCAACAAGCACAACGTGTGCAATGTCAGCGACCTTAACGCCGGCTTCTTTGATTACGTCGTTGAACGGCTTCTTGGTGCGCTCTAGCAAGTCGGCAGTCATCTGCTCAAACTGTGCACGAGTCAAAGTTTCATCTAGGTTTGCTGGGCCATTCTCGGTTAGTGAAAGATATGGCAACTGAATGTTTGCCGACATTGACTG
>JBEGOY010000035.1:0-60019 GCA_041181745.1 Actinomycetota bacterium | reverse complement strand
GTGATTACCATTGAGCAAATTGTTGCCTCGCGCTTGGACTCAATTGAATTTGCAACCGAAAAAGTCGATGACCGAATTCGCTTCGAGGCCGAGGCTAAATTGCCAAGCACACATGGCGACCTGCGCATGCGCGGTTACTATGACACCCGCACCACTGCAGACCACGTTGCGATTATCGCTGGAAACCCAACCGGTGATGACGTGTTGGTGCGCATGCACAGTGAGTGCATCACCGGTGAAGCATTCGGTTCACTTAAGTGTGAATGCGGCCCTCAGCTTGATTTTGCACTTGACCAAATTGCGAATGACCCTAGTGGTGGTGTTGTGATTTATCTGCGTGGTCAAGAAGGCCGCGGAATTGGCTTGCTAAACAAGCTCAAGGCCTACGCGCTGCAAGACCAGGGTTACGACACCGTGGATGCAAACCTAGCACTCGGCTTGCCAAGCGAGAACCGCGAATATGGCGCAGCGGTTTCAATTTTGAAAGACCTAGGCGTAACCAGCGTGCGATTGATGACCAATAACCCAGCCAAGAGCGCTTACCTAAACGAAGCTGGCGTAAAAGTTAATTCCTATGTGCCAATCATCGTTGGCGAGGCAGATCAGAATCGCAAGTATCTTGAAACGAAACGTGCTCGCATGGGGCACCTTATTCCGGAGGTAAATGAATGAGCGGCGCGGGAGCACCAAAACTAAACATCGATGCGAGTGGACTTCAGGTTGCAATCGTGGTGACCAGCTGGCACACCGAAATTACCGATGGCTTGCTTGCTGGTGCCGAGCGTGCTTTGAAGGCTGCCGGCAACGACACTTACGAAATCTGGCGTATCCCGGGTGCATTTGAATTGCCACTGGCGGCGCAAAAAGCAATTGCCGCCGGCGCCGATGCAGTAATTGCGCTGGGCGTTGTGATTCAAGGCGATACCCCGCACTTCGAATATGTATGCAATGCGGCAACCGATGGCCTTACCCGTGTGCAGCTAGACACGGGCGTGCCGATCGGTTTCGGGTTGCTTACCGTGGATAACGCCAAGCAGGCCCTTGACCGTGCTGGACTGCCAAAGTCTAAGGAAGACAAGGGCGCCGAAGCCGTGGAGGCTGCGATCGCGATGGCTAGACTGAACGCATGAGCCTATTTTTAGATATCACACTCGTATTGCACCTGCTAGCTTTCGCCGTAATTCTTGGCGGAGTGCTTGGCGAAACCAAGAACTTCAAGACCGGCGCAAAAGTTAATTCCGGAATTCTTCACGGATCTTGGTTGGCCTTGCTGACCGGCCTAATCATGACTGGATTGGTTTATGCAATCGGTGAAGAGACCGTGAATAACCTTGCACTTTCAATCAAGGGGTTGTTCCTGACCGCAATCTTCTTCTTGGGCTACACCTACCAAAAGCGTGAGATCACTCCTAAGTGGGTTGTGCCGACCATCGGATTGCTAACCGTGGTGAACGTTGCTGTAGCAGTGCTAGGCCCAATCGTGCAGAGCAAGTAAAAACTTAACCAGAAAATCCCGCCTTGCAGTTGCTGGGCGGGATTTTTCTATCTCATGAAGAGCGCGGTAAGTCGCCTGGTGGTAAACACCAAACCGATTGCAATCATGACCACGAAATAGATTACGTGCGAAAGCAAGTCGAAATTAATTTGACCTAGGCACAGTGATCTAATCATTGCCACTGCTTGCCAAAGTGGGAATGCCTGAATGATTGATTGCAACCACTCAGGATAAACACTCAATGGGTAAAAAGTTCCCGAGAACAAAAACATTGGCAACATGAAAATGTTGAGCCAATTCATTTGCTGAAATGACTTGAAATAAGAAGTCGCAGCCATGCCAAATGATGAGAAACCAAAGGCAACCAACAGCGAGGCAGGAATCGCCAAGATTCCCCACCAGCTGGGCACCAATCCCATCGGTGTAATCACCGCCATGAAGCCAATTGCATAAGCCAGGCCACGCAATAATCCCCAGCTGATTTCACCAAGCGCAACATCAAGTGGACCCATCGATGTTGATAGCACGGTGTTGTAAAACTTCTGAAAGTGCATCTTGAAAAACACGTTCCAGGTTGAGTCATAAATCGCGCCATTCATTGCACTTGTTGCTAATAACGCTGGTGCGATGAAAGCGGCATAACTCACCGGATGACCGCTGCCGTCAGTCACTCCCCCAATCAGGCTGCCAAGCCCGAGACCAAAGGCAAGCAGGTAAAAGACCGGTTCAACGAAACCCGAAAATACAGTTAGCCAGGTTGAAGAGCGAACGGCGAGCAAATTGCGTTCAATCAGCGAGTGCGAGCGACCAACATAAAGGCTGCTGCCAAATCTGCCGCTGCGTTTTTCGGCAATGGCAATTGCCGAGTCGTAGGTTGCGCCTACAAAACTCATGAGTCCAACCGCTTTGCAAAAATGCGAGTGGCCATGAAACTGCCGCCGATAAACATGGCCGATAGATAGGCGACGTGAATGGCAAATAGCCAAGGCTCAATTGGCAAACCATAGCTAAGCACGCGACCCAAATTTGTCGCATGCCAAACCGGCGAGATCCAGCCAATTGGTTGCAGGTAAATCGGCAGCGTATTGATTGGGAAATAGGTTCCCGAAAACAACATCATTGGAGCAATAACAAAGCGGCCGATGATTGCAAAAAAGCCGTCGTCATCGACAACCTTCGACGCGGTTGCCAACATGGCAGCCGCAAATGCCGCCCCGGCCAGCATCGCCGAAATGAAAAGAGGCAAGACCGAAGCCCAGGTAATTGCACCAAACACCAGCAAAACCGCCTCATATAGCACCGTCGTTAGGGCCGCTCTAATCATCGAGGCAATCAGCACTCCGTTGACAATCGACCTAGCTCCAAGGTGAGTCGCATTCATTGCATAGAAATTCTTTTCCCAAAGAAAGCCCTGCAGGGTCGGAAACGAGGTTTCATCCATGGCGGCCTGAATGGCAGCACCGGCAAGCAAGGCCGGGGCCAAAAAGGTTAGGTAACCAACACCATCGATGGCTCGGCCACCTGCGTTGGCATCAACCAGCGAGCCCACGCCCAAGCCAATGGCGAATAAAAACAGAATCGGGTTTCCTAATCCAAAGGAAATTAGCGAAACCATCCACTTGCTCATATTTCGCAGGCGCTGCTCAGCCACATACCAAGGGCCCCAAAATACTGCGCGCCTAATGTTGACGATGCGCGTGGCACCTTGCCAAGTCATTTTCACTGAGCTCATTAGTCGACTAGCTGTCTTCCGGTGAGTCTCAAAAATACATCTTCAAGCGAACTGCGGCGCACTAATGATGTGACTGGGTCGAAGCCAAGTTTGACAACTTGTTTCAAAACTTTTTCACCGTCTTCGGCATATATCAAGATGCGATCAGGCAGCACCTCAACGCGATCTCCAAGTGCCGAAATCTTGTCAGCGGCTTCAGCGTTTTTGGCTGAACCAAATCGAACTTCAAGAACTTCTTTACTTGAATACTGCTTAATCAAATCGGCGGGACTACCTTCGGCCATGATCTGACCTTTGTCCATCACAATCAATCGGTCACAAAGCTGTTCAGCTTCATCCATGTAGTGAGTGGTGATGACCAGAGTCACACCCTGCTCTTTCAAACGGAAAAGGCGATCCCACAAAACGTGGCGAGCCTGCGGATCGAGACCAGTGGTTGGTTCGTCAAGCAAAAGAATTTCAGGTTCACTCACCAATGCGCGAGCGATGGTGAGTCGCCGCTTCATGCCGCCGCTCAGTGAATCTGTTTTTGCGTCGCGCTTCTCTTCGAGTTGGGCAAATGCCAGCAGCTCGTTTACCTTCTGTTTCAGAAAGGCACGGGATAGTCCAAAATAGCGACCATAGATAAATAGGTTTTCCCAAACCTTGAGTTCACGGTCTAGATTGTCTGACTGCGGAACCACACCAAGGTGCGCACGAATTTCGGGTCCCTTTTGATTCGGATCTTTGCCAAGAATTTCTAATTCGCCGGAGGTGCGCTGCGAAGTTGCCGAAATCATTCGCATTGTGGTTGATTTGCCGGCACCGTTGGGGCCAAGCAATCCAAAGGCTTCGCCTTTTTTCACTTCAAAATTAATGCCGGCAACGGCAACAAAATCATCAAATTTTTTAGTCAGGCCAACAGCCCTAATCATGGCGTCACTCATGCTTAGGCAACTACAGTGCGCGACTCAAGAAGACTGCGCAGAGCCTTTACGTGCCCGAAAGCCTGCACGTTGTAAAGCGCCACATCGATTTTTCCATCTTGGTCAATAACAAAGGTGCTGCGTGAACGACCGCCGGTGATCATCGAAACTGGACTCGACCAGCGGTTGATGCCAAATGAGCGGTGAACGACTTTATCAGGGTCAAGTAGCAGGGTGTATTGCAGATTGCGCTTCTCGGCCCAGTGCTTCACTTTTAGCGTGTTGTCACTCGAAATTCCAATCACCTTGTAGCCAAGGGCAGTAAAGATGTGCTCGTTATCGCGAAAGTCGCAGGCTTCAATAGTGCAACCTGGGGTCTCGGCAGAAGGGTAGAAGAATAAAATCAGTTTTTGCCCGCGATAGCCAGAGAGCTGAACGCGGTTGCTGTCTTTGTCATATAGAACGAAATCGGGCGCAGCATCGCCAGGTACAAGTCTTGGGTCCATGGTTATATCCAACCCTAAAAACGCCTAAATAGTCCCTGTTAGCCTTATTTCATGCCTAATAACCGCCAGCCTGTGCCTTCCCGCGCCAAGAAGGCTGGCAATAAAAGAGTCACGGGCAAGGAGCAGTACTACACCCCTATCTCTTTGGCTCAAAAACTGATTGCTGAAGTTCAAAAATTCGTGCCAAACCTGGCCGAGCACCAAATCATTGAACCAGCCGGAGGCACCGGCAGTTTTATTGAGGCTGCCAAATCAATTGGAGCCACCAAGGTTGTGGCCTTTGACATCGAACCGAAACATGCATTGGTTAAGGCTGGGGATTTTCTATCCGCGGATTTGAAAGCTAAAAATGCTGTGACAATTTCTAACCCACCGTTTGGTCGCAATAATTCACTCTCAATTCCATTTTTCAACAAGGCCGCCGCTCACAGCGATTTCATCTGTTTTATCGTGCCGCGCTCTTGGCGCAAATGGTCGGTAATCAACCGTCTGGATCGCAACTTTCACCTGATCGCGGATCATGATATTCAAATTGATTATGAAGACGACCTCGGGCAAAAACTTTCTAAGCGAAATAGCCTTGCCACCTGTTTTCAAATCTGGCAGCGCCAGGATAACCTGCGGCCGAAATATTCCGTTGCCGATCAAGGAATAATTTCAAAGACTGACCCAAAATCTGCCGATGTCGCGCTGACGATTTTTGGTTTCGGCTGCGGCAAGGTGCACACCGAGTTCGAACGCACCGATAACACCACTCGCATGTTCTTGAAGTTAAATCACCCGAAGGCGCTCAAGGCCTTGCAGAGCGTTGACTTCGCCAAGTTCTATCGAAACACCGCCTACACCGAGGCGCTTTCACTGCAAGAAATTAATTACCTATTAAACGAGGCTATCCTCGGGAATCCCCACCTAGAAGAACAGGTTTAGAACCTAATGAGCATGTTTGGCGCAAGACGCAACCCAAGAGCAAATGGCAATGCCACCAATGGCCGATACACCGGACCGAAGGCCAAATTCAGTCAGCTTCTGCCTTACCTGACACAACACAAGAAGGCTATCTGGGTGGCCGTAGCGCTTTCGATTTTTGGCGCCGGCGTAAGCCTGGCTCAACCACTACTCGTGGGTCAGGTAATTACCTCGGTGCAAAAAGGTGAAAACCTAACTGGCACCGCAGTGCTGCTGGTTGCACTGATTGTGGTCGCCGGAGTGGCAAGCGGTTTTCAGTACTACGTGCTAACCAAGACTGGCGAAGGTGTTGTGCTTGGCGCCCGCCGCCACCTTGCTGCTCGCCTGCTGCGATTGCCAATCGCCGAGTATGACCTTCGCCGCACCGGCGACCTGGTTTCTCGCGTGGGCAGCGACACAACATTGTTGCGCGCTGTGCTCACCCAGGGACTAATCGATGCCGTTGGTGGTGCACTGATCTTTGTTGGCTCGATTGTTGTGATGGCAGTGCTTGACCCGGTGCTGCTTGCGGCAACGCTTTTGGTTATTTTGGTGGCTGTCTCTGCAATCGTCTTTACCGCCCGCCAAATTCGTCACGCCACCACTAAAGCTCAAGAGCGAGTTGGCGCAATGGCAGCTGCCGTTGAGAGAGCACTCTCGGCGATTCGCACTATTCGTGCGGCCCGCGCCGAACAGCGCGAGGCTGAAGCAATTAGTGAGCAGGCACGCCTGGCCTATGACCAAGGCATCAAAATTGCCCGCATCTCGGCCAGCATTGCACCGATCGCCGGCATCGCCATGAACGGTGCATTCATAGTTGTTTTAGGCGTTGGCGGTTTTCGCGTTGCCTCTGGTGCAACCACCGTTGCCAACCTGGTGACTTTTGTGCTGCTTTTGTTTTTGATGGTCAGACCTTTGGGTCAGGCATTTGGAGCCTACAGTTCGGTGCAAAGTGCACTAGGCGCATTGGCTCGAATTACTGAAGTAATTGAGATTCCAACCGAGAGTGAAGCGACTGAAAAAGTTATTTCAAATGGTCGTCACGCGGTGAATGACAAAGCCATCACCTTCGAAAACGTGGTGTTCAAATATGCGGCGCCGGTTTCTGAAGAAAACCCAGAGCCTGGCGAGCCGGCTACCGTGCTAGATGGTGTTTCGTTTGAAATCAAGCGCGGAACCCGCGTGGCAATTGTTGGCCCATCAGGTGCCGGCAAATCAACAATTCTTAGTTTGATTGAACGATTCTATGAACCGAATTCCGGAGTAATTCTGCTTGATGGCCAACCGGTGCATGCAATTAGTCGTGATGAACTTCGCTCACAAATTGGTTATGTAGAGCAAGATGCGCCAGTGCTTGCCGGTTCGATTCGGGAAAATCTTTTGATTGGATCGCCAGAAGCAACTGATGAAGAATTGCTTGCGGTGCTAGAGCAGGTGAACCTGACCGAAGTTTTGCACCGCGATGCTCAGGGATTAAATGCGCCGGTCGGTGAAAACGGAATCATGCTCAGTGGTGGCGAACGCCAACGCTTGGCAATTGCCCGCACCCTTCTTTCGGCACCACCGATTTTATTGCTAGACGAGTCAACATCTTCGCTTGATGGTTTGAATGAACAACGCATGCGCGAAGCAATTGATGCGGTGGCTGTTAACCGAACCTTGATTGTGATTGCGCACCGACTATCAACCGTTGTCGATAGTGATCAGATTCTTGTGCTGGACCACGGAAAAATCGTTGGCAGCGGAACACACAGTGAACTTGTTAAGAGCACGCCGCTATACAAGGAATTGGCTAAGCACCAGCTTTTGGTTTAGTAGCCAGCTATTTTGAGGCGCGACTAGCGAGAAGCTGCGTCAACAACATTCTTGAGCAGCATGGCGCGAGTCATTGGGCCAACGCCGCCTGGGTTTGGCGACAAAAAACCAGCAACGTTTGCAACATCCGGGTGAACATCGCCAACCAAGGTGGCTTTACCTTCGGCGTCAACCACACGCGTGATTCCCACATCGAGCACGGCTGCACCGGGCTTGATCCACTCAGGTTGCACGAAGTGTGCTACGCCAAGAGCCGCCACCACAATGTCGGCGCGCTTAATGGCGTGCTCAATGTCGCGTGAGCCTGAATGCAAAAGTGTCACGGTTGAATCGATGCCCTTTCGCGACATCAACAATCCAAGTGGGCGACCAACTGTAACTCCACGGCCAATCACCGCAACTTCGGCACCGTGCATCGGCACATCGTAACGCGACAAAAGTTCCACGATTCCCGCAGGCGTGCAAGGCAGTGGCGAGGTTAGCTCGCCCGAGACTCCTAAGACCAAACGACCAAGATTGGTTGGGTGCAACCCATCGGCGTCTTTTTTAGGGTCAATCATTTCAAGCATTGCGTTGGTGTTGATGCCAAAAGGCAAAGGCAACTGAATGATGTAGCCGGTTACCTCTTTGTCTTCATTGAAGTCTCTGATGGCAGAGCGAATATCGTCGACGCTGGAATCCGCGGGCATATCAATGCGAATCGAGTGAATGCCAACTTCGGCGCAGTCACGGTGCTTGCCAGAGACATATGAATGTGAACCCGGATCATCGCCAACGAGCAATGTGCCCAAACCTGGAGTGATGCCTTTTTGCTTTAGGTGAATTACGCGTTCGGCAATTTCAGCCTTGATTGCTTTAGCAGTGGCAAGGCCGTCGAGTCGAACGGCGGTCATCGAGTTACTTTCGCTTCGCTGCTACCAAGATTCCAGGCCGCTGTAAAGCGGGAAGGCTTCGGTGAGTGCGCGGGTGCGTGCACGAAGAGCTGCGATGTCAGGGTTTGGCACCAAGACACCAGCAATGATTTCAGCAACTTCTTTAAACTGCTCGGCGCCAAAACCGCGCGTTGCAAGCGCTGGCGTGCCGATGCGAACACCAGAGGTAACCATTGGTGGACGTGGATCGTTTGGCACCGAGTTGCGGTTGACAGTGATGCCAACCTCGTGCAACAAGTCTTCTGCAGTCTGGCCATCAATTGGTGCGTTGCGAAGGTCAACCAACACTAGGTGCACCTGGGTGCCGCCGGTTAGAACCTGAACACCATTTGAAGTCACGTCGTTTTGCATCAAACGATCAGCGATGATTGCTGCGCCTTCGATAGTGCGCTTCTGGCGGTCCTTGAATTCATCCGAGGCTGCAGCCTTGAACGCAACAGCCTTTGCGGCAACTACGTGCATCAACGGGCCACCCTGCTGACCAGGGAACACCGCTGAGTCAATCTTCTTGGCATACTCGGCCTTGCAAAGAATCAAACCTGAACGTGGGCCAGCAAGTGTTTTGTGAACGGTGGTTGAAACAACATCTGCATATGGAACCGGTGACGGGTGCAAACCGGCAGCAACCAAACCGGCAAAGTGCGCCATGTCAACCCAAAGCTTTGCGCCAACTTCGTCGGCAATTTTGCGGAACTCAGCAAAGTCAAGGTGACGTGAGTAAGCAGACCATCCCGCGATGATGACCGCTGGCTTAACCTCGTGCGCGCGAGCGCGAACGATATCCGTGTCAATTAGGTGAGTCTCTGGGTTCAATTCATAAGCGTGAGCCTCGTACATTTTGCCCGAGAAATTCAAACGCATGCCGTGGGTCAGGTGACCACCGTGAGCAAGTTCAAGTCCCAAGATTCGGTCGCCAGGGTTAGCCAAAGCCATCAAAACCGCTGCGTTAGCCGATGCACCAGAGTGCGGCTGAACGTTTGCGTGCTCAGCACCAAAAAGCGCCTTGGCACGGTCGCGTGCCAGGTTCTCGGCAACATCCACGGCCTCGCAGCCGCCGTAGTAGCGCTTGCCTGGGTAGCCCTCGGCGTACTTGTTGGTGAGCACTGAGCCCTGAGCCTCAAGCACGCCGCGTGAAACGAAGTTCTCGCTAGCGATCATCTCAAGGGTGTGGCGCTGGCGGTCAAGCTCGGCCGCCAATACCGCAGCAATTTCAGGGTCGGTCTCGCTCAAAGGCAAATTGAAGGTTGAATGCTGATTTGACATAAGTAAACCCCTAAAAATGGCGGTAAGAATGACCAAATTCTAACATTTTCAAACCTCGGATACGGCCCGGTCGGCTATAGCTAGACTGAACCTGCTCGACTGGGGGAAATAAAAATGTTCAATTTGCCGATTCCGGTGCTAATTGGTGGCTCGATGATTGCCGTTGGCCTGTTGATGGGTCTTTGGATTCTGGTCTCTGTCATTACCCATAAGGCACGCAATCAAAGCCCCTTGGACTAAACCGCTCACCTAAACTTGAGCCTATGACTTCTGCAGCTACCACCCACTGGGTGCTGACCCTCGTATGTGAAGATAAGCCGGGCATTGTGCACGCAATCTCGGGGGCAATCGTGGCTGCCAACGGAAACATCACTGAATCCTCGCAATTCGCATCCGAGGACACCGGCCGATTCTTCATGCGTTTGCAGATTGAGTCTTCTGTTCCGCGCGACGTTTTCGAAGAGCAAATCATTCCAGTGGCCACTCGCTATGGCATGACCTGGCAGCTCGACATTGTTGGCCGCAAGATGAAAACCCTGGTTCTGGTTTCAAAGAGTGCCCACTGCTTGAATGACATTTTGTTTCGCCAACGCGGTGGCCAGCTGCCGGTTGAAATTCCAGCGGTATTCGGAAACCACGAAGACCTAGCGCCAATGGCCGAGTTCTATGGTGTGCCATTCGAATCGCATGAAATAACCGGGGATGCCGACAAGCGTACGTTTGAAGCCATGCTTCGCGCCTACATCAAGAGCGCCGATATTGAGCTAATTGTTTTGGCACGCTACATGCAGGTTTTGTCAGAAGAATTCTGCAAGGAATTTGAAGGCCGAATCATCAACATTCACCACTCGTTTTTGCCTGGCTTCAAAGGCGCTAATCCATACGCGCAGGCACATGCTCGCGGTGTGAAGTTGATCGGTGCCACTGCACACTTTGTCACCGCAGACCTAGATGAGGGTCCAATCATCGAACAGAATGTTGTTCGCGTTGAACACTCTGACTCAAAGAAACGCTTGGTTTCAATTGGTCAAGATGTTGAGTCAAAGACCCTCACCCAGGCAGTGCGTTGGTTTGCCGAACGACGTGTGCTTCTTGACGGAGATCGCACTATCATCTTTAGCTAAACCGGCTAAGCGTACTTTTTCTCTAACCTGCGTTGGCGCAGATTTTTGCTGCCTCGAAATATACCTACACCCGCCAGCGCAACCGCAAAAGCTAACGCGGCACTCGTGACCCACATCTGCCAATCAAGATTTTCAGAAATCACAAACGGTTTTGGCTCAGTTGGGTTAGCCAGAACAATTTCATCTGGTGTTTGCGGGTCAAGTGGCAGCGGCTCGACTGGCAATTGCTCTGTCGGCAGCTGATCTTCAGTAAGTTGCTCAGTTGAAGTTTCTTCGGGATCAATTGCAGCAATTTTGACTGTTGCCGGCTTCACCGGAGCCACAACCGGTTTTGCAATTTTCTTTGTTGTCGTTTTCACCCTTGCTGTTGGTGACTTAACAACAGGTGCCGAAACTATCGGTGCCGAAACGACCGGGCTAGGCCGCGACTCGGCTTCGGCCACCGGTTGCGACGATGGTGTCGCTACCACCGTTGGCGATGCTGCTGGAACCGGCGCCGGGGCCGAGGCCGCTGGCGGTGCGGGCGGGCTCGGGGCGCTGGGCGGCGACACAACCACCGGCGCAGCCACCTGAGTTTGGGTCGGTGTCGGAGTAGGCGTCGGAGTCGGTGTCGGAGTAGGCGTCGGAGTCGGTGTCGCACTAGGTGTCGGTGTCGGAGAAGGCGTCGGAGTTGGAGTTGGTGTTGGTGTTGGTGCTGCAACCACCGTCACCGTGCCAGAACTTACCACCGCGGCTGGGCCGCGATTGCCTAAAGAATCCGAAAAGGAATTTGCTGCAATCGAAACCTGCACGGGCCCAAGTGCGCAAGAGCTAGTGACAACTGTGAATGCGCGCCCGGCCAGAGTCTCGATAAGACTCAAAACACATCCGGCGGCGCTGGTGCTGAAATCAGAGAGAGTAACCCCGGTTACCGACTCACTGAATGTCAAACCGAAACTTGGTGATAGCAAACTGGTTGCTGCAGTTGTTGCAAATACTGGTTCGGCTGCGGTGCGTTTAATGGTCACCGCAGTGCTAGAAATTGCAGCAGTAGGGCCAGCGTTTGTTGCAGCATCGGCTAGCGAATTGGCTGCGAGCGTGACAACAACCGAAGCTGCATCTGCACACCCCGAAACTGAAACCGAATAATTTGTCGCCGAGCCAACCGGCTCTGCAACCACACAACTTGCCGGCACCACCGAGAGGTCTGCAGCGGCAAATCCGGTTACCGATTCATTGAACACAAACGTGTAAACCAAACTGGCAGCATTCGTTGGAGTAGCCGGCGGAGTTATCAAAACAGTTGGCGCGCTGCGATCAATCGCGACAGCAGCAGCCGATGCAATTGCTGATGGCCCGACGATCAAACCGGTCACCGAATTGGCACTCAGTTTTAAATTCAATGTCCCGGGTGTACACCCCGAAACGGCAACCGTGTATGTTGCCAGACTTCCGGTGACAGTGATTGTGCTGCAGGTTGCACTTGAACCAGTTGTAACAAAATCTGTATTCGCCAAACCGGTTACTGTTTCATTGAAAATAAGTGAGTAGCTGATGGCATCCAAGTTGGTCAATGTGATGTTTGGTGCAAATGTGGTCACGCTCGGTGGCATCACATAACTGATGATGGCTAAACCCGCGCCAGAACGATATGCGCCGGTGTTGGTTGAGCCCGATAGAGCTGTTGCGTTGACCCATGACGAACCACCGCCACCGCCACCTGCGTTGGTGCAACAACTGTCGATGTCGGCACCGCCGCCTCCGCCGCCGTAATAGCCTCCGCCACCGCCGCCGCCACCCGATGTGGTGCTCGAACCACCGATACCACCGAGTCCAAGTTCACCAGCAGATCCCCAGCTGCCGCCGTTTGGAAATCCTCCGCTACCACCGGCAGTCGCGGTCGCACCTGAACCACCTTGGCCCTGACCGCTGGTTCCAGCCGAACCGCTAACTCCACCGGCGCCACCACCGCCACCGCCAGAGAAACCACCAGAGCCGCCACCGCCACCGGCCACGGCAATTCGATCTGCCAATAACGTGCCGGTTCGAATGTCGGTGGCACCGCCACCAGAACCTTCGTCACCACGGCCGCTGCCCGCAGCGCCACCACCGTTATAACCACCAACTGCACCTGAGCCCTGATTGCCGGCGCCACCCACATAGATATAGAGAGAAGTCGGCACGGTCACAAAGCTTCCGGTTACGCGACCACCCAAACCACCCGAGCGCCCACCCTGAGCTCCCAATAAATCAATGGCAACATTTTGGGCTCCCGCCGGTGGCGACCACTGGTAGTAATCCCCGGTATAGGCAAAGGTCACCGAGCAGTTTGAACCCACGCAGACCGGCGCAGGATTTGGACTCACCGCTCGCACCGATTGGGCGATCAAGCCGCCGAACAAAATTGCTAGTACGCAGGCCGCTGCAAAAATTGCGCGCCACTTGGTTGTTTGAATTCTGTGCATGACGACAAAATAAAACTCCGGTGAGTTGCCCCACCGGAGTTATCCACAGAATTGCAAATGTGGAAGTTTATTTAGCCAAGACGTGCGCGCAAGTTCTCAGCAATCGAAGACATAAATTCTTCGGTGGTCTGGTAAGCCTGGCCGCCGCCAACTAGACCAGCAAGGTCCTTGGTCATCTTGCCCGATTCAACGGTCTTGATGATTACGTCTTCAAGTGTTTCAGCAAATGTGCGAACCTCTGGTGTGCCATCAATCTCGGCACGTGCAATGAGTGCGCGAGTCCACGCAAAGATAGATGCAATCGGGTTAGTCGAAGTCTTTTTGCCGGCTTGGTGGTCGCGGTAGTGACGAGTCACGGTTCCGTGAGCGGCCTCTGCCAAAGTTGTTTTGCCATCAGGAGTGGTTAGCACTGAGGTCATTAGACCAAGTGAACCGAAACCCTGCGCAACGGTGTCTGACTGCACGTCACCGTCATAGTTCTTACATGCCCAGACGTAGCCACCTTCCCACTTAAGTGCAGCAGCAACCATGTCATCGATCAAACGGTGTTCATAGGTAATGCCGGCTGCCTTGAAGCGGTCTGCATACTCGGCGTCGAAAACTTCCTGGAACGCATCCTTGAATGCACCGTCGTACGCCTTCAAGATGGTGTTCTTGGTTGACAGGTAAACCGGGTAGTTTCGTGACAAACCATAGTTGAACGAGGCACGCGCAAAGTCACGAATCGAATCCATGTAGTTGTACATGCCCATAGCAACTCCACCGTGCTCTGGGTAGTCGGCAATAACTCGAGTCACTGGCTCGCCGCCATCGGCTGGAGTCCAAGTGATTGTCACTTGACCTTTGCCCGGAACTTTGAAGTCAGTTGCCTTGTATTGGTCTCCGTGAGCGTGACGACCAATGATGATTGGCTTGGTCCAACCAGGCACCAAACGTGGAACGTTTGAAATGATGATTGGCTCACGGAAGACAACGCCATCCAGAATGTTTCGGATAGTTCCGTTAGGAGACTTCCACATCTGCTTTAGGTTGAACTCCTTAACGCGAGCTTCATCCGGGGTGATGGTTGCACACTTAACGCCAACGCCGTGCTTGCGAATTGCATGAGCCGCATCGATAGTGATTTGGTCGTTGGTCTCATCGCGCTTTTCAACCGAAAGGTCGTAGTACTCAAGGTCAATGTCCAAGAATGGCAAAATCAGTGAGTCTTTGATGTTCTGCCAGATAATTCTGGTCATTTCGTCGCCATCTAGCTCAACGACTGTTCCTACTACCTTGATTTTTGACATGCAATGCTCCTGGAATTAAAACGCGTGGGCACTATTTGCCCAATCAAATACAAGCCTATCGGCTTGAATTAGGCTGAGTCGCATGAAGCCGATCAAAGCACTCGCTATAGCCCTTGCCACGCTGATTTCGTTCACCGGATGCGCACCAACCGGCACCAAAGTGGTGTCGGCCAATGCCGTCGGCGTTCAGATGTTCATGTGGAATTGGAATTCCATTGCCGCGGAATGCACCGACTTCTTGGGCCCGGCCGGCTACGACTGGGTCTTGGTTTCACCTCCCGAAGAGCACATCCAAGGCGATCAGTGGTGGACCCACTATCAACCGACGAGCTACAAAGTCGAATCAAACCTCGGCACTCGCGATGAGTTCGCCAAAATGGTTGCCAGCTGCAATAAGGCTGGGGTTGCCATCATCGCGGACGCGGTCATCAATCACATGGCGGCGAGCGATGTGAATGGTTGGGCGGGCACCGAGCACACCAAATATGACTACCCGGGCTTATACGGCGAGAGTGATTTTCATCACTGCGATAGCACAAACGGCGGCATCGAAGACTGGAACAACATAGACCAGGTGCAACAGTGCGAACTGCTTGGCCTCTCGGATCTAGACACCAGCAAGCAAAGCGTGCGCGACAAAATAGTTGGCTACCTCAAAGACCTGCGCTCACTTGGCGTTGCCGGTTTTCGCGTTGATGCGGCAAAACATATTGCCGCCAGTGAGTTGAAGCAGATTGTGGATGCCCTGCCCCAAGACACATCTTGGATCTTTGAGGTTATCGGCACCACCCCAGACCCGGCCGATTACAAGGCGATGGGAACCATCTTTAGCTTCAACTGGGTGTCTCAGTCGATGCAAATGTTCAACACTTTTGGCTCACTCGATGGCGCAGCAGACCCGGTTGCGCTTTCGCTTTTTGAAGATAGCGCCAACCTGGTGACTATGGTGAGCAACCACGACACCGAGCGCAACGGCGAGGCACTCAACTACCGAAACCCTCGTGCCTTTGCCCTGTCTAACGCTTTTATGCTGGCGGTGCCGTTTGGTCTGCCGATGGTTTATTCAGGTTATGCATTTAGCGATAACGATGCTTCGCCAAACCTTGGCCCAGACGCAAAAATTCTTGATGCAAAGTGCTCGAACTTTGCAAGCACCCAGGATTCATTTGCCGACGGAACCTTTGTGTGCCAACACCGGTGGAGTGAGATTGCTGGCATGGTGGCTTGGCATCACGCGGTTGGTGATACTGCAGTGAAAGCCCAGTTTGCTCAAGGTAACGTCTATGCCTTTAGCCGCGGTGAACTTGGTTTTGTGGCATTCAACAATGGGCAGCAAAAGTTTGCTGGCGCGGTAAAGACCACACTCAAACCTGGTGTCTACTGCAACCTAATTGGCGGTGGCCTTGATGCCGCAATGACAAAATGCAAGGGCGATGCAATTACCGTGGATGCAAATCAAGCTGCGGAAATAAGTGTTGCTTCACAATCAGTTGTTGCAATTACTTCGGCAGCAAAACTGCGCTAACTGCTTCTTAAGTTTTTAGTGAAAGAAGTGACGTTCGTTAGTGAAGTACATAGTGATGCCAGCCGCCTCTGCAGCTGCAATCACTTCTTCATCGCGAACTGAACCACCAGGCTGAACAACCGCCTTTACTCCAGCATCAATCAAAATCTGAAGGCCGTCGGCGAACGGAAAGAATGCATCCGAGGCGGCAACCGAACCGCGTGCTCGTGATGAAGCGCGTTCAACCGCTAGTCGGCAAGAGTCAACCCGGTTAACCTGCCCCATGCCCACACCAACTGAGGCCCCTTCGCGAGCCAAGAGAATGGCGTTTGACTTCACCGCGCGGCAGGCACGCCAAGCGAACTCAAGATCGGCAAAGGTTGCTGGGTCGGCTTTTGCTCCGGTGACCAGCTTCCATGCAGCACTCGAGAAGTTGCTAAATTCATCTGGCTGCTGAACCAAAACGCCTCCAGAAATTTGCTTATATTCCAAGGCTTCGCGTGAGTAATTGGCTGGCAACTCAAGCACGCGCAGGTTCTTTTTCTCAAGCAAAATTTGCAGTGCTTCAATTTCGTAGGCCGGAGCAATAATCACTTCGGTAAAAATGCTGGCAACCTGCTTGGCCATGGTGACGGTTACTGGTCGGTTCGAAGCAATGACTCCGCCGAATGCAGAAACCGGGTCGCACATGTGTGCCTTGGCGTGTGCGTCGGCAATCACGTCTGGAGTGTTTGAGTCTCCGACTGCAATGCCACATGGATTTGCGTGCTTGATGATTGCGACGGCTGGAACATCGAAGTCGAAGGCAGCGCGAAGTGCGGCGTCGGCATCAACATAGTTGTTATAAGACATGTCTTTGCCGCCAAATTGGCGAGCCTGCGCGATGCCGGCAACTGCACCTTCACCGGTTGAGCGATAGACGGCAGCCGCCTGGTGCGAGTTTTCACCATAGCGAAGCACATTGGCCAGTTCTGCCGAAACCGCAAAGTCTGCAGGAAAGCCCGGGTTCTTGCTTTCGGCATCTGCCGTTTGGCCGGCAGCCTTCTTCCAATCGGATTCGAGTTCTTTAGCAAACCAACCTGCAACCGCGGCGTCATAGCGCGCAGTGTGTGAGAACGCCGCGAAGGCAAGTTCCCGACGCTGCGATAGGGTGGTGCCGCCTTGCTGAACCGCCGCGATAATTTCGCCATACTTTGACGGATCTACCACAATTGCAACGTTGGCGTGATTCTTTGCCGAAGCGCGAACCATTGCTGGGCCACCGATGTCAATTTGCTCAACGACAGCATCTCCCTTGGCTCCCGACTGCACGGTCTGCACGAACGGGTAAAGGTTTACCACCACAAGTTGAAATGCTTCGATGCCCAATTCGGCAAGTTGATTTTCGTGCGCGATCAAGCGCATATCAGCCAAAAGACCACCGTGGATGCTTGGGTGCAAAGTCTTTACGCGACCATCCAGGGATTCTGGAAAGCCAGTGATTTGTGAAACCTCGGTCACCGGAACGCCGGCCTCAGACAATGCTTTGAAGGTGCCGCCGGTTGAGACGATATCAACGCCAGCTTCTTGAAGAGCCTTAGCTAACTCAAGCAAACCGGTCTTGTCCGAAACCGAAAGCAGCGCCCGTCGAATTTCAACGCGGTCGCGGTGGCGGTAGTCGGCTGGTTGGTGGTCGTTGTGTGCGGCCAAGATTTGCCTCTTCTGTTATTTGGTGATTGTTGCGAGATTGATTTTGTTTTGTGCGATGTCACGCACGGTATTGACGAGAAGTTCGCGTTCTTGCACTTTGATGCGTTCGTGCAATTCGAATTCATTGTCTTCAGGCAGCACTTCAACTTGGCGCTGCGCAATGTGCGGACCGGTGTCGACACCTTCGTCAACTACGTGGATGGTTACACCCGTGGTCTTAGCGCCGGCATACAACGCGTCACGAACGGCGTGACCACCAGGGAACGCCGGCAACAGCGATGGATGGGTGTTGATCAGATTCGGACTGTATGCCGAAACAAAGTTGCTCGGCAAAATTCGCATGAAACCGGCCAAGACAATTAGGTCTGGGTTGAAGTGATCGATGTTTTGCATGAGCACATTGGCCCAGTTCTCGCGAGTGTCAAATGATCCTGGCGAAACGACAAAAGTCGGCACCCCGAAGCGCTCTGCGTGCGCAAGGCCATCCGCGGCGTTATCGCTGCCAACGGCCACAATCTTGGCACCAAACAGCGGGTTTTCTGTGGCCTCGAGCAGTGCGTTGAGGTTTGAACCTGAACCTGAGATAAGAACTACGACCGACAGCATTGGTCTAGTTTAGTCGCGACGCGAAGTCAGCAGCGGGTGGTCAGCCTTATCGGGGCGGGCGCTATAAAACGCAGCCAAAGTGGCCACAACTGCCACCTCAACAAATACGGCAAGCATCAGCACGCCGGCGTTGATACCCACGTTCTGCAGGCGCTCCGGGCCAATTCCGCCCGAGGCAAGCACTGCCAGAATGCCCATCTCAACGGCAGCCACCAAACCAATTGCGATGCCCAGACTAAACGCGGCACCCCAGGCGCTGGCAAACTCAAAGCGAATCTGATCGGCGTGACGGCGAATAGCCAAGGTGGCAATAAACGCACCAACCATCGGCACCAATACCGCCACCAATGCGAACTGCATTTCACCCTGCGGCAAGGCAGCGGTGATTGGCAACGCTGGCAACGGCGCAACCACTGTGCCTAGCGGACTGATGAGCGACCCGGTGCCAATCGAGAAACCAGCGCCGGTTAACCAACTGGCTCCAAAGATGACCAGGTTCGGCAAAATTGCCAGCTGGCCAACAGTCAGCATGATGCCGCCCAGCACGCTGACGTGCAAGCCTTCATAAAGGCTGGTCATTTGAACCCAATTGATGGCCATCATGACTGCGATAGCAACCGCGGATGTGCCGAGCAGAATGGCGGTGACTGCGGTGCCCGCTCTTAGTGCCGGAATTAGTGTGGCCCGAACTGCCCATTGCAAGTTGTCATAACGGCGGGCGATGAAGTTTGCGAAAGCAATTCTTTCTTGCGGCTCAGCTAGCCCCGATGCTTCAGCAATCGCAATTCTCTTGCCAATCAGTGAACCGAGAATCACAAAAAAGAGAAAGAAAATTGGCGGAAAGAAAGTTCCTTGCCAGTTGATTGGATAAACAGCTTTGTTGAAAGCGGCGGTGCTTAGAAAAAACGAGATTACCGAATAGACCAAACCACTGCCCAACCAACCAACCCACAACTCACTCGCGGTAGTCAAACGTTTGCCAAGGTTATAGGCCATGTAGGCAATCAGTGCAGAAAAACCAAGTGGAATCATGCTGATTACAAACTGCGGAAAGTCGACACCGAGTAATGAACCGGCAGGAATCATTAGGCGAGTGCCGTGCGCCATCAACCAGATATCTGCAGATGCTCGAAATGGCACAAGCCAGTTAACTGTGGTGTCGTTTTCAAATAACCAAACAACGGTGAGTGGCGCAAGAGACAAGCCCACGCCGATTGCCGCAATGATTAAGGTTTCAAATGCAGAAATCAGAAACGTGAGTCGACGATTCAATGCGCAGCACTCCCCCTAAACGAATTGCTTAGAGGTTTTTAAAGACTTCACGCATTAGGGCCGCAGTCTCGCTTGGAGTCTTGCCAACCTTCACACCAGCAGCTTCGAAAGCCTCTTTCTTGGCCTGCGCTGTGCCGGCTGATCCAGAAACAATCGCACCGGCGTGACCCATGGTCTTGCCTTCAGGAGCGGTGAAGCCCGCAACGTATGCAACGACCGGCTTGGTCACGTTTGCCTTAATGTAAGCAGCAGCCTTCTCTTCTGAGTCGCCACCAATTTCACCAATCAAAACAATTGCCTTGGTCTCTGGGTCTGCCTGGAATGCAGCCAGCGCATCGATGTGAGTGGTGCCGATAACTGGGTCGCCACCAATACCAATTGCTGTTGACATGCCGATGTCGCGAAGTTCGAACATCATTTGGTAGGTCAAGGTTCCTGACTTAGAAACCAAACCGATTGGGCCGGCGCCGGTGATGTCGCTCGGGGTGATTCCCGCGTTCGACTTTCCCGGAGAAATAATGCCTGGGCAGTTAGGGCCAATTAGACGAGTCTTTAGACCCTTGTCTACGTTGTATGCCCAAGCTTCTGCTGAGTCGTGCACCGGGATGCCTTCGGTAATTGCTACGGCAAGAGGAATCTCAGCGTCAATCGCCTCGATCATGGCAGCCTTTGCGAATGCAGGTGGAACAAAGATTACTGTGACGTTAGCGCCGGTTGCCTTCATCGCTTCGGCAACTGTGCCGAATACTGGAAGGTTCTTGCCCTCAACATCAACGGTCTCGCCAGCTTTGCGTGGGTTCACGCCACCAACGATGTTTGAGCCACCAAGCAACATGCGGCGGGTGTGCTTCATGCCTTCAGAGCCGGTCATGCCCTGAACGATAATTCGCGAGTTCTCGTCTAGAAAAATAGCCATTTGTTTTTAAGTTCCTTCTGGGGCTTAGCGGTTCGCGAATTCAGCGGCCTTGTCGGCAGCTTCATCCATGGTGTCTACGACGGTTACAAGTGGGTGGGCAAACTCATTCAGAATGTAGCGGCCCTCGAGAACGTTGTTGCCGTCCAGGCGAACAACTAGCGGCTTGGTTGCTGAGTCGCCAAGAGTCTTCAGCGCACCAACGATTCCATTTGCAACTGCGTCACAAGCGGTGATTCCACCGAACACGTTTACGAAAACGCTCTTTACCTGTGGGTCGTTCAAAATTACGTCAAGTCCAGCAGCCATAACTTCTGCCGAAGCACCGCCACCGATGTCCAAGAAGTTTGCCGGGCGCACGCCACCGTGCTTTTCGCCAGCGTAAGCAACAACGTCAAGAGTCGACATCACTAGACCGGCACCGTTACCGATGATGCCAACTTCGCCATCTAGCTTCACGTAGTTGAGGTCCATGGCCTTCGCCTTCGCCTCAAGCGGGTCAAGCTGGTCGCGCTCCATTGATTCGCGCTCGTGACGGAACTCCGCGTTATCGTCGAGCGAGACTTTTCCGTCGAGCGCAATGATGTCGCCATCCTTGCTAAGAATCAACGGGTTGACCTCAACCAATGTTGCGTCTTCTTTAACGAATACGTCGTAAAGCTTTACGAAAACCGGCGCAACCTTTGCCGCAGTGGCGTCATCGAAGCCACCCTGCTTGGCGATGCTCAATGCGGTCTCAAGGTTGATGCCCTTGGTTGCCGAAACTGGCACCTTCGCCAATGCCTCTGGGCGCTCTTCGGCTAGCTGCTCAATCTCCATGCCGCCCTCAACGCTGCATAGCGACAGGAAGGTGCGGTTTGATCGGTCAAGCAAAACTGAGAAGTAAAACTCTTTGTCGATGGCGGCACCCTGGGCAACCATTACGCGCTTTACGATGTGACCCTTGATGTCTAGGCCAAAAATGTTCTTTGAAAGTTCCTTGGCTTCTTCAGGTGACTTGGCCACCTTTACTCCGCCAGCCTTGCCGCGTCCACCGGCCTTAACCTGTGCCTTTACGACTACTACTCCACCGATTTTGGCAGCTGCGGCCTCAACCTCTTCTGGAGTGTCTGCTGTGATGCCCTGCAGAACTGGAACGCCGTAGGCCTCGAACATGTCGCGCGCCTGATACTCAAATAAATCCACTGTGATTTCCGTTCAAAATGAGGTTGAAGACGGGTCTAGTTTACCTTTTCAATTGGCGCCACTTTGACCAGTAAGCGCTTGATTCCGATACTTCCAAAGTGAATTTCTGCAGTCTGACGGGCGCCTTCGCCAGCCGTGGCGATGACTTTTCCCTTGCCAAAATCGGCGTGCATGATTTCGTCGCCCACGGATAGTTGAAGGCCCTCGTTGTTGCGAACCGAACTGATTGCGCCCTTCCATTCGGTCTTTGGCTTGGGGCTTGGGGTGCCACCGTAACCGCCGGTGCTCTCGCGCTCTTGGCCGTAGCCCAAGCCTTCGGCAATTGAGCCCCGGTAGCGGCTGGTTGGCAAACCGCGACCACCACTCGATTCACGCCAGTCAATTAAATCGCCTGGGATTTCTTGCAGGTAGCGACTTGGTGTGGCCGCTTCGGAATCACCAAAGGTGGTGCGCATCATTGCCAAGCTCAAGTAAAGATGCTTTCGGGCACGAGTAATGCCCACATAGAAGAGACGGCGTTCTTCTGACATGCCACCGGGTGTGGTGAAAGACATGCGGTGCGGCAAAAGACCCTCTTCGATGCCGGTTAGAAATACTGCTTCATATTCGAGGCCCTTGGCGGTGTGCAAGGTCATTAGCGAGACGGTTCCAGACTCGTCATCGATTTCATCGGCGGCGGCAACCAGTGCAACTTCGTTCAAGAAGTCTGGCAAGCGACCCTCAGGATTATTGCGTTGAAATTCACGTGCGACCGAGACAAGTTCTTCAAGGTTTTCGACGCGGGCTTCGTCTTGCGGGTCTCGCGAGTTTCGCAAACTTTCGATGTAGCCGGTGCGTTCGAGCACGGCACGCAAAATTACATCTACCGGTTGACTCTCAATCATCGCTTCAAGCTCATCAAGCAGGGCGGCCAACTGAGTGATTGCACCCGTGATCTTTGGACCAAAGCCCAACTCGGCAACGTGAGACAAAACCTGACGCACCGAAAGATTATTGCGCTGAGCAAAACCGGCAATCTGAGTTTCGCTGGCATCACCAATGCCGCGCTTTGGCACATTCAGAATTCTGCGGGTGGCTAGATCGTCGCGCGTATTAGCGATGGCAACCAGATAGCCAAAAGCATCTTTAATTTCTTGGCGCTCATAAAACTTTGTGCCACCAACCACGCGGTAAGGCAACGCCGAACGAATGAAGATATCTTCGAGCGCACGGGTTTGCGAGTTAGTGCGATACATCACAGCAATGTCTCGGTAGGCAACGCCTTGGCCATGCAGTTTATTGATTTCATCGGCTATGAATTGTGCTTCATCGTGCGCCGAGTATCCGGTGTAGCCAACAATCTTCTCGCCATCGCCCTCTGCCGTCCAAAGGTTTTTTGATGGACGGTCAAAGTTGTTTGAAATAACCGCGTTTGCGGCCGAGAGAATGTTTTGCGTTGAACGGTAATTCTGTTCGAGCAAGATTGTGGTGGCGCCTGGAAAATCTTTTTCGAACTCGGTGATGTTTCTGATGTCGGCGCCTCGAAAAGCATAGATTGACTGATCTGAGTCACCAACCACGGTTAGCGAAGCATCTTTAGCTAGTTCGCGAATCAGCGCATACTGCGCATGGTTGGTGTCTTGATATTCATCAACCAAGATGTGCTTGAACTTGTGGTGATACTGCGCGGCCACTTCTGGAAAAGCTCGGAATAAGTGCACTGTCTCGCCGATTAGGTCGTCAAAATCAAACGCATTGTTGCGACGAAGCTCGGCTTGGTAGCGACTGAAAATGTCACTGATTGCGCGAGCGGACGGGTCGTTTTGGTCAATATTGCGGGCAAAGCTCTCGGCATCGGCCAATTCATTTTTGGCATTCGAAATTGCCGCGCCAACGCCAGCCGGGGTGAGTTTGTGGATGTCTGCGCCAGTCTCTTTGATCAAACGCTTGAAGATTGCGCGACTGTCGCCCGAATCGTAAATGGTGAAGTTTGAATCATGCCCAAGTCGCTCGCTTTCGCGACGAAGAATCAAGACGCAGGCCGAGTGGAAGGTCTTTAGCCACATGCCGTCTGCCGCATCACCAAGCAGGGCCCGAACACGATCGCGCATTTCGGCGGCAGCTTTGTTGGTAAATGTGATTGCCAAAATTTGTGAAGGCCAAGCCTCTTTATTGGCCAGCAAATGCGCAATGCGGTGAGTCAGCACGCGGGTCTTGCCCGAGCCAGCGCCAGCCACAATCAATAGTGCTGGGCCACGATATTCAACAGCCGCGCGCTGCTGAGGGTTAAGCCCTTCGACCAGCCGATCACTGGTTGAAAATAGATTTAACTCACTCATAACCAAGCAAGCCTAGGATAAGCCGGCGACAAGTTCGTGCAGCAAATCAGGCTGGTCCACGAAAATTCCGTCGGCACCGGTGTGCACAAATCGAGCCAAATATTCCTCGACTGTATTTTCTGCTTCTTCAACGCGAGCAGTCCAAACAAAAACTTTGAGACCGCGGGCATGGCAATCGGCAACGATGTCGTTGTCCCAAACCAAAACCGCATTAAAGCTGACGCCGTCAAACACCTTGGCGGTTTCATCGAGTTGTGGGTCACCCCAGGTGTCAACCAAGAAAACGTAATCACCAATCGGCCCGCACACGCGTTGCATTTGCTCTAGCACTTTGAAGTCAAAACTTTCCAGCGTCAACTTAATGCCGCGCTCACGCCAATCAACTTCGCCAAGCGTGCGTGCCAGCATCGCAGCCACCGGCAGACCTCGGCTGGCAAAATATGCACCGTGCTTGACTTCAAGAATCAGGTGCTTGCCTCGGGCAAAATCGGCAGTCAGCAATTCGGTTAGCGAAGCAAGTTCGAACTGACCATCAAACTTGGCGCTGCCTGGGCGCAACTCTGGCAAGCGTTCAATCGCCCGCAGTTGTTTTAGTTCTGCCAGTGTGAAATCTTCGCAAAACCAATCCACGCGAAACTCTTGCCAACCAACTTGACCCTCGCGGGCCAGGTGAGCAAACTCGGGGCGCGAAGCGACATCCGTGGTGGTAGATAAATAGTTGTCGTGACGAATAATAAGTTGACCATCTTTGGTGGGCACCAGGTCGCACTCAATTGCGTCACTGCCCTGAGCGAATGCCAGCTCAAATGCTTCGAGTGTGTTCTCTGGTCGGTAGCCAGAAGCGCCGCGGTGACCAAAGACTAAAGTCATTCTGCTATTCCCATTCGATTGTGCCAGGTGGCTTTGAAGTCACATCTAGCACTACGCGGTTCACGCCTTCAACCTCATTGGTGATGCGGTTAGAAATTTTGGCAAGCACGTCATATGGCAAGCGGGTCCAGTCGGCTGTCATTGCATCCTCAGATGAGACCGGGCGCAAAACGATTGGGTGGCCATAGGTGCGACCATCGCCTTGCACACCAACCGAGCGAACGTCGGCCAGCAGCACAACCGGGCACTGCCAAATTTCTGCATCTAAGCCAGCAGCGCTGAGCTCGGCACGCACAATTGCATCTGCCTTGCGCAACAGGTCAAGACGCTCTTTGGTGATTTCACCAACAATGCGAATGCCAAGACCCGGGCCAGGGAAAGGCTGACGCTGAACGATTTCAGCAGGCAAACCAAGCTCGGCACCAATCGCACGAACTTCGTCTTTAAACAAAGTGCGCAATGGCTCAACCAACTCAAACTCAATGTCATCTGGCAAGCCGCCAACGTTGTGGTGACTCTTGATGCCGGCCGTTGCCCCGCCGCCAGACTCGACAACATCTGGATACAAGGTGCCTTGCACCAAAAACTTGATTGGACGGTTATCTGCCTTTGATTCTTCGTAAAGCGCAGCCTGCGCTTCTTCAAAGGTGCGAATGAATTCGCGACCAATGATCTTGCGCTTGGTTTCAGGGTCGCTTACCCCGGCCAGCGCGTTCAAGAATTTTTCTTCGACATTGACTGTCACTAGACGAATGCCGGTGGCTGCAACGTAGTCGCGCTCCACTTGTTCGGCTTCATCTTGGCGCAGCAATCCGTGGTTTACAAAAACACAAACCAACTGGTCGCCCACGGCTTTGTGCACCAACGCGGCAGCAACTGCAGAGTCAACGCCACCTGACAAGCCACAGATAACGCGAGCATCGCCAACCTGGGCGCGAATCTTCTGCACCTGCTCGGCAATCACGTTGCCTGAATTCCAGTCGGCTGCAATACCGGCAGCCTTGTGCAAGAAGTTGGTAAGCACGTTTTGACCAAACTGAGAATGCTTAACCTCTGGGTGCCACTGCACTCCGTAAATCTTTTTCTCGTGATTAGCGAACGCAGCAACCGGTGTAATTTCAGTTGTCGCCAAAACTTCGAAACCGGCAGGCGCCTTGGTTACCTGGTCACCGTGAGACATCCAACAGATCTGCGAAGCCGGCTGACCGTCAAGAATCTCGCCGCCAGCCTTTACGGTCAGATCGGTTGCGCCATATTCGCGAATGCCGGTTGGCTCAACTGTGCCGCCAAGTGCGTTTGCCAATGTTTGAAAGCCATAGCAAATGCCAAGCACCGGAACACCGAGTTGCAAAATTGCTGGGTCAAGTTTTGGTGAACCCTCTTCATAAACCGATGCCGGGCCACCCGACAAAATAATTGCCAGCGGGTTTTTGGCAGCAACTTCGGCGGCGGTGATGTTGTGGTGCACAATCTCGCTATAGACCGATGCTTCGCGCACACGGCGAGCAATTAATTGTGCGTACTGAGCACCAAAGTCAACGACTAATACTGGGCGGGCGTTTGTTGATGTTGCGTTGGTCATTTGCCTGCCTTCTTAGTTGCTGCAGCTGCCAGTTCTTGCTCGGCAAGTTTGCTGAAGTGACGTTCGGTAAAGAATGAAAGCATCGGCACCACACCGCCGGCTGCAATGATCAAGAAACGCATAAAGCTCCAGCGCATTAGAGTCCAGAGTCTAAAGTCGCCAAATAGGTAGGCCACATAAAGCCATCCGTGCACAATCAAAATCGAGGTTGAAATATTTAGGCCGGTGCTTGGCAAACCCATGCCGTCTAGGCCGCGCTCTTCGAGAGTCAGAAAACCATTTGGGCCGGCCAACCAAACATCTAGGCCAAAGCCATAGCGAACAATCATTTCAAGAACTAGCAGCATCAGAAATGTGCCGGTGATGTAAGAGGTGACCTTGTAGTACTTGAGCGCTGAGCGGATTACCTCTGAATTCATTGGTCTAGTTTACCGTTTCGAGCTGCTCGCGAATTAGCTGGTCCTTGACCAGTCGCCACCACATGAATACGGCGAAACCAGCGAACACTGACCATTCCAAGAAGTAGAAAGCGCTCAGCCAGTTGATTGGGTCACCCTGCGCGTAATTCACTTTGATTGGTCGCAGCGGCGGCCAGGCCATGCCCTCATCGCAGCCACACAATGCCAAATACTCCGGATGCGTTGCTACCGCTTTGTCGGGTGAGTAAAGATTCACCAACTGAGCGAGAGAGACTGATTGCAGCAGGTAAGGCTGTTTTGGGTCGATCGGTTGAGGGGCCTCGCTCGGCAAAAATACGCCCTTCATTGGCATGAAGGCTTGGGCTAGAGCGGCCGATTTTAAAGCCTGATATTCATCTTTTACCTCGGCAAAAGACGGCGACCAACCCAAGGCCAAAGTCACACTCTTGCCAGATTCGTCATGCGAATTAGTGAGCAACCAATAGCCCTGCTGACCATCTTGCAGCCGATTGGCAACAATGAAAACGCTCGAGCTGTCGATGGTCACATTAACCGTGCTGATTTTAATGTCGCTGTTTGTTGGGGCGTTCTTGGTGAATGTGCGCTCTAATTGCCATTGGCCCAACAACGCAAAAATCGCCGCAATCGCCAGCGCCAAAAGCAAAGCGCCAATCCACTTTGGCTGTCTTGCGATAGCAAAAAAGGTCGGCGCCTTGGTTGGCATCAAATTAATTGTTGTAAGGCGCGACGACTACATCCACGCGCTGGAATTCTTTGACATCCGAATAACCGGTGGTGGCCATTGCGCGACGCAATGCGCCAATCAGGTTTGTGGTTCCATCGGCTGAAGATGAAGGGCCGTTGAGAATTTGCTCCAGGGTGCCCGAGGTGCCAACCTGCACTCGGTGACCGCGTGGCAATTCTTTGTTGAAGGCTTCTTGGCCCCAGTGCCACCCCTGACCCGGCGCCTCTTCGGCGCGAGCCAAAACCGAACCAAGCATTACCGCGTCTGCGCCAACGGCAATTGCCTTAACAATGTCCCCGGATGTTCCCAAACCGCCGTCTGCAATTACGTGCACATAGCGGCCGCCGGATTCATCCATGTAATCGCGACGGGCACCGGCAACATCGGCAACCGCAGTTGCCATCGGGGCGTGAATGCCCAGCACCTTGCGAGTGGTCGAAGCGGCACCGCCACCAAAACCAACGAGCACACCGGCTGCACCCGTGCGCATCAGGTGCAAAGCCGCGGTGTAAGTTGCAGCGCCACCGACGATCACCGGAACATCAAGTTTGTAGATGAACTCTTTAAGGTTTAGCGGTTCGTGAGTTTTTGAAACATGTTCGGCAGAAACGGTAGTGCCGCGAATTACAAAAAGATCCACGCCAGCTTTAATTACGCAATCGCTGAATTCTGCTGCGCGCTGCGGTGAAAGTGCACCGGCTACGGTAACTCCCGCTGCACGAATCTGAGCAATGCGATCGCGAATCAACTCCGCTTTGATCGGCTCTGCATAAATCTCTTGCATGCGACGTGTTGCTTGATCGGCTGGCAACTTGGCAATCTCGTTGAGCTGCATAGTTGGATCTTCATAGCGAGTCCACAAACCTTCGAGGTCTAGAACACCAAGGCCACCAAGCTTTCCAATGGCAACTGCGGTCTCTGGTGAAACCGCTGAGTCCATCGGTGCAGCCAATACCGGCAGACCAAATTCGTAAGCGTCGATTTTCCAGGCGGTTGAAACATCCTGCGGGTCTCGCGTGCGTCGCGAAGGCACAATCGCAATGTCGTCAAACGCCCAAGAACGATTTCCGCCTTTGCCGCGGCCGATTTGAATTTCAGTCATGGTGTCCCCCTCCGCCGTTTAGCGGGTTCCGTAGTTAGGAGCTTCGACAGTCATTTGAATGTCGTGTGGGTGACTTTCTTTTAGACCAGCAGCAGTGATTCGAACAAACTTGCCCTTTGATTGCAACGCCGGAATGTTCTCTGCACCAACGTAACCCATCGATGCACGCAAGCCACCAACCAACTGGTGAACCACAGAAGAAACTGAACCACGGTAAGGCACGCGCCCTTCAATGCCCTCAGGCACCAACTTGTCTTCGCGCAGCACGTCGTCTTGAAAGTAGCGGTCTTTCGAATAAGACTGCGCTTGGCCACGTGATTGCATGGCACCCAAAGAGCCCATGCCGCGGTAAGTCTTAAATTGCTTGCCACCAACAAAGGTGATGTCCCCGGGAGCCTCATCGGTTCCGGCAAGCAGCGAGCCAATCATTACCGCGTTTGCACCTGCAACCAAAGCCTTGGCGATGTCGCCCGAGTACTGCAAACCACCATCGGCGATTACCGGAACACCTGCTGGCTTGGCAGCCAATGACGCTTCGTAGACCGCAGTAATCTGTGGCACCCCAACACCGGCTACAACACGAGTGGTGCAAATCGAACCTGGGCCAACGCCAACCTTCACTCCGTCGGCACCGGCATCAATGATTGCCTGCGCACCTTCGCGAGTTGCAACGTTTCCACCGATTACATCGATGTTGCGCGCAAATGGTTCTGACTTAAGTTTTGCAATCATCTCGAGCACTGCGCGGTTGTGACCGTGAGCGGTGTCAACAATCAGCAGGTCAACACCTGCGTCGATCAAAGCCATTGAACGTTCCCAAGCGTCTTGGCCCACACCAACTGCGGCACCAACCAGCAAACGACCATTTGAATCTTTAGAAGCCAGTGGATACTTCTCTGACTTATCGAAATCTTTAACTGTGATTAGACCCTTGAGCTTGCCGTTGCCATCAATCAATGGCAACTTCTCAATGCGGTGTTGAGCAAAGATTGCAATCGCTTCGTCTGGGTTGATGTCATATGGGGCAGTGATCAACGGCATCGGAGTCATGACATCTTTCACCAAAGTTGTGGTGCGCTGAACATCAAGCACAAATCGCATATCACGGTTGGTCACGATTCCGATTAGGCGTTCGTCTTCGTCAACCACCGGAAGACCAGAAACGCGGTATCGACCGCAAAGTTCGTCTACTTCTTGAATAGTCGCAAGTGGAGTTGTGGTCACCGGGTGAGTGATCATGCCGGCTTCGCTTCGCTTGACCAGGTCGACTTCGCTGGCCTGACGCTCGAGTGAAAGGTTGCGGTGCAAGATTCCAATGCCACCCTGGCGGGCCATCGAAATTGCCAATCGCGCTTCGGTCACGGTATCCATGGCCGATGAAAGCAACGGCACATTAATTTCAAGACGCTTGGTGATGCGGGTCTTGGTGTTTACGCCAGAAGGCACAACATCAGATTCACCTGGAAGCAAGAGAACGTCGTCATAAGTGAGCCCGACAAAGCCAAATGGGTCGTGAGAAGTCATGGGGTCAATTCTACCCTTCGCAATTTAGTGACCAGAAAGCAGAAAACCCCGACTCGCGTCAGGGTTTTCTTGGGGATTCGTGATTATCGAACCACGACTGCAAGCACATCGCGTGCTGAGAGCACTAGGTACTCCTCGCCGTTGTACTTAAGCTCGGTGCCGCCGTACTTTGAGAAAATCACCTTGTCGCCAACCGCAACGTCAACCGGGATGCGAACACCCTTGTCGTCAACGCGGCCTGGGCCTACTGCGATAACTTCAGCTTCTTGTGGCTTCTCTTTTGCAGTGTCTGGAATTACCAGACCAGAAGCGGTGATCTGCTCAGCCTCAACCGGGCGAACAACAATGCGATCTTCAAGTGGCTTAATCGAAACCGACATCTTGACCTTTTCTCTCGTAAAAACGGGTTTGTACTGGTCATATTAGCACTCTCGCAGGGCGAGTGCTAACTGCCTTTTTGGGCCGGTAACCTTGGCCTATGAACCGCGATGACTTTGTTGGCTTGCTGTCGCCCGAGGGCCAGGCGCTGCTCGCCAAGGTCGGCCCCTTGCATGCCAAGGCGGACGTCGTTCGATTGGTCTCCCAGCTGCGCGCCGAGGGTCACCCTGCAGGGCTGGTAGCCGCGGTGCTTAGCCAGGCCAAGTTGCGCCGGCGGGCCGGTGCCAAATTTGGGCCATTTGCCGACAACATGCTGTTTACCGAGGCGGGTTTAGAGCAGGCCTCGCGATTGACCGCCGGTGCCCTTCACGCCGACCGCTTTCGCCAGGCCGGCATCAAACAGGTTGCCGACCTTGGATGTGGCATTGGCGCCGAGGCTTTGGCCATGGCGAGCCTTGACCTAGAGGTGCGAGCCTTCGACATCGATGAACTAACGGCAGCAGTGGCAACCTACAACTTGGCCGCCTTTGAAAAGGCATACGTTGATCAGGCCGATGTAACCTCGCTTGATCTTTCGCAATTTGAAGCGCTCTTTTTTGACCCGGCTCGACGCGAACTAGATGGCCCGGCGCGCGCGAAAGCGATTCGCAAATTTGACCCAGCTATGTTTAGCCCAACCTTTGACTTCGTGATTGAAGCCGCCCGCACCAAACCCACCGGAATTAAATTTGGTCCCGGTCATCCGCACGAGGGTATCCCGGGCGATGCCGAAGCACAGTGGGTTTCATTCGATGGTGACCTTGTCGAATTAACCCTTTGGTTCGGTGCAGTTGCTCGCAGTGGAGTTAAGCGCTCGGCATTGTTGATTGCCAACGGCAGCAGATTTGAATTGACCAGCGATTCAACCGAGCGGGTTGATGCGCCAATCGGCGAACTTGCGACATTTGTTTATGAGCCAGATAACTCTGTGATTCGCTCGCACCTGCTTGGCAACCTAGCGATTCAACTTGGTGCAACTCTTTTTGCACCAGAGATTGCCTACCTAACTTCGAATGAGCAGATTGTTTCGCCTTGGCTAAAGGGTTATCGAGTCTTAGACGAGCTGGCCTTTGATCGCAAAAAATTGAAAGCCTATTTGCGCGAACGTGCAATTGGCACGCTCGAAATTAAGAAACGCGGCAGCGACATTGTGCCCGAAGAACTGCGCAAACAATTGGCACCCAAAGGCGAAGGCGCCGCCACCCTGATTGTGACCAGAGTTGGCGACGCCCATCGCGTGCTCGTTTGCGAGCCGCTTAAGTAACTAGTTTGTGGTTGCGGAACCTGAGGTGTTATTGCCCCACATCATTCCCGGACCCATGTCGTTGTATTCAAAGTTGCGGTTGCCGTTCATCATTCCGCCTGGATAGTCTCCCAAGTCGTAGCCACGAGTGGTTAGCCAGAATCGAATGGCAACCATCGCAATGCCGCCAATAATCCAAAGAGCAATCGAAAGGTAACCAAGCACTAGACCAATAAGAGCAAGTGGGCGACCGTTTTCGCCCGAGCGCTTGATTTGCGAAAGTGAAATGTGACCGGTGACGATTGCAGCGGCTGCACCGATGCCAGTTAGTGCAGATGCAAGTGAAACTACTGACAGAGTGTTAAGTTTGGTGAAGTCGTACTTCTCTTTAGCAACTACTGCTGCTTCTTTAGCCATTTGGCTTCTCCTTTTTTTGTGCGCGCGAGTGCGCTCAGTTGAATTGCAACAGAGTTTGCTGGGAACGGGCTGGGAGTTAGCGGCACTGCACCTGAGTAACTGGAAGGGTGGATTCGGCACCAAAGTCAAGACTCGATGGCTCACGCCCCGCCATGATCAGCTGGGCGCCAAGGGTGGCAATCATGGCACCGTTATCGGTGCACAGGTGCAGGGCAGGAATACGAAGCTCGATGCCATTGGCGGCACAGCGTTCGGCAGCAAGCTCGCGCAATCTAGCGTTGGCAATCACGCCACCGCCAAGCAACAATCGCGGCACATTGTGATCGAGACAAGCTACCACCGCTTTGCTCACCAAAACATCAACCACTGCTTCTCTAAAACTTGCAGCAACATCGGGCTTGCTATAGCCCTGGCCACTCGCCTCGGCAACTTCAACCCAGCGAGCAACCGCGGTCTTGAGTCCAGAAAAAGAAAAGTTGTAGCGATTCTTTTCCATGTCTTTTGGCAAAGTTAATCCGCGCGGAAATCGAATGGCCTTTGGATCGCCGCCCACAGCTGCTTTATCAATTTCTGGCCCACCGGGATACTTGAGCGATAGCAGACGCGCGACTTTATCAAACGCTTCACCGGCAGCGTCGTCGATGGTCTCACCCAGCAACTCAACATCGTTGAGCAAATCACGAACTAGCAAGAGCGAAGTATGACCACCACTTACCAGCAGCGCGATGGTTGGTGTTTGCAGTTCACCGCGCTCAAGAATGTCAACGCCTACGTGACCCACTAAATGGTTCACTGCATAAATTGGTTTTCCTGTTGCCACGGATAGCGCCTTCGCTGCACCAATGCCAACCATCAGTGCGCCACCTAATCCGGGGCCATTGGTAACCGCGATCGCGTCTATGTCACTGATGCTCATGTTGGCTTCGGCCAAGGCTTTATCCAAAGTTGGTTTCATTGCTTCAAGGTGTGCACGGGCAGCAATCTCTGGAACCACACCGCCGAATCTTGAGTGTTCATCCATCGATGAAGAAATGACGTTGGCAAGCAATTTGTTGCCGCGCACAATGCCAACACCGGTTTCGTCGCAAGAGGTTTCAATGCCAAGCACAACTGGCTCGCGACCAATCGAACCACTGGCAAAGGTTAAACGCATCACCCAGGCATCAACATCATCGGGTTGGTAATAACGCACGCGGGTATCAATGTGTTTGAAGCCAAGACTCTGATAAAGATTTTGCGCAACAGGATTATCGGCCCGCACTTCAAGAAAAATTTCTGAGGCGTGCAACTTGCGCGCTTGCGAAAGCAATTCGAGCATGAGTTCTTTGCCAAGTCCACGGCCGCGCACAGAAGGTGCCACAGCAATGGTTTGAATGTCTGCCTGATCGTTGCCTGGAACCTTGCTGAGCCCAGCAAAGCCAACCAGTTTCTCACCTTCGTGCGCCACCACGTAATAGGTGTGGTGCGCCAGCAATTCAAAATGCATGTTGTCTTGCGACCACGCATCTTGGGCAAACGATTCGTTTTCTAGTTGCATAACCTCGGGCAGATCAGCCTCGGCAGCTTCGCGAATCGAGAATGTACTCATCCGCTCACCTTCTTGCCTGGGGTTGGCACTGCATCGGGTGCGCGCAAATAAAGAGCGGTCAAATCGGTGCTTTCAATTCCTTCGATTAATTGCGCTTCAAACAGTTGCCCAAGCGCGGCTGCGTGCACCGGCAGTTGAGTGCGCAAAGCGTTGATGCCGCGGTCAGCCAAAAGTTCTTCGAGGGCAGCGGGCTTAATTACGCCAGGACCTTCGATGCAAATCGGTGCGCCTGATTTTGTTCGGCCGGAATAAAGCGCCCAGTAAACCTCGCTTCGCCGTGCATCCGCGGTTACCAACAGCGGTTGTTCAGCATCGGTTAATGCTTCAAAGGCAATCGCATCAAGACTGACTACTCCAAAAAGCTTGGCGTTTATTCCAGCGGCAAACATGGTGGCCGCTGCAATGCCAACTCGCAAACCGGTGAATGGTGCCGGGCCACGACCAACCACCACTCGCTTAATTTGAGTGGCGGCAACACCTGCATCGGCAAGAGCGCTGGCAATGGCGCGGCCAATCACTTCGGTGTGGCCCATGTTGTGACCGTCATTAAATTCCGCCAACAGTTCGGCTCCGCGAAGCACTGCCACTGAGGTGCCAGCAGATGTGTCAATGCACAAAGTGTGGTTAGGCATAGCGCCGCCCAAAACCCGTGATTGCGACTTGACGGATTTCACTTGCTGCGGTGTGATCACGCTCAATTTCGACTTCGAGCCATGACTCGGCGATGCCATCGGTGAAGCCCTTGCCCCACTCAACAATCACAATCGAGTTTTCGAAATCGATGTCGAGATCATCTAGCTCAGCAGCGCTGCCCAAGCGATACGCATCGACGTGCACCAAATTGGGGCCGCCGTCTTCGCGTTTGTGAGTTCTAGCTATTACATAGGTTGGGCTTGACACATTGCCGATTGCGCCAAGCGCTTCGCCAATTCCGCGAGTGAGCGTGGTTTTGCCAGCACCCAGGGGGCCGGTTAGCAGAATCAAATCACCGGCGTGAAAATCTTTTGCCAATGCCGCACCCAGATCGTGCATCTCTTCTGGGGTGGTAATTGAGTGCTTGGCCAAAACGCGGCCCACTTAGACCTCTTCGCCCAAATAGGTTCGTTTGAAGCGCCCACCCATGCGAGTCACAATTTCGTAGTTGATTGTGTCGCTCGCTGCGGCTAGGTCATCGGCCGACGGCACTCCAGACGCAGGGTCACCAAAGATTGTGACCACGTCGCCAGCAGCAACCTGGTCATCGCTCACATCCAGCACAAATTGATCCATTGCGATGCGGCTATTGATTGAATAAGTCTTGCCGTTGAGCCACACCTTTGCGTTGCCGCTGGCATTGCGCGGCAAACCTTCTGCGTAGCCAACCGCAACGAGCGCCAAAGTTGATTCGGCGGTCGTTTGGTGAAGGTATCCATAGCTAATGTTTTGACCGGCGGGCACGCGCTTGATTTGAGTAACTAATGCCTGAGCCGTCATCGCCGGGCGCAAACCAAAATCTGCGGCCGAGTTTTCGATAAACGGCGAAAGGCCATAAAGCGAAACACCAAGTCGAACCATTTCATAGTGCGCCTGCGGATAACGCAGCGAACCGTCACTTGCGGTTAGGTGGCGCAATTCAAAATCGATTCCGGCTTCACGCGCTTGCTCACAGGCGCTATCAAAGCGAGCAATCTGTTGCAAGTCATCTGCTTCGCTGGTGCAAGAAAGGTGGCTGAAAATTGCAACCACTTGCATGAAGCCTTCGGCAACATATGAGTGCGCGGCTTTCAAAACATCAGGCCATTCGGCTTGGGTTGCACCGTTGCGACCAAGGCCGGTGTCAATTTTCAGGTGCACTCTGGCAATGCGGCCAAGGTGCTGTGCTGCAGCTGCAATTCGCGCAAGCTGCTCTGTGTTGGCAGCGCCAATTTCAATGCCCGCTGCAACAGCACGAACAAATGTGTCACGCGGGTCATGCAGCCAAGCCAATATTGGCAAATCGATTCCGGCATCGCGCAATTCAAGAGCTTCGCTTATGTCGGCAACGCCCAAATATTCAGCGCCCGCTGCCTCAAGTTTTTTAGCAACCGGAACCATGCCGTGCCCATAGGCATCTGCTTTGACAATTGCCATAACCATTGCGCCCGAAACTTTGCCGCGCATGGTCTGCAGATTCGTTGCGATTGCGTCAAGATCGATAATCAGCTCACGCATCACGCACCTCCTTCTGCAATTACAAATGCAATCGCCATGTCGCCATCGTGAGAGATGGATAGATGAATATTCTGCACCCCAGCAGCCGCTGCAATCTCAGCGGTCTTGCCGTTCAGTTGCAGTACTGGCTTTCCAGAGTCTTCCTTGAGCACCTGCATGCCTTGCCATTCCAAGCCCGAAGCCCCGGATAGCGCCTTGATCAAGGCCTCTTTTGCAGCAAAGCGGCCAGCCAGAGTGCGGATTGGGGCTTCAAGTTCGGCTGGGGTGAATAGGCGTTTGGCCAATTTCTGGTTTTCACCAAGTTTGGTTTCGAAACGGCTTAACTGCACCGCATCAACTCCAATGCCGATAATCATCGGCTACTCGACCGTGACCGACTTGGCCAGGTTGCGAGGTTGGTCAACGTCGAGACCCTTTGCGGTGGCAAGTTCAAGCGCGAATAGCTGCAGTGGAATCACAGTCAGAATCGAAGAGAAAATATTCGCAGACTTAGGCACATAGGTGACGTGCTCTGCGTAATTCTCAACTTCGCCGTCGCCCTCTTCGGCAATCGCAATTACGCGCGCACCTCGTGCGCGAATTTCTTGAATGTTTGAAATTACCTTTGGGTGCAAACTGTCTGCGTCACGCGGGCTTGGAACAATCACAATCACAGGTTGACCTTCTTCGATCAATGCAATTGGACCATGCTTCAATTCACCAGCGGCAAAACCTTCGGCGTGAATGTAGGCGAGCTCTTTCAGTTTGAGAGCACCTTCCATTGCCACCGGAAATCCGACGTTGCGACCAAGGAACAAAACTGATTTCGCATTAGCTAAATCTTTACCCAATTGGCGAATCGAATCGAGGCGACCAAGCACCTTGTTGACTCGCGCTGGCATCTTCAATAGTTCTTTACCCAGCGCACGAAGTTCACTTGATGCAACTGCGCCACGGCCGGCACCCAAGAACAAAGCCAGCAAGTAACCGGCGGTCATCTGCGCAACCAGAGCCTTTGTAGAAGCAACCGCAACCTCAGGGCCGGCGTGTGTGTAAATCACCGCATCAGATTCGCGCGCCAAAGTTGCACCCTGGGTGTTGCAGATTGACAAAACTTTGGCACCCTGCTCTTTTGCAAATCGAGTTGCCATCAGAGTGTCCATGGTTTCGCCAGACTGGCTAACCGCAACAATCAAAGTGTTAGGCGTGATGATCGGATCGCGATATCTAAATTCGTGGGCTAGTTCAACCTGCACCGGAATTCGTGAGAATTTCTCGATTGCATACTTGGCAACATCGCACGCATACGAAGCAGTGCCACAGGCAACCATCACGATGCGGTCAATGGCCTTAATGTCGGCTTCGGTTAGTCCATCAATTTCTGCCAGGCGCACCGAGCCATCCGAGGCAAGACGCCCCATCAGGGTGTCGGCAACTGCTTGAGGCTGATCGGCAATTTCTTTAGCCATGAATGAGCTCCAGCCGCCCTTGCTTGCGGCCGAGGCATCCCAATCCACGGTGAATTCTTGTGGCTCAACCGGCTCGCCATCAAAGGTGCGCAGCTCAACATTGTTGCTGTGCAAGATCACAATCTGATTTTGACCGACTGAAATTGCTCGCTTGGTGTGCTCCACGAATGCCGCAACGTCTGAGCCTAAAAAGTTTTCGCCATCGCCAAGACCCACAACCAACGGGGCGTTGCAGCGGGCTGCCAAAACGACATCTGGTGCATCTTGGTGAATCACAAGAATTGTGAAGGCACCGTGCAAACGTTTGACCACGGCGCCAAAGGCGGCTACCAGATCACCAGACTTTTCGAACTCGGCTGCAATCAGGTGGGCGGCAACTTCAGAGTCGGTCTCGCTGGCAAATTTGGTGCCGGCAGCAAGCAATTCGGCTTTGAGCTCTGCAAAGTTTTCGATGATGCCGTTGTGAATCAATGAAAGTTTTGAGGTTGGCCCGCCCAAGTGTGGGTGAGCATTTCCATCGGTAGGTGCCCCGTGGGTAGCCCAGCGAGTGTGGCCAATTCCAATGTTTGCCGGGGCCAGTGGATGATTGGTAATTTCGGCAATCAGATTGTCGAGTTTGCCCGCCTTTTTGCGAGTCTCAAGTGCGCCACCGTTGGTAATGACCGATATGCCGGCCGAATCGTATCCGCGGTATTCAAGTCTGCGCAGACCCCCGAGCAATATTTCTTGGGTTGATTTCGGGCCAACGTAGCCCACGATTCCGCACATGCCTCTAATTTACGGCAGAATGGCTCTTTATGAGCGACCTGCTGAGTCCATTCAACGAGATTTCTCGTGCGGACTGGGCAGAACTCGGTTCCCACACCGAATTGCCACTCACCGAAGCCGAAATCACATCGCTTCGCGGACTTGGAGACTTTCTAGATCTCAAAGAAGTCACCGAGGTCTACCTACCTCTTAGTCGCCTGCTAAATCTTTATGTTGCCGAACACCAAAAACTGCACAGTGTCACCAGCGAATTCTTTGGTGAACAAACTAAGCGAGTTCCATTCATCATTGGTGTGGCTGGTTCGGTGGCGGTTGGCAAATCAACCGTTTCACGTTTGCTTAAAGAACTTTTAAGCCGTTGGGATGGCACACCGCGAGTGGAACTGGTAACCACCGATGGATTTCTTTACCCAAACGCAGAGCTCGAGCGCCGCAACATTATGCATCGCAAGGGATTTCCTGAGAGCTATGACCGTTTGGCGTTGTTGAAATTCATTGCAGATATTAAAAGCGGTGCCGCCGAAGTGAGTGCTCCGGTTTATTCGCACCTGGTTTATGACATTGTTCCGGGCCAGGTCAACACAGTGCACAGCCCAGACGTGCTGATTGTTGAAGGTCTCAACGTTTTGCAGTCACCTGGCGCCAGTCAAGATGTTGCCCTTAGCGACTTCTTTGATTTCAAAATTTACGTGGATGCCCAGACCGATGACGTGACCGAATGGTTCCTGAGTCGCTTCTATAAATTGCGCGAATCTGCCTTCACCAATCCGGCCTCCTATTTTCACCGCTACGCCGAAATGCCAGTTGAGCAGGCTCTTGAGCGCGCAAACGAAATTTGGCGCACCATCAACTTGCCCAACCTGATCGAAAATATCCTGCCAACCCGCAGCCGTGCCACTCTGGTGCTCAAAAAGGGCCCCGAGCACGCGGTTGAATCGGTGCTGCTGCGCAAGCTCTAATCCTCGACGAAAACACCTAAAAATGGTTGCGCGTTCCCCCATTTAGGCACTTGACTGTAGTTGAGCCATTCGTATGGGTGTCGCCGTGGGTTAAACCATGGCCCCGACGATGCAAACGATGACTTCTTATAAGTACATCTATTGGGAGGCTTCACATGAACACACTGTCTAATGCTTTAGACAACGGCCAATTTAACTTGGTCTATAACATCCTTTCGCTGGGTCTAGCATCGATGCTTTTCACTTCGATTTTTCTCTTCATCGGAAGAGAGCGAGTGCTGCCTCGCTACCGCATGGCAGTAATGGTTTCAGGAACAGTAACCGCAATCGCCACATATCACTACTTCAGAATGTTTGATAACTTCAACCACGCATTCGCCGGCACCACCAACAACCCAGATGCCTACAACGTTGGTTACCGCTACGTTGACTGGCTACTAACTGTGCCGTTGCTTTTGGTAGAGCTAGTCGCAGTTTTGGCCCTTGCAAAAGCAGCACAGAGTTCAATTTTGAATCGACTTGTGCCGGCAGCCGCAGCGATGATTATTCTGGGCTACCCGGGTGATGCAAAGTTGGACATCATGGGAATCCCTGCATCGGTCTGGGGTCTGCTATCCACCATTCCATTCCTCTACATTCTTTACGTGCTCTTTATCGAGCTCGGCAAGAGTTTGTCCCGTCAGTCAGAAGCTGTGCAGAAAAAGGTAAAACTGCTGCGCATTCTGTTGATAGCAACCTGGGGGGTTTACCCAATCACGTTCATCTTGGCTATGGGTTCAACCGGATTCAATGCAAGCCAGTTCGTTGCTCGTGAGGTTGGCTACAGCATTGCCGACATCTTGGCAAAGTGTCTGTTCGGTCTGATCATCTTCAGCATTGCTCGCATTAAATCTGCCGAGGATGACAAAGAATTCGCGAAAACTGAATTCAAAGATGCCTAGTTTGATCTAAAACATTTGACTAATGGGTCGCCAGTTCTGGCGGCCCATTAGTTTTTTTGATTGACGGGCGCCGCGATTGTCATGATTGAATTTGGGCTGGTCATATCAAATCGCTCGTCATAGATCTCTAGGTGCAATCCATTGCGCTGAGTGCAGCCGTGCTCGGGCAGCAGCTCACCATAAAAATGTTGAATTGAATCCACCAAAGTTTCCATGCCACCAACGTGCTCATAGGTTGCATATTTGTCAGCTGGTAACTCAAGAACGTCTAGGCCCAGCAAATCTGCTGGCACTTCATCAACAACACAGCCCACAAATTGATTCAATAAACCATTTGCCGCTTCGGCACCTTCGGCCGGTCGAGTGGCACCAATCATCAGATTGCCCTCTGGCAAACCAAGTTCGATGCGCTTTGCTTGCATTAAGCCCCAAATCGGGCCGAGCACTTCTTGGCCATTAAATTTTGGCGACATCGCGCCGTAAAAATCTGCACTCTTGCCAACCAAAATTCGCGCTGGCAATTCGACAACCAAAAATTTTTCAGACATTAGAGGGCAAGTTCTTTTTCGACCACGCGGGCAATGCGCTCTGCCCAAGACTGTGCAGTGCCGGCATCTGCGGCTTCAACCATCACACGCACCAGTGGTTCGGTTCCAGATGCACGCAACAAAATGCGGCCGGTGCCGTGCAGGTCTGCCTCGGCTTCGGAAACTACCGCCTTGACCGCTTCGTTTGTGTCACATTTATTTTTGTCAACGCCTGGCACATTCAAAAGAACCTGCGGATACACCTGCATCACGTTGGCTAATTCGGCAAGTGATTTTTTGGTGCGGGCCATCTCGGCACCAATTTTGAGACCGGTAAGAATTCCGTCACCGGTGGTTGCGTGCCTAGAGAAAATTACGTGCCCCGATTGCTCGCCACCAAGGGTGTAGCCACCGGCGCGAATTTCTTCGAGCACGTAGCGGTCACCAACCTTGGTTTCAATCATGTCGATGCCGTTTTCTTTCATGGCAATCTTTAGACCCAGGTTGCTCATGACAGTGGCAACCAAAGTGTTGCGCGCCAGTAATCCTCGTTGCTTCATAGACAGTGCAAGAATCGCCATGATTTGATCGCCATCAACAATTGCACCGCTGGCATCAACCGCAAGACAGCGATCGGCATCACCGTCGTGAGCCACACCAAAATCTGCACCGTGTTCAAGCACTGCGGTCTGCAATGCAGACAGGTGAGTTGATCCGTAGCCCAGGTTAATGTTCATGCCATCTGGGTCGGCCCCAATCACAATGACTTTTGCGCCCGCATCGGCAAACACCTGGGGCGATACGCCGGCTGCGGCGCCGTGCGCGCAATCGACAACAACTTTTAAGCCGTCAAGTCGATTTGGAATAGCACCAAGCAGGTGCACGATGTAGCGGTCTTCGGCATCGGCAAAACGTTGAACGTGACCTACGCCGGCACCAACCGGTGCAAGTGGTTCGGTCTGCATTGCGGCTTCAATTTGATCTTCGATTTCATCGGGCAATTTGTGACCGCCACGTGCAAAAAACTTAATGCCGTTGTCGGGAGCCGGATTGTGCGATGCAGAAATCATCACACCAAAATCTGCGTCAAGGTCGGCAGTCAAAAATGCGGTTGCTGGTGTTGGCAATACGCCGGCATCAAAAACATCAACCCCGGATGACGAAAGACCAGCTGAAATTGCTGCGGCTAAAAACTCACCAGAGATGCGCGGGTCACGGCCGATTACGGCTTTTGGTTTTATGCCTCGTGCTCGTGCATCGGCACCTAAAATAATGGCTGCAGCTTGGGCAAGTTTGATTGCAAGATCTGCCGTTAAATCACGATTGGCGAGACCTCGAACACCATCGGTGCCAAAGAGTCTCGCCATGTCGTGAGTCTATTGCTTAGAAAGCAGTGAAGTGTTGGATTAACGCTTCGAGAACTGAGAAGCCTTACGTGCCTTCTTAAGACCGGCCTTCTTGCGCTCGATAACGCGTGCGTCGCGCTTTAGGAAGCCAGCCTTCTTTAGGTCTGCACGGTTGTTGTCGCGGTCGATCTCGTTAAGTGCGCGAGCGATGCCTAGACGAAGTGCACCTGCCTGACCAGCTGAGCCACCACCGTTGATGCGAGCAACAACGTCGTAAGCGTTCTTTAGGTCAAGAACTGTGAACGGGTCAGTGATTAGCTGCTGGTGCAACTTGTTTGGAAAGTAGTCTGCAAGGTCGCGACCGTTTACCTTGATTACGCCAGTGCCAGGCATGATGCGCACGCGCGCAACTGCCTCTTTGCGGCGACCAAGACCAGCACCCGGCTGAGTCAATGGGCCACGTGACTTAACAGCAGCTGACTTAGCAGCTGGAGTCTCGGTGCTGTAGCTCGATGGAGCCACTTCTTCTGTAGTAGTTGTTTCTACGGTGTCTTTAGCCACGAGGGATTCCTTACTGAGCTACCTGGTCGATGATGAAAGGCTTTGGCTGCTGTGCAGCGTGTGGGTGCTCTGCACCGCGGTAAACCTTAAGTTTGTTTAGCTGGGTTGCACCTAGTTTGTTGTGAGGCAGCATGCCCTTGATTGCCTTTTCAACAGCCTTCTCAGGAGACTTCTCTAGAAGCTCTGCATAAGTAGTTGCTGTTAGACCACCTGGGTAACCAGAGTGACGGTAAGCCTTCTTCTGCTTCAACTTAGCGCCGGTTAGAGCAACCTTGTCAGCGTTGATGATGATTACGAAGTCACCGTTGTCCATGTGTGGAGCAAAAGTTGCCTTGTGCTTGCCGCGCAGCAATGCTGCTGCGTGAGTTGCAAGACGGCCAAGAACTACGTCGGTGGCGTCAATGATCAGCCACTCGTTGCTAAGCTCGTGAGCCTTTGGAGAATAAGTACGCACGTTAAATTGCCTTCTACTTCTTATATCGGATCGAAATGAATCCGCACTGGAAGAAGAAACTTCACGGGATTCACATTTTGCGCTTTGGCGCAATACCAAGGGTCAAGTCTAGCCCGAATAACCCTTGCTGGTCAAACCCTAGTTTTCATCCAAGGTTCGCAAATTCTTTGCCTGTTCTGCCTGCGCGGCCAATTGGTTCTTCGGCGGATACCCCACCTCAATGAGGGTCAAGCCGTGTGGCGGCTGAACCTTGAATGACCCCACTCGCGAACGGCGAGCCAGCGTAGCGGCCACCTGATCTGGGCCAACGCGCCCACCCCCGGCGGCGATTAGGGCCCCCACGATCGAGCGCACCATGTTGTGGCAGAAGGCGTCGGCCACCAGCTCAACCTCAACGACATTGCCAGCCTTTTTATTGCGAGTCACGGCAATTGAGCGCACTTCGCGAATGGTGGTGGCGCCATCTTTGGGGCGGCAAAAAGACGCATAGTCGTGAAGACCCACCAACGCCAGGGATGCCGCCTGCATTGCCAAGATGTCGAGCTCAAATTTGAGCCACAGGGTAGAGCGCGCCAGAAGCGGGTTCTTAAAAGATTCTTTATCGGCGATTGTGTAGCGATATTTGCGATATGAGGCCGAATAGCGGGCATCGAAACCCTTCGGGGGAATCGTGACGTTGATGATTCGGATATCCGTGGGCAATAGGTCATTTAGGCTGCCCATCATGCCGACCGTGCGACCAAGCCGCTTGAGCTGGGTTGGGGTTAGGTCAATGTGAATGACTTGACCAGTGGCATGCACCCCGGCATCGGTTCGCCCGGCCACACGCATTTCAAACGAAGATTTGCTCTTGCCAAAAACCGTGGTGAGCGCTTTTAGCAATTCACCTTGAACAGTCTTGTGTCCTTTTTGAAAAGCAAAGCCAAAGTAGTCGGTGCCGTCATAGGCGACATCGAGTCGGTAACGAATAAGCCCGTCAACCTGAGGGTCAACGGGCTTAGTCATGAAACTAAATTTACTCGGCTGCTGGAGTCTCTTCTGCAGGAGTCTCTGCAGGAGCCTCAGCAACTGCCTCAGCTGCTGCTTCAACGGTCTCGGTTGCTACAGCTTCTGCTGGAGCTTCTGAAACTGCCTCTGCTGCCGCTTCGACGGTTGCATCTTCAACAACTTCTTCAGCAACAACTGCTGCAGCTGTTGCCTTGATGGTGTTCTCAAGCTTTGGCTTCTTGTTAACTGCCTTAGGGTTCACTGGCTCTAGCACTAGCTCGATTAGAGCTAGAGGAGCGTTGTCGCCCTTGCGGAAGCCAAGCTTTGTGATGCGAGTGTAGCCACCCTGACGGTCTGCAACCTGAGGTGCGATGTTGGTAAACAACTCGTGCACAACAGACTTGTCGGTGATCATTGAAAGAACACGACGACGAGCTGCAAGGTCTCCGCGCTTTGCGAAGGTCACAAGACGCTCAGCCAACGGACGAAGACGCTTTGCCTTGGTCTCGGTGGTTGTGATCTTGCCGTGCTTGAACAAGCTGGTTGCCATGTTGCGAAGAAGCAGACGCTCGTGAGCTGGTCCGCCACCTAGACGTGGGCCTTTAGTTGGGGCTGCCATTTATTTCTCCTCTTGAAAGTTCTCGAGTGACCAGAATTAAATCTGGTCTTCCTCGTCGTATGCCGAGCTGAAGTAAGCTGCGTCAAAACCTGGCACAGCATCCTTGAACTTAAGTCCCATCGAAATTAGCTTGTCGCGAACTTCGTCTACTGACTTGCTGCCGAAGTTGCGGATGTTCATCAACTGGTCTTCTGAAAGAGCGATTAGCTCTGACACAGTGTTGATGCCCTCACGCTTTAGGCAGTTGTATGAACGGACGGTTAGGTCCAGGTCTTCGATTGGCATTGCGAGTTCTGGTGACAGACCTGCTTCAACAGGTGCTGGACCAATCTCGATGCCCTCGGCTGCAGTGTTCAACTCACGGGCTAGGCCGAATAGTTCAACAAGAGTGTGACCAGCAGATGCAACTGCGTCACGTGGAGTGATCGAAGGCTTTGTCTCAACGTCAACAATTAGCTTGTCGAAGTTGGTGAACTCACCGGCACGAGTTGCCTCAACGCGGTAAGAAACCTTTAGTACTGGTGAATAGATTGAGTCAATTGGAATCACACCAGCGTCTGCGTCTGGGTTGCGGTTCTGCGAAGCCTGAACGTAGCCACGGCCGCGCTCAATAGTTAGCTCAACTTCGAACTTTGCCTTTGCATTGATGGTTGCAATTACTAGCTCTGGGTTGTGAACCTCTACACCGGCAGGAACCTGAATGTCAGCCGCGGTAACCGGGCCAGCAGTCTGCTTGCGCAAGTGTGCAACAACCGGTGCGTCGTGCTCAGATGAAACAACAAGATCTTTGATGTTCAGGATGATCTCGGTGACGTCTTCTTTAACACCTTCGATGGTGCTGAACTCGTGACGAACACCTTCGATGCGAATGTTGGTAACTGCTGCACCTGGGATAGATGACAACAGGGTACGGCGAAGCGAGTTTCCGAGAGTGTAACCGAAACCAGGCTCTAGAGGCTCAAGCGCGAAACGTGAGCGGTTGGTTGATAGTACTTCTTCGTGCAGGGTTGGACGCTGTGCAATTAGCACGTGTGGTTCCTTTCAGCTAGACATCCACTATTTGATGTCTATTTGTTGGGTTCTTAGCAGTGGCCACTGCTAAGACTTGGTGCGAGTTGAAAAATGTTATACGCGGCGACGCTTTGGAGGGCGGCAGCCGTTGTGCGCCTGAGGAGTCACGTCTGAGATTGAACCAACCTCTAGACCTGCAGCCTGCAGTGAACGGATTGCTGTTTCGCGACCAGAGCCTGGACCCTTAACGAAAACGTCAACCTTCTTTAGGCCGTGTTCCTGTGCCTTGCGAGCAGCTGCTTCAGCTGCAAGCTGTGCAGCAAACGGGGTTGACTTGCGTGAACCCTTGAAGCCAACATCACCAGATGACGACCATGAAATTACCGCACCGGTTGGGTCGGTAATTGAAACGATTGTGTTGTTGAAGGTCGACTTGATGTGAGCCTGACCAACAGCAATGTTCTTCTTCTCTTTGCGGCGTGGCTTGCGCGCTGACGCTGCTGCCTTAGGTGCTGCCATGAGTTTCTCCTAGATTCTTAAAGTTTTAGTGAGGGGCTACAAGTGCCTACGGGCTACTTGCGTGCCGCCTTCTTCTTGCCGGCTACGGTGCGCTTTGGACCCTTGCGAGTACGAGCGTTGGTCTTGGTGCGCTGACCACGAACAGGTAGTCCCTTACGGTGACGGATACCTTCGTATGATCCAATTTCAACCTTGCGGCGAATGTCTGCAGCAACGTCACGGCGCAGGTCACCCTCAACTTTGAAAGTGCCTTCGATGAAGTCACGAATTGCAACGAGTTGGTCGTCAGTTAGGTCTTTAACACGGATGTTCTTGTCGACCTTGGTCTCAGTCAAGATTTGAACTGAGCGAGTACGGCCAATGCCGTAGATGTAGGTAAGTGCGATTTCGACGCGCTTCGCGTCTGGAATATCGGCTCCGGCAACACGTGCCATGGGATTTCTCCTTGTTTTTTTGAATGTCTGCAGCAACACTTCCGAATCTCACGATTGGGCTCCAGCATTCTCTGGAGGTGAAGTTCTTTCGAACTTTGTGTTGCCTTTTATTTTTTGAAGCTATTTAGTTATGCGGTGAAACTGTGAAGACTTTGGTTCGCTGATTAGCCTTGACGCTGCTTGTGACGCGGGTTGTCGCAGATAACCATGACGCGACCGTGACGACGAATGACTTTGCACTTGTCGCAAATCTTCTTAACGCTTGGGTTAACCTTCATGATTTTTACTTTCTTTATTTGTAGCGATAAATGATTCGTCCACGAGTCAGGTCATAGCTGCTCAGTTCCACAATCACGCGGTCCTCTGGGAGGATGCGAATGTAGTGCTGACGCATTTTTCCTGAAATGTGGGCTAGAACTTTGTGACCGTTATCCAACTCAACGCGGAACATTGCGTTTGGAAGAGCCTCGACGACCGAACCTTCGATCTCGATGACACCGTCTTTACTTGCCATAACTCACTTATCTGCTTCAAGCTTTGTAGGTGCCTGGCACGCAAAAAAACCAAACCTTGCGGATGGGATTTGCGGTAAGAAACACCGAAGGTCAATCCTATGGGATTTCGCGGGATATGGGAAATTAAATGTTTGACTTTACCCGGTTTAAGCCAGTGGCACCGGGATAATGCCAAAGCGGGCAAGTTTTTCGACTCCCCCGTCGGGCTCGGTCAGAACCCAAATTCCACCCTCGTGCACCGCCACGGTGTGCTCCCAGTGGCTGGCGTCGCCGCCATCCTTGGTAGAAACTGTCCAGCCATCGGCCAAAATCTTGGTTTTTGCGCTGCCGGCGGTGACCATCGGCTCGATTGCCACACACAGCCCCGGAACCACTTTTGGGCCCTTTTCACGCACGGCATAGTTGAAAACCGGTGGATCCTCGTGCATCGACCGGCCGATGCCGTGGCCAACGTACTCTTCAAGAATGCCGAATTTGCGGCCCGATTCCTCGGCTTCATCCTGAATATAGGCCTCAATGGCTGCGCCAACCTCATTTAGGTGCTCGGCTGTGGCAAGGGCGGCAATGCCAACCCAAAGAGAAGTTTCGGTGGTTCGGCTCAGGTGCTCGCGCAATCCGTGGATTTCAGGGTCGCCACCCGGCACAATCACGGTGATAGCGCTGTCGCCATTCCATTCACCGATTTCGGCGCCGCAATCAATTGAGACAATGTCGCCAGCCACCAAAATGCGATCGGCGGCCGGAATGCCGTGCACGATTTCATCGTTGATCGACGAGCAAATGGTGTGACTGTATCCGGGGACCAATTGAAAGTTTGAGTGCCCGCCAAGCGATCGGATGGTGTCGTCGGCAATTTTGTCGAGCTCTAGGGTGCTAATGCCCGGCTTGATTGCGGCCTTCACCGCAGCGAGTGCCGCGGCGGTTGCCAGACCGGCTTCGCGCATAGCGAGAATTTGTGCTTTGGTTTTTAATTCAAACCCGGTGCGAGACATTATTAGAGGCTTGGGGTTAGGCCGCGAGCGTCGAGCGCTTCAAGAATTCGATCGGTAACTTCATCTACCTGGCCAAGGCCGTCGATGCGAACCACAATTCCGCGACCGGCATAAAGATCGATTAGTGGAGCGGTTTGCTCTTCATAAACTTCTAGGCGACGACGAATTACATCTTCGGTGTCATCGGCGCGACCCTGCTCGATTGCACGGTTGAGCAAACGACGAACAACTTCATCGGTGTTTGCAGTCAACTGCACTACAACATCAAGCTTGGTGCTTTTTGATTCCAGGATGCTGTCGAGTTCGATTACCTGTTCAGCGGTGCGCGGGTAACCATCTAGCAAGAAACCGGCTGCTGCATCGCTCTGCGAAAGACGGTCGCGAACCAAATCGTTGGTCAGTGAATCTGGCACGTACTCGCCGCGATCCATGAACGCCTTGGCTTGCTTGCCTAGCTCGGTTTCGTTCTTTACGTTGTGGCGAAAGATGTCGCCGGTTGAAATCGCAGGGATTCCAAATGCCGCCGAAAGACGTTCCGCCTGGGTTCCCTTGCCGGCGCCTGGGGCGCCAATCAAGAGGATGCGGCTCACTTCAGAAGACCTTCATAGTTGCGCTGTTGCATCTGTGCGTTGATTTGCTTGACAGTCTCAAGACCAACACCCACGATGATCAAAATCGATGTTCCACCGAATGGGAAGTTCTGGTTGGCACCGATTAGTGAGAATGCCACCAACGGAATCAACGCAATCAATCCGAGGTAAATAGCGCCCGGGAATGTGATGCGGCTCAAAACGTATTCAAGGAATTCGGTGGTTGGACGACCGGCACGGATGCCAGGAATGAAACCGCCGTACTGCTTCATGTTGTCTGAAACTTCTTCTGGGTTGAAGGTAATTGCAACATAGAAGTAGGTAAAGCCAAGAATTAGCAAGAAGTACAACGCCATGTATAGCGGGTGGTCACCCTTGGTTAGGTAGTTTGAAACCCAGCTAACCCAGTCGGCAACCTTGCCATTTTTGTCTGGCTGGTTGAACTGTGCGATCAATGCAGGTAGGTAAAGCAATGATGACGCGAAGATAACTGGAACCACACCGGCCATGTTGACCTTGATCGGAATGTAGGTACTCTGACCGCCGTAAGTGCGACGACCAACCATGCGCTTTGCGTATTGCACCGGAATGCGGCGCTGTGATTGCTCAACCAAGATAACTAGGCCAACCACCAAAACACCGATTGCCAAAACAACGATTAGGGTCTCTGGGCTCTTCTGCTCTGCAATCGAAGTAAGTGATGCAGGGAAGCGAGAAGCGATTGATGTGAAAATCAATAGCGACATTCCGTTACCAACACCACGCTCGGTGATTAGCTCGCCCAACCACATGATTAGGCCGGTGCCGGCGGTCATGGTTAGAACCATTAGACCAACACCCAAAGGTGATGAGTCGGTAAGAATCGGAAGCACACAGTCCGCACCGAACAATGCACCTTGGCGCGCAACAGCAATCAAAGTCGTTGACTGAAGAACACCAAGTGCGATTGTTAGGTAGCGAGTGTACTGAGTAAGAGTTGCCTGGCCAGACTGGCCTTCTTTGTGAAGTGTTTCAAAGTGTGGAATAACCACACGAAGAAGCTGGGTGATGATCGACGCCGTAATGTACGGCATGATTCCCAACGCAAAGATTGAAAGTTGAAGCAGCGCGCCACCAGAAAACAGGTTTACAAGTTCGTAAAGACCTGATGTGTTCTGGGTCTGTGCCAAACACTTTTGCACGTTGCCATAGTCAACGAATGGAGCCGGAATAAACGAGCCCAAACGGAAGATGGCAACGATTGCAAGAGTGAATAGCAGTTTGTTACGCAAGTCCGGAGTGCGGAATGCACGAAGAATGGCGCTGATCAACTTAAGCCTCCTGGCTTGTAAGAAACTTTTGTGGTTACTCGGTTACAGAGCCACCGGCGGCAACGATCTTGGCCTTTGCAGACTCAGATACCTTGTCGACACTGATGTTCAGTTTAACTGAGATGTCGCCGTTGCCTAGAACCTTGACCGGCTCGTTCTTGCGAACAAGACCCTTAGAAACTAGATCTGCAACGGTAACGTTGCCACCTGCTGGATAGTGCTCAGCAAGCTTCTCGATGTTGACTACCTGGTACTCAACGCGGAACGGGTTCTTGAAACCACGAAGCTTTGGAGTGCGCATTACTAGACGCACGCCACCACCTTCGAAGCCTGGACGAACCTGGTAACGAGCCTTTGTACCCTTGGTACCACGACCAGCAGTCTTACCCTTAGATGCTTCACCACGACCAACACGAGTGCGGTCTTTCTTTGAGCCCGGAGCCGGACGCAAGTGGTGCAACTTCAAAACGTTTGACTTTTCTGCAGGTGCAGCAGCCTTCTTGGCAGGAGCCTTAGCAGCGGCAGCCTTAGGTGCCTTTGCTTCGGTGGTCTCGGTTGCCTCGGCCTTTGCAGCCTTTGGTGCAGCAGCCTTCGGTGCAGCAGTCTTTGCAGCAGCAGGTGCCTTAGCGGCAGCTGGCTTCTTTGCCGCAGGAGCCTTAGCTTCTGCTGGAGTTGTTGCTTCAGATGCCTTGGCATCTGGGGCCAATGATTTGTCGTCAGCCATTAGTTGATCTCCTCGACCTTAACTAGGTGAGCAACGGTCTGAACCATGCCGCGTACTGAAGGAGAGTCCTCTTTGACAATGATGTCGCCGATTCGCTTTAGTCCTAGAGTGCGCAGGGTCTCGCGCTGGTTTGGCTTGTTGCCAATCTTGCTCTTGATTTGGGTTACCTTTAGACGGTTAGCCATGATTAGGCACCTGCCTTTGCCTGGCGAAGAAGACCTGCCGGAGCAACTTCTTCAAGAGATAGACCACGACGTGCAGCAACTGCAGCTGGCTCTTCGAGCTGACGCAATGCGGCGATTGTGGCGTGAACGATGTTGATGGTGTTTGAAGATCCCAATGACTTTGAAAGAACATCGTGGATACCTGCACACTCAAGCACTGCACGAACAGGACCACCGGCGATTACACCGGTACCCTGTGATGCTGGGCGAAGAAGTACAACACCAGCAGCTGCCTCGCCCTGAACTGGGTGAGGAATTGTGCTTGATGAGCGTGGAACGCGGAAGAAGTTCTTCTTCGCTTCTTCTACACCCTTAGCAATAGCTGATGGAACTTCTTTTGACTTGCCGTAGCCAACGCCAACTAGACCGTTGCCGTCACCGACAACTACTAGTGCGGTGAAGCTAAAGCGACGACCACCCTTAACAACCTTTGATACACGGTTGATAGTAACAACACGCTCTAGGAACGGGCTCTTCTCGGTCTCGCGCTCACGACGGTCGTTGCGTGGTGCACGCTCACGTGAACCACGGCGAGCTTCGCGCTCGTTAGCTTCTACGGTCTCAGTTGCAACAACAGTGGTTGCAGCTTCAGTTGACTCAGTCGACAACACTTGCTCCTTGTTTTCTGGGCTCATAGTTCCAACCCACCTTCACGTGCGCCATCAGCAATTGCTGCTACGCGACCTGCGTACTTGTTGCCACCGCGGTCAAAAATAACCTGAGAGATTCCGGCCTTCTTGGCGCGCTCTGCGATTAGCAAACCGATCTGCTTTGACTTCTCTGACTTGTCGCCAGAAGCCTTGCGCATATCTGCTTCCATGGTTGAAGCCGAAGCAAGGGTGATGCCCTTGGTGTCGTCAACAACCTGAACGAACACGTGACGTGCCGAACGAGTTACAACCAAACGTGGGCGAAGTGCATCGCCGGCAATCTTCTTGCGAAGACGCAGGTGGCGGCGAGTACGGGCTGCTGCCTTGCTCTTTCCGCGAGTTCTAGTAGTTAGACCCATGATTACTTACCTGACTTTCCGGCCTTGCGGCGAACAACTTCACCAGCGTAACGAACACCCTTGCCCTTGTATGGCTCTGGCTTGCGTAGCTTGCGAAGGTTTGCAGCCATTTCACCAACGGCTTGCTTGTCGATACCCGACACAACAACCTTTGTGTTTCCTTCAACGGTGAAAGTGATTCCTGCTGGTGCCTTGATCAGGATCGGGTGTGAGTAACCAAGTGCAAACTCAATGTCTGAACCCTTTGCAGTTACACGGTAACCGGTACCAACGATCTCAAGACCCTTGGTGAATCCCTGGGTTACACCAGTGATGTTGTTTGAAATCAATGTGCGAGTAAGACCGTGCAGCGAACGAGACACACGCTCGTCGTCTGGGCGGCTAACAACTAGTGAGTTGTCTTCTAGCGCAACAGTGATAGGGGCTGGCACTTCGTGAGCCAAGGTTCCCTTAGGACCCTTAACCTCAATAGTGGTGCCGTTAATCTTTACCTCGACGCCGGTTGGAACCGGGATCGGCAGCTTTCCAATACGTGACATCTGTGATTACCAAACGTAGGCGAGAACTTCTCCGCCCACTCCCTTCTTGGCAGCCTGACGGTCAGTAAGTAGACCTGATGAAGTTGAAAGAATTGCGATACCCAAACCACCAAGAACGCGAGGAAGCTCAGTTGACTTTGCGTAAACGCGAAGACCTGGCTTTGAAACACGCTTGATGCCAGCGATTGAACGCTCGCGGTTAGGGCCGAACTTTAGGTCGATGGTCAAAGTCTTGCCGACTTCTGCATCTTCAACCTTGATGCTGCCAATGTAACCCTCAGACTTGAGGATCTCTGCAATGTTGGCCTTTAGCTTGCTGTAAGGCAGGCTAACGGTCTCGTGATATGCAGAGTTTGCATTGCGCAACCGGGTCAGAAAGTCTGCGACCGGATCTGTCATTGTCATATGTTGCTGCTTTCTTCGGAGGTTTCCAACTCGTTTACAAGCGGTCGGACCTTACCGATTTATAGGGATTAGTTTGAAGCGTCGTTTGCTTTGAACGGGAAGCCCAGTGCCTTTAGCAATGCACGGCCTTCGTCGTTTGTCTTTGCAGTGGTAACAACGGTGATGTCCATACCACGAGGGCGGTCAACGTTGTCTTGGTTGATTTCGTGGAACAGTGTCTGCTCCTGAAGACCAAAGGTGTAGTTACCGTTGCCGTCGAACTGCTTGTCGCTCAAGCCGCGGAAGTCGCGAACACGAGGTAGAGCAAGGTTTAGCAGACGGTCAAGGAACTCCCACATGCGGTCGCCACGAAGAGTGACGTGCGCACCGATTGCCTGACCTTCGCGAAGCTTGAACTGCGCGATTGACTTGCGAGCCAAGTTAACCTGTGGCTTCTGACCCGTGATTGCAGTTAGATCCTTGATGGCACCGTCGATTAGCTTGCCATCCTTGGCAGCGTCACCAACACCCATGTTCACAACGATCTTGGTCAAGTTAGGAATCTGGTGTGGGTTGGTGAACCCAAACTCAGTTGCAAGAGCAGATGAAATCTCGGCGCGGTACTTTGCCTTTAGACGAGGCAGAGCCTTAGCTGGAGTCTTAGTTGTAGTAGCCATTCTTAGATCTCCTTGCCTGACTTCTTTGCAACACGAACGCGAACAGTCTTCTTAACACCGTCAACGGTCTTAGTCTCAAGCTTTGTTCCGATGCGAGTTGCCTTCTTGGTTGAAGGGTCAACCAATGCAACGTTTGAAATGTGGATTGGAGCCTCAGCTACCTCAAGACCACCGGTCTTGCCGCCGCGGTCAGTCTGACCGACCTTGCGGTGCTTGGTAACTAGGTTGATGCCCTCAACAAGAACACGGTTCTTTTCGCGGTCAACGTTTAGAACAAGACCAGTCTTGCCCTTGTCGCCACCCTTGTCTTGCTTGCGACCGGTGATAACGATTACGGTGTCGCCCTTTTTAATGCTCGCCATGATTAGATAACCTCCGGTGCTAGCGAAATGATCTTCATGAACTTCTTGTCGCGAAGTTCGCGGCCAACTGGGCCGAAGATGCGGGTGCCCTGAGGCTCGCCGTCTTTCTTAATGATCACTGCAGCGTTCTCGTCGAACTTGATGTATGAACCATCAACGCGACGGGTCTCTTTCTTTGTGCGCACGATGACCGCCTTAACGACATCACCCTTCTTGACGTTGCCGCCTGGGATTGCGTCTTTAACGGTGCAGACAATCAAGTCACCTAGTCCTGCGTAGCGGCGCTTTGAACCACCAAGTACGCGAATGACCAAGAGCTCTTTGGCGCCGGTGTTGTCGGCAACCTTAAGTCTTGATTCTTGTTGAAGCATTTTTACTCCTTGTTAGACGAACACCCATTACCGACGGGTGAACGAGGGGTTTTTTACTTGGCCTTTTCGAGAATCTCGACTAGGCGCCAGTTTTTGGTTGCTGATAGCGGGCGGGTCTCGTTGATTAGAACGAGGTCGCCGATGCCAGCAGAGTTTGTCTCATCGTGGGCCTTAACCTTTGTTGAGCGACGAATAACCTTCTTGTAAAGCGGGTGCATTACACGGTCTTCTACCTCTACAACGATGGTCTTGTCCATCTTGTCGCTGACTACATAACCGCGACGTGACTTGCGGTAACCGCGAGCCTCAGTTGCAGCTGCATCAATCTTTTGCTCAGCCATTCTTAGGCCTCCTTGGTTTCAGAAACGGCGGCGGCAGCATCAGTTGCTTCTGCCTTCTTTGCCTTGGTAGCTGTCTTGGCTGCTGCAGTTGGCACTGCACGAATACCAAGTTCACGCTCACGGATGATTGTGTAGATACGAGCGATGTCGCGCTTAACAGCACGCAAACGTCCGTGGCTTTCTAGCTGGCCAGTAGCCGACTGAAAACGCAGGTTGAAAAGCTCTTCGCGAGCCTTCTTTAGTTCTTCTGCCAATACTGAATCTTCGATCTTGTCGAGTTCAGCTGGGAACAAGTTCTTTGAACCGATCGCCATTATGCGTCACCTTCTACTCGCTTGATGATGCGCGCCTTTAGCGGCAACTTGTGAATTGCGCGAGTCATTGCTTCGCGGGCTAGCTCTTCGCTAACACCAGCAACTTCAAACATCACGCGGCCAGGCTTAACGTTGGCAACCCACCACTCCGGTGAACCCTTACCTGAACCCATGCGGGTTTCAGCAGGCTTCTTGGTTAGCGGACGGTCTGGGTAGATGTTGATCCACACCTTTCCACCACGCTTGATGTGACGGGTCATCGCAATACGCGCTGACTCAATCTGACGGTTGGTTACGTATGCAGGAGTCAAAGCCTGAATGCCGTACTCACCAAATGCAACGGTTGTGCCACCAGAAGCTGCACCCGAACGCTTTGGGTGGTGCTGCTTGCGGTGCTTTACGCGACGAGGAATCAACATGATTAAGCCTCAACCTTCTCTGCTGCCGGAGCTGCAGAAACTGGAGCCGCTGCGGCCGGAGCCTCAGTTGCTGGAGAGCGGCGAGGACGGTCTGAACGCTCTGGGCGCTTAGGTGCGTTTGCCTGCTGAACAGCTAGCTCTTTGTTAGTGATGTCACCCTTGTAGATCCATACCTTTACACCGATAAGACCGAAAACAGTCTTTGCTTCGTAGAAGCCGTAGTCGATGTTGGCACGAAGTGTGTGAAGTGGAACACGGCCTTCACGGTAGAACTCGGTGCGAGACATTTCAGCTCCACCAAGACGACCAGAGGTCTGAACACGGATACCCTTTGCACCCTGGCGAAGAGCACCCTGCATTCCCTTGCGCATTGCGCGACGGAAAGCAACACGTGCATTTAGCTGCTCGGCAATACCCTGAGCAACAAGCTGTGCATCCATGTCTGGGTTCTTAACCTCAAGAATGTTCAACTGAATCTGCTTGTTGGTTAGCTTCTCTAGATCTGCGCGAATTGCTTCAGCTTCTGCACCGCGACGACCGATTACTAGGCCTGGGCGTGCAGTGTGAATGTCAACGCGAACACGGTCACGAGTACGCTCGATTTCTACGCGAGATACACCAGCGCGGTCTAGGCGCTGAGTAAGCAACTTGCGAACCTTGATGTCCTCAGCCACGTAGTCCTGGTAGCGCTGACCCTTTTTAGTTGAGTCTGCAAACCAGCGTGAAATGTGGTCAGTGGTGATTCCGAGACGGAAACCGTATGGGTTTACTTTTTGACCCATTAGTTGCCACCTTTCTTAGTGGTCTTGGCTGCCTTGGCAACAAGCTCATCTGGAGTTGCAACCACAATGGTGATGTGGCTGGTGCGCTTCAAAATCTGGAACGCGCGTCCCTGAGCGCGAGGCTGGAAACGCTTAAGTGTTGTGCCTTCGTCAACGTAGGCCTCTGACACGAACAAGTCATCTTCGTTTAGGAAGGTGTTGCTTGAATCTGCCTTTACCTTTGCGTTAGCAACTGCGGCCTGAACCAACTTGAAGATTGGCTCTGAAGCTTGCTGAGGAGCAAACTTTAGAATTGCCATTGCTTCTGACGCTTGCTTGCCGCGAATCAAGTTGACTACACGACGAGCCTTCATTGGGGTCACGCGAATGTGACGAACTTTAGCTAGAGCTTGCATTACTTTCGCTTTCCCTTCTTGTCGTCCTTCACGTGACCACGGAAGGTGCGAGTTGGTGAGAATTCGCCAAGCTTGTGACCAACCATGGTCTCAGTAACGAATACAGGTACGTGCTTACGACCGTCGTGAACAGCGATGGTGTGACCCAACATTGCAGGAACGATCATTGAGCGGCGTGACCAGGTCTTGATCACGTTCTTGGTGCCAGCCTCATTCTGCTTAGCGACCTTCTGGAATAGGTGGTCGTCAACGAATGGACCCTTTTTCAAACTACGTGGCATTTGTTTTCAGACTCCTATTAGCGCTTCTTGCCGACGGTGCGACGACGGACGATTAGCTTGTCAGATGGAAGGTTTGGCTTGCGTGTGCGACCTTCAGCTTGACCCCAAGGGGTAACTGGGTGACGACCACCAGAAGTCTTACCTTCACCACCACCGTGTGGGTGGTCAACCGGGTTCATAGCAACACCGCGAACGGTCGGGCGCTTGCCCTTCCAACGCATGCGGCCAGCTTTACCCCAGTTGATGTTTGACTGCTCAGCGTTACCAACTTCACCGATGGTTGCGCGGCAGCGTGCATCTACGTTGCGGATTTCGCCTGATGGCAAACGAAGCTGTGCGTACGGTCCATCCTTAGCAACCAAACGAACAGAAGCACCAGCTGAACGTGCCATCTTGGCACCGCCGCCTGGCTTTAGCTCGATTGCGTGGATCACAGTACCAACTGGAATGTTCTTCAATGGAAGAGCGTTTCCTGGCTTGATGTCTGCGGTTGCACCCTGCTCGATCTTGTCGCCCTGCTTCAACTTGTTAGGCGCGATGATGTAACGCTTCTCGCCGTCTGCGTAGTGAAGCAATGCAATGTTTGCAGTGCGGTTCGGGTCGTACTCGATGTGAGCTACAACTGCTGGAACACCATCTTTGTCATGACGACGGAAGTCGATTACACGGTACTGGCGCTTGTGGCCACCACCAATGTGACGAGTAGTGATGCGACCAGCTGAGTTGCGGCCACCTGTCTTTGACAGTGGACGAAGAAGTGACTTCTCTGGAGTTGAGCGTGTGATCTCAGCAAAGTCTGAAACCGATGAACCGCGGCGACCAGGAGTCGTTGGTTTGTATTTGCGAATAGCCATTGTTTAGTCTCTCCTTCGCTTAACCGACGTTTGTGAAAATGTCGATTGAACCGGACTTTAGGGTAACGATGGCGCGCTTGGTGTCTTTGCGCTTGCCCAAACCGAACTTGGTGCGGCGGGTCTTGCCAACGCGGTTAAGTGTGTTAACCGAAGCAACCTTCACGTTGAAGATGTGCTCAATCGCCTGCTTGATCTCAGTCTTGTTTGAACGTGGGTCTACCTCGAAGGTGTACTTTCCGTTGTCAATCAAGTTGTAAGACTTCTCAGAAACGATTGGCTTGATGATGACTTCGCGTGGATCTTTGTTTAGAGCGGTCATGACTATGCCTCCTGTGCAGCCTCAGCAGAAGTTGCAACAGCCTTAGCCGATGCACCCTTTGCTGGACCCGCGATGTAAGCGTCAAGTGCCGCCTTGGTGAACACCAAGTCGTCGCTCAACAAAATGTCGTATGCGTTTAGCTGGTCAACAGGCAGAACGTGAACGCTCTGGATGTTGCGCAAGCTCTTGTAGCTAACGTCGTCGGTGCGGTCTAGAACAACTAGAACATTGCGACGCTGAGTTAGCTGAGAAAGAATTGCGGCTGCTGCCTTAGTTGAAGGTGCGGTACCGATTGCAAACTCGTTGATTACGTGCAAACGGCCGTTGCGTGCGCGGTCTGAAACTGCACCACGAACTGCTGCTGCCTTCATCTTCTTAGGTGTGCGCTGGTCGTAGTCACGAGGCTTTGGACCGTGTGCTACATAACCGCCGCGCATCTGAGGCGCACGAAGTGAACCCTGACGCGCGCGACCGGTTCCCTTCTGCTTGAAAGGCTTCTTACCGGTACCAGAAACTTCGTCGTGGCGCTTGGTTGAAGAAGTACCCTGACGAGCTGCAGCCTGCTGAGCAACTACAACCTGGTGAATAAGAGGAACGTTAGTTTGTGCGTCGAACAATTCGGCTGGAAGATCAACTGATCCGGCCTTCTTGCCTGCAACGTCTAGAACGTCAAGCTTTGTGGTTTCTGCCATTTTGCTTACGCTCCCTTCACTGCGTTACGAACGAAAACCAACTGACCCTTAGGGCCAGGGATTGCGCCCTTGATGATTAGAAGACCCTTTTCAGCGTCAACAGCGTGAAGGGTTAGGTTCAAAGTAGTTACGCGGTCAGTACCCATGCGGCCTGCCATCTTCTTGCCCTTGAAAACACGACCCGGTGTAGAAGACATACCGATCGAACCAGGCTTGCGGTGGTTGCGGTGAGCACCGTGAGATGCACTAACACCAGCGAATCCGTGGCGCTTCATGTGACCGGCGAAGCCCTTACCCTTTGAGGTGCCAACTACGTCGATCTTTGAGCCAACCTCTAGAACCTCAACACCAAGCTCCTGACCAACTGAGTAGTCGGCAGCATCTGAGGTGCGAATTTCTGCGATGTGGCGGCGAGGTGTAACCCCAGCCTTGGCAAAGTGACCAGCTAGTGGCTGGGTGGTCTTGCGTGGGTCGATTGCACCATAGGCAACCTGGATGGCTGAGTAGCCATCGGTTTCAGCGTTCTTGATCTGGGTCACAACGTTCGAGCCAGCCTCAACTACGGTAACCGGAACAAGCTTGTTGTTCGCGTCCCATACCTGAGTCATGCCGAGCTTCTTGCCCAGAAGTCCTTTAACGGTCTTAGTGGTAGACATGATTTCCTTTAGAGCTTGATCTCGATGTTGACGTCAGCTGGCAAGTCGAGACGCATCAATGAGTCAACTGCCTTAGGAGTTGGGTCGATGATGTCGATTACGCGCTTGTGGGTGCGCATCTCGAAGTGTTCACGGCTGTCTTTGTACTTGTGCGGTGAGCGAATCACCACAACTACGTTCTTTTCAGTCGGCAGTGGCACTGGGCCAACTACAGTTGCGCCGGCACGGGTAACCGTGTCAACGATCTTGCGCGCTGAAGAGTCAATGACCTCGTGGTCGTATGACTTAAGTCGAATGCGGATTTTCTGTCCGGCCATCTTGACTCGCTCTCATTTAGACATTCACGGATTCCCGCGAAAGGCTTTAGTAGCACTACGAATGTTGCACCACTGTTTTGTTATCAATACTCCGACCCACGCGCTCGGGCGTGTCGAGTTTTTAACTCAAACACAACCGAAGTTGTTTATCGGATACATTTTTGGTTCTTCCGCCGGGGGCCTACATCCCTTTGTTTATAAGGGCTCTAAGCACATGCCGGTGGTGGTTCACGCCAAGAACGGCGCGACAACATCACGAACTTGTCAATACTGCCACAGCTGGGCGTGTCAATGCAAATTAAATTGGCAAAAAAGGTCTAAATTCAGCGATTTCACCCCGGGAT
>JBEGOY010000034.1:0-7491 GCA_041181745.1 Actinomycetota bacterium | reverse complement strand
AGAAATCTTGGCCTCTAAGAAAAAGACCCAAAACATTTATGCCTCAGCAGAAGCTAGTGCTCAGAAGTTTGAAGCACACAAGGCTGCTGCCGAGAAGAAGGCAACTCAGCGCGCAGCCGATAACCGCTTTGCGCTGTTGGTATCGGGTGGTGCAGTTGCACTTGCTTTGATTCTGCAGCTTGCTTACTTTGGTTTTGGTCCGGGTCACGTAGCTTCTACTGCTAAGCCAGAGGCATCTGCCTCGGCAAACTCTGCGTTAGTACCTTCTCCGGCTCTGGCCGAAGGTCGCGCCTGGAACGGCAGTATTGAAGTCGGCGGCAAAAAGCTTGACGTGACTCTTGATGGGGCAAAGGCTCCTCAGGCAGTTGCAAACTTCCTGTCGCTAGCTAACAACAAATTTTTTGATGGCATCGCTTGCCACCGTCTTACCACCGCCGGCATCTATGTTTTGCAGTGTGGCGATCCAAATGGCGATGGCAGCGGCGGACCGGGCTACAACTGGGGACCAATCGAGAACGCGCCAGCAGACAATGTTTATAAAGAAGGCGTGCTTGCCATGGCTCGCGTTGGCGGAAACGCTTCAAGCATGGGCAGCCAGTTCTTTATCGTTTACAAGGACAGCACCATCCCTAGCGACAATGTTGGTGGCTACACAGTATTCGGCACCATCAACAAGGGTCTTTCTGGTCTAGACAAGATCATCAAGGCTGGTACCAAGGATGGTTCGGGTGACGGCAAGCCGGCCGTCGAAACCAAGCTCGGCGCCATCGCTCTAAAATAAACCCAAGCCCATCGGTCTAGATCTCTAGACGCCTAAACAAATAGGAGCCAGTAATGTCAGCCAACAATTTCGGTCGCGTAGACGCAGAAAACAACGTATTCGTTATTGACGGATCGGAACGCAAGGTTGGCCAGTACCCTGGTGTTCCTGCAGAAGAGGCACTCGCCTACTTCGTTCGCAAGTTTGAAGATCTTGCTGCCCAGGTACGAATTCTGGAACAGCGCGTTGCCAACAAGGTTGACTCGCACGGCATGAAGAAGATGGCTGCCAAGCTTGCCGAAGACCTGAAGGAGCCAGCAGTCGTTGGTGACATCGCTGATCTTCGTCGTCGCGTGGGCAACCTAGACGAAAAGATTTCGGCTCTGGTTAGCGAAAAGCACGAGGCATCAAAAGAAGCAACCGCCGAGGCACTGGCATCACGACTAAAGATCGCGGTTCGTGCTGAAGAAATCGCAAACCAGGATGCAGCAAAGACCCAGTGGAAGACTTCTGGGGCAGAGATGACTGCACTTTTCGAACTGTGGCAGCAGTTGCAAAAGTCTGGCCCAAAGATCGCCAAGGCCGAAGCAGATTCAATTTGGAAGCGCTTCTCTAGTGCTCGCACTCGCTTCGAAACAGCTAAGCGCGGTTACTTTGCCGGGCTAGATGCAAGCAACAAGCAGACCAAGGCTAAGAAGACTTCAATCGTTGAGCAGGCAGAGGCACTTGCAGCCAAGGGCTCAGACGACATTGCTGGGTACCGCAAACTTCTTGATGAATGGAAGAACAGCGGCCGCACGCCAGGTAAATCTGATGATGCGCTTTGGTTGCGTTTCAAAGCTGCCGGCGACACCATCTTTGCTAAGAAGTCAGAGACTGCCGTTGTTGAAAACGCAGAGCAGGAAAAGAACTTGGCCGCCAAGCTAGAGATTCTGAAAGATGCGGCAAGCATTGACCCTGAGAAGGACCTTGCTGCTGCAAAGAAGGCTCTTCAGTCAATCCAGCAGCGTTGGGAAAAAGCAGGTCGCGTTCCAAAAGACAAGCTTCGCGAGACAGAGGACAAGCTTCGTGCGATTGAGGCGAAAGTTCGCAAGGTTGAAGAAGACGAGTGGCGCAAGACTGACCCTGCCGCGATTGAACGCTCTAATAGTGTCACAGCTCAGCTGGAAGATTCAATCAAGAAGCTTGAGGCTGCGCTAGAAAAGGCAACAGCTTCAAAGGATGCCAAAAAGATAAAGGATGCCACTGAGGCTCTTGCAGCTCGTAAGGCTTGGCTAGAGGTTGTTAAAGCCTCAATGGCTTAAGCGTTACTAACTCGGTAAACGTCATACACCGCTTCAATTCGGCGGACTGCATTCAATAGGTGCTCAAGCAAGTTTGCGTCACCCATTTCAAAAACGAATCGGCTAAGCGCTACTCGGTCCGATCTGGTTGATACCGATGCCGACAAGATGTTCACGTGGTGCTCCGATAGCACGCGAGTAACATCAGACAGCAATCCACCGCGATCCAGTGCCTCGATTTGAATCTGCACCAAGAACAAACTCTTTGAAGTTGGCGCCCAACTCACTTCCATCAGGCGCTCTGGCTCGAGCATCAGCTGCTCAACGTTTTTACAGTCATTTCGGTGAACCGATACTCCGCTGCCGCGAGTTACGAAACCGATGATCTGATCACCCGGCACCGGAGTGCAACATCTGGCCAGCTTCACCAATACGTCAGCATCACCCTTGACTAGAACTCCGGCATCGTTACTGCGTGCACGATTTACGCTTCGTGGGCTAGGTGGCAGTTGGAATTCGGTTTCGTCGTTTTCTTCATGCGAGATCGCTGCAATCAGCTTCTCGACTACCGACTGTGCAGAAACGTGATTGATTCCGATTGCCGCGTAAAGACCTTCGACGTCGGGGAATCTTAGTTCACCGGCAAGTTTCACTAATTCGTCGGCGGCCATTAGGCGCTGTAGCGGCAAGTTCTGTTTGCGCATTGCCTTGGCCAGCATTTCTTTGCCGTGCTCGATTGCATCATCACGTCGTTCGATTGCGAAGTGCTGTTTGATCTTCGCGCGCGCACGAGGCGACTTAACAAAGTTAAGCCAGTCCTTCGACGGTCCAGCGTCCGGCGACTTGGAGGTAAAAATTTCAACAACGTCACCGGACTGCAAAGGTGTCTCAAGCGGAACGAGTCTTCCGTTTACCTTGGCACCCATTGTGCGGTGACCAACATCGGTGTGAATTGTGTAGGCAAAGTCAACCGGTGTTGCTCCCCCGGTTAGGCCAACAACCTTGCCCTTTGGAGTGAATACGTAAACTTCTTTGGCGCCGATTTCAAAACGAAGCGAGTCAAGGAACTCTGAAGGATCCTGGGTCTCAGCTTGCCAATCGGTCAGGTGTTTCAACCAAACCAAATCTTCATCGGCGGTCTCGTTTGACTTGCCAACCTGCTCTTTGTACTTCCAGTGCGCGGCAACACCGTACTCGGCACGGTTGTGCATCTCGTGAGTACGAATTTGAATTTCTACCGGTCGGCCCTGCGGACCAATCACGGTGGTGTGCAGCGACTGATAAAGATTGAACTTTGGCATCGCAATGTAATCCTTGAAGCGCCCTGGCACCGGATTCCAACGAGCGTGAATCGAACCAAGAACCGCATAGCAATCGCGAACCTCGTCAACCAAGACTCGGATACCAACCAGGTCGTAGATGTCGTCGAACTCACGACCGCGAACCACCATTTTTTGGTAGATCGAGTAATACTGTTTTGGCCGACCGGCAACAGAACCGCGAATCTTCGCCTCTTGTAGGTCTTCGTTGATTGATTCGATAACGCTGTCGATAAATTCGGAACGCTTTGGTGTGCGTTGAGTTACCAGATTCACGATCTCTTCGTAGACCTTTGGGTAGAGCACAGAGAACGAGATGTCCTCAAGTTCCCACTTGATAGTGCTGATACCAAGGCGGTGAGCCAACGGGGCATAAATCTCTAGCGTCTCTTGCGCCTTGCGCTTTGCAGAGTCCTCGGAAACGAAACCCCAAGTTCGCGCATTGTGCAGGCGGTCGGCAAGTTTGATCACTAGAACGCGAATGTCTTTAGACATTGCTACGACCATCTTGCGCACGGTTTCGGCTTGCGCGTGATCGCCAAACTTAACCTTGTCTAACTTGGTCACGCCATCAACCAGCATGGCAACCTCGTCACCAAAATCTTTGGTCAACATATCTAGCGTGTAATCGGTGTCTTCAACGGTGTCGTGAAGAAGCGATGCGGCAAGGGTTACCGGGCCAATTCCTAGCTCGGCAAGAATCTGCGTTACTGCTAGCGGGTGAGTGATGTAAGGCTCACCCGATTTACGCTTTTGCCCGCGGTGTGCCTCTTCGGCGACCACAAAGGCACGCTCAATGATCGAGAGATCGGCTTTTGGGTGGTTGAGCTTGGCGACTCTAAGGATTTCACCAAGCTCGGCGGCGTAAGGGCCGGCCTTAGGAAACAGGCGCGGCAAGCGATTACGCAGGATAGAGATGCTACCCGTTGGAGTTGGATCACTCACCGTTGGCCCTTCTTTCTAAGAACAGCCTACAAGCCACTATTTAGCAGCCAAAACCTTTGCTGCAGCCTTCTTGTACTTTGGCTCACCTTCGCGAAGGTGGCTGTACAGCGGAGCCGCAATAAAGATGGTTGAGTATGTGCCCACGATGATACCGATGAACAAAGCCAACGCGATGTCGCGAAGGGTTCCGGCACCAAGCAGGGTTGCACCAATGAACAAGATCGAAGCGACTGGAAGAACTGCAACTACTGAGGTGTTAATCGAGCGAACCAAAGTCTGGTTGATCGCGTAGTTAACCTGCTCTGCAAAGGTTGTGTTCTCACTGAATTCAACTTCAAAAGTGTTCTCGCGAATCTTGTCGAAGACCACCACGGTGTCGTAAAGCGAGTAACCAAGAATGGTTAGGAAACCAATAACCGCAGCCGGGGTGACTTCAAAGCCAAGCGCACCATAAACACCAGCGGTGATAATCAAGTCGTGTAGCAAGGCAGCAACGGCGGCCAGGGACATCTTTAGAGTGCGGAAGTAAAGCGCCATCAGAACTGCTGCAAGCAGAATGAAGACAACCAAACCATTCAACGCCTTACCGGTTACGTCTGCTCCCCAGTTAGCACCGATAAACGAACTGGCTACAGCCCCACTTTCAACACCGTATGCCTTTGCAAGAGCAACGCGAACTTCTTCTGACTTCACATCGGTTAGCTGCTCGGTCTGCACGCGAATTGCATCGGTGCCCACATTGGTCACTAGTGGCTGTGATTGAGCTTCAACGCTGTGAACAGCGTCAACTGCAATCTGCTGTGAGTTGTTGGCAACGCCAGAAACACGGAACTCTGAACCACCGCGGAACTCGATTCCAAAATTGAAACCACCACGAGCGGTAGGAAGAATCACGGCAAGCGCGATCATTGCTGCTGCGACTACATAAAACACCTTGCGGCGACCAACAAAGTTGATCGAACGCTTACCGGTGTAAAGGTCGTTACCAAATTCGCTGAACTTAGACATTAGTTGTTCTCCCCTGCTGATGCAGACTTCTCCGCAGCCTTACGCTCGGCAATGGTTTGACGCTTTGCAGCTTCTTTAGAAGCCTGGGCAGCCTTGGTTGCAGGAACATTCTTAGCGGTGCGGAACTGGCCGCGACCAATGTAACTGCTTGCACCAAGTGCCTTTGAATCGAATCCTGACCATGGGTGACCAGAGCTAAAGAAGTTAACCTTTGCAAGCAACTGAAGAATTGGGTGGGTGAATATCATGGCAACACCAAGGTCAACCAAAGTAGTTAGACCAAGAGTGAACGCAAAACCACGCACGTTTCCAACGGTTAGTAGGTAAAGCACAACAGCAGCCAAAAGGCTGACCGAACCAGAAACGATGATGGTGCGAATCGCACGCTTCCAACCCTGCTCAACTGCAGCGCCTACCGAACGGCCATCGCGAAGTTCATCACGCACACGCTCGAAGTAAACGATGAACGAGTCGGCGGTAATACCAATTGAAACAATCAAACCGGCAACACCTGCGAGTGATAGGCGGTAGCCCTGACGCCAAGAAAGAATCGTGATGATCAGGTAAACCAAGATCGCTGCGACTGCTAGCGAACCAATTGTCACCACAGCCAAACCGCGGTACTGGAAGATCGAGTAAATGATTACTAGAAGAAGACCAATTGCTCCGGCAAGAAGGCCACTTGCCAACTGCTCTGAACCAAGGGTCGCAGAAATGTTTTCCTGGCTCTGAACTTCAAAACCAATAGGCAATGAACCGTACTTTAGCGAGTCGGCAAGCGCCTTCGAAGAAAGCTTGTTGAAGTTACCGGTGATCTGCGCAGATCCACCCGTGATAACAGCGTTGGTGCTTGGTGCGGTGATTACATAACCGTCAAGAGTTACCGCGAAACGGTTCTTTGGGTCGGTCTGTGGGTACAAGCGACTTGTTACAGCAGAGAACTGCTTGGTACCAAGATCATCAAACTTTAGGTTTACTGCCCAAGTGTTAGTTGATGCACCGGTTGAAGTCGTGATCGTTCCCGCGTTTGCATCGGCGATGTTCGCGCCTTCGATTTCAACCGGGCCAAGAACATACTTCTCGTAACCGCTGGTGTCACAAGTGATCAACGGCAAAGTTGGATCATCAACTTGACCAGGCTCACGGAAAGTCTTGCTACAGTCCAACGCGTCGTAGGCAGCCTTTATCGGTGTGCTTACCCAGTTGCTGTCACTGGCATCAGTTGGCGCAGCACTTGGCTTTGATGATGCCTTTGGAGATGCACTTGGGCTAGGGCTTGCTGAGCCAGTTGAAGTTGTTGCAGCACCGGCAGACTGCGAAGCCAAAATCACCGGACGGAACTGAAGCTTTGCGCTTGAACGAATCAACTTAAGAGTTGTCTCGTCTGGAGTACCAGGGATTTCAACGATGATGTTGTTCGCGCCCTGTGTCTTAACAGACGCTTCGCTAACACCGGTGGCATCCACACGCTGACGAATGATTCCAACTGCCTGGTTCAACTGCTCTTCAGTTACCTTCTGGTCATCTGCAAGCTGCGGAGCAAGAATGATTTGTGTTCCACCCTGCAAGTCCAGAGCCAACTTGGGCACGAATGAGGCACCCGCACCGGTCACGGTACCAAGACCAATCAGACCGATAAGCACGACGACAATGCCGCCGAGCCAGGTTAGACGCTTACGCGCGCCCTTAGTTACAGATGAATCAGACACAGGAATCCTTAGGAATTAATTACTTGGCGGCTGGCTTTTTTGCAGCTGGCTTCTTAGCTGCAGGCTTTGCCACTGACTTGGTTGCTGGCTTAGCAGCAGGTGCCTTTGCAGTCGCAGTCTTGGTAACAGGCTTAGCAGCTGCATCAACGCTACGGATTGCACCCTTTAGGAAAGCAATCTTGGTTCCAGGAGTGGTCTCTAGAACTGCACGGTCACCCTCTACCGAAACGATGGTTCCGGTGATGCCGCTGTGCAATACAACGCTTGAGCCAACCTTGATGCTGGCCAATAGGTCTGCAGCTTGCTTCTTGCGCTTGCGTGAGCTCATGAACATCATGGCGATTAGTACTGCTAGGGCAACTACGAGGAATACGTCCTGAGACATTTTGGCCTATCGTTTGGGAGTTAACACAATAAAGACGCCTTTAGGCGTCTAGACGATTATAGGTCAACGAGCCCGTCTAACT
>JBEGOY010000033.1:0-4861 GCA_041181745.1 Actinomycetota bacterium | reverse complement strand
GGCAATGCTGGCGGGGTGCCTTCTTGGTTCCAGTTGTCGGCCAACCAGTTGCGCACAATCTGCTTGTCAAAACTGTCTTTGCGCTCGCCGCGCTCCCAGGCGGCTTTGCTCCAGAAACGCGATGAGTCAGGGGTAAGCACTTCATCGCCAAGAGTGATCAAGTTGGTTTCGGGGTCGATGCCAAATTCAAACTTGGTGTCGGCAAGAATAAGGCCCGCGTGCTCGGCAAGATCGCTGGCGCGGTTGAACACGTGCAGGCTGAGATCGCGCAATGCTTCGGCGTGCTTCTGGCCAATCAGTTCTATAACTCGATTGAACGTGATGTTTTCATCGTGCTCACCCATTGGCGCTTTATAAGCGGGGGTAAAAATTGGCTCTGGCAACTTGGCGCCAAAGTGCAAACCTTCGGTCAGCTTAATGCCGCAGATCTCGCCGGTCTCTTGGTATTCCTTCCAACCCGATCCGCTGATGTAGCCGCGAACCACACATTCAATTGGAAACATCTCGAGTTTCTTGGCGATGGTTGCGCGACCGGCAACGATTGCAGGAACTTCGACTTCGTGCGAGATGTGGTTTGGCACATCGAGACGATCGAACCACCAGTTGGTCAATGTAGTTAGGTGCTTGCCCTTGTTTGTGATTGCGGGTTCAAGCACGTGATCAAAAGCGCTCACGCGATCTGAGGCAACCACCAAAATCAGGTGCGCATACTTTGGGTTTACCGATTCATAAAGATCGCGAACCTTGCCGCTATAAACGTGGTTCCAACCGTCAATTTCGATTGCCACTATTCGGCAACCTTTGCAGCGATGTCTTTGCGATAGTGCGAACCTTTGAGGTGAATCTTTTCAAGAGCCTCGTATGCATGCTTGCGTGCATGCGCAAATGTGCGGTTGGTTGCAACCACCGACAGCACGCGACCACCGGTAGAGACTAATTCGCCATCTTGTTCTGCGGTTGCTGCGTGGCACACTTCGATGTGCGCATCGCTTTCGGCATCTTTCAATCCGTGGATAGGTCGATTCGGTGCACCCGAGTCTGGGTAACCCTCGCTGGCGAGCACAACCGTGATGGCAACATCTTTAGAGAATTCAGGAAGCGCAGAAGTTTCAAGGTGACCGGTTGCTGCTTTGTAAAGCAGGCCGCTCAAGCTGGTGATTAGGCGACGCAAAACAACCTGAGTTTCTGGGTCGCCAAAGCGTGCGTTGAATTCGATTACGCGCACACCGCGTTCGGTGAGAATCAAACCGCAATAGAGCAAGCCAATGAATGGCGCACCCAGGCGATCCATTTCTTGAATCACTGGCATTGCAATTGTGGTTTCAACTTCTTCAACAAAGTTTGCCGGCAACCAAGGTAGTGGTGAGTAGGCACCCATGCCACCGGTGTTTGGGCCTTTGTCGTGATCGTAGGCACGCTTGAAATCTTGCGCCGGGGTTAGTGCAACAACACCCTTGCCGTCACTCAAGAAAAAGAGACTTACCTCTGGGCCGTCAAGAAATTCTTCAACCAAGATGCCCATGTCAATGAATTTTTCAGCGTGAGCCATAGCTGCGTCGCGATCATCGGTGACGATAACGCCCTTGCCGGCAGCCAAGCCATCGGCCTTCACAACGTATGGTGCGCCAAAGTCATCCAAGGCATTGGCAACTTCTTCAAGATTGCTGCACTCGTGGGCGCGGCCGGTTGGCACGCCTGCGGCAGACATTACTTCTTTAGCAAAACTCTTTGAGCCCTCGAGTTGGGCTGCTTTTTGTGAAGGGCCAAACACGGCAATGCCCTGCGAACGAAGTGCATCGCTGACTCCCGCGATTAGCGGTGCCTCTGGGCCAATGATGGCCAGCTCGATTTTTTGCTGCAACGCAAAGTTGGTTACTTCGAGCGGATTGTTTGGGTCTAGGCCTGGTTCACAGTGAACCTCTTGAGCAATGCCGGCATTGCCCGGTGCAACGGTGATGTCGGCGGCAGGTGTGCCGGTGCGAATCAGTGCCTTAACAATTGCGTGCTCGCGGGCGCCCTGGCCCAAAAGAAGTATCTTCACCCGCTCAGTTTATCGGCGCAGGGCTTTGCCGGTTTCGGGCTGGGGTTGGGCAGTTAAGATTTAGGAATGCGAATTTCTAAGAGCGTTTTGGCAGCCACCACAGCTCTGGCTGCAATTTCAATTGCCCTAACCGGTTGCACCGCAACTGCAACGCCAGAACCAATGGCAAGCCACGACATGGGCAGCATGACTCAAGGTGATTCTAAAAATGATGCCGTGATGTTTGCTCAGATGATGATTCCTCACCATTTGCAGGCTTTGACTATGTCGGCATACGCAAAGAACAACACTACGAACACGGATGTGCTCAAGCTGGCCGAGCAGATTTACACCGGTCAAGCAGGCGAAATTGAAACTATGAAATCTTGGTTGGGCTCAACTGCAGTCGAGGGTCACGCTATGACGCAGGGCATGCTCAGCGATGAAGAAATGAAAACACTTTCGGCAGCCAAAGGCGCCGACTTTGACAAGTTGTTTCTAACCGGCATGAAGGCACACCACGAAGGTGCGCTCGCCATGGCAACTCAGTTTCAGCGCACCTCGGATGTCACTCTAAAAAAAATGGTCACCACAATTCTTCAAACCCAAACTGTAGAAGTTGCCATAATCAAGCAATTATTGAAGGACTAATGTCCATACATTTTTTTTGAATGATGTGAATTTAAAATGACAAAATGCCAATAATTCATCAATAGGTGTTAGGTTCCACCCAGGTAGCGATTCTAAAGCTGCACATATTGTTTGGCGGGGGCCATGTTTAAATTCCTTAAAAATTCTAAAGTCACAACGTCTGTTGCGCTAACTGCGTTGGCAATTGCACTCTTAACAGCATTCTTTGTGATTTCTGATGCTTATTCGGGTCGCACTTCTGTTCTAGCGCAGGCATTGCAATCGGTAGGCCTTTGCGCTGTTCCTGATGCAGTAGCCGACCCGGGAGTGGCCGCCGCAAAAGAGGTAACCGGCGCTTCACCTTCTTCGAGCCCTAGTTCGTCAAGTTCTGCAAGTGCAGTGGCCGGCAAAGATGGCACCAATGGTAAAACAGGTGCTACTGGTTCAACGGGTGCAACTGGAACCAAGGGTGCTACCGGTGCTACTGGCGCAACCGGTGAGATCGGAGCAACTGGTGCTACAGGCGCAACGGGAGCAACCGGTGAGACCGGCGCAACTGGTGCAACCGGTGCAACCGGTGCAAAGGGTGACACCGGAGCAACCGGATCTTCAGGCGCCAAGGGTGACACCGGAGCAACCGGATCTGCAGGCGCTACCGGCGCCAAGGGTGACACCGGTGCCACTGGTGCAACAGGCGCAGCTGGTAATACTGGCCCTGCAGGCCCAGCTGGCCCAACGGGCCCTACAGGTGCGATCGGCGTTTGTGATGTCTCGCAAATTTTGCCTTTAGCTGCACACTTGCTGCCAGCAACCACTGGCACATTCAACCTCGGCAGCAGCGATCTTCGCTGGCAAACATTATTTGTTGGATCTAGCGGAATTCAGTTCTCTGATGGCACGTCACTTACTACTGCTCCAACCGGCGGCGGCGCAACCGGACCCCAGGGCGCAAAAGGTGACAAGGGTGACCCTGGGTCAATAGCCAACTATCAAGAAGTGACTGTTTGTGTTGATCATGCAAATGGCCAAAATAAAAGTGCCATGTTTTTTGGCACTTGCAGTGCTGCAGGAATTTCAAACGGCACAGAAATGACAATGCTCAAGAAATAGCTTGGCCACCGCTGGCAGAATTGATCCATGGCCAGACGCAGAATTTCATCAGACGCTGGCTGGGCCGCAGTATCCGAGGTTAAAGACGGAGACTCGACTCAGCTGGCGACTGCTGTGCGATTTTTGCTTGAAGAGTTGGCTGCCGTGGCGCCCGGAAACTCGGTTGAAGTGCGCGTGCCACCGTTAGGCGCAACTCAGTGCATCGAGGGCCCGCGTCACACTCGCGGCACACCGCCCAACACAGTAGAGATGTCACCTGAAGTTTGGTTTGCTGTGGCCACCGGCAAGCTGGCCTGGGCCGACGCCCTGGCAACCGGGCAGATTTCGGCATCGGGTGTGCGGGCCGATTTATCGCAAGTGTTGCCCCTGGCTCGTAGTTGAATAGACCTATGGCTGAATCGCAGAAACCAAAGACAACAATCAAGACCGAGGATGTTCGCATCCGTCGGTCGCCAAAATATCTAACCTTCTTGATTACCGGTGGCGTGATCGGTTTTGTGTTGGCGTTGATCGTGGGCTTTTCGATTCCAGATGAGCAACGAACCGCAGCGCCGGTGATCACCTACCTGATTGCCTACTTTGTGGCTGGTGCAGCTGGCTTGGCGTTAGCACTCGGAGTGATTCTGGACCGCATTTTTCTGGCTCGGGCCAAGACCGCCAAGGCAACTAAACTAGAGGCGTGATGCGCGGTGACGGCCTGCTGAATTTCGATTCAGGGGTAGACGGAGACAAGAATCCACAAGACCAATGTGGAGTCTTCGGCGTATGGGCACCTGGCGAAGAAGTTGCCAAGCTCACCTTCTTTGGTCTTTATTCTTTGCAACACCGCGGTCAAGAGTCTGCTGGCATCGCCACCTCTGACGGCAAGAAAATCCTGGTTTATAAAGACATGGGTTTGGTCTCGCAGGTTTTCTCAGAGAGCGCACTTGAATCTTTGATTGGCCACATTGCCGTGGGTCACAACCGTTACTCAACCACTGGCGCTTCGCACTGGCGCAACGCACAGCCTACTTTGGGCCGCACCTCGGCAGGCACTGTGGCTTTGGCTCACAACGGAAACTTGACCAACACCGCAGACTTGCTTGACCTATTGCAGGCGCG
>JBEGOY010000032.1:0-5145 GCA_041181745.1 Actinomycetota bacterium | reverse complement strand
CACCGGTGAGGGTGTGTGCATTAGAAGTGGTTTTGAAGATCTTGCCGAATCCGCCAGTTGCAAAGACGATCGACTTGCCCTGGAAAACGTGAAGTTCACCGGTAGCAAGTTCATAGGCAACTACTGCGGATGGGCGTTCAACGCCATCGACCTTGTTCATGACAAGGTCAAGAACATAGAACTCGTTGTAGAACTCGATGCCTAGCTTTACGCAGTTCTGATACAAGGTCTGCAAAATCATGTGACCGGTGCGGTCTGCTGCATAGCAAGAGCGGCGAACCGGCGCCTTGCCGTGGTCGCGGGTGTGGCCACCAAAGCGACGTTGGTCGATCTTGCCATCAGGTGTGCGGTTGAACGGAAGACCCATGTTCTCAAGGTCTAGCACCGCCTCTACCGATTCTTTAGCAAGAATCTCGGCGGCATCCTGGTCAACTAGGTAGTCACCGCCCTTTACGGTGTCAAATGTGTGCCATTCCCAAGAGTCTTCTTCGACGTTGGCAAGTGCTGCTGCCATTCCACCCTGTGCCGCACCGGTGTGAGAGCGGGTTGGGAATAGCTTTGAAATAACTGCGGTCTTTGCGTGAGGACCCGCTTCAATTGCGGCTCGCATGCCGGCGCCACCAGCGCCAACAATTACTACGTCGTATTGATAGTGGTGAACCTTTGGCGATGCTTTGGGCACTTTTTGTTTTTCCTTTAGGGATTATGCAGCAGGGCAGAACGAAGGCAAGAGGTTGGCTGGTGAGCCAGCTGGGCATGGATCAAATGTGAAGACAACTAGTGTGCCCAGCACAATCAGTGCTGCGCAGATGCCCCACAGCAGAATTACCAATGTTTTGCGCAAGCCTTCGCGCGAGGTGTAGTCATTAACAATGGTGCGCATACCGTTGGTGCCGTGAATCAGTGCAAGCCAAAGCATAAGAAGATCCCAGACTTGCCAGAACGGGTCGGACCACTTGCCGCCAACAAAGGCAAAGTCAATTGCCTTAATGCCTTCGCCCAAAAACAGGTTGGTGAAGAGGTGGCCGAAAATCAGAATTACAAGAATCACACCAGATGCACGCATGTACATCCAGCCGTACTTTTCAAGGTTGGCTTGCTTGCGGTTTCGAGGGCTACGAGGCTGTTCGATTACAACTGACATGGTCTTCTCCTACCAACCAAATACGTGAGCTAGGTGACGAGGAGCAAATCCAATGAACAAAACAAGTGAGATTGCGACGACTACCCACCACATCAGGTTCTGGTACTTGACGCCCTTGCGCCAGAAATCGATCAGAATCACGCGCACGCCATTAAGTGCGTGGTACAAAATTGCGGCCACCAAACCAAGCTCGGCCAATCCAATGATTGGGGTCTTGTAGGTGCCGATAACTGCGTTGTAGGCCTCAGGGCTCAAACGAACTAGCGCGGTGTCAAGCACGTGCACTAGAAGGAAAAAGAAAATGGCAACACCGGTAATACGGTGCAAAACCCATGACCACATACCGACTTTTCCGCGGTACAGGGTGCCTGCAGGCATAGATGGCACGAATATCCTCCTCGATACGGATTTTTCACAAACCTCTAAAAGTCTATGCCTCTTAATGATGTGCCCTCGCCCATTAGCCAGCATTGGGCTAGGGTTTTTTACATATGTCTAATAATCGAGCTCCAATCGACCGCTTCTTCAGCGTCATTCCTGCCGGCGGCATCGGCAGTCGACTCTGGCCGTTGTCGCGCGCATCGGCCCCTAAGTTTTTGCATGACCTAACCGGTTCTGGTCAAACCCTTTTGCAAGACACCTGGGATCGCCTTGCCCCCATCGCTGGTAAAGATCGAATTCTGGTTGTCACCGGCAAGGTGCACAAGTCTGCGGTGCTCGAGCAGATCGAAGACTTATCTACCGACAACCTGGTGCTAGAACTTTCGCCCAAAGACTCAACGGCGGCAATCGCTTTGGCCGCGGCAATTCTTCTGAAGCGTGAACCAGACGTCATTATTGGTTCATTCGCAGCCGATCACGTGATCACCGAAGATGCCCAATTCCAGGCAGCAGTGCACGAAGCCGTCAACGTGGCAGCCACTGGCAAGATTGTCACCATCGGCATCGCCCCGACTGAGCCATCCGTAGGTTTTGGCTATATAAAGGTGGGCGAATCGCTAGACGTGGCCGCAGCCCCGAGTGCCAAGCATGTGGTCAACTTTGTCGAAAAGCCAAACATGGCCAACGCACGCCTTTATGTGCAGTCGGGTGAATACCTTTGGAACGCCGGAATGTTCATCGCACCGGCAGCGCTGCTATTGCAGCAGGTGCAAAAGTCTGAACCGGCCCTTTATGAATCACTGATGAAAATTGCCGATGCCTGGGATACCGACGATCGCAAGATTGTTCTTGAAAAGACCTGGCCAAGCCTCAAAAAGATCGCCATCGATTACTCGGTGGCCGAGCCCGCAGCTGCGGCTGGACTTGTTGCAGTTGTTCCGGCAACTTTCAGCTGGCACGACGTGGGTGACTTTGCCGCTATAGCCGAGCTGCAATCGCAGGGGCGTCGCGACAATCTGGCAGTCTTGGGAAACGCCCGCGTTTTGGCCGACTCATCCAGTGGAATTCTGGTGAGCGACACCGACCGTCTGATTGCGCTAATTGGTGTTGAAGACATCATTGTCGTTGATACCCCGGATGCGCTTTTGGTGACCACCAAAGAACATGCCCAGCGAGTTAAGAGTCTGGTTGATGTTCTCAAGGCCACCGGCCACTCAGACATCCTCTAAGTCAAACCTTCACCCTAAACTTGAGCGATTTGTAACGGCTCGATTAATTATCAGTTCTAATCGGCTTGTTTGCGGTTTAGCAATATTCTTGGGCCTAGGCTGAAAGACATAGCGACCAATGAAAGCCATTAGTCGTTTTTCAGGAGGAAATTAAGTGAAGATTTCACACCCAGTTATCAAGGGACTTGCAGTTGCAGCAATCGCAGCACTGACCCTTGCCGGTTGTGCATCAGCACCAGCTGAGCCAACCGTTACTCCAGTTGACTACAAGGCGTGCATGGTTTCTGACGCCGGTGGTTTCAATGACGCATCTTTCAACCAAGAAGCATATGCAGGTCTAAAGCAAGCTGAAACAGAGCTTGGCGTAAAGATCGCATCAGTTGAGTCTCCAGAGAAGGCTACTCAGACTGACTATGTTTCTGGCCTCGACTCAATGGTTAGCGAAGGCTGTAACCTCATCGTCACTGTTGGTTTTGCACTTGCAACTGCAACTCGTGATGCTGCAAAGGCTCACCCTGATGTGAACTTCGCAATCATCGACTCTGCACTTACAAACGATGACTACTCACCGTTGTCATTGCCAAACGTAAAGCCAATTCAGTACGACACTGCTGAAGCTGCTTACCTTGCTGGTTACCTAGCAGCAGCAAAGAGCAAGAGCGGCAAGGTTGCTACCTACGGTGGAATGTTGTTCCCTTCAGTAACAATTTTCATGGATGGTTTCAAGCAGGGTGTTGATGCTTACAACGCAGCGAAGGCAACCAAGGTGAAGGTTCTTGGCGCAGACGGCACCGACAGCTCTAAGTGGGCTGCAACTGGTGACTTCAACGACCAGGCCAAGGGCAAGACGCTTACCGAAGGTTTCTTCTCTCAGGGTGCAGACATCGTGCTTCCTGTAGCGGGCCCAGTTGGTATTGGTTCAGGTCAGGCAACTCTTGACAAGCCAGGCACCCTGGTTATCGGTGTGGACTCAGACTGGTTTGGTCTTACAACCCACGCTGCATACAAGGCAAACATCTTGACTTCAATCGAGAAGAAGATGGCCAAGGCTGTTCTAGAAGTTATCAAGAGCGGTGTTGACGGTGCATTCGCAGGTGGCGACGATAACCAATACGTTGGCAACTTGGCTAACGGTGGCGTTCAGATCTCAGCACAGCACGACGTTGCTTACCCAGATGGTATTCAGGCAGAGCTTGACGCTCTAAAGGCTGACATCATCTCAGGCAAGGTTGTAGTTAGCTCGATCTACAAGAAGTAATTGAAATAAGAAACTGAAACCGGGGAGCACGCTCAGGCGTGACTCCCCGGTTTTATTTTCTTTGGTTTGGTTAGACTGAAAATAAGTTGCTCGAATGAGCATTAGAACTGAACGAGGCTAAGCAATGAAGCTGGAACTCCGAGGCATTACCAAACGCTTCGGCACCATGACCGCTAATGACCAAGTGAACTTAGTTGCCGAAGCTGGGCAAATTCACTGTTTGGTTGGCGAAAATGGCGCAGGCAAATCCACGTTGATGAACGTGATCTTTGGCTTGTATCAAGCCGATGGCGGCGAAATTCTTATCAACGACAAGGTTGTCAAGTTTTCGGGACCAGGCGATGCCATGGCCGCAGGCATTGGAATGGTTCACCAGCACTTCATGCTGATACCTGTATTCACCGTTGCTGAGAATGTAATTTTGGGTCACGAGCCAACCAAGTTTGGTACCGTGCTCGACATCAAAAAGGCGCGCGAGCGCGTGCTGGAAATTTCGAAGCGTTTTGGTTTCGAAGTTGACCCCGATGCACTGGTGGGGGACTTGCCAGTTGGCGTGCAACAGCGCGTGGAAATTATCAAAGCGTTGATGAGCGATGCACAAATTTTGATTTTTGATGAACCTACCGCGGTGCTTACTCCACAAGAGACCGACGAACTCATGGTCATCATGAAGCAACTGCGCGCCGAGGGCAAGTCAATTGTTTTCATCACGCACAAATTGCGTGAGGTTAAAGAAGTCGCCGACAAAATCACAGTCATTCGTTTGGGCAAGGTAGTTGGCGAGGCCAAGCCGACAGCGTCGGCAAATGAGTTGGCGTCCATGATGGTTGGCCGCGAGGTTGACCTAGATGTCAACAAGACTGCAGCCAAACCGGGCAAGCCTTCATTTAAAGTTTCTGGGCTGTCTGCTTGGGATCACGCTGGCACCCAGGTTCTGGATGACATTAACTTTGAAATTCACGAGGGTGAAATTCTGGTGATCGCCGGTGTGCAGGGCAATGGTCAAACCGAGTTGACCGAGGCCATCATTGGCATGCACGGCAAGACCCATGGCTCAATTGAACTCGATGGCCGTGAACTGATTGGCAAAAACGTAAAACAGGTGCTCGACCTGGGCGTTGGCTTTGTTCCCG
>JBEGOY010000031.1:0-5144 GCA_041181745.1 Actinomycetota bacterium | reverse complement strand
TCTGGGCGCTGGTTGCGTGGGTCCCACTGGCCAAATTCATCACGAAGGCTAAGGATGCGCTCCTTGGCGCGAGCCTTGTCTTCGTCGCGGCGGGCGCCACCAAACACGGCGTCATATTTGCCCTTGGTGATGGCCTCTAGCAGTGGCAGGGTCTGCAGTGGGTTGCGGGTGCCGTCTGGGCGTTCCTGCAAAACTCCGCGGTCGATGTAATCCTGCACCGAAGCGACTTCTAGGCGCAGGCCCAAGCGCTCAACGGTGCGATCACGAAATTCGATTACCTCTGGAAAGTTGTGACCCGTGTCTACGTGCAGCACCGGGAACGGGACCTTGCCTGGCCAAAATGCCTTGGTGGCCAAGTGCAAAACCACAACACTGTCTTTGCCACCAGAGAAAAGCAAAACTGGCTTTTCAAATTCAGCCACAACTTCGCGAATGATGTGAATCGATTCGCTTTCTAGAGTGTCTAGCAAATCTAGACGGCTGTCAGAAAGTTTTTGACTCATAGGTGCAAACCACACTCAATCTTGTTAGCGCCAGCCCAACGACCCGAGCGTGGGTCTTCGCCTGGTGCAACCTGCTTTGTGCAAGGTTCGCAACCAATTGATGGGTAGCCGTTTGAAAGCAAAAGGTTCACTGGCACTTGGTGCGCAGTTGCATAATCGATTAGCTCGTCAAAGGTCCAGGCCGCAAGCGGGTTAACCTTTACCAAACCATTCTTTTCATCCCAGGCAATCAACGGAGTGTTTGCACGTGTAGGGGCTTCATCACGACGCACGCCGGTGAACCAAACTTCGTAGTTTTTTAGTTGATCGTGCAACGGGTCTACCTTGCGCATTTGGCAGCAAAGGTTTGGGTCACGCGAATAAAGCTTTTCGCCAAACTTTGCATCTTGCTCGGCAACGGTGAGCTTTGGTTTCACATCAACAATTCGCACCGGCAAAGCTCGTGCAACTTCGTTGCGAGTGGCGTGTGTTTCTGCAAAGTGATAGCCGGTCTCTAAAAACAAGACTTCTGCGTTTGCAATTTTCTTGGTGACGATGTGCGGCAATACGGCATCTGCCATTGAACAAGCAATAGCCACAGCATCAACATCAAAGTTTGCAGCAACCCAATCAATTACTTGTTCTGCAGTCGCCTCGCCAGTTGCATTTGCGGCACCCAGTTCGGCAAGTTTTGCCAAACCCTCGCCAACTCGTGTCTTTAGTTCAGCTTCGCTGCGACGAGTTAGAACGCTCATTGAAGTGCCTCTTCATCTGCTCGGTGTGCCCATTCAGCGAAGGTTTCATCTTCGTTAGCCTCGGCTACATATTTGCGAGTCACGCGCTCAACATATTCACTTAGGTTTGACGCGGTCACCTTAAGGCCACGAACTGTGCGGCCAAGGCCCGCCTCGTCGCGATCACGTGAAGCCAAACCGCCACCCAGGTGCACCTGGAATCCAGGCTCGGTGCCACCGTTGCCATCAGGCAACAACTGGCCCTTTAGGCCAATGTCAGCAGTCTGAATGCGGGCACAAGAGTTAGGACAACCGTTTACGTGCAACGAAATTGGTCGCTTCAACTGAATGTCAACCATGGTGCGAGTCAGAGTCTTTACTGCCTCGGTTGCAGTGTCTTTGGTGTCTACAATTGCCAACTTGCAAAACTCAATGCCGGTGCAAGCAATTGTTGATCGCTGAAAATCGCTTGGTCGTGCGTTCAAACCAAGTGCGTCAAGTTCAACAATGATGTTTTCAACGTCTGCTTCGGCAATGTCTAGCAAAACCAATTTCTGGTGAGGTGTGGTGCGCAAACGCTTTGAGCCATACTTCTCAAGCACGTCTGCAAGATCACTAAGGATGCTGCCCGAAACGCGACCAACAAACGGTGTGACACCAATGTAGAACTTGCCATCTTTTTGCTTGTGCACACCAACGTGATCACCCACGGTTTTTGGTGTTGGCGCAGCTGGGCCATCGGCCAACTTGTAATTCAAATATTCGGTTTCAAGAATTTCGCGGAACTTGACTGGGCCCCAGTCAGCCATCAGAAACTTCAAACGCGCCTTGTTGCGCAAACGACGGAATCCGTAGTCGCGGAAGATTGCACAAACGCCATACCAAACTTCGGCAACCTGCGCGGGGGCAACCCACACGCCCAAACGCTCTGCAAGGCGAGGTGCAGTTGACAAACCGCCACCAACCCAAAGATCAAAACCAACGCCGTGTTCTGGGTGATTAACCGCAACAAACGCTAGGTCGTTGATTTCGTGAACTACGTCTTGGCTCGGGTGGCCAGTGATAGCCGACTTAAATTTGCGCGGCAAGTTTGCAAGCTCTGGGTCACCGATGTACTTCAAACGAATTTCTTCGATGATGTCGGTTGGGTCAATCAGTTCATCCGCGGCAATGCCAGCAACCGGTGAACCCAAGATCACGCGAGGCACGTCGCCGCAGGCCTCAGTGGTCTCAAGACCAACGGCCTCAAGTCGACGCCAAATCTCTGGCATCGCTTCAACTTCAATCCAGTGCAACTGAATGTTCTGACGGTCGGTTAGGTCTGCGGTGTCGCGACCAAAATCTTTTGAGATTCCAGCGATTACACGCAACTGCTCGGTGGTTAGCTGACCACCATCAATGCGCACACGCAGCATGAAGTACTTGTCCTCAAGTTCGTGTGGTTCAAGTGTTGCGGTGCGGCCGCCATCAATGCCCGGCTTGCGCTGAGTATAAAGACCCCACCAGCGAAAACGGCCGTGCAGGTCGGTGCCATCAATGCTGTCGAAACCGTTCTTCGAGTAGATGTTTTCGATGCGCTCACGAACCGAAAGCCCGCCGTCTTCTTGCTTCCAAGTTTCGTTGGCGTTTAGTGGCTCGGTGCCGTCAACCTTCCACTGGCCGTTCGAGCGGCCCTCGCGTGGAGGTCGAGCTTCGGCGTGAGTTCCGCCGGTCACGTGATCAGTCATTAGGCATCCTAAAAAAGTGAATTGCTGCCGTATAGTCGGCAGCGATGCATCTATTTTCACCCATAAATTTGAATCCTGCTCGGGCCAAATTCCGCATCACAGCGCGGATTCCGGCCCACTCACCAGATTCCAATTCCTACTGTTTTGCTAGGCTTTTCGCAATCCCTTTTATCTATTGAGGTTTCCCATTCGCACACTCATCGCGGCATCGCACGGCACCGACAATTCCAGCGGTGCATTGGCCATCTCGCGACTCGTAACAAAAGTTAATGAAGCCTTAAACCCCGCGGATGTTCGCGAGGCCTTCGTTGATGTGCAGCAACCAGATGTGCCAACCGTGCTGGCTCAAGTTGATCAAGCCACCATCGTGCCGCTGTTGTTGGCCACTGGATATCACGTGCGCCAAGATATTGCTGACGCCGCATTCGAACACGGTCAAGCCACAATCACCCCGGCCCTTGGCCCAGATCAAAGACTGGTTGACGTGCTGGTGCAAAGGTTGAACGAGGCCGGGCATCAGGCCGATGATCTAGTTGTGTTGACGGTTGCTGGTTCAAGTGACCCACGCGCCCAAGCCGAAACCAACAAAGTCAAGGCGATGCTCGAGGCATCACTTGGCAAAACAGTTGAACTCGCTTTTCTTTCAGCGGCCGAGCCAAAGCTCAAAGACCTGGTTCCAAAACTTAAGTTTCAAAATCCACGCAAGCGCATTGTGGTGAGCACCTATTTATTGGCACCGGGTTATTTCAGCGATTTGCTGCAAAAAGTTGGCGCCCACTTGGTTACCAATCCGCTGCTCTCGCCTGAAATTGAGACTCCGCAACAACTAATCGACATTGTGATTGAGCGATACCAACTTGGCCAAGTTAGATCTGGTCAAACCGGTTGCCTTGATGGCCTTAGCGGCCAACCGTTTGAGGGTTGCGCTGCTGGCTGCGCCAGCGCTTGCCGTTAGTTTGCGTAGTCACCAACTAGGCGCACGGCTCCGCCGTCAACACCCTTTGCGCCCTGAACATAATCGCTGAGGTCGACAACAGCTTTATCAACTACACCAAGTTGCCAGGTGTGCACGCCAAGAGAATTCAATCGAACCGCAACTTCGTCGGCGCGATCAGCAGCAACAACCACTGCTTGGCCGAGGCCAAGGTTCCAAGTTGATTCAACGCTCTGCAGCGAGAAACCGCCCCAACCGGCAAGCACTTTAAAAACATCTTGCGGTGACCAAGTTGAACGATCAACGTCAAGTGAAACTCCCTGCGGCAATACGCGGGCCAAGTTAGCAGCAATGCCACCACCGGTGATGTGACTCATGGCATGCACAGCAGCACCAAGTTCACCTTCAAGCAGTGTGTTCAGAATTCCGGTGTAAAGCGCAGTTGGCTCAAGCAAAACTTCACCAAGCGAACGCGAATCAAATTCAGCAACAGTCTTGGTGTAATCCAACTTGCTGTCTGCAACAATTTTGCGAACCAATGAATAACCGTTTGAGTGCAAACCTGATGATTGCATGCCAAGAACTACGTCGCCAACCAAAACATTCTGCGGGCCAAGCAGGCGATCTTTCTCAACAACACCAACCGCTGCACCAGCAACGTCGTAGTCATCAGGGCCAAGTAACCCCGGGTGCTCTGCAGTTTCGCCACCAACCAGCGCAACCCCAACGTGGGCACAAGCCTCGGCAATACCGCGCACAATGTCGGCGATGCGAGTTGGCACAACCTTGCCGCAAGCAATGTAGTCGGTCATAAACAAGCTCTTGGCGCCAACCACCACGATGTCGTCGACGACCATGCCAACAAGGTCTTGGCCGATGGTGTCGTGTTTGTCGATCGCCTGCGCGATGGCAACCTTGGTACCAACGCCGTCCGTCGAAGTTGCAAGCAGCGGCTGCTGATAGTTCTTGATAAACGAGACGTCCATCATGCCGGCGAAGCCACCTAGACCACCAAAGACTAGATCGTTGTGAGTGGCAGCAACCGAGCGCTTCATCAGCTCAACCGCTAGGTCACCAGCCTCGGTGTCAACTCCGGCTTTGGCGTAGGCGTTCTCGGTCATTAGTTCTTTTCTGCGTCGGTGACCATAGCGTTCAGCTCTGAGTCAGGTCCTGGTTCACAAGCCGCCGCATCGTTGCGTTCAAGCAGGTTTTTGCCCAACCGATCTTCGGCTGGAAGTTCAATCGGGTAGGTGCCGGTGAAGCAGGC
>JBEGOY010000030.1:0-3669 GCA_041181745.1 Actinomycetota bacterium | reverse complement strand
TTCAAATATGAGGCTGATGTTGCTGCCTCGTATAACGAGGCAAGACTTTTGCCGGTGCGCGATGAAAAACAAATTGTCTTCTCAACCAAACTCGACATTGAACCGCACGGGTCATCTCACGAGTATTTCGATTACTTCAAAACTCGGGCGCTGATGTTCGAAGTGCTTGAACCACATCGAGAACTCACGATCACCGCTACAACAAATGTGGAACTGCGAAATCCAATGCCTCAGACCCCAACCTTGGATTGGTCTGCGATTGACCAAGAAATTGCCAGCTCACTTGAACTAACCGACGCAGTTGCACAAACCAAACGCACCGCACCGCCTGCAGAACTGGTTCGCTTTGCAAAGAAGATTGCTAAAACCAATAATCCTCATCACACCGCACTTGCAATTTGCGCCAAGGTATATGCCGACATGACTTATCGCCACGGTGTCACGGGCGTGCATTCGATTGCAACAGAGGCGTGGAATAGCAAAATTGGTGTCTGTCAGGATTTTGCGCACATCACACTTGGTGCACTTCGTGCCGTGGGCATTCCCGCCCGATATGTCAGCGGCTATTTGCACCCGAGCAAGCAACCCCAAATTGGCGAGACCGTAATTGGTGAATCACACGCTTGGGTGGAATGGTGGGCGGGCTCTTGGTTTGCCTACGACCCAACCAATGATGTGCACGTGTTAGATCGACATGTTGTAGTGGGTCGAGCGCGCGATTATGACGATCTACCTCCGTTGCGCGGTGTTTATGCTGGGCCACACCAGAGTGAACTTTTCGTATCAGTACAGATAACCAAAGAGGCTTGAGCTCGGGCAGCCACTAATCTGGGCATATGACAGCGCTGCCACTAGTTCGTACTTTTAAAGATGCCGAGGGCATCGACATCACGTTTTATGAATGGCCAGTGGCCAATCCCAAGGCAGTGGTGCAAATTGTGCACGGTCTTGGTGACCACGCCAAGCGCTACGAGCACGTTGCCAAACAACTTAACCGCGCGGGCTATAGCGTTTATGCCGATGACCACCGCGGTCACGGCGAAACCGGGTTGCGCATGCAGGCCGAGGGCTACATCAAGAAGCAAGGCAATCTGGGCCCGGGCGGCATGGCTGCCGTATTCAGCGACGTGCGACAACTTAGCCACATTATTGCCGGTGAAAATCCAGAGGAACCGCTGGTCTTGCTAGGCCACAGCTGGGGGTCAATGATTTGTCAGCGCATATTCAATAAATACTCGGATGAGTATGACGGCATGATCTTGAGCGGATCTACCCTGTTGGTGCCTGGCATCTTGCCAAGTAGCGGCTTCAACAAGCGCTGGGATAAATCAGCAAACAAATCAGGCCACGAATGGCTAAGCCGTGATCACCAGGTTGGCATCGATTTTGCCAACGACCCGCTGACCTTTCCCGAGACCGCGATTGAATCGTTTGGAATCACGAACTCCGCTCGCCTGCTGGGTTTGCCGAGCAAGCAAATCGATAGCCATGTTCCGATTCTTTTGATTGCTGGTTCAGATTGCTCGATCGGTGGCGAGAAGGGCAACAAAATGCTGGCCGACGCATATGTGCGCGCCGGAGTCGAAGACATCCAAGTAATTATTTATGCCGGTGGCCGCCATGAACCGTTCAACGAAATCAATAAAGATGAGGTCATCGGCGACTTGGTTGAATGGCTAGATTCTCACGAGGCCATCAACCCAGCCGATTAGTTCTTGTTGAGGCCTAGCTTCTCAGACGCTTTTTCGACATTTGGCAATCGGCAAGCAGCCGCGGCCTCTTCAATTGGGTTTAGCAACAGATCCTGGGTGTCAGGGTGCTTTTCCATGTAGCGCACTGTGTATGAGCAGACTGGAACCACCTTGGCCTTGCCCTGTGCCCGAACATCGTCGAGGGCATACTTGGTCAAAATAGCCGCCAGGTTCTTGCCCTGGTGAACCGGGTTTACCTCGGTGTGCACGAAGTGAATCTCACCGGGCATCAAACTGTAGTCAGCGTGACCGGCCTTGTCGTCGCCGATCCAAATCTCATAGCGGTGTTTCTCAACGTTGTGACGCACTTCTGGGTTCTGGGTTTCGGTGCTCATGCTGTTAATCTCTTTCTGTGCCGGCAAACGAAAATCAAGTGTTCTTCTCAGACAACCTGTCTGTCTTGAAGTTTATGCCCGACGAATCGGTGCAACTTATTTATATCGACCCGCCCTTCAACACCGGGCGCAAGCAGGTAGCCGGGCCTACCACCACCAAGCGCATCGAGACCGGTGGTCGGGTGGGTTTCAAAGGCAAGCGCTACGAAACCATTCGCCAAACCGTGCTCAGCTATGACGATGAATTCGAGGATTTTTGGGCTTTTCTAGAGCCTCGCCTAGAAGAGGCCTGGCGCTTGCTAAAGCAGACCGGCACCCTCTATTTGCACCTTGATTACCGCGAAGCGCACTATGCCAAGGTGCTGCTTGATGCATTGTTTGGCCGCGATTGCTTTCTAAACGAAATCATTTGGGCTTATGACTACGGCGGCAAGAGCAAGCGAAACTGGCCATCGAAACACGACACCATTTTGGTTTATGTGAAAGATCCAAAGAAATATTTCTTTAACTCAACCGAGGTAGACCGCGAGCCATACATGGCACCCGGTTTAGTTACGCCAGAAAAAGTTGAATTAGGCAAACTGCCCACGGATGTCTGGTGGCACACAATTGTTTCGCCAACCGGCAAAGAGAAAACCGGATACCCGACTCAGAAACCTTTGGGCATTTTGCGCCGAATCATTCAGGCGTCGTCGGCCGAGGGCGACACCGTATTAGATTTCTTTGCTGGCTCTGGAACCACGGGCGTTGCCGCAGCGACACTAAATCGCAAATTTATTTTGGTGGATCAGAATCCAGAATCCATCGAAGTGATTAAGCAAAGACTTGACGCTGTTCCCGCGGCTTACGACTTACTGCAAAAACCAAAGTAAAAGTCAGCACAATCAGAATGGCGCTCACTGCCATTGCCATTCCAAAATTCACTGGACCAGGGCGCGAGATTAGCGCGTACAAAACTGTGGGCAGAGTTGCTTGATCTCCGTAGGCCAAGAGTGATGCAGCACCAAACTCACCGATAGAAACAATCAAAGAAAAACCTACCGCCGTAAGAATTACGTTGCGAATCATTTTTGATTCAACGTGAAACCAAATTTGCCCGGCATGCGCGCCAGCATTTGCTGCCGCTTCGCGCTGTTCATGGCCAATAGAAATCAATGCCGGATAAATCAATCGCACAACCAAGGGCAACGCCATTAGCGATTGCACGAGTGGAACAACTAGCCAACTCGATCTCAGCGGCAAAGGCCCGTCACCAAAAGTGATCAAATAGCCGAAACCCAACACCACAGACGATATTCCAATCGGCAATAAGAACAGTGCATCCATGCTGCGCTGCAAAAAGAGTTGGGCACGATTGTTTGACGGCAGCGACAGCAGATATGCAATCAACGTGCCAAAACCAATTGCCAAAGTTGAAGAAATAGCAACGTTGCGCACTGTGTTCGAGGTTGCCTGCGCGATTGTCACATTCAAGAGTTCGTGGCTGCCGTGGCCGGCAAGATTGATGAAATTGTCGATGCCGAAGCTGTCACCAATTTGAAAAGCCTTAAGCAGCACAACAACAATTGGCAGGGCAACTAAAC
>JBEGOY010000029.1:0-9157 GCA_041181745.1 Actinomycetota bacterium | reverse complement strand
TTGCCATAGAAACCTGCGAGCGCGCCGAAGAACACTCCCATTACAAAGTTCATAATCGTCACGATGATGCCAACCGAAAGTGAGGTTGATGTGCCGTGAATAATGCGACTGTATATGTCGCAACCCTGACGCGTGAAGCCAAGGATGTGTTCCCCGGTCGGCGCACCATCGCTATTTGCCAGCAAACAATTGTCATTGGGCGCCACTGAGGTAAACCAACTAGGGAAAAGCGCAACCAGAGTGATCAAAAGAATCATTGCGCCAGAAATGTAGAAAGAAGGCCGGGTGCGCAAATCACGCCAGGCGTCTAAATAGAGGTTGCTGCGCTTCTCTTTGATGCGAACGGCGTCTACCTCGGCTACCGCTGCGGCCGAGAAGTCTGCTACGAAGTGTTCTTGCCTATTTGCCATAGCGAATCCTTGGGTCAAGCACTGCATAAAGCAGGTCGGTTAATAGGTTCACAGCAAGATAGATCAGCACCATTACGGTGACGAAAGAAACAACCGTTGGGCCTTCGCCGCGGATAATCGCCTGGTAAAGGGTTCGGCCCACACCTGGAACGTTGAAGATTCCTTCGGTTACTGTTGCACCCACTAACAGCACACCAAAGTCAATCGACAGATATGTGACCACTGGAATCAAAGAATTTCGCAGCACGTGCACTCTAACAACTCGACTGTGGGTTAGGCCTTTGCCATAGGCGGTGCGAACAAAATCTTGACTCATGTTCTCGATCACTGAGCTTCGAGTGAGTCGAATGATGTATGCGACTCCAAGTGTGGCCAGCACTATTCCCGGCAGCAACAATTCTTGAATTCCTGCAGCACCGCTCACTGTGGGGCGTGCCCATCCGAGTTGAATTGCAAAGAAATATTGAAAAACGAATGCAATCACAAAAACCGGAGTGGAGATTAGAAGCAGGCTAACCACAAGCGAAGATGCATCGAAAAGTTTGCCTTTGCGCAAACCTGAAATCAAACCGATGGCAACGCCAACAACCATCTCAATAAAAATTGCGATCAGTGAAAGTCGAAGTGTCACCGGAAATGTTTGGGCCAAGATGTTGCCTACAGATTGACCAGAAAAAGATGTGCCAAAGTCGCCGCGAAAAATTCCGCCGATATAAATGAGGTACTGAATTATGAAAGGTTGATCAAGGTGATACTGCGCACGCAGTTGTGCCGCAATTGCCGGGTTCACACCTTTGTCGCCAAATAGCGCAACAATTGGGTCGCCTGGCATTGCAAACACCATGAAGTAAATCAAAAGAGTTGTGCCAAAAAACACTGGCAATGCCTGAAGCACTCTTCGAAATATGTAGCCGGTCACTTAGGTCACCTTGGGTTTTTTAGTTGAATAAGGCGGGGCTCGAATTCACGAGCCCCGCCCCCTCAACTAGCTGTGGATTGAGTCTAGTTCTTCACTACGTTGTAGAGAACCGGAACAGAGTTCCAACCAAACTTGACGTTTGAAACTTTGGTTGAGTAACCACCGTCTGAAACGCCGTACCACATTGGAATTGCAGGTAGATCTTTAAGCAAGATCACCTGGGCATCTTGGTATGCCTTGTTTGCTTCTTCTAGAGTTGCAGCCGAGTTGCCCTTGGCAAACAAAGCGTCAACTTCAGGGTTTGAGTACTGACCATCGTTAGCACCTGCACCGGTCTGGTACAAAGGGCCAAGGAAGTTAGACAACGCTGGGTAGTCTGCCTGCCAACCAGTGCGGAATGCGCTGGTGATGGTCTTGTCGGTGACCGCTGTTCGGAACTCTGCGAAGGTCGGGAATGGGTTGCCTTCTGCGGCGATTCCAAGTGCGTTCTTGATGCTGTTGGTTACAGCCTCAACCCATCCCTGGTGGCCACCGTCAGCGTTGTAACCAATCTTGAATGTGCCATCCCACTTGGCGATCTTGTCGGCCTGAGCCCACAGTTCTTTTGCCTTAGTTGGGTTGTAGTCAAGCACGTCTGCCCCAGCAAGAGTGTCGCTCCAACCAGCAATAACTGGTGAAGTGAAGTCCTTAGCCGGCTGACGAGTTCCGTTGAAGATTACGTCAATGATTTCTTGGCGGTTGATTGCCATTGAAATAGCTGCGCGACGCAACTGGCCTTCTTCGCCACTGAAGTGTGGCAAGCGACCTGGGATAGTGAATGACTGGAAGATTGCGGCACCTTGCTCTACAGCGCGGTCACCCAAGTCAGTCTTGAATGTCTTCATCGCTGAATCTGGAATACCAGCCATTACGTCAAGGTTCTCTGCAAGCAGATCGGCATAGGCAGCATCCATGGTTGCATAGAACACAATCTTTAGTCCGCCGTTTACAACTTTGCGTGCACCCTGATAGTCAGGGTTCTTCACAAGGTCAATCTGCACGTTGTGCTGCCAAGCTGTGTCACTTGCCAACTTGTAAGGGCCGTTGCCGATTGGGTTCTCGCCAAATGCTTTAGGGTCATCGAAGAATGCCTTTGGCAGTGGATAGAAACCGCTGTAGCCCAATCTCAATGGAAAGTCTGACTGTGCAGACGAGAGTGTGACTTTAAATTCAGTTGGACTAACAACTTCGAGTCCGGTTAGCGGGCTGTCTTTGTCATAGCTAAAGCCTTCGATTGCGTCGAAGTAGTAGCTGTTTAGCTGAGCGTTCTTAAGAAGCGCGCCATACTGCCATGCATCGACAAAAGAGTTTGCAGTTACTTCTTCACCATTGGTGAACTTCCAACCGCTCTTGATTTTGATGTCCCAAACCTTGTTGTCGGTCGAGGTGATTGACTCAGCCATGTCGTTCACTGGTGTGCCATCAGCTTCGTAATAAACCAAGCCGGCATAAATGTTGTCCAGAATTAGACCGCCACCAACTTCATTGGTGTTGGTGGTAATCAGTGGGTTCTGCGGTTCAGAACCGTTTACAGAAATGATGTTGTCGTTTGAACCTGATCCACCTGCCGCACAACCCGACAGGCTAAGTGAAACAGCTGCGGCTATTGCGACCGCAATGACTGATATTTTCTTAAAGCGCACAATTCCTCCTTCAGAGTGATTGGTGACGCCAAACTTCACGCCACTGTGCATCGTGTTTTCAGCCTATCCACGGGCGTTACGCCAAAAGTACCGATGTTGTTACGAATAGATAAATTTTCTAGATGCACGCGGTGTAGGTTGAAGCCATGGTCAACCACGCCGAGTTTTCTTCCTTTGCCGCATCAAGACGGTCCACCCGAGACTTTCTAAACACCCCGGTTCCGCAAGAAATCATCCAAAGCATTTTGACCGACGCCATGACGGCACCCAGCTGGTCAAACACCCGCCCCTACAAAGTGGCCGTGGCCACCGGCCCTGCCCGAGAGCGCATCAGCGCCGACTTTTTGGCTAGATGGGCCGCCCTTAGTGCTGCTCGCCAAGGTGGCCTGGTTGCCAAGTTGCGCCTTGCAATAACCCGATTTGGTTTGCCAACCAGCAACGCCATGATTACGAGACCCTATGTTGATGAACTAAAAGTGCGCAGTCGCAAAATTGGTGCTGATCTTTATGGGCTATTGGGCGTGAAGCGTGACGATGCAAAGGCCCGCGATGCCCAATGGGCACGCAACTACGAATTCTTTGGCGCACCGGTTGAGTTGTTTATTTTCACTCACACCAGTTTGGGCAAATACTCTGCATCAGATGCCGGGTTGTTTATGCAGAACCTAATGCTGTCTGCGCATGCCCACGGGCTTGGCAGTTGCGCACAAGGTGCCGTTGCAATCTGGCAAGATGCCGTTGCGAAAGAATTTGAAATTCCAAAGGGTTACAAGTTGCTGTGCGGAATCGCGATCGGCTATGCCTCTGATGCTGCAGTCAACACTTTCAAAGCAGAGCGATTGCCAATCAGCGAAATTACTCGGCTGCCGAAAAAGAATTAGTCGGCGGCAGCCAGCTGGCCGTTAACCGAAAACATCCAAACTTAGAAAATAGAATTCACTAGAACCTGCCAAACATTTAAGGAATCACCTGAGTCGCACATCAACGCTTATTGAACGCGGAATCTTTTGGTCACGCTGGCTGCTAGCCCCGCTTTACATTGGCCTTATTGGTGTGCTGTTTGCGGTGATGGACTGGATTAGCGACAGCCGCGCACTGCGCGCCAAGCAACTGCACGCCGATGACGTGCACGGTGGTGGCATCTAGTTTTAGAGTTCTAAAGTGTGAGGGTCAGGGTTAACTCTGACCCTCCATTTGCACCCGGGGCAATTTTCCAATTAGTGCCGGCTACAGAATCAAAATATTTTGAACCTAGCCCCGGTTTGTTTTCCCTAGGGCCCAGGCCGTCGTCTAAAACTCTAAGTTTGATCTGCTGGCCATCCTGCTCAATTTGAATCCGTATGTTTTTGGCCAAACCGTGGCGAACAGAATTTGAAATCGCTTCATTAACCACTTGGCCAATCACAAAATCAATCGACCCCGCAGCACCGGCGTTGGGCAAAGAATTTTCAATGATTATCGCAACAAAACCAGCCCAACTTTGCTGCAGCTGCTGCAGTTGCAGAGAAAGATCCGAGTTTGAAACATATTTTCCGGTGTCGCCAACATTTTCTAGCAACTGTTCAAGTTGCTCCAGTTCGGCAAGAAGCAGGTTTGGGTCGTCGCCACTTCGCTCTATGCGCACCGCTGAAGACAACAATCGGTTTTGAAGGCTGGCGTGTAAATAATTAGCCAATTCCCGGTTCAAAAGAAGGTTGGTCGAATTCTTAACAGCCTTAGCAAACCCCGGAAGCGCTGTGACAGAGGCTAATTTCTCACGAATTTCCTTGTGATTTTCACGCATCACAGCAGTGATACCTAGGAATAGATTCACCTCGGCCAACCAAAAAAGAACAGCAACGGCCATACTCCACGCGTTATATCCCTCAAGCTCGCCTAACAAAATTGAGCTGGCCGCAATCACGGCAGCATCAGTTGCCATGATCACTAAAACAAAAGTAATCAACGAAGCCGAAAATGATTTGGTTCTAAGGCAAGCAGCAATAGTGAAGAAAATCAAGATGATTGCTGATCCTAACAGCGAACGCAAAATTGCGTCTGACCAGCCAGCTTGAATTAAGACAAACGGCACGGTCACCACAAAATAAATAAGTGCAGTTGTTGTTGCAAAATATCGATTGTTTCGTATTGCCAAGCGAATCAGGTCGGCAATTTCATAATTGGCAAACTTGGCGTTTTCTCGTTCCCAAAGTTTGTGGCTCAGCGGGCGAAGACTATCTTCGATAATCGATCTGATCATTGCGCTGGAATTAGAGCTTTCTGCGACCAGTCGTTGTTTTGCCTGCGAAACAAAACTACGCAGCTCCGTTGTTGCCGCCTTGCTGTAATCTCGAGCAAAATTTGAATTCAGGTTTTGCTGAACCTTTTGGGTCACCAATAAATCGCGCTCGGCTTGGTACCTGCGTTGGGCAGACGATATAGCCGCGGCAGCAAAGACCAACATCAAACCAAGAAGCGAGGTTTGAACAATCCTGTTAATAATTGCCCTGGCTAAGTCTGTTTCAAAATGAATTGCCCAAGCTGCTACAGCGGTGGAAACTGCTTTTAAGGCGCCCATCGAAATACCAAAGAGACCAATTGCAAACAGCGATGCCGGCTTTTGGTTTTTGTTTTTGAACACAACTCGGATGGCAAATTCAAAGTAGAACCAACAAATCAAAATCGCAATCAGGTTTGCGATTAATAGCATTGCCCAATTGAACGGCGAAGGTTCATGATTTGAAACCAGAACCGAATTCACCACAACCACGGGGCTAAACGCAAAATAAAGTTTGCGATCTAAAAAACTTTCTCCGCCGAGGCTTTCACGAAGTTGCAACAGATTAGGCAGTTTCATAACTGCTTACGCCGCGAGCCCGAAAATAAACCTTTGCCATGTGAACGCGCTGATTTTTCGAGGCGTCCGGCGATAATCCGAGCTGTTTCGCAATTCTGGTCAGCGATACTTCAACCGAACGTTCGGTTACAAATCTGCGTCTTGCTATCTCTGCGTTGCTTAGACCCTCTGCTACTAATTGCAACGTTTCTAACTGAGTATCGCTCAACTGACCAAGCAGGTTTTCATTCCTGCTGGCAACCTGCTTATTCACTCCCTGGGTTGCTGCAGCAATTGCCTCTAGCAGAATGCCGATGTCAGAGATCTGGTTCTTGGTGAGATATTGCGAATTGCCTGGCAAAGCCGGCAAATGTGGGCTTAACAATCGAGGGTCGTCAAAACTAGTGAGAAAGACAATTCCAGCCGCAGGATTTTTGCGTCGCATGGCTTGAGCCACATCGATCCCAGTGGGGCCAACGCCCAGGTGCAAATCCAAAATTGCAGCATCTATGTGTTTGTCATTGATGTGCTTTAGGGCTTCGGCTGCAGATGGCGCTTCTAAAAGGTTCTGTAGACCTTGGGTCTTCAGAGCCGTATAAAGCATGAGACGGGTAAACGCGTCATCCTCAACAATCAGAACTCTCATGCTCATCGCCAGCCACCCCCTAATTATAAGTATTGGCCGAAAGCCGGTAAATTCCCAATGATTTGCAGGCCTGGTTGCCACTTTTGGCAGTTCTGTTGTGGTGCCACAACAAATCTGGGCATCTTGTCGTCACGATTCGCCGGCAGCCCAGCGGCACAGGCAGACTGGCAACAAGTTTTAGATGTGCCACACCCGTGGCGCATGGGGAAAGGATAAAGAATGAACATCAAGTTCAAAAAAGCCCTGGCTGCCTCATCGCTAACTTTGGCATTGGGTGGCTTGGCTGTGGGTATGACTGGTGTTGCTGCAGCTGTAGCTGTAGATGCACCTCCAATCAGCGGAGGCTCTGGTTCAGCTGTCGCTGGCGCAACCACCGTGACTCTTCCATGGTGTGGTTGGCACGTAGCTGGATTGCCGTCAACTCTAGACCTTGTTGGCGATGAAGCAACTGGCACCACTGCAAAGTATGCAGGTGTGGAGATTCCGCTTAGCAGCACCGCCGGCAACATTAGCACTCACGTGGGTGGCTCGAGTAACTACAGCAGTGCAGACGACAACTGTTCATGGTTTGATGACTCAAAGAAGCAGGCCGTGAAGCTCACCATTGCAGCAGACGGCACAGCCTTTACCGCAAATGCTGGTGCGAACCTTGACGCTGGAATGAACTTCACTCTAGATGGCTCAACCAACGCACTTCACGTGACTGCCACGCCAGTTGCTGATTCTTGCAGTGGCTTTGGGGTGACTCCTAGCGCAAGCATTGGTGGCACAACTCTTTCTTCACCGACCCTAACAAGCCCACTTGTTGCAGCTGTGACTACCAAAAATATTTGTGCTTTCAGTTTGGAATTTGCCACCAAAATTCCGGGCGGCATGATTCCTGAATATGGCGATCAAACCTATAACTACACAGGCCCAACAGTAACTTCAACCCTTGAAATTGCTCAATAGGCAGTAAATACAGATTTGGGTGAGCAACTATGTTGCTCACCCAAACTGCTTTAACTAAGGAACCCGAATTGAGAATTCGTCAAATTCTTATTGCACTCGCAACCCTCGTTCTATCAATGACTTTGCTAACACCGGCAAACGGGGCTGAAACTCTTGGCTTTTCAATGCAGCCAGAATATTCAACTGATGCAACTAACAACCTCAGTCGAAACAACAAACTTTGGCTGGTCATCCAACCCGGCAAGTCAGGCACGCGCAATGTTCGCATTTCGAGCGACTCGGCCATAAATCAGCGAATTCACTTGCAGCTTGGCGGTCAAAGTGTAATCAATGGTGAGTTGGGATTCGATCCAGAGGCAAGCACAAAAGCAAAAGACTGGGCTACTTTCTCAAAGAATGACTTCATTCTTAAGCCAAAAGAAGTAGTGCAAATCGCCATGAAAATTTCGGTACCCAGCGATGCCGCCCTTGAGGTTCTGCAACCTGCCTTGCAGGTGCAGGCCAGCGCGGTTCGCACCTCAGATGCACAGATAAAGATGCCCACCGCTATGCAGATTGTGCAACCAATGTTCCTGGGAGTGGGCACCGATGAGATGTTTGTAACCCAATTTTCGATTGAAGATGTTTACGGTGAAACCAACCTTGAGGGCAGGGCTTTGGTAGTGAAAATCAATAACACCGGCAAAACGCCAATCTCTATTGAAGGTGACTTGCAGTTGAGCAACCTAACCTTTGCAGGCCCAACCATCGGACCATTCAAGTTCTATACCAACACCATCATGCCTGGGCAAACGGGGTATGGCCGACTGGTTGCAGACTCCCAAATTACCGAAGAAAAATGGCGAATTAAAATTAATGCCCGAATGGGAAACATCATTGAAACCCGTGAATTCGAAAAAGACATTCGCTATACCGGCGTTAACCCAATTTGGATTATTTTGATCAGCGTCGCCGGTATTTTGCTCTCGCTCGTGGTGGCCTTCATCTCGCTAAGAATTTTGCGCAGGCCAAAAGCAATCAAAGCGGATGCTACGCAAGATGTGTTTGCACCGGCCGCGCCATCGCGCACACCGGCAACAAATATTCCGCGCAAGCAGAATCAAAACATCGTGATTTTGTTTTTTATTTATGCCGGAAAAGAATTGCGCAAAAAGCTAACTTCTAAGAATTTGAATTAGCAACTTAGTCGGCGGCAGCCAGCTGGCCGCACGCACCATCAATTTCTTTGCCGCGGGTGTCACGAAGTGTGGTCGGTATTCCGGCTTTTTCAAGACGACGAATAAATTCATCGGTTTGCTCACGCGTTGATGCAGTCCAGATTGATCCGGGGGTTGGGTTTAGCGGAATCGGATTCACGTGCACCCATCCGCGGCCACGCGCATTGAGCTTCTCGCCCAGCAAATCAGCACGCCAGGCGTGATCGTTCATGTCTTTGATCAACGCGTATTCAATCGAAACTCGGCGACCGGTTTTGTCAAAGTAGGCTTTGGCTGCATCAAGTGCATCGTCAACTTTCCACTTTGAATTCACCGGGATAAGTTCATCGCGCAACTCATCGTCGGGTGCATGCAACGACAACGCAAACGTGACAGGCAGATTCTCGGCGGCAAGTTTTTCGATTCCCGGAACCAAACCAACGGTTGAAACGGTGATGTTGCGAGCACTCATGCCAAGACCATCGGGTTGAGGTTCAACCATTGTGCGCACTGCAGACATCACGCGTGAATAATTTGC